>NZ_JBITCO010000001.1:0-605809 GCF_044453265.1 Kitasatospora sp. NPDC051705 | reverse complement strand
CCGCCCCCGGCGGGGGGCCCGTTGAGCGGGTCGGGGCGCGCGGCGCGCCCCGACGGCCCGGGAGGACCCGTATGCGCACCACCCCCCACCCCACGATCCGCGCCACGGCCCGGCCGAGGGCCCGCCACGGCTCCTCGGGCACGGCCTAGGACGCCCCCGGCGGCGGCGCGCGGGGGGGGGGGGGGGGGGGGGGGGGGGGGGGGGGCGGGGGCGGGGGGGGGGGGGGGGGGGGGCGGGGCGCCGCCCGCGGCGGGGGGCCCCCCCCCCCCCCCCGGGGCTCAATCGGCCGGGGCGATCCGGTAGCCGCCGTCGGCCGAGTGGAGGGTGAGCGCCTCGACCGGGCAGAAGTCGACCGCCTCGGCCAGCGCCTCCGTCAACTCCGCACCGCCGTCGGCGTAGTCGGCCACCGGCTCGGCCAGCCCGTCGTCGCCGAGGGCCAGCGAGCCGGGGGCGCTCAGGGCGCACATCCCGGAGCCGATGCAGCGGTCCCGGTCGACCCGGACGACGACCGGCTCGGCGTCCGCCTCCGGCCGGGCGGCGGTCACCAGGCGACCTGGAGCGACTCGGGGCTGCGGGTGAGCAGTCCGCGCCGCCAGTCGATCCGGTCGGCGCTCCCGGTGAGGTGCAGTGCGGGCAGCCTCCGGGCCAGCCGGTGCAGGGCGAGTTCGAGCTCCATCCGGGCCAGCCAGGCGCCCAGGCAGTGGTGCGGCCCGGCGCCGAAGGTCAGCATCGGGGCGGCCAGCGGGGAGAACAGCTCGGTGAGCAGGTCCCCGGTGAAGACCGACGGGTCCTGGTTGGCGGCGCCGGTGTCGGCGGCGACGACGCTGCCGGCCGGGATCACCACCCCGCCGATCTCGACGTCCTCGACGGCGCGGCGCAGCAGACCGGGTATGTGGTCGGTGTCGCCGAGCGGGACGGCGCGCAGGATCTGCTCGGTCGCGGCGGCGGCGCTGGCCTCGTCCGAGGCGAGCCGCTGCCAGGACGCGCGGTCGCCGTCGAGCAGGTAGACGAGCGCGTTGCCCAGGCTGGTCATGGTGGTCTCGTGTCCGGCCACGACGAGGCCGATGACCAGGGTGACCAGCTGCCCCTCGGCGATCGAGCCGTCCTCGGCGGCGGCCGCGAGCAGGCTGCTGACCAGGTCGTCGCCGGGGTGGGCGCGGCGTTCGGCGATCACGGCCGCGCCGAACCCGGCGAACTCGGTCATCGCGGTGGCGATCGCCTCGGCGCTGTAGGCGGTGGCGGAGAGCGCGTGGTCGCTCCAGTGCGCGAGCTTCTTGCTGTCCAGGTTGTCCAGCCCCATCAGCCGGCTGATCACCGCGACCGGCAGCGGGCGGGTGTAGGAGGCGACGACGTCGGCGGGGGAGCCGTGGTCGATCAGCTCGTCGATCAGCGACTCGACCACCGAGGCCACCCAGGGCCGCCAGCGGGCGATGGCCCGCGGGGTGAACGCCCGCTGCACGGTGCGGCGCAGCCGCTGGTGCTCGGTGCCGTCAATGTTCAGCATGCTGTTCGGGTCGTCGAGGATGTTGGGCGTGCTGGTGATGGGCGGCGCGTCCGGCGCGTAGAGCGGGGCGCGGCCCAGGCGCGGGTCGGTCAGCACCTGCCGCACGTCCGCGTGCCGGCTGACCAGCCAGACGGGCGTGCCGGTGCGCAGCGCGGCGAGCCGCGGCGGACCGGGCTCGAGGTGGCGCAGGCAGTGCATCGGGATGAGCGGGGCGGTGCCGGTTCCGGCACCGGGCGCACTGTTCTCGGCGGACATCCGTACTCCAGACTCCAGGGCGGTGGGCCGCAGGGGGCGACCCGACGGGGGGTGGAACCGGGATGGTGCGGGGACGGGTGGGACGGGCCGGCGTGCGGCTCGGCTCGGGCCGGGTGCGATGGTGGACCGGGACGAACGGGGAGCGGTGGGGCGGGAAACGGCGGTTCGGTGGTTCGGTGGTTCGGCGGGACTAGTGAAGGGTGGACCGGGACGAACGGGGAACGGGCGAAGCGGTGCCCGGCAGGGCGGCGACCGGGAGGAGGGGCTGGAGGGACGGGGACCGGTCGGGGCGGAACGAAACGGGTGCCGGTCCCGGATGGCGCGAATCGCGCGGCGGCGTACGGTCGGTACGCGCCGGCGCGGGCGGCGCGCGGGGACGCACCGCCGGATGGGGCGGGTGTGCTGAGCGTGGTCGCGTGGACCGCTTCTGCTACGACCGTACGTGGGCCGCGGTGCGTGCGTCTGCGGCACTTCCAGCCAACGGCGATGCTTTCCGGGCAGTTCGGGGCACGCTGACGGGCGCTCAGCGCCGCCCGCGCGCCCTGTCCGCCGGGCCGTGCCCGGGGTTGCGCAGGTCACGCGGCGGATATCCCGCCGTCATATGCGGCGGGCCGCTCACCCGACCGTCCCGCAGGCGTCCCGCGCGGCGGGCGCTACGCTTCGTGGGCAGTCGTTCGTCGCAGGTCACGCCCGGTGCAGAGCCGCACCGGCCGACGGAGGTGGATGGTAATGGCCCAACAGGTCAAGGCGGTCATCGCGCGCGCGAAGGGTGCGCCCGTGGAGGTGACCACGATCGTGGTCCCGGACCCCGGTCCCGGTGAGGCGGTGGTCAGGGTCCAGGCCTGCGGGGTGTGCCACACGGACCTCCACTACCGGGAGGGCGGCATCAACGACGAGTTCCCGTTCCTGCTCGGCCACGAGGCGGCGGGCGTCGTCGAGGCGGTCGGCGAGGGCGTCACCGAGGTCGCGCCGGGCGACTTCGTCGTCCTCAACTGGCGTGCGGTGTGCGGCCAGTGCCGGGCCTGTCGGCGCGGCCGGCCGCAGTACTGCTTCGCCACCCACAACGCGAAGCAGCGGATGACCCTGCTGGACGGCACCGAGCTGTCGCCGGCGCTGGGCATCGGCGCGTTCGCCGAGAAGACCCTCGTCGCGGCCGGCCAGTGCACCAAGGTGGACCCGGCGGTCTCGCCGGCCGTCGCGGGCCTGCTGGGCTGCGGCGTGATGGCGGGCATCGGCGCCGCGATCAACACCGGCGGCGTGGGCCGCGGCGACTCGGTCGCGGTGATCGGCTGCGGCGGCGTCGGCGGCGCGGCCGTGATGGGCTCGCGGCTGGCGGGCGCGGCCCGGATCATCGCGGTGGACATCGACGACCGCAAGCTGGAGACCGCCCGCCGGCTCGGCGCCACCCACACCGTCAACTCCCGCACCACCGACCCGGTCGAGGCGATCCGCGAGCTGACCGGCGGCAACGGCGCGGACGTGGTGGTGGAGGCGGTCGGCCGCCCGGAGACCTACCGGCAGGCCTTCTACGCCCGGGACCTCGCCGGCACCGTCGTCCTGGTCGGCGTGCCGACGCCGGAGATGACGCTGGAGCTGCCGCTGCTCGACGTGTTCGGCCGCGGCGGCGCGCTGAAGTCCTCCTGGTACGGCGACTGCCTGCCCTCGCGGGACTTCCCGATGCTGATCGACCTGCACCTCCAGGGCCGGCTGGACCTCGACGCCTTCGTCACCGAGACCATCGGGCTCGACGCGGTGGAGCAGGCCTTCGACCGCATGCACCAGGGCGACGTGCTCCGTTCGGTGGTGGTCCTGTGACCGCCCGCGTGGACCGGCTGGTGACGGCCGGCACCTTCGACCTGGACGGCGGCAGCTGGGAGGTGGAGAACAACGTCTGGATCGTCGGCGACGACGAGCAGGCGGTGGTGATCGACGCCGCGCACGACGCCGACGCGATCGAGGCGGCGCTCGGCGGGCGCCGGCTGCTGGCGATCGTCTCCACCCACGCGCACAACGACCACGTCGACGCGGCGCCGGAGCTCGCCGCCCGCACCGGCGCGCCGATCCTGCTGCACCCGGACGACCTGCCGCTGTGGAAGCTCACGCACCCGGAGCGCCTGCCGGACGGCGAACTCGCCGACGGGCAGCGGATCGAGGTGGCCGGCATCGAGCTGACGGTGCTGCACACCCCGGGCCACGCCCCGGGCGCGGTCTGCCTGTACGCGCCCGCGCTGGGCACGGTCTTCACCGGCGACACCCTCTTCCAGGGCGGCCCGGGCGCCACCGGCCGGTCGTTCTCGCACTTCCCGACCATCATCGACTCGATCCGGGACCGGCTGCTGTCGCTGCCGCCCGAGACGGTGGTGCGCACCGGCCACGGCGACCCGACCACGATCGGCGCCGAGGCGCCGGCCCTGCCGGAGTGGGTCGCCCGGGGGCACTGAGCCCCGGGCGGTACCGGTCCGGCACGATCCGCCGGACGGGCCGCGCCCCGGGGACACCGGTGCGGGGACACCGGCCCGGGCGCCCGGGCCGGTGTCCCCGCACCGGCCCGGGCACCGTACGATCGCGCCCATGGCCCATGATCCGCGCGACCTCGACGACGCCTTCCTCGCCTTCTGGCGGGAGCGGCACATCGCCACCCTGACCACCGTCCGCCCGGACGGCACGCCGCACGTGGTGCCGGTCGGCGTGACGTACCAGCCGGAGACCGCGACGGCCCGGGTGATCACCAGCCGCACCAGCCGCAAGGCGCGCAACGTGGCGGAGGCCGGGCCGGCCGGGCTGCGGGTCGCCCTCTGCCAGGTGGACCGGGCGCGCTGGTCCACCCTGGAGGGCGTGGCCGTCGTCCGGGACGAGCCGGAGCAGGTCGCCGAGGCCGAGCGGCGCTACGCCGAGCGCTACCGCGAGCCCCGGGTGAACCCGGACCGGGTGGTCATCGAGATCGCCGTCGACCGGGTGCTCGGCCGGGCCTGAGGGGCGGCAGCCGCGGCCCGAGCGGCGGCACCTGGTTCTGAGCCGTGGCGTCCGGCGCGGTCAACCGGCGAGCGCGCCGTCGGTCACCCGGCGAGCGCCGGGGCGAGCCGGCCGAACACCCGGGGCCAGCCCTTCTCGCCCATGCCCTGGTAGGCCTGCCGGCCGATCGGGGTCTCCAGGTCGAAGCCCGCGTTCTCCAGCAGCAGCCGGGTGCCGCCCTCCTCGGGCACCAGCCGCCAGGTGACGGTGGTGTCCAGCTCGCCCTCGGCGAAGGTGTAGCTGATCAGCCGCTCCGGCTCGACGGCGAGCACCTCGCACGGGGTGTGGCCGAACTGCCCCATGTCCAGCGTGAACCGGTGGCCCACCTCGGGCTTCACGTTCCCGGGGACCCACCAGCGGGCCAGCTGCTCCGGGACGGTGAGGGCCTCCCACACCCGCGCGGGCGGGAAGGGCAGGAACTCCTCACGGTTGATCACGGCCTTCCCGGCCGGCGCGGTCGTACCAGCCGTCGCGACCTGTTCGGTCCGCTCGGTCATCGGTTCTCCTCGTTCGGTGGTGTGCCCGGCGGACGCGCACCCGCGCCCGCCGCTCCTGCTCCGGGGCGCCGCCTCAGCGCTCCGCGTACGCCAGGTGCGGGCGTTCGGCGGTGGCGGCCCGCGGCGTGTCGTGCCGGGTGCCCGCCCGGTGCGCGGCGTCCAGGACGGCCGTGACGGAGGCGGCCACCGCCTGAGCCTGGGCGCGGATCTCGGGAATGGCCGTGCTCTCCAGCAGGCTGCCCCGGCGCAGCGCGCCGAGCGTCCACAGCGGGGCGGGGTCGGCACCGGTGGCCGGCCGCAGCCGGCCTTGCGCGGTGGTGCGGAACCCCAGCCCGACGTCGTCCGGGTCGGCCAGTCCGGCCGCCAGCAGGTCCGCCACGAGCGGATCGCCGACCCGGCGGATCTCGGCCTGCGGGCCGGTGCAGTTGACCACCGCCGCGACGTCCAACGTCCGGCCGTCCCGCAGGCGCACCCGGACGGCGTCCGCGGTGACCTCGGCGTCCGCGATCTCGCCCGGGCCCACCTCGATCCGGCCCGCGATGACGGCCTCGGCGAAGGCCCGGGCGGTGGTGACCGGGGCGCGGTGCCGGTGGACGTCCCAGAGCCGCTGGTCGGTGGCGAGGAACCGGGCCCGTTCGGCGGGCGTGAGGCCCTGCCACACGGTGGCGGTGACCGGCCGCAGGCTGTCCACGCCCACCCGCCAGTCGCCGTGCGTGCGGCGACAGGCCGAGACGTGGGCGAGCAGGGTGCGGCGGACCCTGGTCAGGCCCTGCGCCGGGTCCACGGCCGGCGGGGGGACGGCCGGCAGCGCGGAGGCGGCGTGGGCGCGCGGGAGCAGCCCGTGCCGGGACACCGCGTGGACGCGCCGCCCGGGGTGGTGCACGGCGAGCGCGACGTCGATCATCGTCAACCCGGTGCCGACGAGCAGGAGGTCGCCCTCCTCCGGCAGGGCGGCCAGCGCCCCGGGCGTCCACGGGTCGGCGACGTAGCGCGCGGAGGGGCGCAGCGCGGCGGGCACCCAGGACTGGTCCGGCGGGAAGGTTCCGAGCGCGAGCACGGCCGCGTCCGCCCGGAACGTCCCGCCGCCGTCGAGGCACAGCGACACCCCCGGGCCGACCCGGCGCGCGGCGACCACCCGGTCGCGGACCCGGGACAGCCGGGCCGGGCCGGGGCGGGCGGCGGCCGCGGTGAGCACGTCGTCCAGGTAGGCGCCGTAGAGCCCGCGCGGCACGTGGTCGCCCGGGGCGAAGGTGCCGGGGGTGCGGCGCTCCAGCCAGGCGGTGAAGTGGTCCGGCGCGTCGGCGAAGGCGCTCATCCGGCCGGCCGGGACGTTGAGCAGGTGGTGCCCCGCCGAGGTGGCGTACGCGGTGCCCCGGCCGGTGCCCGGGCACGGGTCGACGAGGTGGACGTCGAGCCCGAGGCCCTGCTCGGCCGCCCGGAGGAGGAGGTGCGCCGCGGTGAGGGTGCCGGCGGCACCGGCACCCACGACGGCGACGCGCTGGAGGTTCGTGGTCATCCGAGGGTGCTCCGTCCTTCTGGGGTGAAGCGTCGCCCTCACGATCACCGGTCCGGGTGGAGTCCGGGTCGGCGGCCGGTCGAGACGCCCTGGAGCACCGGCGCCCGGGCCGGCGGCCACCCGGCCCCCCGGCGGCCGGCCGGTCGCCACCCGGCACTGCCCGGCGGCTACCCGGCGGCGCCCGGCTGCGGGCGGACGGTGAGGCTCTGCTGCGCGCAGCCGACCGGGCCGTGGCGGTCGTGCAGGACGCTGCTGGTGAGGCCGAGACCGGTGGGGCCGAAGGAGACGGTGGTGTCCAGGCCGGTCCAGCGGCCCTCGGGGTGGCGGTGCAGGTGGACGGTCAGGTCCACGTTGGGGAACATCCAGTCGGTGTGCGGCTGGCGGGGTGCGATGCCGTTGGCGGTGTCCACCAGGGCGAGGTAGGAGGCGAGCGCGCTGCTCGGCTCGCCGGCGACCAGGGTCACCGGGCTGGAGATCCAGGCGGTGGCGCGGCCCGGCCGGTGCTCCGGCCCCCGGCGGACCTCGATGGAGGAGACGTAGCCGCCGTCCCACTCGCCGTCCATCGCCCAGGGCTCGCACTCCTCGGGCGGCGCCATCCGCTCCTGCGCGGTGGCGGCGACGGCGGCGGTGTCGGAGGCGGCGAGCAGCCAGGCGCGGGCCCGCACCACCGGGCGGTCGCCGATCACCACGACGGCCTCCAGCAGTTCGACCGTGCGGCCGGGCCGGATGCTCTCCACGCTGATCGTGCACTCGTCCAGCGGGAGCCGCCCGAGGATGTCGTAGCTGATCCGGGACAGCGTCAGACCGGTGTCCGGGCGCGCGGCGAGGTGGCGGTCGACCGCGTGGACGACGAGGCCGGCCAGCGGGCTGAAGTGCTGCTCGGCGGTGTCCCAGGCGCCGCCCGCGTGGGCGGTGGGCTTGTAGTGGTCCTCGTCGATGCGCTGGTAGTAGCTGTCGGGCGCGGTGGTGCCGGTGGTCAAGGGACGTGCTCCTCGGGCCGATCGCGGGGTGACGAACAGGGCGGGCCGGGCGGCGGCCCGGCCCGCGCTGGTGATCGTAGGGGCCCGAACCGCCCACCGGTGCCCGGCGGTGACGCATCCCACAGCCCGCCCCGCGGCCGCGCTGACGGCCCGCCCCGCGCCGACGATCCGGGGCGGGCCGCAGCGATGGGTGCCGTCCTGGTGGATCCCGGTCGTCGTGCGGGCGGGAGCGGCTGGACTGATGGGCCGTCAGATCGATGCGTCGTAGGGCCCGGTCCCCCGACGTGTCCGCCGACCCGTCCGGCTCGGTGGGAGCCCCGTCCGGCCGTAGGGACGTGTGCGTATGATCATCCGGACTCCAGTCGATCACTCGTCGAGAGGGCTGAACGGCAATGACGGACCAGCGAGTTGTCATCGTCACCGGCGGGGGGACCGGCATCGGTGCCGCAACCGCGCGGTTGCTGCGCGCGGCCGGGCATCACGTGGTCGTCTCCGGGCGCAGGCCCGAGCCGCTGCGTCGGGTCGCGGAGGAGTCCGGAGCCCTTGCGCACCCCGCCGACATCGGCGACCCCGACGCCGTTCGCGGCCTCGTGGACGCGACCGTGGCGGCCTACGGTCGGCTGGACGGGCTCGTGCTCAACGCGGGCACCGGGCGCAGCGGGGGTGTCGGCGACCTGTCGATCGAGGACTGGGAGGCCGTGATGCGGATCAACGTCACCGGCCCCTTCCTCCTTCAGCGCGCCGCGCTCCCTCACCTGCTGGAGGCCCGTGGCTCGGTGGTCGCCGTCGCCTCGGTGTCCGCGCTGCGCAACGGGGTGGGCAACGCCGCTTACGCGACGTCCAAGGCCGCCCTGCTCCAGCTCTGTCGGTCCCTGGCCGTCGACTACGGGCAGCACGGGCTGCGCGCCAACACCGTGTGTCCCAGCTGGGTGCGCACCGATATGGCCGACCGGCGGATGGCGCGCTTCGCCGACGAGGCGGGCCTGGGGGAGGGGGGCACGGAGGCGGCGTACGAGGCGGCGACCCGGCTCGTTCCCGCGCGCCGCCCCGGCGAGCCGGAGGAGGTCGCGGAGGCCATCGCCTGGCTGCTCTCGCCGGCCGCGTCCTTCGTCAACGGGGCGGTGCTCACCGTCGACGGCGGTGTGACGGCCGTCGATCCCGGGACCGTCGCGTTCGACTTCCGCGTCGAACCGCGCAGCACGCCCGCGGGCTAGGGACAAGCCCCGGTACCGACGTCGTTCAGTCGGCGGCCGTCGGGGTTCGCCCTTCAGGGCCGGCGGGGTGTCAGGGCGCGGCGACGCCCGGGGTCAGGTGCAGGCGCCCGGGCCGGGCCGGCGGGCGCCGCAGCTCCGGGGCGAGGGCGTCACGGCGCTCCAGCCAGTCGCGCAGCCGGGTGCGGGCCTGGCGGTCGCGCTCGTCCGCCGACTCGGCCGGTCCGCCCGGGCCCACCTCGCGCAGCAGGACCCGGTCCGGGCAGCCCTCCGCGGCGGGCAGGACCTCCAGGACGGAGAACCGGGAACCGGGCGGGAACACCACCTCGGGCTCGCCGTCCTCGGCCATCACCGACGTCCGGCGGCCGGTCGCCGACCACACCAGGAACTCGACCGCCGTCCCCGGCAGCACCTCCGCGGCGGGTGTCCCGACCACCGGCGCCGGCTCCACCAGCAGCGCCCCCGGGGTGTAGTGGCGCAGCACCTCGGCCCCCGCGTCGGCACCCAGCAGGACGGCCCCGCGGTGGTTCGGCAGCCGCCGCAGCCCGGACCCGAGGCAGGCCAGGTACGCCGCCAGTGCACCGCCGCCGGGCCGGCGGGCGGACGCGACCAGCTCGGCGCGGGACACCGGGACGCCCGTGTCGACGTGGTGCAGGTAGACCGCGGCGAGGTCGCTCTTCAGGTCGTCCCGGGTGTGCGAACGCAGTGCCGGCAGCCGGGTCGCGGCCTGCTCGGCCCGACTGGCGCTGCGCTGGAAGTGCTCGCCCACCAGGGCCCGGAAGGCGGCCCGTTCGGCGGCGGTGCTCGGTCGCCCGGAGACGGTGCCGCCGTCCGGTGCGAGGAGCCGGGCGGGGGAGGGAGCGGGGGCGGGGGCGACGGGAGGTTCCGCGGGCGCGGTGGGCTCCCGGGGTTCCTCGGCGGCTTCGGGCACCTGCGAGGCCTCGGGCGCCCGGGAGGCCTCGGGTTCCGCAGCGGCCCCGCTCGCCCCGGTCGGGGGCCCGGCGCTGAGAACCGCGGGCGGCGGGACGGCGGCGGCCGGCTCCCCGGCGGCACCGCGCGCGGACACGCCCTGGACCAGCAGGTCGGGTGCGGTCGCGCCCGGGGCGGTGAGGGCGGCGCGGAGGTCCTCCAGGACGCCGAGCACCTCCGGCGGCACCGGCAGCCCGTCCGCACCGGCGATCAGCAGCGGGCGGGCCCGGTCCGGCTCCCGCAGGCGGGGGCCGCGGTCCTGCGGCTCCGCCCGGGGCCGCAGCCAGAGCCCCGCGGGCACCGCCTCCAGGAGCCAGCCCGGGACGGGGGTCCGGTACAGCGCCGGTCCGCAGCTCGGCGGTCCGCCGGGGGCGGTGCGCCAGGCGGAGGCGACGACGCGGCCGCGGGCGGGGGAGGCGGTCAGTTCGGTGAGCCAGGGCTCCCAGGCGGGGGTGCCGTCGGCGGCGAGCACCCGGGAGGAGGCGCCGGCGGCCGTGCGCAGCGGCAGTCCGACGGCGGCGCGAAGGTCGCGCCCGAGTGCGGTGGCGAGGCCGTCGGCCAGGGCGGTGAGCGCGCTGACGGTGGCCCAGGGGGCGCTGAGCAGCAGCTCCGGGGGCTCGCCGCCGGGCCCGCCGGGGAGGAGGGCGCCGAGCCGGTCGGCGAGCTCCTCGGCCGGGGGGAGGGGCGTCCCGGGGTGGCCGACCACCAGGACGACGGTGCCCTCGTCGGCCCGGGCCCTGGTCAGCGGGCCGGGGGGACCGTCGGGGGCGGGGCGGGTGCGGATCCAGTAGCCGTGCGGCAGCGCCGTGACCAGCGGGTCGGCGGGGTGCGGGCCGTCCGGGGCTTCCGGAAGGTCCGGTCCGGGCATCGCGGCGGCGGGGGGTGCGGCGGCGGGCCGTGCCGGGTCGGCCGCGGGCGGCACGGGTGCCGACCGGGCGGGCGGTGCGGCGGGTTCCGGGGGCAGCGGCCAGAGCGGCCCGAGCCGTCGCAGGTGGCCGGCCGGGGTGCAGAGCCACCAGGAGGACGGCGTGTCGTCGCTGGGCCCGCTGGTGAGCAGCGTGCCGTCGGGCCGCAGGGTGACCAGGCCGTCCGGGGCGACGACCCCGAGCCCGGCGAGTTCAGCGATCCGTTCGGCGGGCCGGCGCCCGGTGTCGGGGGCGGCGGCCAGTCCGGAGGCGGCGAGGACGAGGGCGGTGGCGTCCCGGGCGGCCGCGGTGCGGGTGAGCTCGTCCAGCCGGCCGAACAGGACGGCGGGCGCGTCGGGGGCGGCGGCGAGGACGGTGACGGTCCGGGCGACGGGGCTGAGCAGCTGCAGGGCGTCGGTGAGCGCGCCCGGCAGGGCGGTCGGAGCGTCACCGTCCGCACCGCCGGGGGCGATCACGAAGTGCGGTCCGACCCGGTGGAGCGCGGCGGGCGGCGGCGCGGCGGCGGTGCGGCGGCGGGTCAGCAGGCGCCGGCCCGCCCCGGCGGTGCGGGGGGCGTCCCCTGCCGCGTGCGCTGGTGTGCTCATCGTCCCGCCTCCCCGGCGCCCGGTCGCGTCTGCCGGGCGCGTCACCCGGCTCTACGGCCGCGGCGCCGGACCGGGTTCACCGCCGAACCGGGTTCACCTCCGGACCGGGTTCACGGCGGGGCCGGGTTCACGGCGGGGCCGGGTTCACCGCCGGACCGGGTTCACCCCGTTGCCGGCCGGCGGCCGCCCGCCCCGACCTCCTCCCTGCCGCCCGCCCCGACGAGGCTCCCCTCAGGACGCCTCCTCGATGTCGCCCTCCTCGACGACCGCCGTCTGCAGCTGCACCGTGCGGCGCCGGGTGATGTACAGGCCGCGCCCGGCCGGGAGGACGCGGGGCTTGGTGTCGCCGAACAGGTAGCCCTCGCTGGGCGGGCAGGACAGCAGCACCGCCGGGGTGTTGACCTCCGCCAGCCGGCGCAGCAGCTGGTCCGAGGAGGCCCGGCCGACGCCGTTGGCGCTGCGCGCGACGATCAGGTGCAGGCCGAGTTCGGCGCCCTGGGCCAGGTAGTCGAGCAGCGGCTCGAAGGGGTGGCTGCCGTAGCCGCCGGGGGAGCCGGAGACCAGTTCGTAGTCGTCGACGACGATGAACAGTTCGGGCCCCTCCCACCAGTCGCGCAGCCGCAGCCGCGCGGGGGCGATGTCGGCGCCGGGCAGCCGGTTGGCCATGGCACGGGCGGCGCCGTCGACGATCTGGCGCAGCACGTCGACGCTGACGGCGTGTCCGAGCCGGTACTCCTGGGGCACCGCCTCCTGGAGGACGCGACGGTAGTCGATGAGCATGATCCGCGCCTCGTCGGGGCGGTAGGCCGTGGTGACGGCGTCGGCGACGAGCTTGAGCAGGTTGGTCTTGCCGGCCTCGCTGTCGCCCACCACGACCAGGTGCGGGGTCTCCTCGAAGTCGTGCCAGAGCGGGGCGAGCGTGACGTCCTGGAGCCCGAGCGGGACGCGCAGCCGGCCCTCGGGGGCGGGCAGGGCGGACGCGGGCAGCTGCAGCGGCAGCATCCGGATCTCGGGAGCGCGCGGACCGCTCCAGTGCTCGGCGACGGCGTCGACCAGGTCGGCGACGCCCTCGCCGAGGTCCTCGGCGCTGCCGCCGCCGTCCAGCCGGGGCAGGGCGGTGAGGAAGTGCATCGCGTCCGTGGTGAGGCCCCGGCCGGGGACGTTCGGGACGGTGCCGGCGGCCCGCATGTTGACGGCGGAGTCGACGGCGTCGCCGAGCCGCAGTTCGAAGCGGGTCCCGAGGAGGTCGCGCAGGGCGCCGCTGACCTCGCCCCAGCGGGTGGTGCCGACGATCAGGTGGATGCCGTAGTTGAGGCCGCGCTGGGCGATCAGGGTGAGGGCGGGGGCGAGGTCGGTGAACTCCTGGCGGACGGTGTTCCAGCCGTCGATGACGAGGAAGACGTCGCCGTGCGGCTCGTCCGGCAGCTCGCCGGCCGCGAGTCGGCGGCGGAAGGCGGCGACGGAGTCGATCCCGAGCTCGGCGAAGCGCTGCTCGCGCCGGACGAGGATGCCGTTGACCTCGGCGACGGTGCGCAGCACCCGCTCCGGGTCGTGCCGACCGGTGATCCCGCCGACGTGCGGCAGCCCGCGCAGCGAGGAGAGCGTGCCGCCGCCGAAGTCCAGGCAGTAGAACTGCACCTGACGCGGGGTGTGGGTGAGTGCCAGCCCGGTGATCAGGGTGCGCAGCAGGGTGCTCTTGCCGCTCTGCGGGCCGCCGGCGACGCCGACGTGGCCGCCCGCCCCGGACAGGTCGGCGGTGAGCAGGTCGCGGACCTGTTGGAAGGGGCGGTCGATGACGCCGACGGGCACCGTCAGGGTGCCGCGGCCGGACCCGGTCTCGGTGGTGAGGCCGCGCTCGGGGTGCGGGGCGAGCGGCGGCAGCAGCTGGTCGAGGGTGGGCGGGACGCCCAGCGGCGGCAGCCACACCTGGTAGGCGGGCGGGCCCGCGTCGGTGAGCCGTTCCGCGGCGAGGTCGAGCAGGGTTCGGGTCTGCTCCGGGGTCTCCTCCGGCTCCGTGGCGACCGGCGGTGCGACGGGCTGACGCGGCGCCACGTAGCCGGTGCCGTAGTGGGCGACCTGGCCCGCCGCGGCCTCCTGACGGGCGGCTGCGGGGCGCCGGGCCCGGTAGGGGCCGGAGACGTAGGCGGCCTTGAACCGGGTGAGGGTGGCGATGTCGCTGCGCAGGAAGCCGTTGCCGGGCTGCGGGGGCAGCTGGTAGGCGTCGGGGACGCCGAGCACGCCGCGGCTCTCCATGGCGGAGAAGGTGCGCAGGCCGATCCGGTAGGAGAGGTGGGACTCGAGGGCGTGCATGCGGCCCTCGTCGAGGCGCTGGGAGGCGAGCAGCAGGTGGACGCCCAGGGAGCGGCCGAGGCGGCCGATCATGATGAAGAGGTCCATGAAGTCGCGGTGGGCGGCGAGCAGTTCGGAGAACTCGTCGACCACCACGAAGAGGGTCGGCAACGGGTCCAGCGGGGTGCCGGCGGCGCGGGCGGTCTCGTAGTCCAGCAGCGAGGTGTAGTTGCCCGCCGAGCGGAGCAGCTCCTGACGGCGGACGAGTTCGCCGTGCAGCGCGTCGCGCATGCGGTCGACCAGGGCGGCCTCGTCGGCCAGGTTGGTGATCACCGCCGAGGTGTGCGGCAGGCGGTCCAGGCCGAGGAAGGTCGCCCCGCCCTTGAAGTCGACGAGCACGAAGTTGAGGGTCTCCGAGGAGTGCGTCAGGGCGAGCGCCAGCACCAGGGTGCGCAGGAGTTCGGACTTGCCGGAGCCGGTGGCGCCGATCAGCATGCCGTGCGGGCCCATGCCGCCCTGCGCGGACTCCTTGATGTCGAGTTCGACCGGCGTGCCGTCGCCGGCGATGCCGAGCGGCACCCGCAGCCGCTCGCGCGGGGCCCGCCCGGCCCACCCCTGGCCGACGTCGTGCCGCTGCAGGTCGCGGATGCCGAGCAGGGCGGCGAGGTCGAAGTCGGTGGCCAGCGGCTCCCCGGCGTCCGCCGTGTCGCCGATCCGGTAGGGGGCGAGCAGGGTGGCCAGCCGGCGGGCCGCCGGCAGCGAGAGGGCGTCGGGCCGGCCGAGGTCGGTCACCTCGTCGCGGTGGTTGCGGTCGGCCCCGACCATGGCCAGCCGGCCGTCCTCGATCCGCAGCCGCAGCCGGTGCCGCAGCGGCTTCCACTCCAGGGTGTCGCCGAGGTCCAGCAGCACGGCGTTGCGCCAGCCGGCCAGTGCGGCGCGGCCGGCGGGCGGCGCCTGCGGGCCGTCGAGCACGATCACGGTGAACGGCTCGTCCCGGCCGGGCTGGGCCTCCGGCTCGTACGGCGGGCGGCCGGCGAACTCGTCGCCGAGCAGCTGCTCGATCTCCACCAGCGACCCCGCCACCAGCCGCACGGGCCCCACCCCGTCGACCTCCTCGGGGTGCAGGGCGTGCGGCAGCCACTTGGTCCACTCCCACTCCTGCTGCCGCGCGGGCTCCGTCACCACGGCGATCCGCAGCTCGTCGGGGGCGTGGAAGAGCGCCAGCTGCGCCAGCATCGCGCGGGCCAGCGCCCGGTTGGCGGCGTCGTCCCCGCCGCGCAGCAGGACCTGGGCGTAGCCGCGCAGGTAGACGGCGATCGGCTGGTCGGCGACGGTGCCGTACGCGTGGATGAGACGGCGCAGCGCGTGTGCGCACAGCGGCTCGAGGTCCTCCACCGGCTTGGTGGACAGCGGGGCCAGCCGCACCGCGAGCCGCTGGTGCCCGGTGCCGATCCGCACGTCGCCGAAGTCGGGGTGGGCGCTGCGCCGCTCCCACAGCCGGGAGGTGCGCACCAGCGAGCCGAGTGCGGCGGGCGCAGGGTGGCGCCAGGCCAGCGCCGCCTGCTGACGGGCGATCCGGTCGCGCACCTGGCGGCGGACCTGGGAGAGGTAGCGCAGGTAGTCGCGGCGTTCCGCGCGCAGTTCCCGCTTGCGGTCACTGGCTCCGCGGATCAGCTGGGTCACCAGCATGCCGACGGCGGACAGCGCCATCATGCCCATCGCGACGTAGGTCATGACGCCGCCGCCGTCGCCGGGGCGCAGGAAGACGAAGACCATCGACAGCGAGCTGAGCGCCATCGGAGCCATCATGATCATGTTGGACATGCCGCTCTGCGACTCCGGCAGGACCGGCGGCTCCTGCAACTGGATCTCGCCGTCGGGCATCGCCGGGCCGGGGCGCCGCGGCGGACGGTTGACCAGCACCACACTCAACGAAGGGCTCCTCGGCTCGGAACGGCTCGGGACGGCTCGGGACGGCTCGGGACGGCTCGGGACCGGCCGCCCGGACCGCCGGCCGCGACGGACGCGCACCGTCCACCCGGGACGACGGACCGGGCGCCGGGCCGGGTTCAGCGCGAACCGGTTCCACCCGCGGTGAACCCGGCGCGCTCCGCCGCCCGTGGCTCCAGGTGAGGTGACGCCCGGGCCCGCCCCTCCCCCAGACGGGCCCGGGCGGCCACCTCGCCACACCGGATCTGGGCGTGTCGTGAGGGAGAGCAGTGAACGGGAGCGCGAACGGGACCGCCGTCGCCGGACTGTGCCGACTGAGGTTCCGCACCCCCGCGGCGGTGCTCGAACTCGCCGTCCCCGCCGACGTCCCGCTGGCCGACCTGCTGCCGGCCGTCCTCGCCCACGCCGGCCCCGAGCTGGAGGAACAGGGCGTCGAGCACGACGGCTGGATCCTGCAGCGCCTCGGCGGCCCGCCGCTGGACGAGGAGCTGGGCGCCGACGCCCTCGACCTGCACGACGGCGACGAACTCCACCTGCGCCCGCGCCGCGACGCGCTGCCCGAGGTCCACTACGACGACCTGCCCGACGCCGTCGCCACCGGCATGCGGGCCCGCTCCGACACCTGGCGCCCGGCGCTGACCCACCACCTCGCGCTCGGACTGGCCGTGACCGCCCTGGCCGGCGGCCTCGCCGTCCTGCTGCTCCCCGGCCCCGCGCAGCCGCGGGTGCTGGCCGCGGCCGCCACCGGCCTGCTCCTGCTGCTGGGCGCCCTGAGCGCCTCCCGGGCCGTCGGCGACGCGGGCGCCGGCACCGCGCTCGGCGCCGCCGCCGTGCCCTACCTGGCCCTGGCCGGGGCCCTGCTGCCGACCGGCGGCGGGCCCGGCGCGACCGGCGCCCGGTTCCTGGCCGGCGGCTGCGCGGCCGCCGGGGCCGCGGTGCTGGCCCTGGCCGCGGTCGGCTGCGCGGCACCGCTGTTCCTCGGCGCGGTGCTGACCGCGCTGTACGGCGTGCTGGCGGGTGCCCTGCTGCTGGGCGGTCAGGACGGCGGGCAGACGGCGGCGGTGCTGGCCGTGCTCGCGGTGATCGTCGGGGCCTTCGTGCCGGGGATCTGCTTCCGGCTGTCGGGGCTGCGGCTGCCCGCGCTGCCGCGCAACGCCGAGGAACTGCAGGAGGGCATCGCGGCCGTGCCGAGCGCCACCGTCCGCAGCCGCAGCGCCGTCGCCGACGGCTACCTGACCGCCTTCCACCTGGCGCTCGGCGCCGTCCTGACCGGCTGCGTGACACTGGTCGCCGACGAGCCGGGCTGGGCCGGCACGGCCCTCACCGCCACGCTGTCCGTCCTGCTGCTGCTGCACGCCCGCGCCATCGGCAGCATCCCGCAGCGGCTGTCCGTCCTGCTGCCCGGCGTCTACGGCCCGGCGCTGCTGCTCGGCCACCGGGTGGTCGGCGAACCCACCGGCGGCCGGCTGTCGGTGCTGGTCCTGCTGCTCGTGGTGGCGGCCGCGCTGGCCGTCACCGCCTGGACGATCCCCGGGCGCCGGCTGCTGCCGTACTGGGGCCGGGCCGCCGACCTGCTGCACACCGCGGCGGCGGTCGCGGTGATCCCGCTGGCGCTGGCGGTGGCCGGCGTCTACCACGCGCTGCGCGGCCTGGCCAGCTGAGCCGGAACCGGTACGCACCCCCCGTCCCCGGCCCGGCAGGTGCCGGGAACACGCCCTAGGAGACCCCGAGATGCAGTCGAAGCGCGACCAGGTGCAGGCCCACCTGTTCGTGATGGGCAGGCTCGCCACCGGCATGCTGCGCGGCGAACCCGACGCGGCCGACACCCCCGCCGGGCGCACCTCCCGCGGCACCGTCGCCGGACTGGTCGTCGCCGTGCTGGTCTGCCTGGGCGTCGCCGTGTACGGCGTGATGGTCCCCGGCGGGGCCACCGGCTGGCGCAAGCCCGGCACCCTGGTGGTGGTCAAGGAGAGCGGCGCCCGCTACCTCTACCTGGACGGCGCCCTGCACCCCGTGCTGAACGAGGCCAGCGCCCGGCTCCTGGCCGGCGAGCAGCTGGTCGTCGACCAGGTCGGGGTGCGCTCGCTGGCCGACACCCCGCGCGGCGCCCCGATCGGCATCCTCGGCGCCCCCGACGGCCTGCCCGAGCCCGGCCGGCTCGCCGACGCGCCCTGGCTGGCCTGCGCCGTCAGCCGGCCCGGGCCCGCCGGCGGCCGGCTCCCCGAACTGGACCTGGCCGTCGGTGCTGCCGCCCGGGGCGCCGGGCTGACGGACGGCCAGGCCGCCCTGGTCGCCGCCCCCGACGGCACCGAGTACCTGCTCTGGCACGGCCGCCGGCTGCGCCTGGACGGCGCCGGCGGCGCCCGGCGCGCCCTCGGCCAGCCCGCCGTCACCGCCTACCCGGTGACCTCGGCCTTCCTCAATGCGCTGGCCGCCGGCCCCGACCTGGCCTTCCCCGACGTCGAGGGCCGCGGCACCGCCGGACCGCAGCTGGCCGGGCAGCCCACCCGGATCGGCCAGCTCTTCACCGGCCCCGGCGGCGACCCCTACCTGCTGACCGCCGCCGGCCTCGCCCCGCTCGACCGGATGGCCTTCGAACTGCTCGCCAACGACCCCCGCACCCAGCACACCGCCTACCAGGACGGCGCCGTCACCCCGGTCGCCCTCGGCCCGGCCGACCTCGCCGCGCACACCGCACCGGCGCGCCCGGCCGGGCGGTCCGGCACCCCCGCACTGCCCTCCGCGCCGCCCGAGTTGGTGACGGTCCCCCCGGGCCGGGGCGTCTGCGCCGAGCTGCACCTCACCGGGCAGGCGCCGACCACCTCCGTCACCCTGCTCGACGCCGGCGCCGTCACCGGCGCGCCGCCGGCCGCCCAGCCCGGGGTGGCCCCCGCCTGCGCGGGCGCCGACCGGATCGCCGTCCGGCCCGGCGGCGGCGCCCTCGTCCGGGCGCTGTCCAGCGCGGGCCTCGGCAGCACCCTCTACCTGGTCACCGATGCCGGGGTGAAGTACCCGCTCGCGTCGGCGGCCGCCGTCAAGCAGCTCGGCTACGACGGCACCGCGCCGTCCGCCCTGCCGGAGAGCCTGCTGGCCCTGCTCCCGACCGGCCCCGGCCTCGACCCGGCCGCGCTGGCCGGCCCCGCGGAGCCGGCCCCGGCGGCCACCGCCGCCCGCCCGTCCGATCCGCTCTGTCCGCGCTGAACCACCGCGTTCCGCACCGCCGTTGAACCGGATGTACCGGGATCCACCGGCAGCCCGCACCGACGAAGGGAAACCCGTGACCGCCTTCTTGCAGGTCCAGGACGCGGCCGTCAGGACCGTCCTGACCACCCTCGACACCCACGTCCAGGCCATGTTCCGGGCCGGGATGCAGGTCGAGGACGTGAACCTCGAGGTCCACCGCCACTTCCAGGCCGCGTGCAGCACGGCCTACCAGAACAAGATCCACGAGTGGCAGGACCAGTACCGGCAGCTCAAGACCGCCTACCAGACCTTCCAGGACCACTTCTCCAGCGGGCACCAGCAGATCCGCAACGCCCACACCGAGGCGCTCGGCGCCAGCACCAAGTGGGGCGGCAGCAACCTCTCCCTCGAGGTCGAGCACGGCCTCAACCCCCGCTGACCCCCCACCCACCCGACGTACCACCGAAAGGACGGCCATGGCCGACACCCCGCGGGACCAACCGAGCGACATCGCGCTCCACCACGCCAACATCGACGAGGCGGCGGACGCCCTGCAGCAGGCCAGTGACGGCATGCACGCGGCGATGAAGGACTGCATGACGGCGATCAGGACCGCCCAGGCGCAGCTCAGCGGTGACCTCGCCACCGCGGCCGGCACCTTCTACAACTCCCTGTCCGACCGGGACAGCGACATGGTGAACGAGATCAAGGACGGCGTCGGCACGCTGCGCCTCATGCACGGCCTGCTGCGCGACGCGGACCGCCGCGCCGGCCAGGGCGTCGGCTGATGACCGCGGCGCACCGGGTCCGCGGGACGGGCGGGCGCGATGGGTAGCCCGACCCCGCCCCCGGACCCCCAGGTCACGACCCTCAGCGTCGACCACGACGACCTGGTCAACTTCGCGGACACCGTCCTCCCGGCCTACGTGCGCAAGCTGGAGGGCGACCCGGGTTTCACCGCCATGCTGGGGTTCAGCGGCAAGGGCGGTGAGAGCGGGACCAACCACTTCACCGAGCTGCTCGCGGGCAACTTCGAGAACGGCACCCACCTGCACGACCTGTTCGCGAACAGCCTGGCCGGCCCCGTGGTGGAGGACTTCAAGAAGTTCCACGCCCAGCTGGAGAAGTCCCGCCTCGACATCAAGGACTTCCTCCGGCAGATGGACGACGCCCACGAACACGCCCTGACGGCGGCCCAGATGATGCAGATCCTGCAGGACGTCATCGGCGCCGGCGGGGGCGGCGGCGGTGCGGGCGGCGGGAAGTAGCACCCCGCCCCCGACCGTCCCGGCCCGCCCCGTCCGTCGCTGGCCCCCGTCCGCGACCGGCCCCGTCCCGTCCCCGCCCGTTCACCCCTCCGGAGACCCTCGTGCCCCTGCTCTGGGAAGACATCCTCACCGCGTTCAACCCCAGGAAGTCGGGGGTGCCGGTCGAGATCGTCCGACGGGCCGACGTCGCGGGGCCGAAGGCGGCCCCCTGGCTGACCGGGAACTTCGAGGTCCTCGACGGGTACTTCTCGGCCGACCAGAAGGCGTGGGACGGGTCGGGGACGGGCGTGCCGGACGTCTGGTGGGCGATGAACTTCTACGACGGCGCGCAGAAGAAGGAGCGCCACTTCCAGGTCTCCATCCACATCGACTACTCGAAGTGGGGGAACGACCCCACCGGCCCGCTGTCGAAGTTCAACCACCAGGCGGAGCTGATCCTCGGGCCGATCCGTCCGGACGTGAAGGTGACGGTCCCGGCGGGCTCCACCGAGAAGCTCGCCATCAGCACCAGGGGCAACGACACGATCCACCCGCAGAGCCTGCTCGCCGCGGCCACGGCCATCGACGACAGCGTCAAGTGGCTGACGATGCAGGCGAAGGCGGCCCGCGAGTGGGCCTCGAAGATCAATTCCTCGGGTGACACCTGGGAGGGCGACGCGGCGGGCGAGTTCAAGATCCTCCTGCAGCGCTTCGCCGGTGAACTCGACGACCTGCAGAACCAGTTGGTCGGGGCCGACTACAAGCCGATGCTGGAGACCGCCGCGCAGCAGATCGGCGTCACGATCGAGGAGCTCTGGACCGCCCAACAGGCCTGGTACGCGACCGGCTTCCCCTACCAGTGCATCCTGGAGGAGCTGGTGAAGGTGATGCACGCCCACGCCCCGGACTGGACCGGGGAGGCCACCGGCTGGAAGTTCGACACCCCCTTCGGGGACCCGCACAACGCCGAGTTCTACACGGCGCTCGACACCGCCGCCAAGACGAACTGGCTGGCCAAGGTCCAGACCGGTCTGGACGGGCCCGGCAACACCGCGATGACGGCGCTGGACACCGCCTACCAGCCGCTGATCAACAAGCTGTTCTTCGGGCTCCTGCCGGTCGGCATCACCCTCCCCCCGAAGGACGCGCCGGACCCGGGCACCGGCACCGGAGGCGGCCCGCCGCCCCCCGGCGGCGGCGACGGGAGCGAGACCAAGCTCGGCGGCGACGGCAGCGGAGGCGCCGGCGACAAGAGCGACCTCGGCGGCGGCACCGGCCTCGGCGGCGACCACCAGAACACCGGCGGCGGGGGAGGCGGCACCGGGCACGTGCCCCCGCCGGTCATCGGCGGGATCGGCACCGGGGGGAGCGGCGGCACCGGAGGGACGGGCGGCGGCACCGGCGCCGGCACCCCGATCCTCGACAAGGACGGCAAGCCGCTCCTGGACAAGGACCGCAAGCCGGTCCTCCTCCCGCCCGGCGGCTACATCGGCGACGGCGGCAAGGTCTACGACGCCAACGGCAAGGAGGTGCTCGGCAAGGACGGCAAGCCGGTCGTCGTCCCCCCGGGCGCGTACGTGCCGGCGGGCAGCGGCGGCGGGGTCTACGGGCCCAACGCCAAGGTGCCCAAGGGGTCCACCGTCAAGGAGGACGGCTCGGTGGTCGACGCCGACGGCAAGCCCGTCCTCGACGCCAACGGCAACCCGGTCGTGGTGGAGAAGGGCTCCAGCGTCGCCGCGGACGGCACCCTGCTGGACCCCCAGAAGAAGCCGATCTCCGACTACCTCCAGCGCGTCCGCGACCAGCAGCGGGCCCTGGCCTCGTCCGGCACCGGCACCGGCAGCGGCGGCCTCGGAACCTGGACCGGCGGAGCGGGCAGCGGCGGCCTGGGGAACTGGACCGGCGGCACCGGCAGCGGGGGCCTCGACGGCGGCTCG
This sequence comes from Kitasatospora sp. NPDC051705, assembly GCF_044453265.1. NCBI lineage: Bacteria > Bacillati > Actinomycetota > Actinomycetes > Kitasatosporales > Streptomycetaceae > Kitasatospora > Kitasatospora sp. NPDC051705. The sequence goes on along the minus strand of NZ_JBITCO010000001.1, from coordinate 583,749 downwards.
CGCTGGTCGGGCTCCGACCCGGCCTCCTGGACCCTCGACCCGGGCACCGCCGACGGTACCTCCGGCGCCGGCTCGCTCGGCCTCTACCCCGGGCTGTTCGGCTCCGGCGGTACCCAGGAGGGCATCGGCGGAGCCGGCGCGAACGGCACCCGGATCCTCGGCACCGGCAGCGGGCTCGGCCCCCGGGCGCTGGAGAACGGCGGCCCGGTGCCCACCGTCGGCAAGGGCGCCATGACCGGTTCCGCGGCCGCGGCGGAGAAGGCCGCGGCGAGTCGGAAGGCCGCCGCCGAGCTCGCCGCGGAGGAGGCCGCCGCGCTGCGGGGCCGCACGGTGAACACCAGCGGCGCCGGCGGGATGCCCATGGTCCCGCCGATGGCCGGCGGCATGGGCGGGACGGGCCAGGGCGAGAAGGGCCGCCAGCGGACCACCTGGCTGGCCGAGGACGAAGAGGTCTGGGGCACCGACACCGGTGCGGTCAGCGGCGTGATCGGCCGCTGAGACCCGGCCGGCGATTCGAGAGTGGAGAGGGAGACACGGAGATGACGTTCTCGATCGAGCAGCACCTCGCGCAGGCGATGGCTGCCCTGGAGGAACAGCAGGCCAGGATGGCCGAGACGGCGCGCGAGCTGCAGGCCGCGACCGCCTCGGCGACGTCCAAGGACCGGACGGTCACCGCGCAGGTCGGCTCGCAGGGCGAGGTCCTCGCGCTCACCTTCCACACCACCGCGTACCAGGAGATGGCCCCCGCCCAGCTCGCCGCCGTCCTCAAGGACGTGCTGAACGAGGCCAAGGCACGGATGGGGGAACAGATCAGCCGGTCCATGCGGGCCTTCGACGGGGTCGGTGAATCGCTGCGGCTGGCCGTCGCCGGCGAGGGGGAGGACGAACTCCTCTCGGTGGTGAGCGGCCTCGACCTGGACGCACTGCTGGCGCCGCTCACCGCCATGCGGCCGGGCGCCGACGCGGCCCGGCCCTCCCACCGGCAGGAGGAGTTCAATGGCTAAGCGGCTGATGAAGCTCGAGGACCTCAAGTCCGCCTTCGGCAAGTTCGACGAGATGTCGGAGCTGGTCGAGAAGGTCAAGGTCGAGATCGTCGAGGTCGGAGCGAAGAACCGCACGGCCGCCGGATCCGACCAGATCGGCAAGCAGTACCACGAGAAGGTCGACGAGCCGACGGAGAACCTGACCAACCTGGTCGACGGCATCCGTAACAAGCTGCTGAGCATCTCCCGGCACGGCCAGGACACCGCCGACCTGTTCGATGCGACCGACCAGCACGCCACCGACCTCGTGAAGTGAGCCTCCCCCGGCGCCACTGAGGCGTGTCCGGCAGGCGCCCTCCCCACCCCGCACCAGCAGCTCCACGCCCGGAGGCTCCCCCCGCCATGGCCCACTCCACGCTCCAGGTCTCGCCCGGTGTCGCGTCGTTCTTCCACATCCTCACCGGGATGCCGTGGCCGGAGTCCAAGGAGGGGGAGCTGCGGGACGTCCGCGACGACTACCAGGCGCTGTCCGAGGACCTGCCCAAGCTCAGGGAGTACATCGCCGAGCTGGTGGCGGTGTGCCAGCAGCAGTTCGAGGGTGAGGCGGCGGACGCCTTCACCCGCGAGATGGGCCGGTTCATCGGCAGCTCGGGTGAGGACGACTACCTGACCACGGCCGGCAGGCTCTGCCACGAGCTGGGCGAGTTCGCGGGGAAGGTCGCGAACACCGTCGAGTACACGAAGTGGATGATCATCGGTCAGATCGTCCAACTGGTCATCGAGATCGCCCTGGCCATCTTCTGGGCCCCGTTCACCGGCGGCGCCTCGCTGCTCGCCGTCGAGGGCGCCAAACAGGCGGCGAAGGCGATCATCATCGCCCTGCTGAAGAAGCTCCTCCAGGTGATCCTCACCCACACCTTCTTCGGTGTCCTCGGCGCGCTGGTGCTCGACGGCATCATCCAGGGCATCCAGTTCGCCCAGGGCAACCGGCACGAGTGGGACAAGGACCTCACCAAGCAGGCCGCGATCTTCGGCGCGATCAGCGGCGTGATCGCCGGACCGCTCCACCTGCTCGGCATGGGCCTGGGGAAGCTCTTCGGGATGGGGATCGGCAAGCTGTTCGTCCAGAAGGAGCTGGGCAACTCGCTGAAGGGCCTCGCCGGCGGCCTCGCCAAGGCCGGCGCCGGAGACCTCGGGAAGATCGGCGGCAAGGAGCTCGGCAACCTCGGGGGCAAGGAGCTGGGCAACGTCGGCGGCAAGGAACTCGGCAGCGTCGGCGGCAAGGAGGCCGGGGCGGGCGCCGGACACGCCCTCGGCGACGAGGCCGCCAACCGGTTCGCCGCCAGCATCGACAAGATCCTCCGGGAGAACTCCTCCTTCCTCGGCAGGGGCTTCACCGCCGGCGGCAAGAGCGGCGCCAACGCCGGCGCCCGGTTCACCGAGAGCCTGGCCACCTCCTTCGAGAAGCACCTCGGCGACGGCATCGGCAAGGACCTCGCCCGGCAGCTCGGCACCAGGTTCGGCGAGGCCTTCGTCGAGAAGTGGGCCAAGTCGCCGGAGAGCCGCGCGGCCCTCGCCACCGCCCTGCGCGAGATCGCCGAGAACTCCAGGGTGGCCAACGGCGAACTGCGCCTGCTCGCCGAGAAACTGCCCGAACTCGCCGGGCGCGTCGACAAGCTGAACACGATGTTCGTGCTCGGCCACGCGCTGGGCGAGCAGGTCAAGATGGGCGCCAACCAGTACCTCAGCGAGGGCTTCTACAACCTGATCTTCGAGCCGGAGCACCAGTTCACCGCCAGCGGTGCGAGCTTCCTCGCCGGCTTCCTGATGGGCGGCGCACGCCACCTGCTGCACGCGGCGGCCTCGCCCCTGATGACCAAGTACGTCAGGTTCGTCGACAGCCTCCAGCACGCCGACATCCCCCCGGGCGCCAGCAAGTACTTCGGCCCGCTGCACCCCCTGACCCTGCTCTCGCTGGCCACCAACCTGTCGGGCCACGCCGTGCCGTTCCCGGTGCCCAGGCTCGGTGAGCACGTCCCCGGCCCCACCGAGGGCGGCGGCGCGCACCGGACCGGCCTCGAGGGCGGCAGCACCACCTCGCTCACCCCGCCCCGCACCGAGGGCGGCGGATCGGCGAAGAGCGGCCCCGAGAACGCGAAGGAGACGGGCGGGAAGCCGTCCGTCTCGACGGAGTCCTCCTCCCGCGGCGGTGCGGACGGTAACGCGGGGTCGACCTCGCAGGGCGCTCGCGCGACCGCGGAGGGCGGCGGTGGCGGGAACGGGAACCCCAGGGGGAACGCGCCCGGCGACGGGAGCGGCAGCGGAAGCGGCGGCGCCGGCGGCAACCGGAAGGTCCCGGAGCCGCCGACCCGCCGCGCCACGGAGTCCGGGAACACGGCCACGACGGGCGACGGACCGAAGGCGGATCCGAAGGCTGACCCGAAGCCGGACCCGAAGGCTGACCCGAGGCCCGAGCGGAAGCCGCCGCACCCGTCCGGGGAAGGCGACGGTGACGGCCCGCCGCCCGGGACCCACCCCGACCCCGACGGCGGAAGGGGCCCCGAACCGGAAGGCCCCGGCCCGCAGAACGACCAGCCCAAGAAAGCCGAATCGCTGCAGGAGCAGCTGCGGCGGGCGTTCCTCGACCGCCAGGCGGAACTCCGGGACTTGCGGCGCCCGACGGCGGACAAGGCCTCCGAGGAGGCCGATCCGGTGGTGCCGTCCTCGGGTGGGGGGCACAGGTTGGACGGGGCGTCGCACGGGCCGCGTGGTGAGCGGGTGTCGGCGTTCCTGGATCGTCAGGCGGAGTTGAAGGGGGACCGGAAGCCGACGGCGGATTCGCCGTCGGAGAGCCCGCGTGGTGATGGTGATGGCGGTGGTGAGGTGCCGCCGGTGGTGCCGTTCTCGGGTCGTGGGGATGGTTTGGGTGGGTCTGCGTCGGGGCCGCGTGGTGAGCGGGTGTCGGCGTTCCTGGATCGTCAGGCGGAGTTGAAGGGGGACCGGAAGCCGACCGCCGATTCGCCCTCCGAGGGCCCGCGCCGTGACGGCGACGACGGAAAGCCGCGGCCTCCGCGCAGGTCCAGGATCGTCGCGTTCAACGAGCTCAAGGAGAGGGACGGCGACGACTCCGGTGCCGTCGCGCCCAACAAGGGCTCCGGTGGCCGCGACCAGGCGGGTTCGGCTCCGTCCGAATCCGGTGTGCAGACCCGCCGGCAGTCCGAGGGCAGCCGGACGCAGGTGGTACCCGGGCCTGCCGGGCCCGAGCACCCCGGCGGCTCGGACACCCCCACGGCCCCGGACAGGTTCCCGGGTCAGGGGCACCGGTTGACGGACGGGCCCGGTGACGGCCCGCGGGAGGAGCGCCCGCCCGCGGCACCCCCGAAGGAGCGCGGCGACTTCCCCGGCCAGGGCCACGTCCTCGGGGGGAAGGACGCCACCCGCGACGGGCGGGCCACCGAGTCCGGTCAGCAGAGCGCGAGCCACCAGGCCGCCGAGCGCCGACGCGAGGAGCAGACGAACGACCCGCAGGCCCGCGAACGCGCCGCACAGCGGGCCCGGGAGGCCGCCGAGGCGGAGCAGCGCAGGGCCGAGCGGCAGGCGCAGCGGGAGGCCGACGCGACGGCCAGGGCCCGGGCGCGCGCGGAGGCCCTGGAGGAGCAGAAGCGTCTCCTCGCCGACGAGCAGGCCCGCGAGGAGCAGCGCGATGCCGAGCGGCAGGCTGCCCACCGGGCGACGCGGGAGAGTGCCCGGCAGAGCCGGAAGGCTGCCGAAGAAGCCGACTGGCAGCGGCTGTTGGCTGACCTGCGGGACAAGTCGGGCGGCAGCTCCGGCGAGCACGGGGACCTCTCGCTCGCCGATGCCCGCGCCCTGCTCGCCCGGTACGAGGCGGACGGACTGGCAGACCCCTGGCACCGGCTGGCCGCCGAACTGGGTGTGAACGTCGAGTCGTTGGCCCGTCGAGGCTTGATGCCGGACTTCCCCCGTGGCAGCGGCGAACGGGATCGGTCCGACGCCGCCTCCGAAGTCCGACGGACGGTGGCGAGGCACCTCCTGGGGGAGGACGACGACAGCGTCTACGGAGAGGATGACGACAGCGTCTACGACGAGGACTTTGACAGCACCGACGACGAGTACGACGACGACTACGACGACGACACGACGAGCTTCTCCGGACGGGCCAAGAAGCCCGCGGTGACCACGCCTCCCACCTCACCGGCGGCGATCCTCACCCGTGGCATCGACGGTGCGGGCGGCACGGTCACCCGGGACGCACTGGACGAGGTCGCGCGCGAGCTGGCCGAGGAGCCCACCACGACCGGTGACCCTGCCGTGGTGCCGCCCGGCGAGGAGTCCTCGGCATCCGCGCCCTCCTCGCGGGAACGGCTCGCCGCCGGTGCACTCTTGAAGATCCACGACGACCTCTACCACCGGGACGTGGCCCCGGAGGCGATCACGCGCGACCTCGACAGGGTCAGGGCGCTCCGGCGACTGGAGCAACTCGCCCGCGACCACTACCGGATGAGGGTCGCCTACCTGACCGGCGGCTGGCTGGCGGGCATGGCACACGACCTGCACGGCCTGCCGGACCGGCAGCGCCCGTCGCCGGAGCACCTGAAGGCCGTCGTGGACGCGATCCGAGCGATCGATCCGTCCCTGAGCGGGTCCGCCTTGCGGGATGCCCTGCTGAAAGTCCTGCTCCCGGCCGCGCTGCAGGGGGAGCAGTCGGCGTCCGGCGAGACGGCCGCGCCGCAGACGCTCCCCGAGCCCCTCTCCGAGGGCGCCGGTGAGGCGAAGGAGGAGCCGGACAAACGGCAGAAGCGCTATCAGACCCGCCCCTTGACCACGTCCGGAGGCGTCACGGTCGGCCTGTTGCTGCGGGCCCGGGCCTGGCCCGACGAGCTGCCCGCCGTGGCCGATGACGTGCGCAGCATCTATCACTGGTCCTCGCCGGTGAAGCCCGTCGACGGGCCGTACCAGCCGGTGGAGCGGAGCGTGGCGGCTCCGGACGTCACCGCGGAGGGCGCGGCGGCGGAGAGCCTGCCGAGCGCCACGACCGCCGTGCAGGCCGGGAAGAAGGCCAGGTCCGCGAAGCCGGAGAAGCCCGCGAAGCCTGAGAAGGCTGCGAAGCCCCCGAAATCGACGAAGCCGGCGAAGGACGCCGAGGACGGGAGCGACCCGGAGGATCAGGACGCCAAGGAGCAGAAGAACAAGAACTACAGCCTGACCGAGATCACCGGGCACGAGCCCTTCCTCCTGCTGATCCCCACGAAGCTGTCGGACCTCGACCCCGACGACCTCGCCAAGGCCGTGGCGGCCGACCTGCCGGGCGACGTCCTCGCCCCGGAGACCCCGCTGGTTCTGGTCGGACCCTCCGACCTCGGCACGGACCTGGTGTTCCCGCGGGCGCTGGCCGCGGCGACCGGACGGACGGTGTGGACCAGTTCGGTGGCGACGACGTTGACGGACGGCCAGATCCGGGTCCGGGGAAGGCTGCGCTCCGACCTGAAGGGCAAGGGCGGGGCGAAGGCCGAACGGGGCTTCTGGATCAAGGAGGTCCCGCCGGATCCGACGATGCCGGAGGCGCCCGAGGGTTCCAGCATCCCGACCAAGGGCGTCACCAAGGAGAACGGGCGCCGGGTCGACGCGAAGAAGCCGGACATCGTCGACGAGGACGACCTCGACAGTCAGCCCATCCTCTTCCCGCTGGGCAGGCAGTCGGGCGGCCGCTTCTTCCGGGACGACTCGCTCACCCGGGAGTGGGAAGCAGTGCGTGACGGCTTCGATCCGACCAGTCCGCACTTCGAGTACCTGTCCTCCGACTTCCGGGACAATCCCACGCTGGCGGCCGCGTCGGACGATCCGGACCTCGGCTCCATCGGCCTCGTCCCCTGGGACGTCTCGGCGCCGATCTACACCGTCATGACGCACGCCACGCACCTGGCGGCCATACTGCCGACGCTGTCCGGGCAGCCGGCCAACGGGAACAAGAAGAAGGTGTACGTCTCGGGCACGGGGCTCGGCCAGGTCGTGCGTCGGCGTCCCAGCTTCCGGCGAATGCCGCCGGACACACAGATCGTGCTGCTCGCGTGCCAGGCGGGAGCCCTGGGCGACAGCGGGAAGGCGGTCGCGCAGGAGCTCGCCGAGGCCACCGGCCGCGTGGTCTGGGCGTCCACGACCACCATCCACGTGGCCGTCGGACAGCGTGTCGCCCAGCTCGGCATCCTCAGCGACGAACACGGCACGCGCGGGCGCTGGGTCAAGTTCGTGCCGGGGACGGAGCCGGACACGGAGCGGGGCTCGCACCCGCCCGTCGAGCCGGAATCGACCAAGAAGACCAGGAAGTCCAAGGACTCCCGGCGTGTCGGAGGGCTCGGCGGGTTCCTGCAGGACGACCAGCCGTCATCGGACGGGCCGGAGGCAGGGCCGGGCCACCGCGTGGTGCGGCGGGTGACGCGGGCGGACGGGTCGTCCTTCGACGTCCTGGAGACCCCGGGCGACGGCGACTGCCTGTTCACCGCGGTGCTGGCCGGCGCGGACCGCCGGCTCGGCCCCTGGGAGCACCGTGACCTCGGTGCCCGGGACGCCCGCAGGGTCGTCTCGCACTGGTTCCGGGGCCCGGCGGGCGCTCCGCTGCGGGAGAGCATCGACTCCCGGGAGCAGAGCCCGCTGCACTTCCTGCTCGACGATCTGACGGAGCGTCAGGTGCGGGCGATCGCCGGAACGGCGTTCGACGGCGTGGGTCGGGAGGACCTGGTCGAGCACCTGCGGGCGGTCTTCGCCGCCGGGGCGCCCGCGGCGGACGCGGACGCCGCCTGGAGCCGGATGCTGGAGCAGCTTCCCGCGCTCGCAGGGACGTTGTGGGTGCACGACGGTGACACCGATCCCCGGCGGCTGACCCTCGCGGACCTCCGCGACCAGCCGCTCAGCCTCTTGGTGGACATGGCGGTGCGCAACCGGTCGCTGTGGAGCAGCCGTTTCTACGACGAGATCGCGCAGGTCGTCGCGCACGCCCTGGCCGTGCGCCTGGTGGTGCACGACGACCACGGCAGGTCCTTCGTGCTGAACCCCGAGGCCGCGCGGACCGTCGACGTGCACCGCTCCAACCCCGCCGACATCCGCGGCGCGCACTACAGCGCGCTCACCTGGGTGACCCGCCCGGCGGGTCCACCGAACGAGCCGGTCCAGGAGAGCCACGGGCACGAGCCGTCGCAGCACGAGCCGCCGAAGCACGAGCCGCCGAAGGAGGCGGACACGCCGCAGGAGGACCGGCTCCAGGGGGACGAGAACCCCGAGGAGGAGCACCACGAGGGGGAGGAGCCGACCAAGCCGCCCGTCCCCCCGCAGGAGCAGCCCGCCACCGTCCCGGCCCCGACCCCGCTCCCGACTCCGCTCCCGCCCCTGCCCGCCCCGCCCCGCCGGATGACCGAGGAGGGATGGATCAGCGCGGGCGACCGCGTGGTGCTGGTCCACGGTGCGAACGGCCGGGTCGTGGAGGCCGTGCTCGCGCACCTGCCGGCGGGCGTGTCGGCGGGCCGGCGTGAGGAGATCCGGAAGCGGCTGGCCGAGCAGCTCGACGTGCGCACCCTGCAGCCCCACCTGTCCCGGATGACCAGGGGCGACGACCTGCTGCTGCCGCTGGACCTCGGCGGTGGGCCGGGCCTGCTGCGGGTCGGTGCCACGGTGGTGCGGGCGGTCACCGCGCACCGGACGGAGAAGTTCGAGTTCGAGGACGGCGGTGACTCGTCCGCGGGGACGGGCGCGCTGCGCGAGAGCCGCACCCGGTGGGCCGGGGGGCTGGTGGTCAGCGGGAAGCCGGCCTCGGCCGTCGGCGTGACCGGTCCGGCGACCCGCGTCGCGGAACGCGCCGAGGGGACGGCGGTCGCCTCGACCGGGCGGCTGACGCACCGCAGCAAGACGGCGGAGCCGGTGCTGTGGGTCGACGCGGAGATCCTTCTCGACCTCGACTTCTCCGCCGTCCCGGGCGTGCGCACACCGGCCCGCCCGCTGTCGCGGACCCCGGTGGTGGCGGCCGCCCCCCGGCCCGGGCAGGAGGGGCCGGTGTCGGTGCGGCTGTCGGCGCGGGTCGTCACCCCGGCCGCGGAGGCCGGCGGTGACGCGCCGTCGCCGACGACCCACCACGCCCCGCCGGCCCGGGTGCTCCGCACGGCGGCGCTGGGCGGGGTGGACGTGGTCAAGGACGTCCGCACCCGGTACGGGCGCGGCGACCGCGCCGACGGGCACACCGCCCTGTTCGGGCCCGCGGACGCGGACACCGGGCTGGAGGCCTTCGGCCGGCGGCGGTTCGGCGATGACTGGCCCGCGGTGCGGGCCGAGCTCCTCGCGCAGCTCGACCTGCCCAGTCTGCAGGCGCAGCTCAGGGCGATGACCGCGGGGGAGCCGCTGGAGGTCCCGCTGGCGGAGGGCCGGGGCAGCGTCCTTGTCTCGGCGACGGTCCTGGAGCTGGTGCACCTGCGCAACACCGACCCGAGCGAGTTCAACACCGGTGCCGACGCGACGGGTGCCGTCACCTCCTCCAGCACCAGGGCCGTGACCCTGGGGCTCGGGTTCTCGGCCAAGGTCTCCGGAACCGGGAAGGACGATCCCGTCAGCGGCACGGGCAGCGGCGTGCTGACCGGGCAGCGCGGCAGCGACCGGAACACCGTCGGGCAGAACGCGCAGCGGACGGGTGCGGCGCTCAAGGCCAAGGTCCCGGGCGCGATCTTCGACGGCGTCGTCCGGCTCTCGCTCGCCCACCGGGACCGGACCGGCGCCGTCGGCCCCGACCGGGCGAGGGCGGACCTGGGGTTCCAGGTGCTCTTCCAGGCCGCGGAGTGCGAGGCCGGCGAAGCGGGGCGGACGTTCCGTACCGACGACGAGCCCGGGCCGCTCCGGGCGCCCGTGCTGCCGCCCGGCACCGCCGCCCGGATGCCCGCACCCCAGGTGTGGGGCCCCGACCCGGCCCACGGCCGCACCGGGCTGCCGACGGGCGCCGTCGTGCTCGACGTCCTCCCGTCCGGCCCCCAGGACGGGCCCGACGCGCTCCCCGGGTTGACGGAGGTCCTGGAGGGCCTGGGCCGGCGCACCTTCGGTGCCGAGGGCTGGACGGCGCTCGGCCCGGCCGTGCGCGGGGCCTTCCGCCGCGAACGGCTCGCGGCACTGCTCCCGGGGATGAGCCACGGCATCGACCTGCGTTCGCCGCTGCTGGTGCGGGCCGGGCAGCCGGACGCCCTGGTGCTCGCCGGCGCCGAGGTCCGGCGGCTGGCCTACGTCCGGGCGTTCGACGAGGCCGAGCTGAACATCGTGAACGAGTGGACGGCCGGCAGCGGGGACCGGCGCAACACCTTCCGCTCGGCGGCCGGCCGGCTCCAGGGCGGCCCCCGGTTCCCTGCGGCCGACACCACCGTCGCGGCCACCGGCGGAGGCGGCTACGCCGCGCGCTCGCGCCGCGGCGACCGGGCCGCGGACAGCGCCGGCGGCTCCGCCAACGCCAAGTTCGCCGAGCCGATGGTCGTCTACCTGGCCGACGTCGAGGTCGACGTCAGGGTCGCGCACGACGGTGCCGGCGCACCGACCGCGTCCGAACGGGCCGTCGTCCGGGCCCTGCTGGCGCTCCCCAGGTCCCTGACGACGCCGCACCCGACCGCGGCGGACGGCGGCCCGTCCCGCCTGGTCTTCACCCGCCCCGACGTCCCGCCCACCGGGCAGGGCGAGGAGGCCGGCGGGCAGCAGGCCCCCGGCGACCACCCGTCGCCGGGCGAGCACCAGCCCTCCGGCGACCAGCAGGCCGACGTCCGCCCTCCCGCCGTGTTGCCCCGCCCGGTCGAGCCGCTCGCCGTGCAACCCCCGGACCGGGTCACCCGGACCGGGGAGCTCGGCGCCTCCGACCCCGTCCTCGGCCTGCACGACGTCCGGGCCGTCCTGGACGCCGTGGGCGCCCGGCTCCGGCCGGTCTTCGGCCGGCACTGGGCCTGGGTCGAGGCCGCGCTCGCCCCCCACCTCGACGAGACCTCGCTGCGCCCCCGGCTGGCGGCCCTCACCACCGGCGCCGGGTGGACGGTGACCGTCTCGCACCGGGGCTACACCGCCGAGGTCCGGCTCCTGCGCGCCGCGGCGACCATGCGGGAGTACCGGGGCCTGATCGAGAAGTGCGAGTTCGAGCGCGGCGGCGAGACCGTCTCCTCCACCGGCACCCTGCGCGACACGCGCGGCGGAGCCACCGCGACGGCGGCGGTCGACGGCACGTTCCCGCACGTGGCGGTGACGCTGAGCCAGACCTCCGCCGCCCACGGGACGGTGGGCACCACCCGCGACACGGTGACCAGCCGTTCCGAGAAGGAGAAGACCGTCGAGCGGGCGGCCCGGTTCACGGGGGACGTGACCGTCGAGCTGTCCGTCGTGGTGACGTCGAACCGGCCGTCCGTGCTGGTCGGCCGGGCCGTCCGGCAGCGGCTCGCCGACGCCTCCGGTCCGACGACCGCCGTCACCGGGATCGACGTGGTCTTCCCCGTCCGCGAACTGCCCGTCGACCCGAAGACGGGGCTGGCCCCGGCGCCCGCCGAACACCGCTCGGTGCCCCGGCGGATCGTCGACTCCGGGGTGCTCGGCGGCTCCGACGTGCTGCTGCGGGTCTGGGCACCGGAGCCCCGGGCCCTCCCCTCCGGGCACGACCGGCCCACCCCGCAGCCGGACCGCGGACCGGCGCCGCAGCCCGGGCCGGTGTCTCGGCAGCCGGCGCCGCAGCCCGTGCCTGTGCCTCCGCAGCCCGGGTCGGGACACCGCCCGTCGCTGCTGGACCAGCTCGACCGGCCGGGCCGGAGCGTCTACGGCGCCGGCTGGGAACGGGTGCGGAGCACGCTGGAACCCCTCCTCCGGGCCGGCGCCGTGCAGTCCAGGATGCGCGCGCTGATGGCCGGCCAGGAGCACTTCGTCAAGGTGCCCGGCGGCACGGTGGTCCTGCGCTGGGCCGGTGTGCGGGAGATCCGGCACACGGCGGACACGACGGAGACCGAGTTCGCCGCCGGCGGCGCCGGCGGCGTCGCCCAGGGCGGCCCCGACGGCCGGACCGGCCACAACACGGCCACGGACGACGGAGTCGCCGGGCGGTTGGTGGTGACCACGGACCCGGTGGGCGCGCTGCCCGTCTCCCTCGTCCTCGGCGGCACGCTGAGCCACGTCCGGGGCCAGGAACGGATCACCGAGCACGACGGCGCCGGACGGACCGGCACCGCCACCAAGACCAAGGTCCCCGGCAGCGTCTTCACGGGCACCGGCGTGCTCCAGGTGGAGCTGCGCCGCAGGGGCAGGCCCCGGCCCGTCCGCGGCACCCTCCCGCCGGCGGCCCGCGCCGAACAGCAGCGCCAGCGCGCGCTCCGCCCGGCCGCCGGCCTGCCCGCGGGCGCGCCCCTGCCCCGGCCTTTCGTCGAGGAGCTGGACCGGCAGAACCAGCGGATCCGCGACGCGGCGCGCTCCGCGCCGACGCCACGGCCGGTGCCGGATGCGGACCGACGGTCCGGGCGTGCGCGCCGGGCGGCCACCGCCACCGTCGAGTTCGGCTTCGACGTGCTGCTGGAGACCTCCGACACCCAGGTGGTCGGGACGCCGGCGCAGGCGCGCCACCGGGCCCCCGACACCGGCGAGGAATCGCTGCGGGCGCCCCGCGGGGCCGTCCCGACGACCACCCACCTCGTGCCGCCCCGGGAGGTGTGGAGCGGGCTCGGCGCCGAGGACCTGCTCGTGGACCTGCCCGACGTCGGCTCGCTGCGGAACCTGCTCGGCACCCTCGGCCGGAACCTGTTCCGGCTGGACCCGGACTCGGCGGACGCACGCCGGCTCCGGCGCGCCTTCGACCGCGGGACCCTCATCGACGTCCTGCCCGACCTGACGGCGGGCGGGACGCTGGTCCGCACCGTCCGGCTGGGCTTCGTCGACACGGTGAGCGTGACCGTGCGGGCGGAGCTGGTCGCACTCGGCCGGGGCCGCGAGGAGCCGAAGTCGGAGATCTCCCAGTCCGCCGAGGTGTCGACCCGGTTCACCGAACGCGCGCTGGCCTCCCGGATGACCCAGCTCATGGGCCAGTTCGGTCTGGAGTTCTCCAAGGTCAAGGGCAAGATCATGGGCGGCATCACCTTCGGCGGCGGCGCGGGGCGCCGCACCGGAGGCGAACGCACCGTCGCCGAGAGGTCCGTGACGAACTCCAAGTTCCCCGAGCCGCTGGTGCGCTTCGAGGGGTACGCCAAGTTCACCTTCTCCTTCCAGCACCGCACCGGACCCTGGTCGTGGCGGCCGCACACCGTGGTCGGCGACGTCCCGGTGCTGGTCGCCGTCCCGAAGCGGTCGGTCACCCGGCAGCACACCGGCCCCGACGACACCTACTTCACCCCGGACAACTGGCTCACCGGCCGCCGGCCGTCCGACCCCTACGACCTGCCGCCCGACCAGGAGGAGGAGACCGGACCGCCCGTCCCGGACGCGTCGGCGAACGACCTCGCAGGACGGATCGCCGAGACCCTCGGCCGCGTCCCGAGCCCGCCGGAGCCACCGGGCGACCGGACCGGGGGCAGTGCCGGGGGCAGCGCAACGGAGCTCGCGGCGGCGCAGCGGGCGGCCGAAGAGGCCGAGGCGGCGAGGTCGGCGGAGTTGGCCCGGCAGCAGGCGGAGCAGGCTGAACGGGAGGAGTTGGCGCGTCAGCAGGCGGAGTCGGCCGAGAAGGCTGAGCTCGCCAGGTTGGCGGAGTTGGCCCGGCAGCAGGCGGAGCAGGCTGAACGGGAGGAATTGGCCAGGCAGCAGGCCGAGTCGGCCAGGCTCGCGGAGCTGGCGCGCCGGCAGGAGCAGGCGAAGCAGGACGAGCGGGACAAGGAGGCCGTCACCGAGCCTCTGCCGGTGGTGCCCCGCCCCGACGCCTCGCCCGTGCCCGAGCCGCTTCCCGAGCCCGAGCCGCTTCCTGACCCCGAGCCGCTTCCCGAGCCCGAGCCGCTTCCGCCGTCGCAGGTTCAGGAGACTCCGCCGGCGGAGGCCTTCCTGGCGCTGGGTCCGCAGGAGCGTCTGCTGACGCTGGACTCGCTCGCGCCCGGGGCACGTCGCGAGCTCGCGGCCGACCCCGACTTCGTCGGGACCCTCCGGGAGCGCCTGCTGCCGGAGGAGTTCGCGGTGGTCGCCGCCCGCCTGCTGGTGGACGTGGACCCGGGGGTGCACCGGCCGGTGGCCGCCCGGCAGGCCGCGCACGCCCAGTTGGAGCGGATGCTGGGCAACCCCGACGTCGCCGCGGACCTGCTGAGGCGAGGGGTGCGGGTGGTGGTCGTGCCGAACGACGTCCCGGTCACCGAGGTCGACGGCTTCCGCCATCTGGCCGGCAGTGCCGCCGGGGGCGCGGCGGGAGCGTTCCGCCGCTGGCACGACGTGCGGGGCGCGACCGAGGGCCGGTACGTCGCCGTGACCGCGGAGAACCTGCTCGGCGAGGACACCTCGGTCGGCGAGGCGGCGGGCTTCGAGGACGGCTACTCCACCGCCACCCACGAGTTCGCCCACGCCCTCCACGCGTTCGCCCTCACCGACGAGGAGCGCGAACGCATACGGGAGGTCTTCCTCGACAATCACATGGCCGACACCCTGAGCGGGCTGTTCGACACCGAGTCGACGGCGGCCTGGCCCGACGGGCCGGTGCACGACCTGGGCGGGCACCTGGTCGGCAACTACTCGTCGACGGACGAGCACGAGTTCTTCGCCCAGCTGACCAACACCTACCTCGGCACCAACCACGGCCACGACCCGGACACCGACCGGCCGCGCAACAACGGTGCCGGGTGGGTGCGCGACCACCTGCCCACCCTCCTGCCGGTCCTGGAACGGCTCTACGGGGAGCGCCCGGACAGTGGCCGCCCGGTACCGGCGAACCCGGTCCGCGAGACCTCCGCGGACGACGCGATGCTGCGCGGCTTCCGCGAGTTCGTGCACGGTGTGGAGGGCGTGGGGCATCCGGAGGAGCAGCCGCTCGGGGACGATCCGGACGCGGCCCCGGAGGCGCCGGACCACTCGGCGTCGATGGCCGATCTGGTGCAGCAGGCGCTCAACCCGGTCGTGGGCGCCTCGGCGCACCCGGCCTCCCGGGGCGGACGTCCGCAGGGCCAGGGCCAAAGCCAGGAGCAGGGCCAAAGCCAGGAGCGGGGCCGGGGCCGGGGCCGGGGACATCGCGGGAACGACGCGGGTCCGCCGGCACCGACCGAGACGACGCGCGGCGGCCGAGGCGGGTCCGGCGCCGGTCGCGGCCGTGGCCGCGGGGCCGACGTCGGCACCGGCAACACCGGCCACCCCGCGTCGGCGCCGTCGACGCGCGGTCGCGGTCGCGGCGGCCGGGGCGGGGGGACCGTGGCACGTGGCGGGAGCCGTCCGCTGACGAACCAGGACCACATGGCCCGGGTGGAGGACCGGGACGGCGTGGCCTACGTCGTCAAGGGCACGCCGGGTACGGCGGGTCACACCGCGTTCCCGCTGGAGCTGCGCCCGCCCAGCCTGGACGCCCGGCTCGGGGAGGAGACGGACTCGCTGCGCGGCGCCTTCGGCCGGGCCCTGGACCGGATGTCCCGCGTCATGATGGGCGCGGACCGGTTCGGTGTCGGCCTGTCGTTCAAGGTGACCGGAACGCCGCACATCGCCCTGACCGTCATCGACGGGGTGGTCCACGTCGCGGGCAACTCCGGTATGTCCAAGGAGAAGCAGGACAGTGCGAGGAACCGTCTGTCGAGTCTGGACGACGTTCCGAACCCGGCCATGAACCACGACCTGGGGAAGCTCCGCGCGATCAGGGACGGTCGGTACCGGCGCAAGGGCGACGACGTCGACGAGGCCGCGGGCCTGGACGCGGTGCGCAGGGCGCTGATCGACCCGAGCCGCATCAACTGGAGGCCCAACGAACGCGCCGAAGCCGGCTGCGTGCACGGAGAGATGGACCTCCTGAACGTGGTGCAGGAGCAGATGCGTAAGGAGTTCGAAGCCGCGAGGAAGGCGGAGGAGGAGCGCAAGACGAAGGAGGCGGAGGAGACCGCGGAGCGGGAGGCCGAGTCGGAGCAGGAGCCCGGGGAGGAGACCGAGGAGACGGCCGGGGAGTCCGGCGACGAGAGTTCCACCCACGAGGACGACCCGGCCGCCGGGAGCAGCAGCGGCACGTCACGGGCCCGGGACAAGGGCAAGCAGCGTGCGGAGGAGCCGAGGCTGAAGCCCTGGCCGATCGGCGGCCGCAAACGCGACTGCATGGCCTGCCACTGGGCCCACGCCGTCTTCAACGAGTACATCGCCAAGGATCTGGGCTTCGTCGTCGTGACGGGCGGCACGCACGGGAAGATCTTCGGCAACTGGGCCGCGCCGGAGTGCCTCATGAAGCACGAGCAGGCGCGGGCGGCACTGACGGCGAAGATCACCGGGACCTCGGTGCAGGTGAAGGGCAAGCAGCAGTCCCTGCTGTTCGGTACGGACGGGAGGATCACTGCTCCGGAGGGCTACACGCCGCCACTGGGGCAGCACGACGAGCCGTACCTGTCGGACTCCGAGCCGGGGGAGGTCAGCGAGGAGTCGGACGCGGAGGGCACGGACAGCGAGGGTCAGGACACCGGGGAACAGCGCGAGGAGAACACGGCCGGGGACACCACGACGGAGGAGCCCGCAGCGGAGAACACCGCTGCCGACGACACACCCACCGGTCAGCCGTCCCCGGCACCGGTGCCGACCCCGACGCCCGTCCGGCCCCCGACCGGTGGCGACGTTCCGCGCGGCGGTGGCCGTGGTGGCCGGGGCGCGCCCCGGGGCGGTGGCCGGGGTGGGCGTGGCCGGGGCGGGACCGGTGGCGGCGGGGAGCCGCCGGTCGTCTGACGAGTTCGCCGGGTGCTGAACCTCCCGGTGCGCTCCGGCCGTCGAGTCGGGTGGACGCGTCGTTCCGGCCGACCCGACCGGGTCCGGGCCGGCGGCGGGTCCCTGCCGAGGATCGTCGTCGAGGGCCAGGGGGCCAGGGTGGGCAAGGACCGGAGCGGCCGGGCGAGCCGGACCGAGGGGTCGGAGGGCGCCGGGATCCAGCTGCCCGCCGTGGCGTGGGTCGTGCCCGAGGAACTGGCGTCCCGTCAGGCGGTCTCCGCGGCGGGCGCTGCCGCGGTGGCGGTCGGGGCGGTCGCCGAGGAGGCGCCCGAGGCCGGGGTGAACGCGAACGAGGCGAAGGCCGCTCCCGCCTCCGGCGCGGCTCCCGCACTGCCCGACCCGGACCCGGCGCCGGCTGCCACGGCGTCCCCGACCCGAGCCGCCACCACCCCCGCCACCGCGACGTCCCCCGCTACGACGTCCCCCGCTACGACGTCCCCCGCCGCGGCGGCCGCCACCGCCGCCAGCGCGCCCGCCGGGGTGAGCGCCGTCCCCGGCGAGGCGCCGGGCGAGGAGGAGGAGAGCGGCGGCCCCCGCCGGATCTCCCGGCCGATGGTGGCCGCCGCGGTGATCGCGGGTCTGGTGCTGGTCGGTGTGCCGCTCGGCATCGCGAAGTTCGGCGGGGAGGACCCGGGGCCGTCCGGCGCGGAGGGCCCGCCGCCCGCCGGGTACACGCAGCAGGACGGCGGCAACGGGTTCGTCCCGGGTGCCGACGCGCACGGGAACGTGCCGGCCGAGCAGCCCGTGGCGGCCGGTCAGCCGGTCGACGCCGCGGGCCCGCCGCCCGGTGACGGCGCTGCGGCGGCGGCCGGTGGTGCGGCCGCCGCCGGCGGTGCCCCGGTGGACCAGGGCGCCGGTGGCGGGCAGTCCGTGCCGTTCGCCGGCCGGGTGGCCGCAGGGGGCCCCGCACCGGCGGCGACGACCGGCAAGCCGGACGCAGCCCGCACCTCCGGTGGCGCCCCGGCCGGGCAGGGCGGTGGCGGCGCCGGGGCACCGCAGAGCCAGCCGCAGCAGGGCCAGGCGCCCCAGCAGCCGCCGGCCGCGCAGCAGCCGCCCGCGGCCCCGCAGCCCGCCCCGCCGGCCCCCGCCCCGCCCGCGGCCAAGCCCGCCCAGCCGGCGCCGCCCCCGCCGCCGACCTACGCGGCCGTGGCCGGACCGTCGTGCGGCGGCAGCACCACCACGCAGTCGTACGGCTGGTACGACAACGGGCAGTCGGGGTGGCGCACCAACTCCGGCGGCTACTCGGGCGACGGCTGCAACGGGTCCTACTACTCGGTGCCGATGTCGGGCGACGCCAAGGACGACGGCAACTCGGTGGTCTGGACGTTCAACACCGCGCCGGTCACCACGGGCAGCTGCAAGCTGTCGGTCTACGTGCCCGGCAGCGGGGACGTGAAGGCGGTCGGCGGCGCCCCGACGTACTACTCCGTGCAGAACAAGTCGGCGCCCGGCACCGGGACGATCGACTCGTTCACCGTCAACCAGGTCTCCAGCCGGGGCCAGTGGGTCTCGGTGGGGACGTTCCCGCTCAGCGGCGGCAAGATCGCCGTGATGCTGCACACCCGGGGCCTGGACTGGTCGGGTTCCACGAAGACGTACGCCCACCACGCCGCGTCCGCGGTCCGGGCGTCCTGCACGGGCTGACCCCCGGCCCGCCCCGCCCGGACGGCCCGCCCCGCCCGCCCTGCCTGCACCGCCCGCCCTGCCTGCACCGCCCACCCGGCCCGCCCGACGGCACGACGCCACCCGGCCCGGCCCGCACCACGGCCCCCGGGCCACGAACGACGGAGGAGAACGCACCATGATCCGCCATGTGCTGACGGTCAGCGCGGAGCAGCACGACGGCGGCGGCTACCGCACCATCGGCGCCGCGCTCGACGCGGCCCGCAGCGGCACGGTGATCAGCGTCCGTCCGGGCCGCTACGAGGAGAACCTGGTGATCACCAAGATGGTGACCATCACCGCCGAGGAGGCCCGCGGCAGCGTCCGGATCTCCCCCCGGCGCGGCGCGGTGGTGCAGGTGGTGGCCGAGGCGGTCCAGCTGACCGGGCTGGTGCTCCAGGGCCGGGACGAGGAGCTGCCGGCCGTCGACGTCCCGCGCGGGCAGGCGGCCCTGGACGACTGCGAGGTCGTCGGCAACTCGTGGACGGCCCTGTTCACCCGTGAGCAGGGGGCGCTCGCCATGCGCGGCTGCCGGGTCGTCAACCCGGCCGGCGCCGGGATCGTCGAGACGTCCACCGGGACCAGCGTGATCGAGGACTGCGTGGTCGAGCACCTCGGCAGCTCCGCCGTGGTGATCGGCGAGCGGGCCGACCCCGTCGTCCGCAACTGCGTCCTGCGCGACGCCCGCGGCAACGGCGTCTGCGCCAACGGGGAGGGCCGCGGCACCATCGAGGACTGCGAGATCTCCGCCACCGACAAACCGGGGATCGCGCTGGAGGAGCACAGCAGCACCCGGGTGCTGCGCACCACCGTGCGCGCCGCGCCGATCGGGGTCTTCGTCGACTCCGCCGCCCGGGTGCTGCTGGAGGACTGCACGGTCGAGGACATCCGCGGCCACGGCCTGGTCCTGGCGGGCGGCACCGATCCGCTGGTGCGGCGCTGCCGCACCGCGCGCACCAAGGGCCACGGCATCCACGTCACCGGGCGTTCCCGGGGCGGCTTCGAGGGGTGCGAGGTGCTCGCCCCGGAGCTGGCCGGCATCCTGGTCGACGAGGCCTCCAGCCCGGCCCTGACCCGCACTGTCGTGCGTGACGGCGGCGCCGCGGGCGTCGAGCTGGTCGGCGAGAGCGCCGCCGAGTTCGACCGGCTGGAGGTGCGTGGCGCGGCCGGCGCGGGGGTGAGCGTGCGCGACGGCGCCAACCCGCTGCTGCGCCGGCTGGACGTCACCGAGGTGCGCGGCCACGGCGTCGAGGTGCTGCGGGAGGGGCGCGGCCGGCTGGAGTCCTGCGTCCTGGCCGCCACCGGGCTGGCCGCTCTGCGGGTCGCCGACGGCGGCAACACCCAGGTGGGCGGCACCACCGTGCGCGGCACGGCCGGCGGCCGGGCCGCCGGAGGCAAGGGGGCCGCGGCTCCGGGCGGCGTCCCCGGGGTCGAGGTCGGACACGGCGGCACCGCCTCACTGCGCGACTGCGACATCGCCGGGTGCACCGCCGACGGCGTCGTCGTCGAGGACGGCGGCGAACTGACCATGGCCCGCTCCCGGTCGCACGGCAACCGGCGGCACGGCGTCCTGCTGGCCGCGGGCAGCCGGGCCGCCCTGACCGGCTGCGAGATGGCCGACAACGCCCGCGACGGGCTGCGCGCCGAGTCCGAGGAGCCGATCAGGATCACCGGCTGCACCGTCACCGGCAACCGCGGCGCGGGCCTGTCCCGGACCGGGTCCGGTGACCGGCTGTCCGTCGAGGACCTGACCAGCCGGGAGAACGGGCGGGCCGACGGCGGGGGCACCGCGACCGCCGGGGCGGGGAGCGGCCCGGCGGCCGACCGGCCGGGCGGTGCGCCGGGCGACGGGGGCGTCGACGGAGCCGGGCCCCCGGCGGAGCAGCCCGCCGACCCTCCGCCGGCCGAGCCCGAGGGCCCGCAGGCCGCGCTGCAGGCGCTGGTCGGCCTGGAGGGGGTCAAGGAGCAGGTCGCCACCCTGGTCAACCTCAACAAGCTGGCCCGGCGCCGCGAACAGGCCGGCATGCCGGCCCTGCCGATGGGCCGCCACCTGATCTTCGCGGGGCCGCCGGGCACCGGCAAGACCACCGTCGCCCGCCTCTACGGCGCCATCCTCGCCGAGCTCGGCGTGCTGCGCAGCGGGCACCTCACCGAGGTGGCCCGGGCGGACCTGGTCGCCTCCATCGTCGGCGGCACGGCGATCAAGACCACCGAGGTGTTCCAGTCGGCACTCGGCGGAGTGCTGTTCATCGACGAGGCGTACACGCTCTCCGCCGGATCCGGCGGCACCGGGCCGGACTTCGGCCGCGAGGCGATCGACACCCTCGTCAAGCTGATGGAGGACCACCGGGACGACGTGGTGGTGATCGTCGCCGGCTACTCGGAGGAGATGCGCTCCTTCCTCGGCTCCAACCCCGGCCTGGCCTCGCGCTTCAGCCGCAGCGTCGAGTTCCGCAACTACTCGGCGGAGGAGCTGGTCACCATCGTCGAACGGGCCGCCGCCGGGCACGGCTTCGAACTCGCCGACGACACCCGGGAGGTGCTCGGGGAGCACTTCACCCGGATGCCCAAGGGAGCCGACTTCGGCAACGGCCGCGCCGCCCGCAAGGTCTTCGAGGAGATGGTCGACCGCCAGGCGTCCCGGCTGGCCGCCCTCCCCGACATCACCGACGCCGACCTCGCCCGGCTGCTCCCCGAGGACCTCGGCGCGGAGCTCGCCGCCACGGCCCGCCCCGCCGGCCCGGGCGGGCCCGGCGGCGGCAGCGAACTGCTCGACCGGCTGCGGTCGATGGTCGGACTGGCGGCGGCCAAGGAGCAGGTCGAGAACCTCGTCAACCTGATCACCCAGGCCCGTCGCCGCGAGGAGGCCGGCCTGCCGACCGCCCGGATCAGTCACCACCTCGTCTTCGCGGGGCCGCCCGGCACCGGCAAGACCACCGTCGCCCGGCTGTACGGCGCGCTGCTCGCCGAGCTCGGCGTCCTGCCGCGCGGCCAGCTGGTCGAGGCCGCCCGGGCCGACCTGGTCGGCCGCTACATCGGGCACACCGCCCAGCTCACCCGCGACGCCTTCGAACGCGCCCGCGGCGGCGTGCTGTTCATCGACGAGGCCTACACCCTCACCCCGCGCGGCGCGGCCGCGGGCGGCGACTTCGGCCAGGAGGCGGTGGACACCCTGATGAAACTGATGGAGGACCACCGCGACGAGGTCGTCGTGATCGTCGCCGGCTACCAGGACGAGATGCAGGGCTTCCTCGGCTCCAACCCCGGTCTGGCCTCCCGCTTCTCCCAGCAGATCGCCTTCGACCACTACAGCACCGGCGAACTCGTCACCATCGTGCGGATGCAGGCCGAGGAGGCCGGCTACGTCTGCGCGCCCGAGACGCTGGCCGCGCTCGCCGAGCTGTGCGAGGCCGTCCCGCGGGACCGCACCTTCGGCAACGGCCGTTTCGCCCGGCAGACCCTGGAGTCGATGGTCACCCGGCAGGCCGGCCGCCTCGCCCGGCTCGACGTCGGCGACCTCTCCGAACTCAGCCTGCTGCTGCCCCAGGACATCCCCGGGTCGGCGCAGCGGAGCGCGGTGTGACGGCGGGGGAGAGGAGGACGCCCGGGACACCGGCGACACGGGCGACACGGGCGACTCCGGGGCCGGCGGGCACGGCGGCCCGCGCGGCCGCGGCCGCGCTCTGTTGCGGCGCCCTGCTGCTCCCGGCCGGGCCCGCCCTGGCGGCCCCGGCGGCGCCCCCCGCCGCCCCCGGGGCGTCCGGGCCCGCCACCGTCCCCGGCACCGTCGCCGGCACGTCCGCGGCCGTCGCCGGGACGCCGGCGGCCCGCGCCCGACCGGCCGCCCCGGGCGCCTCCGCCGCCGCCCCCGGCGGGGCCGAGCCCTCCGCCCTGCCGCTGGTCGCCCAGAACCGGGGCAGCGGGCGGCCCGACGGCTGCCTCAAGCCCTCCGACAAGGGCACCGACCGCACCCCCTGGGCGCAGGCCTACCTGCGCCCCGAGGCCGCCTGGGAGCTCAGCCGCGGTGCCGGGGTGACGGTCGCCGTGGTCGGCTCGGGTGTCGACCCCGGCTCCGGCGTCCTGGAGGGCCGCCTCACCCCCGGGCCGCGCGAGTACGGTGGCACCGGCGACTCCACCCGCGACTGCGTCGGCCACGGCACCTTCCTCGCCGGGCTCGTCGCCGCGCGCCGCCAGGACGGCGTCGGCTTCGCCGGGATCGCGCCCGAGGCGCGGATCCTCGCCGTCGCCGTGACCGACGACGCGGGGAACACCACTCCGGCCGCGCTGGCCAAGGGGATCCGGGACGCCGCCGACGGCGGGGCCCGGGTGATCGCCGTCGGCGTCACCGTGTCGACGGGCGAGGCCGAACTCGCCGACGCCGTCCGCCACGCCGCCGAGCGCGGCGCGCTGGTGATCGCCCCGGCCGCCCCTGACCAGGGCGGCTCAGGGTCCTCCGGTGCGGCGCCGCCCCCCGTCCTGCCCGCCGCCCTCCCGGGCGTCCTCGCCGTGGCCGACCTCGCCCCCGACGGTGCCCCGCCGAGCGGCGCCGCGGATCCGGCCAGGGTCGACCTGGTGGCCCCGGGCGACGCCGTGCTGAGCGTCGGCCCCGGCGGCAAGGGCCACTTCACCGGCGCCGGGCCCAGCTTCGCCACGGCCGTGGTGGCCGGCGCCGCGGCGCTCGCCCTGGCCTACCGGCCGGACCTCACCCCGGAGCGCCTCGCCGACCGGCTCCGGACCACCGCCTACCACCCGGGCACCGCCCTGCCCGACCCGCTCCTCGGCTACGGCACCGTGGACCCGCTGGCCGCCGTCAGCGCTCCCGTCGCCGGTGACCCGGCGCCCCGCAGCGCCCCGACGGTCACCGTGCTCCGGCCCCCGCCAGCGGACCCCTCCGGGCACCAGGCCGTCGTCATCGCGGCCGCCACCACCGCCGGGGTGGCCTTCGTGGTCGGCGCCGCCGCGCTCGGCACCGCCGGTCGCCGCCGCTCCTGGCGCCCGGGCCGCTGGTCCGTCTGACGCCGGGTCACGGCCGCGGCACCGCACCGCCTCCCCGGCGCGGCGGCCCCGGCCGCCCTTTCGCCTCCCGCCGTCGGCGCCACGAGTGTGCGTACGGGGCCGTCGGACGGCGGGGCTTGAGTTGGAGTGCACTCCAACGTCTAACGTCCTGTCATGACCGCGGGCCGCCCGGCCCGGTGGTCGGACACCACCGGTCGGACCGCACCGGACAGGACGACGGGCCGCCTCCGCGCGGCCGGAACGGAAGCACCCGCATGGACACCCCCGTGAACCCCGCCGAGACCCGCCAGGACCGCTTCGACCGGGGCATGGAGGTCCTCACCCGGGTCGACGGCGAGGGCGGGCAGCGGGTGGTCGACGCGCTGGCCGACATCAGCCCCGAGCTCGCCCACCAGGTGGTCGCCTGGGGCTTCGGCGAGATCTACCGGCGCCCCGGGCTGGCGCCGCGGGACCGGCAGCTGGTCACCCTGGGCATGCTGACGGCGCTCGGTGGCTGCGAGCCCCAGCTGGACGTGCACGTCAACGCCTCGCTCAACGTCGGCCTCACCCCCGAGGAGATCGTCGAGGCGCTGCTGCACTCCGCCGCCTACTGCGGCTTCCCCAAGGCGCTCAACGCGACCTTCGTCGCCAAGAAGGTGTTCGCCGAGCGCGGCCTGCTCCCGGTCGCCGCCGACTGACACGCTCTCGGCCTGATTCGGCACCTGCCCGGCCTCCGCGGCCGGGCAGGTCCGAACACCGACGAGGACCCTCGGCCCCGACGACGCCCGCTTCGCCGCCGCCCGGACCCGCTGCGGGCTCGCCGGAACGCTCCACGCGATCGGCGGCCCCGCGGGCAGCGGTCACTGGTGCGTGCCGACGTCGGAGGAACCGTGCGACGAGGTGGCCGGCTACATCGCCGTGCTGCTGGACCGGCCGGGGCGGTGGTCGGGGCCGGCGACCGCCCCGGCCGGCCCGCTGCTCCGGGCCGGACTGCTCCGGGCCGGTCGGACCGGTCCCGTCATTCCCGGCCCGCGACCGTCACCTCGGGCTCGTGCAGCACCGGGAAGTTGACCGAGTTGGCGATGAAGCAGCCGCGGTTCGCCTCCGTGTGCAGGGCGAGGGCCCTCTCCACCATGCCCGCCTCGGCGACCTCGATCCGCGGGTGCAGCACCACCGAGGTGAAGTGCCCGCTGCCGGCGGCGACGGCCATGGTGCCCACCGGGCGGTCGACGTACGAGGTCACCACGACCCCGTTCACCGCGCACTGGTACAGGTACGACATCAGGTGGCACTGAGCGAGCGCGGCGAGCAGCAGCTGCTCCGGGTTCCAGCGCGCCGGGTCGCCGCGGAAGGCGGGGTCGGCTGAGCCGAGGATGGTCGGCAGGCCCTCGACGGCTACGTCGTGGTCGCGGGAGTAGGAGCGGTAGTCGCTGGTGCCGGCGCCCAGATTGCCGGTCCAGGTGATCTCGGCGGTGTACGCGTACTGCCTGGCCATGCGGATGCCTCCGAGCGGGCGGATACGGGCGTTCTCCGGGCGGACTCCGGCCGGGCCGTGGGCCGGAAGGGCCGCGGCCCGGCCAGTCAACCGCAGCGAGGCGCCCCGCGCGAGGCCCGGCGTCGTTCGGCCACCCGGTCGAGGACCACCCGGAGGTCGGCGTGACGCGCTTGATGCCGACCGGCGACCGGTTGGCAGCGCGGGCTTCGAGGTGGGTGGTCGCGGCCCGCTTCTGCATCGAGGGCCGGGAGTACCACGGCTGACCTCCGCGGTCACGGGCCGAGTACGGGCCCGAGTGCGGGCGCGGGCGCGACGAGGGGGATGCCCGCGGCGACCAGCGCGGTGAGTTCGAGGTAGCTGCGACGGGTCCGCGGGCGGAGCTTGGCGGGGTCGAACTCGCCGCCGAGGGCCAGGTGTTCGTCGAAGGGCAGGACGACGACACCGCGGCACCGGCGCTCGAAGTGGGCGACCAGCTCCTCGACCCGGATGGACCGGCCACCGGCCCGGATGCCGGAGATCAGCGTGACGCTGCGCTCCGCGAGGTGGGCGTAGCCGTTGGCGCGGAGCCACTCCAGGGTGCTGTCGGCGCTGCTCGCGCCGTCGACGCCGGTGGTGGCGGTGACGACGAGCTGGTCGGCGAGGTCGAGGACGGCGCGGGTGGAACCGTGCAGCAGGCCGGTGCCGCAGTCGCTGAGGACGATCGGGTACTGGCGGCTGAGCAGCTCGACGAGCCGGCGGTAGTCCTCGCCGCCGAAGCCGTTGGCGACGGCGGGGTCGGCGTGGTTGGCGATGACCTCCAGCCCGCTGGGGGTGAGCGAGGTGAAGCGCCGGACGTCCATGTACCCGGAGATGCCGGGTGCGGCGGCGAGCAGGTCCTGGATGGTCGCGGGGGTCTCACGGTGGATCCGGCGGCCGAGGGTGCCGGTGTCCGGGTTGGCGTCGACGGCGATGACCTTGTCGGCGCGGGTCCCGGCGAGGACGGAGCCGAGCGCCAGGGTGGCCGAGGTCTTGCCGACCCCGCCCTTGAGGCCGACGACGGCGATCCGGAAGGAGCGGTGCAGCGGGGTGCGGATGGTGGCCGTGAGCCGCTCCCGTTCGCGTTCCCGCTCGCCCCGGGCGAGGCCGAGGCCGCGGCCGAGCCCGCCGGACAGGGCGGGGAGGCCGAGGGACCGCCGGGGCCGGGGCGCGGCGGCTGAAGGCTGCGGCGCCGGGGCCGCCGCCGGGACGTGAGCGGCGGGTGCGAAGCGTGGCGCCGGTGGCACCGGCAGGGCCGGTGGCACGGGGGCGAGCCGGGCGAAGGGCGGCGGGACGGCCGGGACGGCCGGGACCGACGGGGCCGGGCTCGGGGCGGGCCGGGCCTCCGGGGGCACCAGGACGGTGCCGAGGACGTCCAGCGGCCGGCGCCAGTCGGGCGAGGGCGCCGTTGCCGGCCCCGTCGTCGCCGGCCCGGGCCCGGTGGGCGGCGCCGCGGTCGCCCCGGCGGGCCCCCCGACGGCTGCCCCGGCGAGGACCGGGGCGGCCACCCCGGCGGCTGCCCCGGCGGACGTGGTGCGAGGGCCGTAGTCGGGGGCGAGGTCCCAGTCCGGGCCCTGCGCCAGACGGTGCACCCGCCCGGTGTGCGTGTGGTCGGCGGCCACCTGTTCGCCTCCTGTCGCCGTGTCGGCCCCGTCTCGTGCCGCGGTCGCCGGCGCCCCCGACGCCGACCGCGCGCGGGCCGTCCGACCCGTTCAACGGACGGGAGGGGCCACCGCGTTCAACGCCCCCGACGGCGGCGTCCTGCTCACCTGCGGGGTCGCGCCCGGCGAGGGCGCCCGGCCGGGAGGGGCGGGACCGGTCCGCGCCGCGCCGCCCGACCGGTGCGGAACCCACCCGAACGGCACGGCGGACGGGCGCCCGGCCCGGCGGCGGCCAAGAATCGGGAAGGTCGTGCGACGGGCGGGGCGCCCCCTCGCCCGCGCCGCCGCCCCTGGCGACTGGAGGCAGGAATGACGGCGCTGGACTTCTCCGACCGGACGGACTTCGAGGACGCCGACCGCGGGTTCCTGGCCGGGCCCCCGTCCGGCACGGTCACCGGTCGCGACGGCCGGGTCGTCTGGGACTTCGAGCGCACGGCGTTCCTGGCGGGCGACTGCCCGGAGACCGTCCACCCGAGCCTGTGGCGGCAGTCCCAGCTGTGCGCCCGCGCCGGCCTGTACGAGGTCACCGAGGGCGTGTACCAGGTCCGCGGCTACGACCTGTCGAACATGACCCTGATCGAGGGGGAGCGCGGCGTCGTGGTGGTGGACCCGCTGGTGTCCGCCGAGACGGCCGCGGCGGCCCTCGCGCTCTACCGGGACCGGCGCGGCGACCGGCCGGTCACCGGGGTGGTCTTCACCCACTCGCACATCGACCACTTCGGCGGGATCCTCGGGGTCCTCGCCCCCGGCGACGGCACGCCGGTCCTCGCCCCCGCCGGGTTCCTGGCGAACTCGGTCGCGGAGAACGTCTACGCGGGCACGGCGATGCTGCGCCGCGGCATGTACTACTCGGGCGCGGCCGTGCCGCCCGGCCCGACCGGGCAGGTCGGCATGGGGCTCGGCTTCGCCGCCTCGGAGGGCGAGCCCGGGCTGGTCGCGCCGACCCTGGAGATCACCCGCACCGGGCAGGAGGAGACGCTCGACGGCGTGCCGTTCCGGTTCCAGCTCACCCCCGGCACCGAGGCGCCGTCCGAACTGAACTTCCACCTGCCCGCGCACCGCGCGCTCTGCACGGCCGAGAACGCCACCCACAACCTGCACAACATCCTGACCCTGCGCGGCGCGCTGGTCCGCGACGCCCGGGTCTGGTCGCGCTACCTGAACGAGACGCTGACCCTGTTCGGCGCGGACAGCGACGTCCTGTTCGCCTCGCACCACTGGCCGACCTGGGGCACCGACCGGATCGCCCGCTTCCTCGCCGAGCAGTGCCAGCTCTACGGCTACCTGCACGACCAGACCCTGCGGCTGCTCAACCAGGGCCTGACCGGCACCGAGATCGCCGAGCGGGTCGAACTGCCGCCGCGGCTCGCCGCCGCCTGGCACACCCGCGGCTACTACGGCTCGGTCAGCCACAACGTCAAGGCGGTCTACCAGCGGTACATGGGCTGGTACGACGGCCACCCGTCCTCGCTGTGGGAGCACCCGCCGGCCGCGAGCGCCCGCCGCTACGCGGACTGCATGGGCGGCGTCGACGCGGTGGTCGCCAAGGCCCGCGGCTACGCCGACGACGGGGACCTGCGCTTCGCCGCCCAACTGCTGCGGCACGCCGTCTTCGCCGACCCGGAGCACGCCGCAGCGCGCGAGCTGCTGGCCGGCACCTTCGAGCGGCTGGCCTACGGCGCGGAGTGCGCGACCTGGCGCAACTGCTACCTGATGGGCGCCAGGGAGCTGCGCCACGGCGTCGAGCGCACCGCCATCGCCTCCTCCGGCCTGGCCGGCGCGCTGACCGTGGAGCAGCTCTTCGACGCGATCGCGATCCGGATCGACGGCCCGCGCGCGTGGGACCTGCGGGCGGTGATCGACTGGCACGTCACCGACCTGGACCAGTACCACCGCACCACACTGGAGAACGGCGTCCTGGTGCACGCCCCGGTCGCCCCCGACCTCTTCGGCGCCGGGACGGACGCGGCCTTCACGCTGACCAGGGAACAGCTGGTGGTCCTGCTGGCCGGCCGGCAGCCCGAGGGCGTCACCGTGGCCGGGGACCCGACGGCGCTGAGCGCGCTGCGCTCGGTCGTCGACCGGGTCGACCCGGACTTCCCGATCGTCACACCGTAGGGAGTGTCGTGCGGACCACTCCCCGGGGCCCGTGAACCGCCCCCGGCGGGGGGCCCGTTGAGCGGGTCGGGGCGCGCGGCGCGCCCCGACGGCCCGGGAGGACCCGTATGCGCACCACCCCGCACCCCACGATCCGCGCCACGGCCCGGCCGAGGGCCCGCCACGGCTCCTCGGGCACGGCCTAGGACGCCCCCGGCGGCGCCTTGTGGATCTTGACGGACACGGCGGGGATCCGCAGGATACCGCCGAGCCGTACCGGCCGGGCCGACCCGGTGGCAGCCGGGCGGCCGTACCGGAAAACCCTCTGCCGGACCGGCTGTCAGTGGATACCGTCTCCGGGTGGCACTCGGTGCACGCCGAGTGTCATGCAGGAGGAACCGGCGTGAGTCCCGTGCGAACGGGACGGGGGAGGGACAACGATGGATCCGGACGGGCCGGACGTGCGCGAGGTCGTCGCGGCGCTGGTGCGGCAGGTCGCTCCGAGCGAGCCCGGGCCGCCCGTGCTGGCGGTGCCCGAGGGGCCGGCCGAGGAGGTGATCGCCGTCGCCAGGCGGCTCGCCCTGCGGGCGCTGCCGGCCGAGCGGTGGCGGCCGGAGCCGCCGCCCGGCCTGCGACGGCTCGCCGAGGCGCTGGTGGTCGACGAGCACCCGTCGGCGACCGACTGGTCGTCCGCGGAGCGGGACCGGCTCGCGACCTGGGTCGCGGTGCTGATCGAGTACCACGGCGAGGACGGCGTCCAGGAGCTGGTGCGGGCGCTCAACGCGGCCTGACCCGGTGCGGGCCCGGCCCCGCGGCGGCGGCCCGGCCAGGGGCCGGGCCCGCGCGGGGCCGGGGGCGTTGGCGGATCGTTGGTGCGGCCTTGGCGGGCCCCGGCAGGCTGCTGCCGTAGCCGCCTGGGACGTCCGGTCGGTGGTCGCCCCGCCCCTGGCCCGATCTGAGAGGTCGCGCGTGTCGAAGCAGCCCGTCGCCCAGCCCCTGTCCGTCACCCAGCCGTCCGCCGGCCCGGCGGCCGGCACGGACCCGTCGGCCGCCACGGCTGCCGTCCCCGCGCAGCGCACCCCGCGGGACGCCCGCCCCACTCTCGACCCGGAGATCCTGGCCGAGATCCACCGGCTGCACGGCGGCTACCTGCTGCGCGCCCTGCTGCGTGCCACCGGCGGCGACCGCGGCAAGGCCGAGGACATCCTGCAGGAGACCCTGCTGCGCGCCTGGCAGCACCCGGAGGCGCTGTCCGCCGGAGCCGAGCAGGCCCGCCCCTGGCTCTTCACCGTCGCCCGCCGGATCGCCATCGACCACTACCGGATGGCCGCCGCCCGCGCCAAGGAGGTCATCGGCGAACCCCTGGAGGACCGCCCGCTCTGCGACGACCCGTACGAACAGGTGGTCGTCGCCCGGGACATCGCGCTGGCGCTGCGGCGGGTGCAGAAGCACCACCGCGAGGTGCTGGTCGAACTCCACCTGAAGGACCGCTCGGTGGTGGAGGCGGCGGCCCGCCTCGGGGTACCGCCGGGCACCGTCAAGTCCCGCAACTTCTACGCGATCCGGGCGCTGCGCCCGGTGCTGTCCGCGGAGCACGGCTACGGCCCGGGTGAGGGCCGCGGCGCCCGGGGCGGGGCCCGCTCCGGCGCCGTCGCGCAGTGACCCCGGCCGCGGCGCGGTGACCCCGGCCGTGGCGCGGTGACCGCCGGTCAGTCGGTGCCCCCCGGTCAGAACGACCGGGACGAGCGCAGCTTCAACGACTCCTCCAACCCGCCGGTGAACTCGCTCACGAACCCGGCCAGCCGGTCGTGGCGGTCGAACCGGTCCAGCGCCAGCCGCAGCCGCTTCGTCCCCTCGCGCTCCCGGCCGCGCGCCAGCAGCAGCCCGGCGTAGGACTGTTCGGCGATCGCGTGCAGGTAGAGCAGGCCCGCCTCCTCGCAGGCGGCCAGCAGCCGGTGCCAGGCCAGGTCGACCTCCTGGTCGTGGACGGTCGGCGGCAGCGACTGCGCCTCGGTCAGCATCGACCAGATGTGGACCTGGGTGACGGGGACGGCCGGCAGCAGCTGCCTGGCCTCGCGGGACCGGCGCTGCGCGCCCTCCCGGTCGCCGCCCGCCAGGTTCACCCAGCCCTGGTGGACGAGGGCGTCGACCAGCCGCCGGCGGTCCCCGGCCTCCAGCGCCAGCGCGGTCGCGGAGGCCGCCAGCCGGTCCGCCTCGGCGGCGCTGCCGGTCATCGCGGTGACCAGCCCCAGGGTGGCGAGCGCCCGGACGCGCGCCGACACGGCCACCGGCCCGGCCATCGACCGGGTGGCGTCCACGGCCTTGCGCACCACCTCGGCCGCCTCGTGGCGCCGTTCGAGCGCCACCAGGGCCTGCGCCCGGCTGACGTGCAGCAGCGCGCTCGCGACCGGGTCGCCGCAGCGCTCGGCCGCCGCCTCGCCCACCCGGGCGCACCGCAGCCAGTCGGTGAAGCGGCTGGCGCCGTAGTACAGCGACCCGCAGGTCAGGGCGAGCCGCCAGGCCCGGTCCGGGGCGGTGCTGTCGGCGGTGTCGATCAGCGCGCGGATCGCGGGTTCCTCCGCCCGGAACCAGTCCAGGGCGGTGCGGATGTCCGTCGCGGGCGGCAGCGCGTGCAGCGGCAGCACCGGGGCGTCGTCGTCCTCCTGGCCCGGGTCGAGGTACGCGCCGCAGTGCCGCAGCGCCGCGTGGTAGTAGTCCACCAGGCGCTCCCAGGCGAGGCGCCGGCACTCCTCGGGCTGCTCGGCGAGCAGCCCGGCGCTGAACAGCCGGACCAGTTCGGTGCGGCCGTAGCGGCCCGGGGCGGTGCCGGTGAGCAGGTGGTGGGCGGTCAGCTCGCCGAGCGCCCGGCGGGCGGCGACCGCGTCGGCCCCGAGCAGCGCGGCGCCGGCCAGGGCGTCCACCTCCCGGCCCGGGTGGACGGCGAGCAGGGTGAGCAGCTCGGCCGCGGTGGGGGAGAGCCGGCGGAAGGTGCGCCGCAGTTCGGTGGCGACACCGGTCGCGCCGTCGGCGTCCAGGACGGACAGGCGGGTGCCCTCGTCGGCGAGTTCGGCGGCCAGCTCGGCGATCGTCCAGTCCGGCCGGGTGGCCAGCCGGGCGGCGGCGATCCGCAGCGCCAGCGGCAGGTGGTCGCAGAGCGCGGCGAGCTCGGCGGCCGCGGCCGGTTCGGCCCGCAGCCGCTCGGTGCCCAGTGCCCCCTCCAGCAGCCGCAGGGCGTCGGCCTCGGGCAGCGCCTCCAGCCGCAGCAGTGCGGCGCCGTCGGCGGACACCAGGCCCTCCAGGGAGCCCCGGCTGGTCACCACGGTCGCGCAGCCCGGGCCCTCCGGCAGCAGGTCGGCGACCTGGTCGGCGTCGGCGGCGTCGTCCAGCACCACCAGCAGGCGCCGCCCCCGGGTGCGGTCGCGGTAGAGCGCGGCCCGGCCGTCGCGGTCCGCGGGCACGGCCTCCCGCGCGACCCCGAGGGCCTGCAGGAAGCGGTCCAGGGCGGTGTCCGGGTCCACCGGGCCCTCGGGGTCCAGCCCCTGCAGGTCGGCGAAGAGCTGCCCGTCCGGGAAGTCCGCGGCGCGGCCGTGCGCCCAGGAGGCGACCAGCGTGGTCTTGCCGGACCCGGCCGGGCCGACCACCAGCGCGAGGCCGTCCCCGGAACGCTCCGGGCCGCACTCGCGGTCCAGCCAGCCCGCCTCGGCCCCCCGGCCGACGACGTCGAGCGGCCGGCGGGGCAGCTGCCGCGGCACCCGCGGCACCGCCGCGGGGACGGCCGGGCCCGCGGGGGAGACCGGGGCGGTGAGCGTGGCGGTGCCCGCCGGGTCCGCGTCCTGCGCGCGGTCCCCGGACAGCACCTCGGCGAGCGCCGCCTCCAGCGCCGGGCCGGGCCGCAGCCCCAGCTCGCGGTCCAGCCGCCGCCGGGCCCGGTGGTAGGCCGCCAGCGCGTCCGCCGGCCGCCCGGCCTGGTGCAGGCAGCGCATCAGCAGCGCCACCATCTCCTCGCGCAGCCCGTCGGCGCGCACGTTCTGCTCGAGCGCGGGCACCGCCGCGGCGCCGCTGCCCTGGCGCAGCCGCAGGCCCGCCCAGCTGAGCACGGCGGCCGAGTGGGCCTGGTCCAGCTGGTCCACGGCGGCCGAGCGCAGCGCGGTGTCCGGGAGGTCGGCCAGCGCCTCGCCGCGCCACAGCCGCAGCGCCTGCTCCAGCAGCGCGATCGCCTCCGCGTCCGCCGCCCGGGAGCCGCGTCCGGCCCGCTCCCCGGCCCGGCCGGTCAGCGACTCGAAGAGCAGCGCGTCCACTTCGTCGGCCGGACCGTCCAGCAGGTAGCCGGGCGAGCGGGTGTGCAGCACGAACGGCGTGCCGGCGAGCGCCTTGCGCAGCGCGGCCACGTGCCCCTGCAGCGCCGCCCGGGCACTGGCCGGCGGCCGGTCGCCCCAGAGCAGCTCGGAGAAGCCGTCCACCCCGACCACCCGGCCGAGCCGCAGTGCCAGCAGCGCCAGGATCGCCCGGCGCTGCGCGCCCGGCAGCGACACGAACCCGTCCGTCCCGGCCCGCAGCTCGACCGGCCCCAGGAGCCGAATCCGCACCAGTTACCCCCACTCACCCCACGAGAACCAGGGCGTCCCCCCGCCCCACGACCACCGGGGGCGTGCCCCGGGGTGGTGCAGTGTAGTGCCCTGAACTGTCCTGTTCGCGCCAGATCGCCCGCCCGCGACGGCCGGGCGTGTCCCGCGCCACCCGGCACGGCGGCGGGCCGGCTCCCCGTGGCCCGGAGTTCGCGGACGGATCCTGCACCTATCCTCAAGAACGCCGGAAGGCCGCCCACGGTTGTCGGCGGCGGCGGATCCGCCGGCCACAGGGGAGGAGAGGGCCGCATGCACATCGACCTGCTCGGGCCGGTCGCCGTACGACGGGACGACGGGACGACGGTCACGCCCTCGGCTCCGAAACGCCGCGCCCTGCTCAGCACCCTCGCCATCCGGCTCAACCAGACCGTCGGCACCGACGAACTGATCGAGCTGGTCTGGGACGGCGAGGCCCCGCCCACCGCCCGGGCCGCGCTCCAGGGCCACGTCGCGGCCCTGCGGCAACTCCTCGACGACCCCCGGCTGACCCTCGACACCCGCGGCGGCGGCTACCTGCTCACCGGCGACCCGGACCGCGTCGACCTGCTGCGCTTCGGCCTGCTCTGCGACCGGGCGGGCGTGCTGCTGCCCACCCCGCCGCCGCCCGCCGGGCACGCCGGGACCGGCTCGCCCGACCCGGCCGTCCCGCTGCTGCGCACCGCCCTGGACCTCTTCCGTGGCCCGGCCCTCGCGGACTGCGGCTCCGCACTGCTGCGCGAGCGCACCCTGCCCTCCCTCACCGACCTGCGGCTGCGCGCCCTGGACCGGCTCGCCGAGGGGCTCCTGGGCGCCGGCCGCGGTGGCGAACTGGCCGCCGAGCTCGCCGAGGCTGCGGCCGCCCACCCGAGCCGTCAGACGCTCGCGGCCCGGCTGGTCCGCTGCCTCGAGCAGGCCGGCCGCCGGGACGAGGCGCAGGCCCGGTACGACCTGGCGGTCGCCCGGCTGGCCGGACCGCCCGGGCCGGATCTGCGCCGCGCCGGTGAGCTGCTGGCCGGCGGACCGGAACGGCCGGCCGACGACGCCGACCGCCCCACCCCGTTCGCGCGGCTCGGCCCCCCGGACCGCCGGTTCACCGGCCGGTCCGCCGACCTCGGCCGGCTGGACGCGGCCCTGGCCGACGCCGCCCGCAGCGGCCGCCCGATCCTGGTCACCGGGCCCGCCGGGGCGGGCAAGACCAGCCTGGTCCGGCACTGGGCGCAGCGCGCGGCCGGGCACTTCCCGGACGGCCTCCTGCACGCCGACCTGCTCGGCTTCGACCCGGCCGGGCCGCGGGAGCCCGCCGAGGTGCTGGCCGGCTTCCTGCTCGCCCTCGGCGAGCCGGCGGACGCCCTGCCCGCCTGCCCCGAGGAGCGGGCCCGGCGCTACCGGGAGCTGCTGGCCGACCGCCGGACGCTGGTCGTGCTGGACGACGCGTTCTCCTACGAGCAGCTCGCACCGCTGCTGCCCGACCCGCCCGCACCGGGCGGCGGCGCACCCGTCACCGTCGTCACCAGCCGCAGCCGGCTGCGCCACCTGCTGGTCCGGGAGGGCGGCACCGCCCTCCCGCTCGGCCCGCTCACCGCGGAGGGCGCGGCCGACCTCCTCGACCGCGCCCTCGGCACCGCGCGGGTGGCCGCCGAACCGGAGGCCGCCGCCGAGCTCGCCACCGCCTGCGACCACCTGCCGCTCGCCCTGCGGCTGGCCGCCGGCCGGCTCGCCGCCCACCCCGGCTGGTCGCTGGCCGACCTGGTCGAGGAGCTCGCCGACGAACAGACCGGCCTCTCCGCGCTGGCCGGCACCGGGCGCGGACCGCTCGGCCTCACCGCCGCCCTGGACCGCACCTACCGGACCCTGCCGCCCGCCCCCGCCCGGCTGTTCACCCTGCTCGGGCTGCACCCGGGCGCCGTCATCGACACCGCCACCGCCGCCGCGCTCGCCGACCTGCCGCGCGCCACCACCCGCACCCTGCTGACCCGGCTGGACGCCGTCCACCTCCTGGAGGAGACCACCCCCGGCCGGTACGCCCGGCGCGAGCTGGTCCGCCGTTACGCGGCTCGCCAGGCCGCCGAACTCACCTGCGACGAGCGGTTCGTGGCGCTCGACCGGCTGATCGCCCACTACCTCGCGGTCACCGCCGCGTGGACGGTGGACGGGGGCCCGCCGGCGCCCGCCGAGGCGGCCGCCTGGTTCGGGCGCGAGGAGGCCGCACTGCACGCCGTGGTGGTCTGCGCCGAGCAGTTCGGCCGGACGACGGAGGCCTGGCAGCTCGCGCACCGCACCAGCCTGCTCTACGAGGCCACCGGCCACGACCGGACGCACTGGCGGGCCGTCGTCGAGGCCGGCCTGCGGGCCGCGCACGCCTGCGCGGACCAGGCGGCCGTCGCCCGGCTGGCCACCGACCTCGCCGTCCTGCACGTCGAGCGGGCCGCCCACCGCACCGCGGCCGAGGAGCTGGACCGGGCCGTCGCCGCCGCGGACCGGGCCGGCGACCCGTTGCTGCGCCACCGTTGCCGCGGCCGGGTGGCCGGCGCGCTGCAGCGGGCCGGCCGCTACGACCAGGCCCTGGTGCTGTTCACCGACCTGGTCACCGCCGCCCGCGTCCCGGCCGTCGACGACCTGCTGGTCGGTGCGCTCACCGACCTGGCCGACGCCCTCGTGCTGGCCGGCGCCCCGGAGCCGGCCCTCGGCCACGCCGACGAGGCGGTGCGGATCGCCACCGGCCGCTCCGCCGACGCCGAGGCCGTCCTCGCCACCCAGAGCCGGGCCCGCGCCCTGCACGCCCTCGGCCGCGGCGACGCCGCGCTGTCCACCGCCCGGCTCGCCGTCGCCCTCGGGCGCACCGTCGGGGACGTCACGCTGGAGGCCCGCTCGCACGGGCTGCTGGCCGACCTGCTCTGCGCACTGGGCCGCACCGCCGAGGGCACGGCCGAACGGCGGCAGGCACAGGCCCTCGCCGCGGGCGAGCGCTGAGCGGGCCCGGGGCCGTCCCGGACCGGCGGTCGACGCGCGGACGGCGCCCGGGCCGGGCGCTCCCGCACCGGTGGTCCCCGTGCCGGGCCACGACCGCACAGGCAGAACCACAGGCAGAACTGTGGGCGGAAGTGATGGGCGCGACCACCCGTGCGGCGGACCGGCCCGACTGCCCGGCGGCCCGCTGCCGCCCGCCCGGGCGGTGCGCCCGCCGGGCGCCCGATGCGGGGAAAGGGTCGGGTACGAGGCATACTTCTGCCCGGCATACTTCTGCCGGGGGCTGCCTGGCAGGCACGACAGCAGGCAGAAGTAACGGGTGCGATCAGGGGCGGACATGACGGCTGCGAGCGACACGGTGGCAGGTTCGGGCGCCGACGGGGGCGGCGAGTTCGGCCGCCTGCTGGCCGGCCACCGGGTGGCGGCGGGCCTCACCCAGGAGGAGCTCGCCGCGTCGGCCGGGGTCAGCCTGCGCGCCGTCGGCGACATGGAGCGCGGCCGCACCCGGGGGCCGCAGCGGCGGACCGTCCGGGCGCTGGCCGAGGCGCTGGGGCTGGACGCGGCGCGCGCCGCCACCCTGGACCGGGCCGCCCAGTCGGGCCGCCCCCGGGGCACCCGGTCGACGGCGACCGCCGGCCCCAGCGCCACCACGGGCACCGCCCCCGCCTCGCCGGACCGCGGTGCGGAGCCCGTCGCCGCCGGCGTGACCGGGCCCCCGGCCGAGCCGGAGGCCGCCGCCCCGCTCGCCCCCGGCGCCCTCGCCCTGCCCCGCGACATCGCCGACTTCACCGCCCGTGAGGACGCCCTCGCGCTGCTCGCGGACCTCGCCGGGGACGCCCAACCGGCCCATCCCCGGGTGGTCCTGATCAGCGGTCAGCCCGGCCTGGGCAAGACCGCCTTCGCCCTGCACGCCGCGCACACCCTGGCCCCGCTCTTCCCGGACGGCCAGCTCTCGCTCGACCTCGGCGGGATGTCCGCCACCCCGCTCTCCGCCCGGGACGCCCTCGGCCAGGTGCTGCGCGCCCTCGGGGTCGCGGACCGGGCGGTGCCCGCCGGTACGGAGGAGCGGGCGGGCCTCTACCGGGCGCTGGTGCGCGAGCGGCGGCTCGTCCTGGTGCTGGACAACGCCGCCGACGAGGCCCAGGTCCGCCCGCTGCTGCCCGGCTCGGGCCCGGCCGTCACCCTGGTCACCAGCCGCAACGTGCTGCCCGGCCTGGAGTCGGTGCACCGCCTGCGGCTGGACGCGCTCTCCCCGGGCGAGGCCGCCGACCTGCTGGCCCGGATCGCGGGCCGGGAGCGGATCGAGGCCGCGCCCGACGCCACCGCCGAACTGGCCCGGCTCTGCGGCTACCTTCCGCTCGCGCTGCGGATCGCCGGGCAGCGGCTGGTCGCCCGCCCGCAGCAGCCGGTGAGCCACCTGGTGCGCCAGCTGGCGGCCGAGGAGCACCGGCTGGACCTCCTGGCCACCGGTGACCTGGCCGTCCGCCCGGCCTTCGCGCTGTCCTACCGGCGGCTGCCCGCCGAGTCCCAGCTGGTGCTGCGCCGCTGCGCGCTGACCGCCGGGCACGACTTCACCGCCGCCGTCGCCGCGGCCTACGCGGGCCTGTCGGCCGCCCGCACCGAGCTGGTCCTGGAACAGCTGATCGACGCGGGGCTGGTGCAGCTGGCGACCCCGGAGCGCTACCGCCTGCACGACCTGGTGCGGCTCTACGCGGGCGAGCGGCTGGGCGTCGACGAGGAGCCCGGCGCGGTGGCGGACGCCCGCACCAGGGCGGGCGGTTGGCTGCTGGACCGGGCCGCCGAGTTCGGCCTGCGGTTCGACCCGGACCACGCCCAGGCCACGGCCGCGGGCGCCGGGCCGCACTCCGGGGGTCCGTGGGAGGGCTCCGGCCCGCCGGTGCCGCTCACCGAGGCGGCGCGCTGGCTGGAGGAGGAGCACACCGAGTGGCTGGCGGCCCTCTACCAGGCCTTCGCGGCCGGCCGGCACCGCGAGGTGATCGCCACCGCCGAGGCCATGCACTGGTTCTCGGACCGGCTGCTGAGCTGGGACCTCTGGACGGAGGTCTTCCAGCTCTCCGTCGACTCGGCCCGCGCCTGCGGCGACCGGCAGGCCGAGGTGGTGCACGTGAACTACCTGGCCTGGACCTACGTCACCTGCCTGCACCGCTACCAGCGCGGCACCGAACTCGCCGGCGAGGGGCTGGAACTGGCCCGCCGGCTCGGCGACCGCGAGCAGGAGGGCTGGGCGCTCAGCTACCTCGCCGCGGGCCTGCGCCACCTGCACCGCCACCGTGAGGCCATCGACGCCTACGGGCGGGCCGGGGAGGCCTTCGGCACCGTGACCAGCCGCTCGGCCAGGATCGGCCGGCTGGTCACCCTGCGAGGGGCCGCCAACTGCCTGCGCGACTCCGGCCGCGCCGAGGAGGCGGTGGACTACCGCCGTCGCGCGCTCGCCGGGGCGCTGGAGCTGGTGGAGCGCTGGTCCTCGCCGTTGATGCACCTGATGGCCGCCATGACGGCGCACGAACTGGGCCTGGACCGCGCCGCGCTGAAGCGCTGGCCGGCCGCCGAGAAGGCGTACCGGCAGGCCCTGACCCACTACGAGGCGATCGGCCGGCCGGACAGCATGACCAAGACGCTGACCGAGCTCGGCACGGCCCTGATCGAGCAGGGCCGTGCCGACGAGGCCCGCGAACTGCTCACCGAGGCGCTCACCGACCTGAGCACGGACGGCCCCCGGCAGAGCCACCGCCGGACGGGCTGACGCCGCGGGCCCGGCCGGGGGCGGGGTGTCAGATCCGGGTGTCCTCGACCACCGGCAGGACGTCGTCCTCGGCGAAGGCGCTCGGGGCGAAGGAGTTGCGCGCCGCGGCGGGCTTCTTGCCGCAGAAGGCCGGTTCCAGCGCGCCCATCAGGCCCTGCGTCACGGCGCCGTTGTTGGAGGCGTTGGCGAACACGACGACGGAGCGCTTGCCGTCCTGGGTGGTGAAGGACTGGGTCTGGAAGCCCTGGAC
The DNA here is from genome assembly GCF_044453265.1 of Kitasatospora sp. NPDC051705. Classification (NCBI taxonomy): domain Bacteria; kingdom Bacillati; phylum Actinomycetota; class Actinomycetes; order Kitasatosporales; family Streptomycetaceae; genus Kitasatospora; species Kitasatospora sp. NPDC051705. The sequence continues at coordinate 544,359 of NZ_JBITCO010000001.1, read as the reverse complement.
GATGCCGCCGTGGCCGTACACGTCGCCGCAGGAGAGCGTGATCCGGCGCAGCCCGAGGCCGTAGGCCACCTTCGCGGTGGGGGTGGGGATGGCGGCGGTCATCTGCTTCAGCGAGTCGTCCGTGACCAGGCCGCCCTTGCTGCCGGCCACCAGTGCGGTGAGGAAGCGGTCGAGGTCGGCGGCGTCGGAGATGACGGCGCCGGCGGCCCACACCCAGGAGCCGTTCGCCAGGGTCGAGTCCAGCAGCGGCTTGGTGCGGTCGTCGTTGGTGAGGTAGCCGGTGACGTGCGCGCCCCGGATGTCCTGGTCGGGGACGACGAAGGAGGTCCTGCTCAGGCCGAGCGGCTGGATGATCCGCTCGTTCAGCACCTCCGCGTAGGGCTGGCCGGTCAGGTTCTCGACGGCGAGGCCCATCAGGACGAAGTCGGTGTTGGAGTAGGAGTAGCGGCTGCCGGGCGTGTACTGCTGGCCGTGCTTGACGGACATCGCGACGAGGTCGCGCGGCTCGTACACGGTGCTGCGGATGCGCGCCTCGAAGGCGCTGGTGGTCTCCTCGCCGGCCTGCTCCAGCAGGTCGTTGGTGTGGTCGTAGATCCCGGCGCGGTGCTCCATGACCTGGCGGCCGGTCATCGTCCAGCCGTCGGGCAGCGTCCCGGCCGGGAGATAGTCGCGCAGCGGCCGGTCGAGGTCGATCCGGCCCTCCTCCGCCAGCTGCATCACGAGAACGGCGGCGAACATCTTGCTGTTGCTGCCCACGCGGAACCGCCACGAGGAGTTCATCGGGGTCCCGTCGAGGTCGGCCTTGCCGACGGACAGCGAGCGGGTGGTGGACCCGGCGCCGTGGTCGCGGATCACCGCGAAGGCACCCGGGGCACCCGCGTCGGCGGTGGTCCTCAGGGCGGCGAGCACCGCGGCGGTGTCGGGGGTGGGTGCCCCGGTGGTGTCCCGGTCGGCGGCGGCGGCGTGCGCGGCACCGGTCGCCACCAGGACGGCACCGGCGGCGGCGACGGCGAGCGGGCGGAGAAGGCTGGTCTTCGCCATGGTCCTCTGTTCTCTCGTCAGCTGACGCGGCGTCGGGCCACGTCCTCGAAGATCCACTATCACCGGCCGGGGCGGCCGCTGGCAAAGTGAACCGGACCGGACGCACCAACCGTTTCCCGGCCCGGAGCCAAGGTTTCACCTGCCGTGGCCTACCCGCGTCGACGGATCCACCCGATGCTGTTCGGGCGCTCCGAGCGTGCTCCGGCACCTCGGCCCTCCCCGCCCCACCGAGCCCGCCAGGCGTCCCGCGGTCCGCTCCCCGGCCGGACGGCCGCCACGGCCGTTCCCTACCCAAGGACTTGTCATGACTTCGCCCACGAAGCCCACCCAGCCCGTGAACCCCACCAAGCCGCGCTCCCGCCGCACCGCCACCGCCCTCGGCTCGGCCGCCGCGCTCGTGGCCGCCTCCGCCGGCCTCTGGGCCGCCACCGCCACGACCGCGCACGCCGCCGCGCTGCCGACGCCCGACCACATCATCGTGGTGGTCATGGAGAACCACGCCTACACCCAGGTCATCGGCAGCAGCAGCGCCCCGTACCTCAACTCCCTGGCCACCGGCGGCGCCAACCTCACCCAGTCGTTCGGCATCACCCACCCGAGCCAGCCGAACTACTACGCCCTGTTCTCCGGCTCCACCCAGGGCATCACCGACGACAGCTGCGTCAGCGTCGGCGCGCTCCAGGGCGCCAACCTGGCCTCCGAGGTCACCGCCGCGGGCAGGACCTGGGCCAGCTACAACGAGACCCTGCCGTCCCAGGGCAGCACCGTCTGCAGCAGCGGCAAGTACGCGCAGAAGCACAACCCGTGGTTCGGCTTCGGCAACGTCGCGCTCAGCTCGGCCAAGACCTTCGCGCAGTTCCCGACCGACTACACCACCCTGCCCAACGTCTCCTTCGTCGTGCCCAACCTCTGCAGCGACATGCACGACTGCTCGGTCGGCACCGGCGACACCTGGGTCAAGAACAACCTCGGCGCCTACGCCACCTGGGCCAAGACCCACAACAGCCTGCTCGTGGTGACCTTCGACGAGGACAACCGGCTGGCCGGCAACCGGATCCCCACCGTGATCTACGGCGCCCACGTCGCCCCCGGCAGCAGCTCGGCCACCACCTACAACCACTACAACCTGCTGCGCACCCTGGAGGACCTGGCCGGCGCCACCGGCCACGCGGGCAACGCCGCCACCGCGAGCGACATCACCGGCATCTGGAACTGACCCCCGGCCGGCCCCGCTGCCCGGGGCCGGACAGCGGGAGCGGCCGTCACGTCCCCCTGCGGGGCGTGACGGCCGTGCCGAGGGCGTGTCCGGAGCGCTGCGGGACGCCCGCCGCTCAGGAGGAACCGGCCCGGGCCGGCGGGCGCTCCGCGGCCGCCGCGTCCCCCGCGGGGGCGTCCGACGCGTCCGCGGGGGACGCCGTCCCGGCGCGGCGGACGCCGGGCACCGCCGCGGTGCCCGCGCAGACCAGCGTCACCAGCGCCGCCGTGGCCAGCAGCGGGGCCGCGTCGCCCCAGGCGTCGGCGGCCAGCGGCGCCAGGACGTAGCCGAGCGGGGCGGCGGCCAGCGAGAGCAGCCAGTCGTACGAGGTGACCCGGGCCAGCACCCCGGGCGGGAAGTCCTGCTGGACGACCGTCGCCCAGACCGGGTTGAGGAAGCCGAGCCCGGCCATCGCCACCGCGTACGCGGCCACCGTCACGGCGGCGGGGGCGGCCGCGGCGAGCGCCGCCAGCGGAAGCCCGTACAGCGCGAGGGCGAGGTTGGCGACCAGCACCGGGCGGCGCGGCCGGACCCGGCCGGCGATCAGCGACCCCGCCAGCAGGCCCACCGCACCGGCCTGGGTGAGGGCGATCCAGACGCCGTCCCCGCCGAGGCGGGTGGTGGCGATCAGCGGCCCGAGGGTGAGCAGCACCGCGCTGGCGCCGTTCCACACCCCGTGCGCGATCAGGCTGGTCCAGTACCAGTCGCGGGCGCGCACCTCGCTCCAGCCCTCGGCGACGTCCCGGCGCAGTGAGCGGCGCTCCCCGGGCTGGTGACGGACGGTGAGACGGGTCAGCAGGGCGGCGCTCAGCGCGAAGGAGGCGCCGTCGAGCACGAAGGCCCAGCCGGGCCCTGCGGTGTACACCAGCAGACCTGCGAGGGCCGGCCCGCCGAGCCGGGCGGCGCTGCCGGCCGAGGCGAGCAGGGCGTTGGCCCGCAGCCGGAGGCCGCCCTCCACGGTCGCCGCGACCAGCGGTGCGGCCGTCGGCATCGCGAAGGCGGAGGCGGTGCCGGCGACCGCCGACGCGGCGGCGATGTGCGCCAGGCTCGGTGTGCCGCCGGCGAGTTCGACGGCGACGAGCAGCTGGGTGGCGGCGCGCAGGAGGTCGGTGGTGAGGGCGACCCGTCGCGGGTCGAAGCGGTCCCCGACCACCCCGCCGAGCGGCAGCAGGGCCAGCCGCGGCAGCATCGCGCAGCCCAGGACGAGGGCCATCGCCGTGGCGGAGCCGGTGGCGCGGGTGATCGCGATGGCGAGTGCGGCGGGGACGGCGGCGTCGCCGAGGGTGGAGATCGTCCGGCCGGTGAAGAGGAGGCGGAAGTCGCGGTTCCGCAGGGGGTGTTCGGTCACGCGTGGCACTGTATTTCGGTACCGAAGTTTCGGCAACGAAATTTCGGTATCGAAAGACTCTCCCCGGAGGGGGACCCCGGGTCGCTTTGTAGACTCACCCCATGGCCGAGCACCCGCACCACCAGCCGACCTCGCCCCGCGACTGGACGGACGGCCACGTCGAACGCTGGCTCCCGGTGCTGCCCCACCTCGACCCCGACATCGAGGCCGCCGTCACCCGGATGTCGAAGCTCACCCGCCACCTCGGGCGGGTCCGCGAGCAGGGCGTCGCCGACTACGGCCTCCAGAAGCACGAGTTCGACACCCTGCACGTCCTCGCCGGCCGCGGCGGCCACGCCGCCCCGTCGGACCTGCGCGCCGACCTCAACCTCGCCGCCGCGTCCGTGACCGGTCGGCTGGAGGCCCTCGAACGCCGCGGGTTCGTCGTCCGCACCCCCTCGACCGCCGACCGCCGCAAGGTCGACATCGTCCTCACCGCGGCCGGCCGCGCGGCCTGGCACGAGGCACTGGAGGTGGTGGGCCGTGAGGAGCGCCGCCTGCTGGGGGTGCTGACCGAGGAGGAGCGCCGCACCCTGTCCGACCTGCTCCGCAAGGTGCTCCTCGCGCAGGAGGCCCCCGGGGCGCAGTGAGGTCCGCGCCCGGCCGCCCCCCGGCCGGGCCGCCGGTCCTTGCCGCACCGGGCAGCGGGATCGACCGTCGGCGGGCGGGGCTGGTATGGATGGGGGGTGCGATTCGATTCTGTGCCGATGCCGGCGGCGGTGGGGGAGCGGCCCCGGGACGGCAGGGGCTATCCGGTGCCCGCGATCACCCCGTGGCACGCGGGTGAGCCGCAGTTCGCGCTGACCGACCACGGGCGCAGCGCCGACTGCGCGCTGCAGCGGCGCTGCTCGGTCTGCGGCGGGTTCATGCCGCGCGGCCCGGTGTGGCGGGTGGTCGGGGCTGCGGAGAGCGCGGCGATCGCCGCGGCGCTCGCCGCGGGCGGGCCGTACCGCAACCTCGCGCCGACCATGGAGGGGCCGGGCCACCGGGCCTGCATGCTGTACGCGGCGATGGTCTGCCCGTACCTGGCCCGGCCGAACGCCCGGCGGCGGGCGACGACCGGGGCCGGCCCGGACGGGCTGACGGCGGCCGCGGTGCGCGGGGCCGTGCGGGGCGGCACGGGCGCGGTGGTCGGGTTCGGCGACTACGAGTACGCCGTCACCGAGACCCGGGTGCTGTTCCGCTTCCTCGACGTGGTCGAGTTCCTGCCGCACGAGTCCGCGGACGAGCACCTGGCCGCGCTGCGCGCCGAGCTGGCGGGGCCGGGCCGTCCGGCCGGCGGGTCGGGCCGGGTCGTTCCGCCGGGCCCGGAGGCCGGGACGGGCTCGGCGACCGGACCGGGCGGGGTGGACGGGTCCGCTCAGGCGGCGGGGTCGGGCCGGGCGGACGGGGCCGCTCAGGCGGACGGGTCGGCTCAGGGGCGGTAGGCGGGCAGGCCCTTGACGGTGGAGACCGGCGCCGGGGCGGCGGACCCGTCGGCGGGGACGGTGCTGACGCCGTCGGGGGTGCGGGCCGCGATCGTCGCGCCGTCGGGGGACCACGCGGGCTCGGTGTAGTCGGTGGTGGCCGCGGGGGTGAGGTCCTTCTCGGCCTTCTGGTCGGACTGCGTGGAGCGGCTGAACAGGTGGTCGTGCCCGTTCACGGCACGGACGAAGACGATGTGCTCGCCGTCGGGGGAGAGTGCGGGCTGGGAGCCCTTGCCGAGGTCCCGGGTGGCGGGGCGGATGTAGTCGTCGTAGAGGTAGACCTCGCCGGCCGGGGTGTTGGCGTAGGCGATCTCGCCGCGCTGGCCACCCGCGTTGGACCAGGTGTTGCCGGTCTGCGGCGGCTGCGGCATGTTCTCGTTGCCGCCCTCGGAGTTGTGCGGGGTGAGGACCTCGGGGGTGCCGCCGACGTTCTTGGTCGCGATCTTCTCCAGGCGCAGGACGCCGCCCTTGGCCGCGGAGAAGACGACGGCGTCGAAGCGGTCGGCGGACTCGGGGAGGTCGCCGGGGCTCTTCGCGGCGTGCTGCCAGGTCGGGTGGGACCACGTCTCGCCGCCGGGGTTCCGGGCCAGGGTGACCTTCCCGCTGCCGTCGGGGCCGGCCACGACGAGGTCGCCGTCGCCGTTGACGAAGGCGGCCCGCTTGCCGTCCGGGGACCACGCGAGGTCCCGCACGGCCGTCCCGAAGTCGACGGTGGTGCCGTTCATCGCGACGGTCCGGGTGCCGGTGCTGATGGTCAGGTGGTTGGCGGCGGAGGTGCCGTTGACCTCCTTGGCGCCCGGGGCGGGGCTGCTCGGGCGGGCCGTGCCGCCCGGCGCCGTGCCGCCGGGGGACGAGGTCGCCGACACGTTGCCGCCGGGGGCGGCGGTGGGGTCGGAGCCGGAGTTCTCGGGGCCGCAGGCGGAGAGCAGCACGGCGCCGACGGTGGTCATCAGGGCGATCGCGGCCGCGGTGCCGAATCTGTTGCGCACGGACATTCCAGGTTCCCCCTCGGGTGCTGTTCGCGTTCGAGTAGGAGCGTCCCAGAGCCGGGTCAGGGGCGGGTGCGGGGGATGTCACGGTCGTGGAACAGCCGGCCCGGCCCAGGGGACGGCCGGCGGGTCGGCCCCGGCCGCCGGTCAGGCGTCCCGGACCTCCGTCCGGAAGGTCCGCAGGCCGCGCTTGTGGTAGTTGGGCAGGGCGTTGGGGTGGTCGTCGGAGTCGGTGTGCAGCCAGATCCGGCGTGCGGGCCCGCCGCCCAGGGGGCTGGTGGCCCAGGCCTGACGGAGTGCCAGGGTGAGCGCGTAGCCGCCGAGGCCCCGGCCGACCATCGCGGGCAGCAGGCCGAAGGTGGTGATCTCCACCTCCCCGTCGGGGTGCGGTTCCAGGGCGACGATGCCGGCGGGCCCGCCGTGGTGGGTGAGCAGCCAGCTCTGGCGCCGGGGGTGTTCGGCGCGGTACGCCGCCCAGTCCCGTGCGGTGCGGTGGGCGCTGCGCCAGCCGTGCGGCCGGCCGACCTCGGCCTGGACCTCCTGGACGGCGGGTGACGAGCCGTCGGCGCGGGCCAGGGCGAGGCCGGCGACGGCGGGGGCCGCCCGCAGCTCTCCGGGGTCGGTCATTTCGAGGTAGGTGACGGTCGTTGCCATGCCCGCCAGGCTACGACGGGCGCGGGTGCCGCCCGCGGCCGGTCAGAGCCCGAGCTCGGTGAGGCCCGGGTGGTCGTCGGGCCGGCGGCCGAGCGGCCAGTGGAACCGGCGGTCGGCCTCGGCGATCGGCAGGTCGTTGACGGAGGCGTGGCGGTGGGCCATCAGGCCGTCCCGGTCGAACTCCCAGTTCTCGTTGCCGTACGAGCGGTACCACTGGCCGGAGTCGTCGTGCCACTCGTAGGCGAAGCGGACGGCGATGCGGTCGCCGTCGTGCGCCCAGAGTTCCTTGACGAGCCGGTAGTCGAGTTCGCGGCGCCACTTGCGGGTGAGGAACTCGGCGATCTGCCCGCGTCCGGTGAGGAACTCGGCGCGGTTGCGCCAGCGGCTGTCGGGTGTGTACGCGAGGGCGACGCGCTCGGGGTCGCGGGTGTTCCAGGCGTCCTCGGCGGCGCGGACCTTCTGTCGGGCGGTCTCCGGGGTGAACGGTGGCAGGGGAGGGCGCTGGTCGGACACGGGGGTCTCCTCGGGTCGGGTGGACGTCGGGTCGGCGGACATCGGCGAGAACGAGCGTTCTCACTGATGTGGCTACTCTAGGAGAATCATCGTTCTCACGCAAAGGGCACGGCAGATGGACGCGCAGGCGAACGGGCGGTCGGTCGGGCGGGCGGAGCCGTCGCCGGGCCGCCGGACCGAACACGACGACGCGCGGGAGCGGATCCTCGACGCCGCCGAGGAACTCTTCTACGGGCAGGGCGTCCAGGCGGTCGGCATGGACGCCGTCCGGGCCGCCTCCGGCGTGACGATGCGCCGCCTCTACCAGCACTTCCCCTCCAAGGGGGACCTCGTCGACGCCTACCTGCGACGGCGGGACGGCCGCTGGCGGGCCGGCCTCGCCGACTACGTGGCCGGCGCCGCCGACCGGCCGCGGGAGCAGCTCCTCGCCGTCTTCGACTGGCTCGGCCGCTGGTTCGCCGAACCCGACTTCCGGGGCTGCGCGTTCGTCAACTCCTTCGGCGAACTGGGTGCCGTGTCACCGGCGGTCGCGCTGGCCGCCCGGCACCACAAGGAGGAGTTCAACGCCTACCTGGCGGGCCTGGCCGAGGCCGCCGACGCACCGCCCGCCCTCGCCACCCAGCTGGCGCTGCTGGCCGAGGGCGCGATGACCACGGCCGCCGTGCACGGCGACCCGAGCGCGGCCGAGGACGCCCGGGAGGCCGCGCGCATCCTGCTGGACGCCGCCCTGGCCACCCGCGGGTAGCCCACGTTCCGCCGCCGTCCGGCGCCCGCGGGGCAGGGCCTGCGCCTCGGTTCCTGCGGGCGGGTCGGGGGGTCGGGACGCCTGCGGGCGGCCCGGGGAGGGTCAGGGCGGCCCGGGCGTTTCAGGACGCCTTTGGCAGCCGGATCACCGCGGAACCGCGCGCCAGGTCGACACCGGTGCGGTGGGGCGGGGCGCCGTCCTCGTCGTCGTCGCGCAGCATCAGCGCCGACTGCCGCTCCTTGAGCTCGTGCTGCTTGCCCGCGGAGAAGGTGGCGTGCAGCTGCTCGAACCCGGTCGCGGAGACCTGCCCCTGCCGTGCGCTGCTCCGCCAGGGCAGCAGTCCGGCCCGGCCGGCCCGCAGCAGCAGCTGGTCGACCAGCGCGAGCGCGGTGAGCAGCAGCACCAGCCCGGGCAGCGTGAGGAAGACGAGGAACCCCATGCGGCCAGTATCGTCGCGCGACCCGGTCGGCGGAAGGACGACCCCCGTCGGAGGAGGGGCGCAGCGCTTCCCGGTCGCGGGGCCGGCTCCAGGGCGGTCGGTGGGCCGCCCTGGAGCGGGCGGCCCACCGACCCGTACCCGCGCCCGTGGGGCCGGAGCCCCACGGGCGTCGGGGCGGGGTCCGGTCCCACAACCGGGCCCCGGGTCCGTGGCTCAGGCGACGGTGTAGGCGGAGCCGAAGGCCGTGACGGCGAGCGGCCCGTCCAGGTCGACGTTGCCGGTGGCGGCGATCCGGCGCAGGCACTCCACCCGGTCGACGGACTTGCGCCACTCGTCGGCGGTGGAGGAGTTGGCCGGGTTGGTCAGGTCGTCGATGCGGACCTCGAAGAAGGCTTCCAGCCAGGCGGCCTCGCCCGCGACGGCGGGGGAGCCGACCTTCGCGCCGGTGCGGGCGATCAGGGCGGGCAGGGCGTCGTACTCGCCGCCGTTGCCGTGCTGGACGGAGGCGTCGTAGAGCTCGGCGCGAGCCAGGGCGGTGGTGAGCCCGAGCCGGTCGGCCTGGTCCATGGCGGGGGTGAAGTAGCGCTGTTCGACCTGGTCGTCCTGGACCTGCCGGAAGACGGCGTCCTCGGCGGACCGCTTCCAGGCGGCGACGTACTCGGCCTCCGGCAGTCCGCTGGTGTCGCCGCTGCCGGCGGAGGCGAGGCGCTCCAGCTCGGGGATGAAGCGGGCCAGCGGGTTGTCCGGGGAGACGGCGGTGTACGCGCGGACGACCTTGAGCGCGTCGCCGTCGTTGGTGGTGAAGCCGGCCCGGCCCGCGGTGACGCCGCGGCCGTCGTCGATGTTCTCGGCGTAGCCGTACTGGATCTCGGTGGTGCTGTTCTCGAAGATGCTGATCAGCTGGTCGGCCCGGCGGCGCTGGTCGGGGGTGAGGCCTCCGGCCGCGAGCGGTCGCACGCCGGCCGCTGAGGCGGAGGCGGTGGCGATGGCGGTGTCGGGAGCGGCCTGGGCCGGCCCGGCGGTGCAGGCGGGGCCGGCGGTCAGCGCGGCCAGGGTGGCGAGGGCGGCGAGGCGGCGGGTTCGGGAAACTCGCATGGGTGTGCTCCGATCTCCGGGGCGCAGCCGCCGGAGGGTGTGTGGGGGGTGGCACGGTCGACCGCGTGCCGGGGCGAGGGTGCGAGCTCGCGGCAGCAGCGTAGGTGCCGGGTCGGGCGCTGGTCTATAAGGTAAGGAAACTTTCCTAATAAATTTGCGCACGGGGCGACAGGGGCCGGTCCGCCCCCGGTGGGACTGCCGGGGCGGGTGTTTATCGTGTGTTGATCGTCGCGGCCTAGCGTCGGGTGCATGAACGAGAACACGGCCGAGTGGCCGGGGGCGGCGCCCGACGGGCGGATGACGGAGCAGGACGCCGAACGCTTCCGGCAGCTGCTCGCGCGACTGGAGCGCTCGCTGGCGGCCGACCGGGAGGCGGCGCGGCGTGACGCCTGACGGGCTGCCGCGGGGCCCGGTCGCGGTGCTGCCGCTCTGGCTGCGCGGCGAGGCCGCGGCCTGGTCGGCCGGGTCGCCAGGGCCGTTCGGGTCGGAGTGCGGGGCCGGGGCGACCTCGGACACCGGCACGGACGCGGGTGTGGACGCGATCCGGCCCGGGACGCCGCGGGGGCGTCCCGGGCCGGTGGCGGTCCTGGGGGCGGGTGCGGTCCGGCGGTCGGAGTGGCGCACCACCAAGGGGTGACGCCGGGTCAGCAGCCGTCGCAGCAGCACCCGTCGCAGCAGTCGCACCCGTCGCACCCGTCGCAGCAGTCACCGCAGCACTGACAACCGTCGCAGCAGTCGCAGTCGCAGTTGCGCTGGCACCAGCCCTCCCGGCGCTCCCGGCTGAACGGGTCCTCGTGCTCGCAGCAGAGCAGCTGGCAGCTGCAGGCCATCAGAGCCCACAGCGCGCAGCCGGCCAGCAGGTTGCGCGGCTGCGGGGGCTTGCCACCGATCGGGGTGAAGCCGGGGCCCTGCGGCACCCACGGGGAGAGCGGGTCCTGGCCGGGCGGCGCCTGGCGCGGCGGAGCGTCGTTCGGGTGCTCGCCGCCGGCGGGTCCGGCGTTGCGGGTGCGGCAGGTGGCGGCGTGGGCGGCCGGGCCGAAGACCCGGTCGACGGCCTGCCCGGTCTCGTGCGCGAGCAGCGCGTGCACCAGGGCGCGGTCGGTGAGCTCGACCTCGCGCAGGGCGAGCCGGATGCCGTGGACGGCGTCGCGGCACAGCCGTTCGGCCTCGGCGCGGTCGGTGCCGGTGGCGGTGAGCGGGTTCCAGGCGCCGTTGGCCGCGTCGGAGGCCTGGTCCTCGGCGGCGTCGAGGAGGTGGGCGAGCCGGCCGAAGAGCCGCCCGGCCTCGGCGAGCGCGGCGGCGTTGCCGGGGCGCCCGGCGAGGACGGCGGTGTGCGCGAACGCGGCCGCGGTGGCGGTCTCGGTGGGCTCGGTGACCAGCAGGACCGAACCGCCCGGCCGCAGCGTCCGCTCCAACCCGCCCTGGCGGGAGGCGGCTTCGAGCAGCACGCCGGTGTCGAAGCCGATCGCGGAGGCGCTGCCGGCGCTCTTCCGGTCCCACCGGCGGGTGACGGCCCGGGCCCCGGCGGCGACCGGGCGCCGGGCGAACACCCCGTCGCGGTCCTCGACGTGGTCGCGGATCTTGACCGAGGCGAGGGCGAGCGAGACGGCGGCGGCGAGCCGGGCACCCTCGCCCCGGGCGACGGAGGCGGTGCGCATGCCGCGCAGCGGGCACGGCCCGGCGGTGCGCCGCCAGGAGGAGTCGTCCCGGGCGGCCTGGGCCTCGACCAGCACCGAGATGATCAGGCCGTCGTAGTTGGTGGCGGTGCGGGCGAGCTGGCCGTGGTCGTCGCGCAGGGCGAGGCAGAGCCCGCACAGGTGCGCCATCCACGAGGCACGGAGCCGCTCGGACAGCCGGTGCTTGCACGGTCTGATGATGCCGAACATGGTTCCCCCTCGCCCCCGTGGGCCGTTGACCGGCCCCGATCCGCGCACATCATACGATCACCCCCGCACCTGGACCCACCGCCGACCACACCCCGGCCGCCGACCGACGGCCGCCCACCGGGCCCCCGGACGGGCCGGCCGGGACAGGGGGTGACCCCGGACGGCTGACCGGGGCTCCGGATGCGGGCGTGCCGCTCCGGCGGGCTCGGCCCGCGCCCCGCCCGGCAGGGCGAGGGGCTGCCCGGGAGCCCTTTCCGTGCCGTCGCCGAGCCCCCGCCCGGGCTCCCGAAACGGTGGTCTGACGAGGTGTCATTGATCTTCCGCCGGGCCGGCGGCACGATGCAGTCATGGCTGACGAGCGGTGTGATCACGGACTGATAGTCGGGCAGTGCGGTCACTGCAAAGCGGTTCCCCGAGGTCTGACCGCGTCCGTCTGGACGACCCGGGGCGGCTCGGTCTTCCACCGCTCGGTGGCGTGCGAGGCACTCGCCGACGGGCAGGCCCGCGCGGCCCGCTTCCGGAAGGAGGTGCACGAGCCCACCCGCGTCGCGCTGGCCGACGCCATGGCCCAGGGGCGCGGCGCCTGCATCCGCTGCTTCCCCGCGTACCGGCCGACCAGCACCGCCAAGCCCTGCCTCGTCCGGGTGGACGCGCAGTGGGTGCGCGGCCTCCTCACCGAGTGGCGGCGAGGCGCCGACGGCCGGTGGCGAGGGGTGGTCTCGTACGTCGACTCGGGCGAGCAGGTGACCGTCCTCAAGGACCAGGACGACCTGCGCCCGGCCCCCTGAACGCCGTGGCCCCGGCGGATTCTCCGCTGTCCCTGCCCGGCCTCGGACGCTGACGGTGTGCCCGGCCCGGCCCGGGGCGTCAGACGGCCCCGGCCCCGGCCCCGGCCCCGGCCGCCGTCAGCAGGCGCGGCGGGAGGTAGGGCGACCGGACGCGTATCGACCAGCCGCGGCTGCGCCGGGCGTGGCAGGCGAGGGCGAGGACCCCGAGGCTGAGCGCGGCACCGGCCTCGGTGGCCCGGTCGGCGACGGAGTGGTGATCGCGGTGGGCTTCCAGCGCGTCGAGCAGGGCGAGGTTGAAGCTGCTCTCGTCGCCCTCGACGAGCTGGGAGAACAGGACGACCGGGGGAGGGAGGAAGCCCTGCTCCCTGCTGCGCTCCACCTCCTCCAGGGCGCGCCGGGTGGCCGGGAGCGGGTCCGCGCCGCGCAGGTGGTCGTGCAGGGCGGTGCGGTACGAGGCGAACGGGGAGCGGTCCTCGGCGGCGATCGTGGGGCCGGCCAGGACGAGCGGTTCGAGGTCCTCGGAGCTGCCGGTGATCAGCGCGTAGGACAGGGCCGTCTCCCAGAAGGCCGGCCCGAAGTCGCTGCACCGGCTGGCGGGGAAGCGGAGCGTCCGCCCGTCGACCGTCACCTCGGCCTCGGTGCCCGGTTCGGCGAGGGCGGCCCGGAACGCGGCGGCCCCGAGCCCGGAGCCGAGCCGCAGGTCGGCGAGCTGGGCGTCGGTGGCGTCGGCGGACTCCGAGGCGCGTGCCGCGAGGAGCCAGGTCTGGTAGCGCAGGGCGCCGGTGAGCTCCCACGCGTCCAGCGGCTCGCCCCCCTTCGGAGTGATCGCCCGCTGGACGCGCTGCTCGAACCGCGCCTCGCTGTCCGGGCTGAGGGGTAGGGCCGGGATCGGACGGTCGAGGTCGACGGGCCCGGCGGCGAGCCGGGCCACCGCGTCGGGGCGCCGGTCGCGGCCGAGGCCGTGGACGCGCGGGCCGGGTGTCTCGAAGCCGGTGACCAGGGCGTGGGGGAGGTAGTCGGTGTCGACGGCCGGGGTCCATCCGTGGGTGCGGTACCCGAGGGCGGCGAGGGCGATCGGGACGAGCGGCAGGAGGCCGGCGGGCCGGGTGCCGTGCGGGCCGTCCTGGAGGAGCGCGAGCAGCGCGGAGTCGAAGGCCGCGCGGTCCCCGTCGGTGAGGGCGCGCAGGGCGCGCAGACCGGGCTGCGCCCCGCCGGCGGAGTCGGAGTCGGCGGAGTCGGAGTCGGCATCGGCGGAGTCGGCAGAGTCCGGGGAGCCGCCCTCCTCGAAGTAGTGGGCCAAGAAGCCGTCGACGAGTTCGAGGGCGGGGGTGACCGGTTCGTCCGGCATCAGCTGCCGGGCCCAGCCGAAGGCCTCGCCGTGGTGGGAGACCTTGTCGGAGACGATCGCGAGGCAGAAGGCGTCCAGCCACTCCCGGGCGGTGACCAGGTGCCGGGGGTCGCGCGCGAGCCCGTGCTCGCGGTCGTAGCTCATCCCGAAGTTCGGGTAGTCGAGGAAGACGTGGAAGCCGTCGACCGGGTAGTAGGCGGCGAAGGAGACGGCGCCGGCGGCGGCCTCGGTGGCGTCCTTGAGGACGGCCTTGGCCTCGGCGGAGTCCAGGTCGGGCCGGGTGGTGGAGAGGGCGCCGAGGTAGTCGAGGAAGGAGTCGGCGATCAGCTGCCACTCGGTGGTGGTCATCAGGCCGGCGCGGGAGTAGGAGTGGACCTGCCTCCCGATCCGGTTCACGAAGCCGTCGCGCGCCTCAGCCACCCGCGACGCGTCCACCCGGTGACGTTCGATCCGCACGGCCCTGCCCCCTTGATCACCGACGGATCACCGATTGACCGTCGACCTGCACCCACCCTAGGTGGAGGGTCCGACAGCTGACTCCGCAGGTCGCGGCCGGAACCACGCGGGGTGCGCCGAGGGCGAACGGCCGTCGGCTGACGGCCGGTCGGCCCGTACGGTGGCGGGCATGAACGAAGTCCGGATCGTGAACCTGCCCGAGGTGGCACTCGCCTGCCGTACCAGCGGGCCCGTGGACGGCCCGCCGCTGGTGCTGCTGCACGCGCTCGGTGAGCGCGCCTCCGACTGGGACGTCGTCCTGCCGGCACTGGCGCCGGGCCACCGCGTGTACGCCCCGGACCTGCGCGGTCACGGCGACAGCGGCCGCACCGCCGGGTACGGGCTGCCGGAGATGCGCGACGACGTGCTCGCCCTCCTCGACGCGCTCGGGCTCGCGCGGGTCGACCTCGTCGGCCACTCGATGGGCGGCGTGGTCGCCCACCTGCTGGCGCAGCACCGGCCGGAGCGGGTCGCCAGGCTGGTCCTGGAGGACGTGCCGGCGCCGTACCCGCGGCCGGCCTCCGCGGTGCCGGACGGGCCGGACGGCCCGGTGCACTTCGACTGGGCGGTGGTCGGCGCCGTGAAGGCCCAGATCGACAGCCCGGACCCGGCCTGGCGGGAGGGGCTGTCCCGGATCACCGCCCGCACCCTGGTGGTCGGCGGCGGCCCGACCAGCCACGTCCCGCAGGAGGGGCTGGTCGAGCTCGCCGGGCGGATCCCCGACTGCCGGTCGGTCACCGTCGAGGCCGGGCACCTGGTGCACGCCGCCCGGCCCGCCGAGTTCGTCGCGGCGGTCGCGCCGTTCCTCGCTCGCTGAGGCGCCGGACGGCTTCGGCGGCCTCGACGGGCGGCACCAGCGGGACGCCGTCAGCAGGCGAGGGGCGCGGGCGGCGGAGCGGGCGTCAGACGCCGTGTTCGGCCGGGAGCCGCCCCGCGCGCACGGCGGCGACCAGGTCGGCGTGGTCGGCCTCGGTCCGGTCCGCGTAGGCGACGGCGAAGGCGGCGACCGCCTCGTCCAGTGCCTCGCTCTTGCCGCAGTAGCCGGCCAGCAGCGCCGGGTCCGCGGTGTGCGCGTGCGCGCGGGCCAGCAGGGCCCCGGTGATCCGCGCGTAGTCGTCCAGCTGGTTCGGCAGCAGCGCGGCGGGGTCGACGCTGCCCTTGCGGTTGCGGAACTGCCGCACCTGGTACGGGAGCCCGTCCACCGTCGTCCAGCCGAGCAGGGTGTCGCTGACCACCTGCATGTGCTTCTGGCCGAGCACCACCCGGCGGCCCTCGTGCCCGTCCCGGCCGGGCACCGGGTGGCCGGCCGGCTGCAGGTGGGGCAGCAGCACGGAGGGCCGGGCCTCCTTCACCTGGAGCACCAGCGGCTGGTCGCGGTGGTCGGTCAGCAGCACCACGTACGAGCGGGTGCCGACGCTGCCGGTGCCCACCACCCGGAACGCCACGTCCTGCACCCGGTAGCGGGACAGCAGGGTGCGCACCTCCGCGGGCAGCGTGGACACGTAGGGGCCGAGCGAGGCGGCGACGGCCCGGGCGGTCGCGTCGGACACCTCGGTGAGCACCGGCGGAGCGGCGGTGAAGCGCCAACCGCCGTCGTCCGTCCGCTCGGTGCTGCGGGCGGCGAATCTGGCACTGGTGTTGCCGAGCGCCTTCGTGCCGACCTTGCGCAGCACGTCGGCCAGGTCGTGGGCGTCGGCGAAGGACACCAGCTGCTCGTCCGCGACGGCGTTCCAGGCGTCCAGCGCGGGCAGCTTGGCCAGGGTGCGCATGGTCCGGCGGTAGGAGCCGGCCGCGTGCTGGGCGGCGGCGCGCGCGGTGCCCTCGCCGGCGCCGGTCTCCCGGCCGGCCAGCACCAGGCTGGCGGCCAGCCGCTTGAGGTCCCACTCCCACGGGCCGGGCACGGTCTCGTCGAAGTCGTTGATGTCCATCACGAGTTGACCGCGGGCGTCGCCGTAGAGCCCGAAGTTGGCGGCGTGCGCGTCCCCGCACAGCTGGGCGGACACCCCGGTGTCCGGCGTGCCGACCAGGTCGGCGGCCATCAGACCGGCCGAACCGCGCAGGAACGCGAACGGCGTGGCGGCCATCCGGCCGACCCGGATCGGCACCAGCGCGCCGATCCGGCCCGCGTTGGACGCCTCGATCGCCTCGACGGCCGTCGGCCGCCCCGCCACGGGCACCAGCTCGGCGTGCCGCTCCCGCGGCACCTTGGTCCGCAGCGCCTTCCCGCGCTCGCGGGCCCGGCCGTCCTGCCCCGACGCGAACCCGGCCACCGCGAACGCCCGCCGCCCCGGCAGCCCCACCCCGTCCACCGCGTCTATCACCTGCGTCACCGCTCCCGGCCCGCCCTTCTCGTCCCACCCGTCCGCGACCTGCGCGGACGGCGTGCAGGGGGAGTGACGTCCGGGGTGGGGCAGTGGTTCCTGGGGGGAGGGGGCCGGTGGGCGGAGGTGTGGTGGCCGGGGCGTGGCGGGGGTGCTGACGGCGTGCGGGGGAGCGGGGTCGAGGGGCGGGGCGGGCGGCCCGTAGGGTGGGCCGGATGGACGGTCTTCGGGGGGACGGGTGGGTGCGGGCTGCGGCCGGCGCGGCGGCGGGGCTGACGGTGGCGGCCGGGCTGGGGGCGCGGGCGCTGCTCGGCGGGGAGCCCGCGAAGGCCGCCGGGGACGCGCTCTACACGGTGCTGGTGTACGCGCTGGTGGTGCTGGTCGCGCCGCGGGTGCGGCCGTGGCGGGCGGCCGTGACGGCCTCCGTGGTGAGCTGGGCGGTGGAGTTCCTGCAGCTCACCGGCGTGCCCGAGGAGCTCGGCCGGCGCAGCACGCCGGCCCGTCTGGTGCTGGGGTCGACCTTCAACCCGCCGGACCTGTTCTGGTACCTGGTCGGCGCGCTGTCCGCCGCGCTGGTCCACCGGGCGCTGAGCGCGCTCCGGGGGCGCCGGGTGCACCGGGGACGCCGGGTGCTGCGGACCGAGCGGCCCGCAGCACCCGACCGGGTCTGACGCAGGGTCAGAGCGGCAGCAGGTCGGGCCGCTTGGCCTCGACGTTGTCGCCCGAGGACTCGCCGCGCAGGCGCCGCCCGACCCAGGGCAGCAGGTACTCGCGGGCCCACTGGATGTTCTCGCGCCGCTGGTCGGCGGCGGACAGCTCCTGGACGGTGGGCCAGGGCGCCTCCGGGTCCTGCTCGGTGCGCAGCCCCAGCGAGCGGGCGGCGAGCAGGGCGACCCGCTGGTGGCCCTCCGGGGACAGGTGCAGGCGGTCCTCGCTCCAGGCACGCCGGTCCTGCACGGCGCGCAGCGACCACAGGTCGGCGACCTGGCAGCCGTTGCGGTCGGCGACCGCCCGCATGTGCCCGTTGTAGGTGGCGATCTTGCCGCGCAGGTGCTTCAGCAGCGGCACGTCCCGGGTGTCGAAGCCGGTGCAGATCAGCACCGTCCCCGCCGCCTCGGTGAGTCGGACGACGGCCGCCTCGAAGCGCTCGGCCACCTCGTCCGGGTCGCTGCCCGGGCGGAGGATGTCGTTGCCGCCGGCGCAGAAGGTGGCGAGGTCCGGCTGGAGCCGCTGGACCTGCGGCACCTGTTCGGCGGCGATCTGGTCGAGCAGCCGGCCGCGGACCGCCAGGTTGGCGTAGCGGAAGCCGCCCGGCGGGCGGGCGTCGGCGAGCAGTTTGGCGAGGCGGTCGGCCCAGCCGGCGAAGGCGCCGTCCGCTCCGGGGTCGTTCAGGCCCTCGGTGAAGCTGTCCCCGAGGGCGGCGTACGAACTGAGGTCAAGGGTCTCCTGGAGGTTCGGCATGAAGTAGATAGTTCACCTTCTCAAGTGACCTACGCCACCGTAGGTGACCGGGGAGGCGCGTGAGATGGGCCACGTACCCCCCGCGCCGGTGAGAGCGCCGGCCAGAGCGCCGGTCACCGGAAAGCACAAGATCCGCGCCCCCTTCCGCTTCCGGGCGCGCCCGGACCATCCTCGAGGAGCGCGATCGCGCCGGCCGCCGGGCCCTGTCGCCGGCCGCCGTCCCGTGACGAGGGGAAGCCACCCATGACTCCGAACGCCTCCTCCGGCCTGCCCGGAGACTGGACCGTCGACGACCGCTGCACCAACTGCGACGTCGCCCGGCAGCTCGCCCCCGGGCTGATCCGCGAGCACCGCGGGCGCTCCGAACTGGTCCGCCAGCCGCGCGACGAGGCAGAGCACCGCAGCCTCCTGGCGGCCGCCCACGCCTGCCCCACCCGTTCCGTCCGCCCCGCAGGCGGCCCGCTCGACCCGGCGGGCGACCCCTTCCCGCTCGCGCTCGACGAGGAGGTGCTGCTGCTCGGCCACAACTCCCGCCGCACCGCGGGTGCCAACTCCTACCTGTGCCGCCGCCCCACGGGGTGGCTGATGGTGGACACGCCCCGCTTCGCCGAGGCGCTGGCCGCGCGCTACGAGGCACTCGGCCCCGTCACCGACGTACTCCTGACGCACCGGGACCACGCGGCGCACGGCCGCCGGTACGCCGACCGGCTCGGTGCCCGGCTCTGGATCCACGAGGGGGACCTGGACGCCGCGCCCGACGCCGACCGGGTGCTGCGCGGCCTCGACTCGGTGGAGATCGCCCCGGGCGTCACCGCCCGTCCCTTCCCCGGCCACACCCGGGGCAGCGTGCTCTACGCGGTGGACGACCGGTACTGCTTCACCGGTGACACCCTCTACTGGTCCCGCACCACGGGGGACGTGGAGGTGCACGAGAGCATCACCTGGTACTCGATCGAGGAGCTCTCCGCCTCGCTGGACCGCAGCCTGGGTGCGCTGCACTTCGAGTGGCTGCTGCCAGGCCACGGTGAGCGGCGCCGGATGCCCGCCGCGGAGGCGGACCGGCGGCTGCGCGCGCTCGCCGAGCGCTGCCGGTCGCTGCGGCCCGCCCCGGTGGACTTCGCCGCGGTGCGCTGGTAGCGCGGTGCAGAGCGTGGAGGTCGCGCGGTGCGGAGGTCGCGCGGTTGGCGAGGTGGGGCGGGGCGGGGTGCGTCCGCCCGCGGCACCTGACGGGCCGCGGCCCGTTCGCCGCGGCCCGTTCGCCGCGGCCCGTGCGCGACGGCCCGTGCGCGACGGCCCGTTCACCGCGCCCCCTTCACCGCGGCCCGTGCGCCGGGGCTCGCGCCGGGTGCGCGGGGGGTTGCGCCAGCCGGGGGCGTCCGCGCGGGTGTGCGAACGGCGCCGCCGGGGCAGCCGCCTGTCGAACGGTCTTCCGAACCACGGACCGCCCCGAACCCCCCGCACCCAAGGACGGTGGAGGAATGCCCACCCAGACCCCGGAGCGCACCGCCCGGCCGCGGCGCTACCTGATGTGCCGGCCGACGCACTTCACCGTGGACTACGCCATCAACCCGTGGATGGACCCGGCGCAGCCCACCGACACCGCGCTCGCGCTGCGCCAGTGGGAGCGGCTCCACCGGTTGTACCGGCGCCTCGGCCACACCGTCGAGCTGATCGACCCGGTGCCCGGCCTGCCCGACATGGTGTACGCCGCCAACGGCGCGACCGTGCTGGACGGCCGGGCCCTGGTCGCGACCTTCCGGTACCCGGAGCGGGCCGCCGAGTCCACGGCCTACCAGGCCTGGTTCCGGGCGAACGGCTACCAGGAGGTGCGCCGCGCCGGGCACGTCAACGAGGGCGAGGGCGACCACCTGGTGGTCGGCCGCCGGGTGCTCGCCGGCTCGGGCTTCCGCACCTCGCGGGCCGCGCACGCCGAGGCGGGCGCGCTGTTCGGGGTCCCGGTGGTCAGCCTGACCCTGGTCGACCCGCGCTTCTACCACCTGGACACGGCGCTGGCGGTGCTCGCCGACGACCACGTCATGTACTACCCGGAGGCCTTCGACGCGGACAGCCGGGCCGTGCTGCGCACCCTGTACCCGGACGCGATCCTCGCCGACCGGGCCGACGCCGAGGTGTTCGGCCTCAACGCCGTCTCGGACGGCCGCCGGGTGCTGCTGCCCGAGACCGCGAAGAACCTGGCCGGGCGGCTCGCCGAGGCCGGCTACGAACCGGTGCCGGTGGACGTCTCGGAGCTGCTGAAGGGCGGCGGCGGGGCGAAGTGCTGCACGCTGGAGCTCCGGCCGGCGTGATCGCGGGCGCCGTCGGCCGAGTGCGCCGTCGACCGACTGCGGCAGCGGCCGCGGGCGGCCCGGCCTCCGGGTGCGGCCCGGCCGGCGGCGCGGCGGCGGCCCGCCCGGGATCCGTCCCGAGCGGGCCGCGTGCGGCGGGGCCTCAGACGAGCCAGAGGTCCGGACCGAACACCTCGTAGTGGATGTCGGCGGCGGGGACGCCCGCCGCCAGCAGCTGCTCGCGGACGGTGCGCAGGAAGGGCAGCGGTCCGCACAGGTAGGCGGTGGTGCCGGCCGGGACCTCGACGGTGGAGAGGTCGACCAGCCCGGTGCGCTCGGCCGGCCACTCGCCGAGCGGCTGCTCGTAGAAGACGTGGGCGGTGGCGTTCGGCAGCTTGGCGGTGAGCTGGGCGAGGTCGGCGCGGAAGGCGTGGCTGAGCTGGTCGCGGTCGCCGTGCACCGACACGACGGTGCGGGGGGAGCCGGTGGCGGCGAGGTGGTGGAGCATCGCGGTCATCGGGGTGTTGCCGATGCCGGCGGAGGCGAGCAGCACCGGCCCGTCGCCGTCGGCGAGGGCGATGTCGCCGAGCGGCGGGGAGAGTTCGACGGTGCCGCCGGTGTGCAGGTGGTCCTGCAGGTGGGCGGAGACCTCGCCGCCGGGCTCGCGCTTGACGCTGAAGCGCAGCGCGCCGTCGGCGGTGCCGGAGAGGCTGTACTGGCGGATCTGGTGGGCGCCGTCGGCGAGTTCGGTGCGGACCGAGACGTACTGGCCGGGGCGGGCGGCGGGCGCGGGCCGGCCGTCGGCGGGGCGGACCAGGAAGGTGGTGACGGTGTCGGTCTCCTGGTAGCGGGCGACGACGGTGTAGGGGCGCCAGAGGTCGGCCGGGTCGCCGCCGGCGGCGGCCTCGGCGCGCAGCCGGTCCTCGACGGCTACCAGGGCGTTCGCCATCAGCCAGTACACCTCGTCCCAGGCGGCGGCGACCTCCGGGGTGACGGCCTCGCCGAGCACGTCGACGATCGCGGCGAACAGGTGCTCGTGGACGATCCGGTACTGGTCGTTGCGGATGCCGACGGACACGTGCTTGTGCGCGATCCGGGCGAGCATCGCGTCGGGCCGCTGGTCCGGGTGGGCGATCAGGGCGGTCGCGAAGGCGGCTATCGATCCGGCGAGGGCCTGCCGCTGGGTGCCGTTGGCCTGGTTGCCCCGGTTGAACAGGTCGCGCAGCAGCTCGGGGTGGGCGGCGAACATCCGCTCGTAGAAGAGCGGGGTGATGTCCCCGATGGCACCGCCCACGGCGGGCAGGGTGGCCTCGACGACCTCGGCGGACTTGGCGGACAGCATCAGTCGGGCTCCAAACTGGTATCTGAGATGCATATTAAAGGCCGAGCGCGGGTGCGCGGGGCCCGGGGCGGATCAGTCGGTGGGTCTGCTGGTGAGGCCGAGCAGGACCGGCCCGGTGGGGGAGGCCACCAGGTCGTCGATGCTGAGCGGGTCGAGGGTGGCGAAGAAGGCCTCCTGCGCCGTCCGCAACGCACCGCGGAGCCGGCAGGCGGCCCGCAGCGGGCACGGCGGGTCGTCCTCGCAGCCGACCACGTCGCCGACCCCCTCCAGCTCGCGCAGCAGGAGTCCGAGCGAGCCGGTGCGTCCGGCGAAGGTGAGCATCAGCCCGCCGCCGCGCCCGCGTCGGGCCTCCAGGACCCCGAGGTGCTGCAGCCGGCTGACCACCTTCGCCGCGTGGGTGTAGGGCACCCCGACCGACTCGGCCACCTCGCGGGTGGTCGGGTTGGCCTCCTCGCCCAGGACGGCCAGTCGCATGGCGATCCGGAGGGCGATGTCGGTGCTCTTGGTCAGCCTCACGTGCGGAACGCTAGCGAATGCGATTCCGGAACTCCAATTTTCTGCACGATCCCGACCGGGTTGACGGCGGAGCGGGATCAGGCGGGGGCGGATCGGGATCGCGCCGGGATCGGATCGGGAACGGTTCAGGATCGGGTCGGGATCGGATCGGGTGTGTCGAATCGATCGAATCTGAACAGTTGGCGACATTACCGATCAGCCCCTGACGGTCGGTCAGGGGTGCTTCTACGCTTCGTGCGGTTCCGGAACCGCGGGGGGCGCCGGAGCGACCGGCGTTGTGTTTCCTTGACCGACCATCCTGGAGAGACCCGTGAGAACAGCCCGTGCACCCCGGCGCACCTGGACGGCCGTGGCCGCGATAACCGCGGCCACGGCCGCGCTGCTGTCGCAGCCCGTCACCGCCGAGGCCGTGACGCCGCCGCCGACCGTCGCCGCCCACGTGGCGGTGGCGGACTACCCGGCGGGCGTCGCGCTCACGCCGGACGGCGGCCGGGCCTACGTCACCAGCCAGAGCACCGGCACGGTGAGCGTGCTGGACACCGCGACCAGGGCGGTGTCCGGCACGTTCACCGCGGGCAGCGGCTCCTACGCGGTCGCGGTCTCCTCGGACGGGCACCGCGCCTACCTGACCCACCACCTCGACGGCACCGTCAGCGTGGTGGACACCACGGGCAACACCGTCACCGCCACCGTCCCGGTCGGCGCCCAGCCGTGGGGCCTGGCCCTGTCCGCCGACGGCACGCGCGCCTACGTCAGCAACGCCGGGGCCGGCACCGTCAGCGTGCTGGACACCGCCACCGCCACCGTCACCTCGACCGTCCCGGTCGGCGCGGAACCGCACGGACTCGCCCTCTCCGCCGACGGCAAGCGCCTCTACGTCGCGGCCTCCGGCGCCAAGGCGGTGAACGTGGTCGACACCGCGACCGGCACGGTGAGTGCCACCGTCCCCGTCGGCCACAGCGTCTTCGGGCTCGCCCTCAGCCCGGACGGCACCCGGCTCTGGGCGGCCGACGCCGACGACGCCACCGCCGCCGTCCTCGACACCGCCGCCAACACGCTGACCGGAACGGTGGCGGTCGGCTCCGGCCCGTACGCCGTCGCGATCTCCCCGGACGGCACCGCCGCGTACGTGTCCAACTACGACGACGACACCGTGAGCGTGGTGGACACCGCGAGCCGGACCGTCACCGCGACCGTGCCGGTCGGGGCGAACCCCTACACCCTGGCCGTCGCCCCCGACGGGCGGCACGGCTACCTGGCCGACTTCAACGGCAGCGCCGTCGACGTGCTGAACTTCCCGCTGCCGGTGCCGGCCGTCACCGCGATCAGCCCGGCCGGCGGCTCCGGGGTCGGCGGCACCGCCGTGACCGTGACCGGCACCGACCTCAACGGCGCCACCGCGGTGACCTTCGGCGCGGCCGGTGCCGCCACCAGGTTCAGCTGCACCAGGACCAGCTGCACCGCCACCGCCCCCGCCACCACGGTGACCGGTCCGGTGGACGTCCGGGTCACCACGCCCGGCGGCACCAGCGCCGCCGTCGCCGGCGACCGGTTCACCTACACGGCCCCCAGCGCCCACCTCGGTGTCGCCCTCACCGCGACCCCGGTGAGCGGTCTGCTCGGCAGCCGGGTCGACTACACCGTCACCCTGACCGGTCAGGGCCCCGACCCGCTGACCTCGGCCACCGTCTCCGCCGACCTCCCCGTCGGCCTCGCCGCGACCTCGAGCGACTGCACCATCGCGGGCACCAAGCTCACCTGCGCGGTGACCGCTCCGCTGGCCAAGGGCGCGAGCACCACCCGGCACTTCTCGGTCTCGGTCGGCCTGCTCAGCCTGGTCCGCACCTTCGACGTCACGGTGGCCCGCACCGCCGGCGTGCCCGCCGACCCGTCCCCGGCCACCAGCCGGGACACCCGTAGCTGCACCGCCGTCCTCGGTCTGCTGATCACCTGCCGTTGACCACCTACCGCCGGCTACCGGCCGGCAGCCGCTGACCCGTAGCCGCTGACCGGCCGCCGTCGAAGCGCGGAGGGCCCCGCCCGTACCCACGGGCGGGGCCCTCCGCCGTTCCCGCCACCGCCGCACCCCCCGGGGCCCGTGCCCGCACGCCTGGACGAAACGTCCGGACTGGACGTACAGTCCGAACATGACCGCCGAACCCGCTGCAGCCGCCGACGCCGCCGACCCGCGGATCCGCACCTGGGCCCCCGCCTGCCGCGCCGTGGCCCTGCTGCTCGGCCCCTACGCCGAGGTGGTGCTGCACGACGCCGCCGCGGACCGGGTGCTGGCCGTGTGGAACCCGATGACCACCCGCGCCCCCGGGGACCCGTCGCTGCTCGGCGAACTCGACGCCCTCGACCCGTCCGCCCCCGACGTCTACGGCCCCTACGAGAAGCTGCTGCCCGACGGCCGCCGGCTCTCCTCCGTCAGCGCCGTGCTGCGCGACGACGCCGGGCGGCCCTCGGCGGTGCTCTGCGTCAACCTCGACCGGGGCCCGCTGGAACAGGCCGCCGCCCTGCTGGCCGGCTTCGCCGCACCCACCGCCCCCCGCCCCGAGCCGCTGTTCGAACGGGACTGGACGGAACGGATGAACGACGTGATCGGCGGATACGTGCGTGCGCACGGCCGCCCGCTCGAGCGCTTCGGGCGCGAGGACCGGCTCGCGGTGCTGCACGAACTCGACCAGGCCGGGGTCCTCGCCGTCCGCCGGGCCGCCCCCGCCGTCGCCACCGCGCTCCGGGTGTCCCGCTCGACCGTGTACACCCTGCTCGCCGAACTCAGGAACACCGAATCCCGGAACGCCGAACCCCGTGACGCCGAACCCCGTGACGCCGGACCCGGGAACGCCGGACCCGGGGACACCCCCGCACCAGCGCACGACCGCACGAGAGCGAGTGACCAGCCATGACCAGGCTCCCCGACTTCCGACTCGAGACCCACTTCTCCCGCTGGGAGTTCACCGCGCGGCACCACCTCACCGCCTCCGACGCCCAGACCATGACGATGGCCGAGCTGCTCGCCCTGGCCGGCCCCGAGGACCGGGAGGCGTGGGACACCCTCGCCCTCGGCTACACCGAGACCTACGGCGACCCGGGGCTGCGCCGGGCGATCGCCGGGACGTACGAGCAGGTGGACGCCGACGACGTGATCTGCTTCGGGGGAGCCCAGGAGGGGCTCAACCTCGCCATGCAGGTGCTCCTCGAACCGGGCGACCACGCCGTGGTGCTCACCCCCAACTACCAGTCCGCCGAGACCATCCCGCTCTCCCTCTGCGAGGTGACCGGGGTCGCCCTCGACGCGGCGCGGGACTGGGCGCTCGACCTGGACGCCGTCGAGGCCGCGCTGCGCCCGAACACCCGGGTGGTGTCGGTCAACTTCCCCAACAACCCCACCGGGAAGGTGATCGACGCCGCCGACTTCACGCGGCTGGCGCAGCTGTGCGAGGAACGCGGCATCCGGCTCTTCTCCGACGAGGTCTACCGCGGCCTCGAGCGCGACCGGGCCCGCGCCCTGCCGCAGGCC
Source organism: Kitasatospora sp. NPDC051705 (assembly GCF_044453265.1). Taxonomy (NCBI): domain Bacteria; kingdom Bacillati; phylum Actinomycetota; class Actinomycetes; order Kitasatosporales; family Streptomycetaceae; genus Kitasatospora; species Kitasatospora sp. NPDC051705. Next base: position 518,810 of record NZ_JBITCO010000001.1, on the reverse strand, counting down.
ACCGACCTCTCCGAGCGCGCCCTCTCGCTCAACGTCACCTCCAAGGCGCTCGGCCTGCCCGGCCTGCGGATCGGCTGGATCGCCTGCCGGGACGCGGAGTTGCGCTCCCGGCTGGAGCGGGCCAAGCACTACACCACGATCTGCAACTCCGCCCCGAGCGAGGTGCTGGCCCGGATCGCGCTGAACAACCGGGAGCGGATCCTGGAGCGCAACCGCGCGATCATCGCGGAGAACGTCCCGCAGTTCGACGCCTTCTTCGCCGAGTTCGCCGACCTCTTCGAGTGGCGCGCCCCGGACGGCGGCTGTGTCGCCTACCCGCGCTACCTCGGCGCGGACGGGGTCGAGGAGTTCTGCACGGCGCTGGTCGAGCAGGCAGGCGTCCTGCTGCTGCCCGCCGGGATCTTCCGCTCCGAGCTGACGCCCACGCCGGCCGACCGCTTCCGGATCGGCCTCGGCCGCCGCGACCCGGCCCCGGCCCTGGCGGCCTTCGCGGACTGGCTCCGCAAGCGCTGACGCGCACGGGCCCGGGGGCGGGTCGGAGCGCCGTACGATCCGGAACGCCGAGTGGGCCGGAACGCCGAACGGGCCGGCCGCCGCGTACGGTGGCCGGCCCTGAGGCCCGTGGGGTGGCCGAGTGCCGCCCCCGCGTTCCGGATCCCTTTCGCCAAACGGGGGTTGGCGAAGGATCAGAACGGGTTGGTACAGGTGGTGACCTGCTGCGCGGCGTCCAGCGCGGGGCCGGCGGTGGCGCAGATCATCTTCAGGTCGTTGGTGACGACGCGCGGGGTGGTCGCCTTCACCGAGCCGAGGCGGACCGTGGTGGTCGACGTGGCCGTCTCCCACGGGCTGCCCCAGGCCTTCTGGGTGCGGACCTCGACCCGGAGGACCGTCAACTGCCCCGGGGCGGCCGACACCTGGGCCGTGCCGACGAAGCCCTCACCGTCGGCCTGGTGCGAGATGCACGGCTGGTTGAGCACGGCGGCGCAGGCCACGGTGCCGGTCTCGGCCGTCATCGGGGTCGCCAGGGCCGGTCCGGCCGAGAGACCCGCGATCCCTGCCGTCGCCACCATCACGGCTGCGATCCGAGCGCGCATGATATGAACCTCCTTGGAAATTAAGGGTGTCTCACTCCTTGGGATGAGTCTTGCACAGAACGTGAACATGTTTCGTGTGTGTTACGTCACACTCAAGGTGACCATTCAACTACGTGCTGCAACCGTTCTCGCAGTGTTCAGCGCGCGGACAGATCGCCGACTGACGAACGATCAGTTCGTCGGCGCCCCGCCCGTCGCGGTGGTCCGGCCCCTTCACCCGTCCGGGTGGCGAACTGCCATCGGAGCGGAAAGGGCGGATACCATCGACCCGACCGACGGAGGTGTCTGCGTGGACACGGTCATCGTCCAACTTCCCGACCCGGCACCGGTGGTGGCGCCCGGCCGGGCCCCCGAACTGCTGCGGATGGGGCCCGGTGAGACCGCGGTCTTCGGGCGCGGCGAGCCGGGCCGGCCGGCCCCCATCCCGCTCACGGACCAGGGTGTCTCGCGCCGCGCGGGAGAGGTCACCGCCGCCGAGGACTACTGGCTGCTCTCCAACTTCAGCACCACGGCCACCTACGTCGTGGAGAACCTGGAGGGCGCGGGCGAGCACGTCAAGGTGGCGCCGGGGCGGCTCGGCGCACCCGTCCCGTTCGAGTTCTCCCGGGTGCTGCTGCCCGCGCTCGGCGAACCCGTCTCGTTCAAGGTCTTCGCCCCGCAGCACGCCTACCTGGCCCCCGGCCCGGGCGGCGCCGCCCCCGGACGGTCGGCGGGCGGCGGAGTCGAGGACGCCGGCGGCTCCGAGGGCGAACGCACCGTCAGCCCGTTCGCCCTCGACCCGACCGCCAAGTACTTCCTGGTGCTGCTCGCGCTCTGCGAGCCCAGGCTGCGCTCACCCTCCGCCGCCGCCGTCCCCGGGGTGACCGACGTGCTGGCCCGGCTGCGTGCGCTGCCCTCCTGCCGTGGACTGACCCGCTCGGCGGTCAACTACCACATCGACTACCTGGTGTGGACGAAACTGCGCCTGCGCGAGCCCTACGAGGAGGCGCCGGGCGGCGGAAAGCGCGAGGAACTCGCGGCCCTGGCACTGAAGTTCGACCTCGTCCGGGAGGAGCACCTGGCCCTGCTCCCGCCCCGGCGCCCCTGAGGACCGACCCGCCGTGAGGACCGACCCGCCGTGAAACCCGACACGCCGCCGCCCGAGGGAGGCCCGCCCGACGCCCAGCCCCGCGGCGCCCAGCCCTGCGACCCCCAGCCGTACGACGCCCCGACCTTCGAAGTCCCGGCCGGCTACCGGTTCGCCGGCTACCGCACCGGCGCCCTGCTCGGCGCCGGTGCCTGGGGCAGCGTCTACGCCGCGGAGGGCCCCGACGGCACCCCGGCCGCCGTCAAACTGCTCAGCCCCGCCCGGCTCAGCCCGGGCCGGCGCCGGACCATGGCCCAGGTCGCCCGCAGCGAGCTGCGCTTCAGCCGCCGCGCCGACCACCCCCACCTGATCCGCACCCTCGCGGTCGCGGTCGTCGACGACCCCGACCACCCCGGCCTCGACGGCGCCGTCGCCCTGGTGATGGAGCGTGCCGCCCGCAGCCTGCAGGACGTGCTGGCCACCGCCCGCCCCGGCGTCCCCGTCCCCGGGGCCGAGCGCCTGCTGGCCGAGGTCTGCGCCGGACTGACCCACATGCACCGCGCCGGCTGGGTGCACGGGGACCTCAAACCGGCCAACATCCTGCTGCTCGCCGACGGCACCGCCAAGATCGCCGACTTCGGCCTCACCGCCGAACTCGAGGGCACCCACGCCTACGCCCCGCCGCTCGGCTCGCCCGACCACGTCCCGCCCGAGTGGTGGTCCCAGCGCACCGGGGCGCGCGGCGTCGTGTTGCGCCCCAGCGCCGACGTCTGGGCCTTCGGGGTGATCGCCCACCAGCTGCTCACCGGCGGCCTGCACCCCTTCCTGGGCGCCACCGCCCGGGCCCGCTCGCTGGCCGCCCAGGCGTACGCGCGCGGTGCGGCGCCGCTGCGGCTGGACGCGTCGCTGCCCCGGCCGTGGCGGGCCGTGGTCACCGCCTGCCTGGCGCCCGGGAGGGAGGAGCGGGCCCGCACCGACCTCGCGGCGCTGGTCGCCCGGGCCGCCGCCCGTCCGCCCGTCCGCCGCCGCGCCGCCCTGCGCGCCCTCGCCGGCCTGCTGGCCTGTGCCGCGGCGGTGCTCGCGCTGACCGGGGCGCCGGAGCCGCTCGCCCCGGTCGCCCACCGGGCCGCGCCGCCCCCCGGGGCGATCCCGGTCGGCTCCGACGTGCCGGCGGCCTACCGGGGCATGATCGAGGACGCCGCCCGGCGCTGCCCCGAACCGGAGATCACCCCGGCGCTGCTGGCCGCCATGCTGAAGGCCGAGAGCGGCTTCGACCCGAACGCGGCGCGACCGGAGACCGGCGAGTACGGCATCGCGATGTGGACGCCCGCGGTCTTCGAGGCGTGGGCGAAGGCCGCGAACCACCCCGGCCCGAAGTCGTACCTCGACCCGGGGGACGCCATCGCGGCCATGGGCAACTACGTCTGCTGGCTGGACCAGCAGCTCAAGCACCGCGGCTACACCCGCGACCTGCCGGCGCTGGTCGCCGCGGCCTACCGGACCAGCGACAAGACGGTGGCCACCGCCGGCGGCGTCCCCGAGCGCGTCCGCCCGCACGTCGACAAGGTGCTCCGGTACCTGGCCGACTACGGAGGGTGAACGGACGAAGCGGGATGAACCGGGTCACATCCCCCGTACCCCGGCGCGGGCACCCGGGTGACGCGCCCCCGGTCTGGGATCCTCGGCGCATGATCACGAAGCTCCGCGCGGCCTCCGCGCGATGGACCGTCGTCGTTCCGGTGGTGTCGTTCGTCGTCCTCGCCCTGACCTGGCACCGGGACCTGCCCGGCTGGGTGGTGGGTGTGGTCGCCTGCTTCCTGGTGGCCGCCGTCCTGGCCGCCGTGCACCACGCCGAGGTCATCGCGCACTGGTCGGGGGAGCCCTTCGGATCCCTGGTGCTCGCCGTCGCGGTCACCGTGATCGAGGTCGCGCTGATCGTGACGCTGATGGCCGACGGCGGGGACAAGTCCGCCACCCTGGCCCGTGACACCGTCTTCGCCGCCGTGATGATCACCTGCAACGGCATCCTCGGGCTGTCCATCCTGGTCGCCGCGGTCAAGCACCGCACCGCCGTCTTCAACGCCGAGGGCACCGGCGCGGCGCTGGCCTGCATCGCCACCCTGGCGACGCTCAGCCTGGTGCTGCCGACCTTCACCACCAGCACCCCCGGGCCGCAGTTCTCGACCACCCAGCTGATCTACGCGAGCACCGCCTCGATCGTGGTGTACGGGCTGTTCGTGGCCACCCAGACCGTCCGGCACCGGGACTACTTCCTGCCCGTCACCCCCGAGGGCCGGGTGCTGGAGGAGGAGGACCACGCCCACCCGCCGACCCCCGCCGCCGCCGGCGTCAGCCTGCTGCTGCTCGGCGTCGCCCTGGTCTCCGTCGTCGGGCTCGCCAAGGGCGTTTCACCGACCATCGAGTCCGCGGTGGACGACGCCGGGCTGCCGCACTCGGTGGTCGGCGTGGTGATCGCCCTGATGGTGCTGCTGCCGGAGACCATCGCGGCGCTGCGCGCGGCCCTGCGCAACCGGGTGCAGACCAGCCTCAACCTGGCCCTCGGCTCGGCGCTCGCCAGCATCGGCCTCACCATCCCGGCCGTCGCCATCGCCTCGTACTGGCTCACCGGCCCGCTCGTCCTCGGCCTCGGCCCGGCGCACCTGGTGCTGCTGACGCTGACCGTGGTGCTCGGCACCCTGACCGTCGTCCCGGGCCGGGCCACCCCGCTGCAGGGCGCGGTCCACCTCGCGGTGCTGGCCGCCTACGTGGTGCTGGCGGTCAACCCCTGACGACCGGGCGGGAGACCGGGGGCCGGGCGGGACTTGTCAGTCGCGGCCTAGAGGCCGAGGTCGTCCAACTCCTTGAGCAGGGCGGCGTTGGGGCTGCCCGGATCGGCTGCGGCCCGCCCGGCGACGGCCCCGGAACCGGCCCGGGAGGCCGACGCGGGCGCGGGCACGGGCACGGGGGTGGTCGCCGTTCGCGGGGCGCGGTCGCGGAAGATCCAGGCGCCGGCCAGGCCGCCGACCAGACCGCCCAGGTGGGCGGACCAGCTGATGCCCGGGGCGACGCCGGGCAGGGCGGCGGTCACCATGTAGGCGAACGAGGCGCCGAGGACGACGCCGATCAGCGTGTCGACCAGGTTGCGGTCCACGACCCCGCGCAGCACCACGTAGCCGAAGTAGCCGAACACCACGCCGCTCGCCCCGGCGCCGACCGAGTCCGGGCTGTCGAAGACCCAGGCGGTCAGTTCGCTGGTCAGCGCGACCAGCAGGGTCAGGCCGAGGAACTTCTTCACGCCGCGGTAGGCCGCCAGGAAGCCGAACACGAACAGCGGGCCCGAGTTGGCCTCCAGGTGCGCCCAGTTCCAGTGCAGGAACGGCGCGGTGACGATGTTCGGCAGCCGGCTCGGATCCTGCGGGACGACGCCGAACTGCCGGCCGAGGTGGTAGTCGTCCATCCAGTTCACGAGCTGGATCAGCCAGATCGCCGCCAGCACACCGACCATGGTGAAGAGCGCCCGGCGGGCGTCGGCGATCATCTTTGCGGGGTCGAGCGTGGTTGCCGCACGGCTGCGGTCGTTCGAGGCCATGGGCCCGACTCTAAGGGCCGTCGGACCGGTGACGCACCCCCCGGTACAGTGGCTCCCGCCCCGCTGACCTGCCGACCCTCCTCCCGACTGCCAGAGGTGACCCGCCCGATGAGCGTCCGTCCGCCGCTGTCCTCCGCGTTCGCGGCGCGGGTCTGAGGCCCGGTGGCGACGAACCGGCACCCGGTCGAGGTCTGGCGGCTGCCCGAGGAGGAACGCCGCGCCGGCCGCCGGGCCCAGCCCCGTGCGGCTGCCGGCCGGATTCGCCGTCCGCGGCCGCGAGGGCGTCTTCCTCTCCAGGAGCGGCGAGCTGACCCGGCACCTGCTGGTCGGCAAGCAGTGGAAGCGGACCGGCGGACAGCGGCTGCAGCTGCCCGGCGGGATCGACCCGGGGCCCGCCCACGGCCGGGACGGGACGCTCTGGTTCCGCAGCGGCAACGGCTGGTACCGGGTCGAGGCCTGAGGTCCGCCGGACGCGACGGGTCCGCGTGAGGGCATCGTCGGTGGTCCGGCCGGTCGGGCGGCGTGCTCACGTCATGAGGTCCGAGCCGTCCCCGCCCGGGCGCAGCCCCCCCGCGCCCCGGCCCCCGCGTGAGGGCAGGCCGACCGGCCGCCCACCGACCCGGCGGCGGGGCGCCCGGCGCGGGGTGCGAGGATGACCCCGACCGCCCCCGACGGCGGACCTCCGCCGACCGGCCGCCCCGCACCCCCGGCGGCCCGATCCGGGCACACGGCGACGAGGTCCGCACTGCGTACCCCGGCAGCCACTCCGGCGCGGCGTCTCCCTGCCCGCACTCTCACTGCGAAGAAGACGCATCGCGATGCACCGCACCCCCGACCACACCCCCTGCTCCGCCCCCACTCCCGGCCAAAGACCGATCGTCCGGAGCTCCGGCGACCGCCGCTCCGGCGCCCGGAGCTCCGGGGACCGCCGCCCCGCCGACCGCCGCTCCGGCACCCCCGTGCTCCCGGCCCGCGCCGCCGCCCTGCTCGGCGCCGGCGGACTACTGCTGACCGGCTGCGGCAGCGGCGCCGGGTCCGTCCCCGGCAGCCAGGCCGACCTGCGCGACCGGATCCCCAAGGCGGTCAAGGACGCCGGGGTCCTGAAGATCGGCTCCTACCTCCACTACCCACCGGTCGACTTCCGCGACAACGACGCCAAGCCCGCCGGGCTCGACCCCGAGATCGCCGCCGCCATCGGCGACTACCTCGGCCTGCGCGTCGAGTTCGTCGACATGCCGTTCGACAAGCTCATCCCGGCCGTCCAGAGCAGGAGCATCGACCTGGTCATGTCCGCCGTGATCGACACCAAGCAGCGCCAGCTCGGGGCCGCCGACGACGGCCACCAGGCCGACCCCGGAGTCGACTTCGTCGACTACTTCACGACCGGGACGTCCATGGTCGTCAAGGCCGGCAACCAGGTGCCGCTCAGCACCGTCGACAGCCTCTGCGGGCGGACCGTCGCCGTCCAGCGCGGCACCCTGCAGGACGAGTTCGCCACCCGCCAGATGGGCGCCTGCCCGCGCACCGGCAAGGTGCTCCAGGTGCACCGCTTCGACAACGACGACCAGGCGCTCGCCGAGGTCGCCTCCGGCACCGCGATCGCCGACCTGAACGACTACCCGGTCGCCCAGTACAACACCACCACGCCGGAGCGGGTCGGCAAGTTCGTCCTCGCCAACACCCACTTCCTGCAGTCCGGCCCGTACGGCATCACCGTGGCCAAGGACAACACCGCGCTGCGGGACGTGATCTCCAAGGCCCTCGACCAGGTGATCCGCGGCGGCGCGTACGACAAGATCCTCGCCAAGTGGAACGTGAGCCCGGGCGCCGTCTCCAGCGCGGTGGTCAACGGCGGGCTCTGACCCGCCGGGTGGGCCGGGCCCGCCCCGATGGCCGGTATTGACCGGTCATCGGGGCGGGCCCGCGTGTCGGGGCGGCGGGCGGGCACCGGGGTTCTCTATCGTCCGTCTGAGTCCCTCCGATTCCATCGAGTTCCACACCCGATCCGACCCGTGGGAGTGCGCGATGCCCGGCCCAGAGCAGCAGGTGACCGGAGACGGCGGCCGGTCCGCCCGGACCGGGGAGGACGCCGACGTCATCGTGGTCGGCGCCGGCCCGGCCGGCTCCACCGCCGCCTACCACCTGGCCCGTACCGGCCTGGACGTCCTGCTGCTGGAGAAGTCCGCCTTCCCGCGCGAGAAGGTCTGCGGGGACGGCCTCACCCCGCGCGCCGTCAAACAGTTGACCGACCTCGGCATCGACGTCGCCGAGGAGGCCGGCTGGCTGCACAACCGGGGCCTGCGGCTGGTCTCCGGCCGGCGCTCGATCGAGTTCGACTGGCCCGAGCTGTCCGCCTTCCCCGGCTACGGCCTGGTCCGGCGGCGCGCCGACTTCGACGAACTGCTCGCCCGCCGGGCCGCCTCGGCCGGCGCCCGGCTGGTCGAACGGGCCAACGTGGCGGGCCCGTTGGTCGACGAACGGACCGGCCGGATCACCGGTGTCACCGCCCGGCTCGGCGAGGAACGCGAACCGGTCAGCTACCGGGCACCGGTCGTGGTCGCCGCCGACGGTAACTCCACCCGGCTCTCCGTCGCGATGAAGCGCTACCGCCGGACGGACCGCGCCATGGGCGTCGCCTACCGCACCTACTTCACCACCCCCCGCCACGAGGACCGCTACCTGGAGGCCTGGCTGGACCTGCGGGACCCGGGCGACCCGGGCCGCCGGCTCCTGCCCGGCTACGCCTGGGTGTTCGGCATGGGCGACGGCACCGCCAACGTCGGCCTCGGCGTCCTCGACACCGCGCACATCGACCTCGACTGGCGGGACCTCCTGCGCCGCTGGTGCGACGACCTGCCGCCCGAGTACGCCTACACCCCCGAAGCCGTCACCGAACCCGTCCGGGGCTCCGCCCTCCCGATGGGGCTCAACCGCCAACCCCACTACGCCGACGGCCTGTTGCTCGTCGGCGACGCGGGCGGCACGGTCAGCCCCGGCACCGGCGAGGGCATCGCCTACGCGATGGAGTCCGGGCGCTTCGCCGCCGAGACCGTCGTCCAGGCCCTCGCCCGGCGGACCGACCGCGGCCGCGAGCTCGCCCTGCGCGCCTACCCGCAGGCCCTGCGGTCCGCCTACGCGGGATACTTCGCGCTCGGGCGCCTCGCCGCCGACCTCCTGGGCCGGCCCCGGCTGCTCGGTGCCGCCGGCGCCGCCGGACTCGGCCACCCGTCCCTGCTGAAGGTGGCCTTCCGGCTGATGGTCAACCTCACCGAGCCCAACTCCAAGGACGCCCTCGACCGGCTGCTCCACCTGGTCGGGCGGGTCGCGCCCGGCAGGTGAGGGCGGCGCCCGGGTGACCCGCGGTCCGGTGATCCGCGGTCCGGTGCTTCGTAGCCCGGTGACCTGTGGTCCGGTGGTGGCCGGCCCGGTGCTCCGCGCCGCGGCCGGTCCTTCGAGCGGCCACGGCGCGGGTCACCACAGGTCGCCGTCGCGCCAGTCGCACGTCAGCCGGCCGGAGACGTCCGGCGCGACCGGCCCCGGCAGCACGAACACGCTGCCCTCCTCCTCCGGCGTCGCGACCGGGCCGGTCGGCGTCAGCGCCGCCAGCGGCCCCTGCCACGGCAGCCAGCCCCGCCCCCCGTAGAAGCCCGCCGCGCCGTCCGCGGCGCACAGCACGCCCAGCTCGTACCCGCCCCGGACCACCCGCTCCGCCGCGTCCATCAGCGCCGCGCCGTACCCGAGCCCGCGCCGGTCCGCCCGCACGCCGACCGCCTCCACGTACCCGGCGCGCAGCGCCCGCCCGCCGTGCAGCATCCGCCGCTGGACCACCGCGGCGTGCCCCACCAGCACCCCGTCCTCCCGCAGCAGCACGTGCATCCCGCCCAGCGCGTGCTCCCAGTCCTCCGCGGTCAGACCCCCCTCGAAGACCACCCCGAACACCTCGACCAGCAGGGTCCGCGCCTCGTCCAGCGCGGCACGCCCCAACCCGGACGTGTGGGCCGTCAGCAGCTCGATCACGAGTCGATCCTCGCACCCTCGGGGTGCCGGGGGCGGGTCGTCTCCCGCGGGGAAATTCGCTGGCGGGCCCGGGATGGGGCGGGATAGGAAGGTCGGATGAGCAGCACCGAGACGCCCGCCCAGCCGGGCCGGCAGGCCCAGCCCGCCCAGCCGGTCCAGGCCGCAGCCCGACCGACCGCCCCGGCCCCGGTCGGTGACCACCGCACCTTCCGCCCGGCCACCCTCGACCTCGGCGACGTCCTGCTGCGCCCCTGGGGCCGCACCCTCGAGCTGCCCGGCGGAACCCTCCCCGCCCTGACCGCGGCCGCGGCCGACCGGGAGATCGCCCGCTGGAACCCGTTCCGCGCCGACGACCGGGCCGCCGCCGAGGCCTACCTGGAGCGCTGCGACACCGGCTGGGCCGAGGGCGGCACCGCCGCCTTCGCCGTCACCGACGCCGCCGACGGCAGGCTGCTCGGCAACGTCGCGCTGCGCTGGACCAACCGCGAGGACGGCCTCGCCATGGTCGGCTACTGGCTGCTCGCCGCCGCCCGCGGCCGGGGCATCGCCACCCGCGCCACCACCGCCGTCACCCGCTGGGGCGTGGACACCGCCGCCGCGCGCCGCATCGAGCTCTGCCACGCCGTCGGCAACGACGCCTCCTGTCGGGTCGCCACCCGCGCCGGCTTCCGCTACGAGGGCACCCTGCGCGCGTCCTACCGCTACGAGGGCGGCGAGTACTTCGACGAGCACCTGCACGCCCGCCTCGCCACCGACCCGGAGCCCGGGCGGCCCGGCTGACGCGGGCCCCGCGGACCGCTCCGGCGCACGTGGGGCGATCGCGTGGAAGTAGCGCCCGTGCTCGCCCTGGCGGGACCCGCCGGAGGAGCTGGGGCCGTTCCAGACCGGAACAGTGCATCAACCGCTCGGAACAGTGGTGGGGCCTGGCCATGCGCACTGACCAGCTCGCCATCGCCTGCCAGGCCGCACTCCACCTCGCAGCCATCCTCAGCCGGCTCCGCAGATGACCGGAGAGACAGCCCTCAGCCGCCGCGGAGCCGGTCGTGGATCGCCCGCAGCCACGGCTGTCGGACGGCCGGCAGGCGGGCCAGCCGGTCGAGCAGCGCCGCCCGGTCGGGGGCGAACGGCCTGTACGGCCGGAGCGGCAGCGGGTCGTCGCGCTCGACCCCGGCGGGCAGCCGGGCCGTCGTCCGCGGCTCCGGGAAGGCCAGGTAGCTCCACACCGCGGCGTCCAGCGGGACGGTGGCGGCTCCGCCGGCGGGCGGCGACTCCGCGGCGGTCCCGGGCCGCCACCCGGTGCCCGTCCGGGGGTGCCGGGGGACCAGCAGGAGGTCGGCGCCGGGCGCGGGCGGCAGCCCGGGACCGGCCAGGGCCAGTGCCAGGGTCCGGGCCGGCGGCCCGGCCGGCAGCAGCGCGTCGAGCGTGCGGCCGAACGTCGCCGTGAGCAGGCCGTCGGGCACGGACACCGGTGCGCCTCCCGAGGCGGCCAGCAGATCGGCCAGCGCCGTGCCCACCGCCGCCTCCCACTGCGAGCTCCACCACCCGGGGGCCTCCACCGGCGGCAGGGCCGGTACCGTCCAGCCCTCCACGGCCGAGGGGACCGGCCCGTCCAGCGGCTCGTCCAACGCCTCGTCCGACGGCCCGTCGACCCGGTCGTCGAACAGGCCGTCGGCCGGTATCCTGCGCACGGCCGCCGCGAGGAACCACACGGACTGCCACCGGTAGCAGTCGTCGATCCTGGTCCCGACCTCCCGCCCGCAGCCCGCGCAGGCCAGGTTCGGCCCGAGGCCGCCGGCCGAGGCGCAGCAGCCCTCGCAGCGCTCCGGCAGCAGGACGGTGCCCCGGGTGTCGCCCGGCGCCACCACGACCGCGCCGGCCGGGCCGACGGACAGCCCGGGCAGCGGCGCGTGGACGCCGAGTGCGGCCGCCGTAGCCTCCCCGATCTCCTCCCAGGGCCGCCACGGGGGCGCGCACCAGAGCGGATCGACGGCGTACGTGCCCGGCTCCAGCAGGGGCGGGAGGAAGCGGTCCCCGCCCTCGCGACGGGCGTGCGCGGGCAGCGCGACCCGGGACACCGGTGTGGTCAGTGCCGTCCCGCACCGCGTGCACGCGAACACCGTCATCCCGTCCCCCTCCTGCGGATCGCCCCCCGCGGACCCCGGCAGCGGGTCCCCGGAGTATCGCGGCCCGACGGTCCGTGGCCAAGCGGATTTCCGGCCCGCCCGGGGAGGGACCGACGGTCGGCAGGGCGCGCTCGGCCGGGGAGCGGCCTAACCTGGAAGGGCGCGTACGGTGCGTGGCCTCGAACGGGAAAGCGGTGGGCCATGACGGTGATCTCGGCGGCTGTCTTCGGTACCGCCTGGCGGCCAGCGCCGCCCGGTTGCGCCGAGCTGCTGCGCGAGTGCGCCGCCCGTGGCTGGACGGTCGTGCTGACCGCTCCCGGGCCGGCCGGGGCTCCCGCCCTGACCGTGGCCGCCCCGGGCGACGACCCGGTCAGGGCCGCGCTCGAGCTGGTCGGCGGCAGGCCTTCACACGCGGTGGCGGTGGCCGGGACCGTACACGAGGTGCTGGCGGCGCGGCGGGCCGGGGTCCCGTGCATCGCCCTGGAGGTCGGCGTGGACGCCGGCCCCCTGCTGCGGGCGGCGGGTGCGGCCGAGGTCCACCGCGACGCCGCCGCCCTGCTGCGAGTCCTGGACGACAGCCTGCTCGCCCGCCCGCGGGCCTTCGGCCCGGTGGGCGCGGGAACAGGCGGTCCCCGAGGCGGTTAACGCCGGCCCGAACCGGGCAACCGCCCGGGTGCGAGCACGTCACCGGAGTTGTCGGAGGTGACCGAGATGGACGGACCCGCGTTGAGCGGATGGGAGCGGCGGCTCCTCGAGGAGATCGAGTCCGATCTGCGCCAGGACGCGCGCCTCGACCGGAAGTTGAGCACCATGGGTGCCAAACGGCCGAGCCGGTTCCGCGGCGTGCTGCGCGGCGTGGCCCGCCGGGTCTCCGCCGGGGTGGTGACGACCGCGCTGCTGATGGCCGCGATCTGCCTCACCGTCGGCGTGCGGACCCCGACGGCCGCCGTGCTGATCGCCCTCGGCGTGGTGTGGACGGCCTCGGTGGCGGTCGCGATGGCCGTCGCGGCGCTGCTGCGCCGCCGGGCCGCGGGCCGCGAACCCGGAGACGGCTCCGCCGCACGGCCCCCCGACCGGGACGAGCGCCGCGAACGGCGGCCCTGGGACCAGCCGGAGGCGTGATGGGCACCGAGCTGTGGGAGTACCGCCCCGGTCCCCACCACGCGGCCGAGCTGAGCCTGACGGGGTACGAGGTGCAGGCCGTCGACGGTCCGCTCGGCACGGTCGAACAGGACTCGGGGGACCACCTGCTGGTCGACGCCGGGCCCTGGGTGCCCGGTGCCCGGGTGGTGGTCCCGGTCGGCCTGGTGGCCAGGATCGACCACTTGGAGCTGGCCGTCCACCTGGACTGTCCGCGCGCCCGGCTCAGCTCCGCTCCGCCGGTCGCCGTCGAGCTCGCGGGCCGCGAGCCGCGCTGACCCCATGGGCTGGCCGTCCACCACGCTCACCGGCCGGACGATCGCCTTCCTGGTGGCGCCGTTCGGTGTCGAGCAGGTCGAACTGACGTCGCCCTGGCAGGCGGTGGCCGAGTCCGGCGGTGTGCCGCGCCTGCTCTCCACCGCACCCGGCCGGGTCCAGGCCGTCCGGCGGCTCGCCCTGGGCGAGGCCTTCGGTGAGGCCTCGGGCGCCGCGTTCGGTGACACCTTCGGGGTGGAGGGGTCCGTCGCCGAGGCGGACGCGGAGGCATTCGACGGGCTGGTCCTGCCCGGTGGGGTCGCCGGGTCCGACCTGCTGCGCCTGGACGGGCCCGCGGTGGCCTTCGTGCGCGCCTGGTGCGCGGCGGGCCGCCCGGTCGCGGCGATCGGCCACGCCGCCTGGACCCTGATCGAGGCCGACGCCGTCCGTGGCCGCACCCTCACCTCCGGGCCGAGTCTGCGCACCGATCTGCGCAACGCGGGGGCGACCTGGGTCGACGAGGAGGTGCACCTCTGCCGGGACGGCCCGGGGCCGCTGGTGACCAGCCGGGACCCGGCCGATCTGCCGGTGTTCGAGGACGCCTTCGTCACCGTGTTCGCCCACGCGGCGAAACGACGCGGAGCCTGAGCGCGGGCGGGCGCGTGCGCCGCGGGTCCGGCCGGGGGCGAACCCGGCCGCGCTCCGGCCCCCGCCCGCTCCGGCCCCCGCCCGCTCCGGCCCCCGCCCGCTCCGGCCCGCGCCTCCGGCCCCCCGCTCCGGCCCCCGCCTCAGTCGCAGCGGAGACGGACGAAGGTGGCGGTGGGCGGCCGGCCGGTGAGCGTGAGTTCGGCGCGCAGCGGGCCGGTGAGGGGGTGGACCGGGCCGAGGTCGGGGTCGGTGGTGGCGGGGCCGAGCAGCGGCGCGGCCACCGCGGCGACCTCGCGGGCCTGCACCGGGGTGAGCCCGGGGGAGCTGAGCAGGACCCGGCCGTCGTCGAGTTCGAGGACGAGCGCGCGCGGCCGGGCGGCCGGGCCGGTGAGTGCCCGGACGGTGGCGTCCACGGTGTCGCTGCGCCGGTACTTGACCCAGGCCCGGCCGCCGCCGCGCGGACGGTAGGGCGAGCCGGCGGCCTTGCAGACCAGGCCCTCGACGCCGGTGTCGGCGAGGCGTTCCATCCACTCCAGCGCCTCGGCCCGGTCGGTGGTGGCCAGCACGGGGCTGATCGGTGGCGGGACGTCGGCGAGGGCGGCGAGCAGCAGGCGGCGGCGGTCGGCGAGCGGCAGCCGCCGCACGTCACGACCGGGCAGGGCCAGCAGGTCGAAGGCGATCAGGCCGAGGGCGACCTCCGGGGAGGCGGCCCGGGCCCGGCGGGTGTGCAGGAGCTCCCCGAAGGCGAAGCGGCCGTCGCGCCAGGCGACGAGTTCGGCGTCCAGCACCAGCCCCTCGGGCAGCCCGGCGACGGCGGCGGCGATCGGCGGGAACTCGGGGGCGAGGTCGCGGCCGGTACGGGACTGGAGGAACGGCGGGCGGTCGCCGCGGGCGAAGGCGAGGCAGCGGAAGCCGTCCAGCTTCAGCTCGTACTGCACGCCGGCGCCGCCCAGGCCGTCGGCGGGCGGGACGGCGGTGACGGCGGCCGGGCGCATCACCTCGACGGGCGGGTGCAGGACCTGCCGGGTGCGGGGCGCGGCCGCGGCGGGCGGCGCCGCCTCCGGGCCCGCCTGTGCTCCCGCCTCCGGCCCCGCCCTCGCCGCGCGCTTCACGGTGGACGTCGCCGTGGACCCGTCCGGGTACGCCCCCGCGGACGTCGCCGTGGACGTCGCCGTGGAGCCCGCCCCCACCGGGTCGGCCGGGAGCGGCCGGGCCTGCCCCGGATCGAGCAGCGGGGCGAACAGATCGCCGTGGGCGGCCAGCCGTCCGGGGACCTCGGCGAGGGTGAACACGAGGTCGTCCTCGGTGCCGGCCCGCTCCAGTTCGGCCCAGGAGAGCGGGGTGGAGACGGTCGGCAGCGGCCGGGCCCGCAGGGTGTAGGGCGCGGCGGTGGTCTTCTTGGCGTTGTTCTGCGACCAGTCGACGAGCACCCGCCCGGTGCGCCGGGCCTTGGCCATGGTGTGCACGACCAGGTCGGGGTGCTCGGCCTCCAGGGCCGCGGCGAGCGCCTTCGCGTAGCCGGAGACCCGGGTGCTCGGGGTGGGCTCGAGCGGGACCAGCAGGTGCAGCCCCTTGGAGCCGGAGGTCTTCACCCAGGCCGTCAGGCCGTCGGCGGCGAGCCGTTCGCGCAGCAGCCCGGCGACCGTCCGGCAGGTGAGGACGGACGCGCCCTCGCCCGGGTCGAGGTCCAGGACCAGCCGGTCGGCGAGCCCCGGCGCGGCCGCGTGCCACTGCGGGACGTGCAGTTCCAGGCAGCCCAGGTTGGCGGCCCAGAGCAGGGCGGCGCCGTCGTCGAGCACCACCTGGCGCAGGTCGCCGCCGCTGCTCGGGACCTCGACGGTGCGCACCCAGCCCGGCGTCCCGGCGGGCGGGTTCTTGGCGATGAACACCTCGGCCTCGACGCCGTCCGGGCAGCGCAGGAAGGAGACCGGGCGGTCGCGCAGGTGCGGCAGGAGGGCGTCGTGGACGGCGGCGTAGTAGCGCAGCACCTCGCCCTTGAGGGTGCCGGTGCGCGGGTAGTACACCTTGTCGAGGTGGGAGAGCGCGAGGGTGCGCCCGTCCACCGTGAGCTGGGGCATGGGCGCTCTCCGGAGCCTGCGGGTGGCCCCCGCAGTCA
The DNA here is from genome assembly GCF_044453265.1 of Kitasatospora sp. NPDC051705. NCBI lineage: Bacteria > Bacillati > Actinomycetota > Actinomycetes > Kitasatosporales > Streptomycetaceae > Kitasatospora > Kitasatospora sp. NPDC051705. The sequence goes on along the minus strand of NZ_JBITCO010000001.1, from coordinate 502,762 downwards.
GTCTGCCCGGGCGGCGGCCGCGGCGCACGGCCGCCGCCCGGACCGTCGCACGCCCCGGCCGCCGTCGCCCGGACCGCCCGGGGCGTGGGCGGTCAGCGGTCCGGGCCCACCAGGGCGTGGGCGTCCGCGACGAGGTCCTCGATCCGGCCCCAGTCGGGCGGCGGCCCGTCCAGGTGCACGCCGAGCCACCCCCGGTGCCCGACGTAGGGCGGGCGGAAGTAGCGGTCCGGGTCCTCGGCGACCAGCCGGGCCTGGGCGCCGCCGGGCGCCGCGCACCAGAAGGACAGCCGGTCGTCGTGGTGGTGGTCGGCGAGCATCACGAAGAGCCGGGCCCGGCGGCCGGAGCCGGTGAACCAGCTCGGCTCCCCGTGGCTGACCCGCTCCTCGACCTCCGGCAGGGCCAGGCAGAGCGCCCGCAGCCGGTCCACCGGCGCCGCCACGGCCCGCCTCACCCCGCCGAGGGCGCGGCGGGCCGCGGCGCGCCCGGATAGGTGCCGAAGTACCAGCGGTTGCCCTCCGGGTCGGCGGCGGCGAAGTCGCGCGAGCCGTAGTCGGTCTCGGTCAGCGCAGTGGTGATCCGGGCCCCGGCGGCGACGGCGCGGTCGTGCACGCCGTCCGGGTCGACGGTGACCACGTACGCGGTGAAGGTGCCCGGCCGGCCCGGCCAGGGCTCGGCGCCCTCGGGCGTCTCCCGGTCGGAGCCGAGCATCACGCCGCCGCCCTCGGGCCAGGCCAGTTCGGCGTGCGCGACGAACCCGTCCTCGCCGTGGACGACGACCTCCTGGAAGCCGAAGGCCTCGACCAGGAAGCGGATCAGGGCCCGGGCGTCGGTGGCGCGCAGGCTGGGCCAGACCTGCGGGGTGGGGGTCCTGTCGTCCATCGCGTGCTCCTCGGGGGTCGCTGGGGGGCTGCTCACGACTCCCACTCTGCGGCCGCCGTGTCCGCCCCGCCTTGGACGTTTCGGAACTTCCCGTCCTGCGGTCCCTCCGCCGCCAGCCAGGCGCTGGGCGCGGCGCCGGCCAGTGCCCGGAACTCACGGGCCAGGTGCGCCTGGTCGAAGTAGCCGCACCGGACGGCCAGTTCGGCGAGCCGGGGGGACGGCGCGGTGGCGGCCAGCAGCCGCCGGGCCCGGTCGAAGCGGATCACCCGGGCGGCCGCCTTCGGCGTCAGGCCGGTCTCCCGCCGGAACCGCTCCTGCAGGTGCCGGGCGCTCCAGCCGGTCTCCCGGGCCAGCTCCGCGACGGCCAGGGCGCCGTCGCTGCGCCGCAGCGCCCGCCAGGCCCAGGCCACCTCGGGCGGCACCCGCCCGGAGGGGCGGGCGGCCCGCAGCAGCGCGGCGTCCAGCACGGCGAACCGTTCGTCCCAGCTGCCGGCGGCCCGCAGCCGCTCGTGCAGCAGTGGGCCGAGCCGCCCCAGCACCTGCTCCGCGGGGACGTCGATCCCGGCCAGCTCCCCGGCCGGCAACCCGAACAGCGCCCTGGCGGCGAGCGGGTGCACGGCGATCTGCACGCCGGACTGCCGGCCGTCGTGGGTGATCAGCGCCGGGCCGGTGTGCAGGCCGCCGAGCAGCGTCGGGTACGTGCCGGGCGGCTGCGCCGGGTCGGGGTGGCCGGCGACCACCAGCGGCTCGTCCAGGGTGAGGATGAACGTCAGGTACGGGGACGGCAGTCCGCGGTGCACGGCGGGCGGGACGCCGCGCTGGCGGTAGCCGGAGTACCAGGCCACGTAGGGGCGCAGCGCGGTCGCCGGCCGGGCGCGGACGGCTTCGTCGACCGGTGTGCCGGTCGCTCCGGGGGCTTCCGTGGTCACGTCTCCAGTATCGGCGGCCGCGGTCGCGGGTGGGCGGGGTGTTGCCTATGGTGAGGGCGCGGTCACTCCGCGAGTGGTGAGGTCGACCGCTCGGGGGGACCGCCGCTGGGGGGATCACCGGGGGGAGACATCGACGAAGGAGTCCCCGTGACCACTGCCCGAGAGATCATGCACACCGGTGCCCAGTGCATCGGCGCCCACCAGACGCTCGACGAGGCCGCCCGGATGATGCGCGACAGCAACGTGGGCGCGTTGCCGATCTGCGGTGACGACCAGAAGCTGAAGGGCATCATCACCGACCGTGACATCGTGGTGCGATGTCTCGCGGAGGGCAAGGACCCGTCCTCCATGACCGCCATGGAGCTGTCCGGCCACCTGCACTGCGTGCGCGCCGACGACAGCATGGAGATGGTCCTCCGGAAGATGGAACAGCACCAGATCCGCCGGATCCCGGTGATCGACGGCGAGCGGCTGGTGGGCATGATCAGCGAGGCCGACCTCGCGATGGGGCACCGCAACGGTCAGCGGCTGACCGACCAGCAGATCATCGAGTTCATGGACAGCGTCTACATGAAGCGCTGACCGGCGGGCGGCGCGTCCGCGCCGCCGCGCGCTCCGGCGGCGGGCTCCGTGCGTAGGTGACACACGGCGGCCCGCCGTCGCTGCTCCCGGCACTGTCGCTGCTGCCGCCGCCGCCGTTGCGGCCGCAGCGGCCCGCCGGCCGCTGCGGCGCCCGGTGACCGGCCGGTCCCCCCGTACCGGCCGGGCGTTCCGAGGGTGCCGGACGGCGGGGGCGCCCGTCTTGTAAAAGTGCGCACGCGGCTCGTCCCCCCGGTTCCGGACGGGCTCAGCCGCCGGGGTTGAGGACGGCGCTCGTCACCCGGCCGGCGACCCGGTCGGCCGGTTCGGGCAGGGTGGCGGCGGAGGTGCGGGAGGCGAGGAACTCGCGGGGCGAGCAGCCCACCATGCCGCGGAAGGCCCGGTCGAGGTGGGACTGGTCGTAGTAGCCGCAGAGGGTGGCGATCCGGGCGCCGTCCAGCCGGTTCCCGCCGTCCAGCCGGTTCCCGCCGTCCAGCCGGTTCCCGCCGTCCGGCCGGTTCCCGAGGGGCCGCTCGGCCGCCGAGTGCCGGGCGAGGACGGCGAGCGTGCGCTGGAGGCGCAGGATGGTCGCGGCCTGCTTGGGCGCCACCCCGAGGTGCTGGCGGAACCGCAGCTCCAGCCGGCGGCGGCTCCAGCCGGTGCCCGCGACCAGGGCGTGGACGGGCACCAGGCCGTGCGAGCGCCGCAGTTGGTGCCAGGCCCACTGGACGGACGGCTCCCAGCGCGGGCCGTCGGCGAGCCGTGCGGCGAAGTAGGCGTCCAGCAGGGCGAACCGCGCCGGCCAGGTCGGGGCGTCGGCCAGCCGGGTGGACAGCCGGCGCAGCCGCGGGCCCAGGACGTCCCCGGCCTCGGCCCACTGGCCGCCCAGGTCGCCGGCCGTCGGCCCGAACACGCGGAACGCGCCCTGGGGGGTCAGCGAGACGGCCAACCCGTGCAGCACACCGGAGTGTTCGGCGATGGTGGCGGTGCGGCGCAGCCCGGCGGCGACCGAGGCGAAGGAGTGGCCGGGCCCCGGATCGACGGCGTCGGTGAGCCGCATCGACCCCTCGAAGGTGAGCGCCAGGGTGACCACGTCCGTGGGCACCTCCAAGCGCCGCCGCGGCCGGTGGAGCGTCAGCCGGTAGCCGCGGTAGCCGAGGACGAACGGGCGCAGCGGTCCGGCGGGCGCGCCGAGGGCCGTTCCGTAGGTGGTGGCGTCGCCGGGGTCGGGGGCGGCCGGGGCGTCGTGAGCCATCTCAACTCCCTTGTCAGGACGAGCAGGTGGCATGTGCACGTGCCATCCTACGGGCGCCCCGGTCGCCGGGTGATCGTCTCGTGTGGTGGATCACGCTTTCTTGACTGGCGAGATGCGGGCAGACTGGCGGGCATGGGAAAGCAGTACGAGAGCATCACCGGCCGGCTGCGCGAGTTCATCGAGCGGCAGCCCGTCTACTTCGTCGCGACCGCGCCGCTGGCCGAGGACGGGCACGTGAACGTCTCGCCCAAGGGCCGCTCCGGCACCCTCGTGGTCGTCGACGAACTCACGCTCGCCTACCTGGACTTCGGCGGATCCACCGCCGAGACGGTCGCCCATCTGCGGGAGAACGGCCGGATCACCCTGATGTGGTGCGCCTTCGACGGCCCGCCCACCGTGGTGCGGGTGCACGGCCGGGGCGAGCCGGTGTTCCGTGACGACCCGCGCTTCGCCGGTCTGCTGGGCCGCTTCGCGCCGGAGGCCGACGGGGCCGGGCTGCGGGCGATCGTGCTGGTGCGGGCCGAACGGGTCAGCGACTCCTGCGGGTTCGCCGTTCCGCTGATGGACTACCGCGCCGACCGCGACCTGCACGAACAGTACTTCGGCCGCAAGGACGAGGAGGAGTTCAACACCTACTGCGAGGGCAAGCCGTACGTCGGCACCAGCATCGACGGTCTGCCCGCCCTGCCGCTGCCGCTCCCCGCCCGCCCGCCGCGCTGAGCGGGCCCGGGCGGGCCGGGTGGCCCCGGCGGCTCGTCAGTGCCGCGGCGACCAGCGGTGCAGGTCGCGCAGCAGGGCGATCTCGGCGCCGTGGTGCAGCAGTTCCTGGTTGACCCACCAGACGATCTCCCAGAACGGCTCCTCCGCGTCGCCGCCGTGCGGGTAGGTGCAGTACCCCACGGTGTCGAGCGCGGTCTCGTCGGCGGTGAGCAGGGCCGCCCGCCAGGCCGTGGCCGCGGCGTCGAAGGCGGCGACCGCGGACGCGGCGTCCCCGCTCGGGCGGAAGTCGTCCCGGGTGAGCGAACGGGTGCCGGCGGTGTGGTCGGCGCGCAGCAGCAACAGCTCGGTGAGGTGGCTCAACCTCCAGGCCAGGGTGGTGAAAGGGGCCGGCTCCGGGTGCGGCGAGGGGGTGGTGTCGCGCCCCCAGGCGCCGGCGCCGACCAGGACCGTCGCGCCCTCGCCCGGCCCGTCCGCGTGCCGGCGCACCGACCAGCAGCCGGGCACCGGCTCCCAGAGGTACTCCTCGTCGGTGAGCGGGCTGACGGCGACCGGGGTGCCGTTCCCGCTGTCCAGGGTCGGTCCGGCCAGCCGCTCGGTGAGGCGGGTGCGGGCGAAGTCGAACTCCGTCAGCAGGGGGACGAGTCGGGGCGGCAGCGACATCGGGTTGCTCCTCGGCGCGGGGCGTGCGGGCGGGGCGGGTGCGGACGGACCGGGTGCACGCTGCCACACGGCTCCGGGCCGGCGCGAGCGGATTTCGCACGGGCGGCGCCGGCCCGGAGAGAGCGCGAGGAGGCGGGCCCGGTCGCGGGGCCGTCGGCCGGGCTGCGGACCGTCCGGGGTGGTGCCGGTCGGGGTGGCGCCGGTCGGGCTCGACGGGGTGCCGGCCGCCGCGCCTACGGGCAGGACTCCTCGGCGAGCATCGCCCGCAGGGCGACCACCTGACCGGTCAGCGCCGTCCCCGCCGCGGGATCCTGGGCGCAGACCCGCCACTGCCACTGCACCACCACGACCCGGCCCCGCTGGTCGGCGTCCCGCACGGTCACCGGGTACCAGAGCGGCAGCAGGGAGCGGGCGGCCAGCACGTTCTGTCCCCGCAGCTCGGGCATCACGGTGCCGGGCGGGCTCGGGGTCGGGACGGCGTAGCCGGGCCGGTCGTCCGGCGGGAGGCTCCGGCCGGGGTCGGCCCTGGGGTCGCAGCCGGCCAGCCCGAGCAGCACGGCGAGCGCGAGCGGTACGGCGGTCCGGCGCATCGTCCCCCCGATCGAAGTCGCCTGCGGTCCCGAACCGGTCCCGCGCCTCGACGGTACCGATCCCGTTCGTGCGGCGGTCCGTTCGTGACCGGCTCGCCGCCGCGTCGACGCCGCCTCGTTAGCGGGCCGGTGCCGGGGCGGGCATCCGGGGAGGGGTGTCCGGGGCGGGGCCTGGGGGGTGTGTCCGGGAGCGTCCCGGGTGATGTCCGGGGCGTGCGAACGGCGCCGTCGCGCCCCTCGTGGTGGGGGTGCGGCGGCGCCGTGGCGGTGGTGCTTGGGGGGGTGTTACTTGGTGAGGCCGGCCTTGACGGAGCAGACGGGCCAGGCGCCGGGGCCCTGGGCGGCGAGGACCTTCTCGCCGATGGAGATCTGCTGGGCCTTGGTGGCCTGGTGGGCCTGGGGGGCGTAGGCGGTGCCGCCGAAGGCGGCCCAGGTGCTGGAGGTGAACTGGAGGCCGCCGTAGAAGCCGTTGCCGGAGTTGATGGCCCAGTTGCCGGTGGCCTCGCAGGCGGCGACCTTGTCCCAGACGGTGGCCGGGGCGGCCGACGCGCTGGTGGCCGTGACGAGGCCGGCCACCGGCAGGGCGGTGAGGGCCCCGGCCATGAGTGCCATCCGGACGCGGTTGCGGCGCTTGGGGGTGGCGGTGGTGGCGGTGGCGGTCTCGTTACGGAAGGTCATGGAGGTCCTTTCGGGGTGTGCGGGCGTGCGGAACCAGGCCCCGGGTGGGGGTGGTGGTTGCGGGGAACGCGTCGCTCGCGCGGTTCGGCACCGGTGGGGGCTCCTGGGCGGTGGGCCCCGGGGGCTGTGTGCTCGGTGCAACGGGTTCGAAGGTACGGGGGTGGTGGTGGGGGTTTCAAGGATTCGAAGGTTTGGGCACGTCAGGGTGCTGTTACCGGTCGTAAGGATCAAGGAATTGGGATGATTTGAAGCCAAATGCCCCATTTTTCAAGATCGAATCGGGCCGGAAAGTGGCCCCGGTCACCCCGGGAGCCGTGTGAGGCCGCGCACATCGTCGACAGCGCGTGACCACCCGCCCCACACCCGGTGCGGAAGCCGCCGCCCGCTCCCGCCGCCCGGGTGGCCCGCACCACAACCCTCACCCGGACCACCCGGCGCCGTCACGCACCGTGGCCGGAATAGCCTCGATCCATGAGCAACGAGAGCGATGCAGAGGACGCGGAGGCCGTCGGCGGCGCCGAGGACCCCGGGGCGGCCGTCGCGCCCGCCAGCTTCGAGCTGGGGACCGACGGCCCCAAGGTGATCCTGGCGGGGCTGGACGGCTCCGACTCCTCCTGGCGCGCCACCGCCTACGCCGCCGGACTCGCCCGCCGGCAGGGCGCCGTCCTCGCGGTCGCCTACGTCCAGCCCGTCCTCGGCGCGGCCACCGCCCTGGCCGGCGCCGCGGTGGAGGAGACCACCCAGGAGATCGCCGAGGAACTGCTCGCGGCCCTGCGCGAGGCCGAGCACCGGGTGCGGGAGGTGTGGCGCGTCGAGTGGCGCTTCCTCACCCTGCGCGGCGACCCCTACACGGGGCTGGCCAAGCTCGCGGACGAGCTGCGGGCCGACGCCGTCGTGGTCGGCACCTCCGAACAGGCCGGCCACCGGGTGATCGGCTCGGTCGCCGTCCGCCTGGTGAAGGCGGGCCGCTGGCCGGTCACCGTCGTCCCCTGAGGCCCTTCGGCGGATGCTCCGCGGGGCTCCACGGGCGGGCCCGGACCGCTCGCGGGGGCCCCGGCGGGTCCGGGTAGGGTGCGTGACCATGACGGAAACGCCGGGCGTGCACCCCACCGGGCCCGCCCACCCGACCGGCAGCGACCTGCACCTCGACCTCCCCGTCACCGGCGGCCGCCGCGCCGCGCTGATGGCGGCCCTGCGCGAGGCGATCCGCAGCGGCCGGCTCGCGCCCGGGACCAGACTCCCGCCGTACCGGGCCCTCGCCGCCGACCTGGGGCTCGCCCGCAACACCGCCGCCGAGGCCTACGCCGAACTGGTCGCCGAAGGCTGGTTGACCGCCCGTCAGGGCTCCGGCACCACCGTCGCCGACCGTGCCGCTCCCGTGCCGCCGGCCGGGGCCCGCCGGCCGCCGGAGCGCTCGGGCCCCGCGCACGACCTGCGCCAGGGGCAGCCCGACGCCGCGTCCTTCCCGCGCACCGGCTGGCTCGCCGCGGCCCGCCGTGCCCTCACCGCGGCGCCCAACGAGGCCTTCGGGCCCGGCGATCCGCAGGGCCGGCGGGAACTGCGCACCGTCCTCGCCGAGTACCTGGCCCGCGCCCGCGGGGTGCGCACCGACCCCGACCGGATCGTGGTCTGCTCAGGCTTCGCCCACGCGCTGCGGCTGCTGTTCTCCGGCCCGGCGGCCGTCCTCCCGCCCGGGGCGAACGGGCCGGTGGCCGTCGAGGCGTACGGACTGGCCTTCCACCACGGGCTGCTGGCCTCCGCCGGAGTCTCCACCGTGCCGCTGTCGATCGACGAGGACGGCGCCGAGGTCGGGGAGCTGGCGCTGCACCCGGAGGTCAGGACGGCCCTGCTCACCCCCGCGCACCAGTTCCCGACCGGGGGCCCGCTGCACGCCGGGCGCCGGGCGGCCGTGGTCGACTGGGCACGCGGGCGCGGCGGGCTCCTCCTGGAGGACGACTACGACGGCGAGTTCCGCTACGACCGGCAGCCGGTCGGCGCCGTCCAGGGCCTGGACCCGGAGCGGGTGGTCTACCTCGGCTCGGTCAGCAAGAGCCTCTCGCCCGCGATCCGGCTCGGCTGGATGGTGCTGCCGGACCACCTGGTCGACCGGGTGCTCTCCGCCAAGGGCGAGCGCGAGGCCTGGGCCAGCGCCCTGGACCAGCTCACCCTCGCCGAGTTCATCGACTCCGGCGGCTACGACCGGCACGTGCGCCGGATGCGCCGCCGCTACCGGGAGCGCCGGGACGAGCTGGTGGCCGCCCTGGCCGCGCGCGCCCCGCACGTCGCGGTCTCCGGGATCGCCGCCGGTCTGCACGCCGTCCTGCGACTGGAGCCCGGCACCGAGCGTTCGGTGCTGGAGGCCGCCGCCCGCCGCGGGCTGGCCCTCGACGGGCTCGCCGACTACCGGCACCCGGGCGCCGGCGCCGAGGCCGTGCCGGCCGGTGACGGGCTGGTCGTCGGCTACGCCACGCCCTCCGACCACGCCTACCCGGCGGCGCTGGCCGCGCTCTGCGACGTCCTGCCGCCGCCCGCCTGACCCCGGCCCGGCCCCCGCGGGAACGCCTCCGGACACGGGCGGCGGGCGGGAGCCGTCGGGAAGTCCGGTCGGGCGGAGCCGTCGGGACGTCGGGTCGGGCGGAGCCGTCGGGACGTCCGGTCGAACGGGCCGGCGAAGCATAGGGCCCCAAAGCGGACGGCGGGGGCGGAACGCGGCAGAGCGGTCCCCGGCGTCCGCCGCCGACTGCTGCGTCGGTACGGATCGGGGCGGAGCGGAGCATCGGAAGCGGTACCGCCCCCTACGCTCCTTGGGCATGCGCAGAACACTTCTGAGCCGTGCCGCCCTCGCGGCGTGCCCGGCCCTCGCCGTCGGTCTGCTCCTCTCCGCCACACCCGCCCAGGCCGACACCCCGCTGCCCTTCACGGCCGTCTCCGATCGGCAGACGACCGTCCGGGGCGGTGAGTTCACGCTCACCCTGACCCTCAGCAACCCGTACGACACGCCGATCCAGTTCGTCTACCAGAGCGTCCAGCCGACCTACCAGACCACCCTGGAGACCGGTCTCAAGTACACCGCGACGGCCTGCGGCACCCAGACCAACGGCTGCAGCGACAACGTCCACGGCGGCATCGCGCGGTACAACGTGCCGCTCGCCCCCGGCGAGAGCAGCAGCTTCACGGTCACCTACAGCGTGGCGCCGGACTCGTCCTGCGGTGATCGGACCCGCATCGACTTCTACTCGTACCTCTACTACGAGTACAAGGGCGGTGAGGCCAACAACTCCGGCATCGTCGGCATCCCGGGCAGCCAGATCGCCTGTTCCTGACGGACCCCCGGCCGTCGCCCGCCCCGCCGCCCGCAGCGGCCCGGCGAGCGCCGTCCCCGCCCCGCAGCGACGGCGCCCGCCGTCGCACCCCCACTGCGCATCCCCCGTTCACCCGTCAGGTGCCGGCCGCCCCCGTACCGGCACCTGACGGGCCGTCCGCGGTGTCGGACCCGGGTGGCAGGCTTGCGCCCATGGCCCAACCGCTGCAACCGTCACCGCCGTCACCGCCTCCACCACCGTCACCGCCGCCCGCCGGTCCGGCCGACGCCCCGGTGCCGCCGATGCCGTACGGCATGTACGCCGCCATCCGCGCGCGGGTGGACGCCCGGACGGCACCGCAGGTCGACCGGCTGCTCCGCCCGTCCCTGGCGCTGACCACGGACGCGGCCGAGGGCACGGCGGCCGGGTGCCTGGGCGGGCTGCCCGCCCTGCCGGACGGCGTCGACTGGCCGGAGCACGCCGGCCGTCCGATGCAGCTCGTCGCCCGGCTGGACTGCGCCGGGCTCGCCGAGGCCTTCCGGGCGGGCGGGGGGAGCCGGCCGCTGCCCGCCGACGGGCTGCTGCTGTTCTTCCACGACGACGGGTTCACCGACTTCGCCGGCCGGGACTGCCGGGTCCTGCACGTCCCCGTGACCGCGCCGACGCGAGCCGCGCCGCCGGAGGGGGCCGTTGCGGTGCTGGCCGAGGCGCCGGTCCGGGCGCGCTGGGCGCTGTCCGCGCCCTCCTACCAGGATCCGGAGCTGGAGCGGCTCTTCCCCGACGACTTCCTGGTCGCCCTCGACCTCGCCCGGGACCTCGCCGACCACCTCGACCGGCCCGACGTCAGGGTCCTCGGCTGGTGCGACACCGACACGGCGCGTTACGACGGGCACCGGCCGCTGCTCCAGGTCGACGCCTGGGCGGCCGGTGCGGCCTGGGGCGAGGCCGTCAACGTCTCCTTCTGGATCCCCGAGGAGGATCTGGCCGCCGGCCGCTTCGACCGGGTCCGTCACGGGGTGGAGGTGGCCTGAGGGGACGCGGGGGCACCCCGGGCCTACGCTGACAGCAGGGGCGCCGCCCCGGGGGCGGCGCCACGGTCACGGACGGTCACAGGCGGGCCATGGCGGCGAAGGCGACCCACGGTTCGGAGCCCCCGGTCGGGGAGCTGCTCCGGTCGATCCGCGCGCACCCGTCCCGGATGGCCGAGCAGCTCGCCGTGTTCGCGGTGCGGCACCGGGGCCCGCGGGCGGCGCGGCACGTCGCCGGCCTCCGGGCCGGGCACCCGGAGGCCTCGCAGGCCGAGCTGGTGGAGGCGGCCGTCGAGCACGCCCGGCGGGTTAGCGTCGGGGAGGGGTCCTTCGTCGGCGGGCCGTTCATCTGGCTGGTGCCGTTCGCCTTCTGCACGGCGCTGCTCGAGCAGGGCCAGCTGATGCTGGAGCTCGCCGCGCTGGCGGGGAAGGACCCGGCGGCCCCGGCCCGGGCCGCCGAGCTGCTGGTGCTGCAGGGGGTCCACCCGGACGTCCCGGCGGCCGAGCGGGCGCTGGCCGGCCTTCCGGCGGCCGACGACGCCGGGGCCGGGCCGCCGAAGAAGGGCGGGCTGAGCGGCCTCGGCGGGCTGCTGTGGCGGATGGCCCGGCTGCTCGGCCTGACCGGCGAGGGCACCGACCCGCCGCCGCCCCGGTGGCGGGTCGCCGCCTCCTGGGCCGCCCTCGGACTGACCCTGCTGGTCGGTATGGTCGTCCCGCTGGTCTGGCTGCCGTACATGGGGGTGTCCTACGCGAAGGCCGCCGACCGGCTGGCCGACCGGGCGGTCGCGTTCCACTTCGGCGGCGCCGGCCGCAACCGCCCGGCGCGGCGGGGGCTTCACCCCGGGGTGCTGGGCGCCACGGTGCAGGCCGTGTTCTCGGTGCTGCTGACGGTCGGCGCGGTGTTCGGGGTGCTGCTGGCGGGCCTGCGGATCGGGGACAGCCGGTGGCCGCTGCTCCTCCTGGTGGTGACGGTGCTGTCCACGGTGGTCGGCGCCCTCTGGTACCGCCGCCACCGGGCCCGCGGCGGCCGCGGCGGGCGGGACGGTCGGGGCGACGGCCGGGGGAGCGGTCGGTAGGCGGCGGGGCGGACGGCAGGACCGCCGGCAGCCCTGCGCAGCGGTGGGCCGGCCCGTGCGAGGGGCGGTCGGCCGCCCGGCGGGGGACGGCAACCCGTCCTCCGGTGCGTCGGGTTGACTCCCCGGCACGGCCGCGGGGAGCCGGTGCCCGGTGGTTCGGGTACCGCCGATGGGCCCCGGCGGCACGGGGTTCCCGGCAGCGAACGGATGTTCTCGCGACCTGGGGCCCGATCGCGACGGGAAGGCTCCAGATTCACCCTATCGGGGGGTAGTCGGCCTCCGTGCGGGCCGGGCCGGGCCGTGGTGATCTAGGGTTCCGGATGGGCCACCGGGGAGACGGTGGCGCGATCGCGATGAGCCGCCAACACCCCCACCAGTACGCGGGTCTGATGATTCGTCACGCCCAGAGGTGCCAGGGCGGTCGGTACGGACCTGACCCCGTACGACCCTGACCGCGTGATCCGTACCAGATGAATGGAGACCCCTGCCGATGCCCGTGGACACGAGCCCGGAGACACAGCAGGTCCCGCAGCAGTCCAGCCTCACGACGGCCGCTGCCCGCAACCTCGCCACCACGACCAAGTCCGCCCCGCAGATGCAGGAGATCACCTCCCGCTGGCTGCTCAAGGTGCTTCCCTGGGTCGAGGCCCACGGCGGTGCGTACCGCGTCAACCGTCGGCTCACCTACACCGTGGGCAACGGCGTGGTGGAGTTCATCAAGACCGGTTCCCAGGTCCGGGTGATCCCCGCCGAACTGGGCGAACTCGCCCTGCTGCGCGGCTTCGAGGACGAGGAGGTGCTCACCGCCCTGGCCGACCGCTGCGAGCAGCGCGACTTCGGCCCCGGCGAGGTGCTCGCCACCCAGGGCGACGCGGCGGACCGGATCTTCCTGATCGCCCACGGCAAGATCAACAAGATCGGCACCGGCAAGTACGGCGACGAGACCGTGGTCGGCGTGGCGGGTGACGGTGACCGCTTCGGCGACGACGCCCTGCTCGACCCGGACGCAGTCTGGGACTTCACCGCCACGACCGCCACCGCCGGTGTCGCCCTCACCCTGACGCGGGAAGCCTTCGCCGCCATCCGCGACAACGCGCCCAGCCTCCAGGAGCACCTCGCGTCGTTCCTGGCCCTGCCGCAGCAGGCGCAGAACGAGCGCGGCGAGGCCGAGATCGCGATGTCGGCCGGCCACCACGGCGAGTACCAGCTGCCCGGCGCCTTCGTGGACTACGACCTGAGGCCGCGCGAGTACGAGCTGAGCGTCGCGCAGACCATCCTCAAGGTCCACACCCGGGTCGCCGACCTCTACAACCAGCCGATGAACCAGACCGAGCACCAGCTGCGGCTGACCATCGAGGCGCTGCGCGAGCGCCAGGAGTTCGAGCTGGTCAACAACCCCGAGTTCGGCCTGCTCCACAACGCCGACTTCGACCAGCGGATCCAGACCCACTCCGGCCCGCCCACCCCGGACGACCTGGACGAGCTGCTCAACCGCCGCCGCGACCCCGACTACCTGCTCGCCCACCCCAAGGCCATCGCGGCGATCGGCCGCGAGTTCAACGCCCGCGGCCTCTACCCGCACCACGTCGACCTCGGCGGGCAGCAGGTGCCGGCCTGGCGCGGGGTCCCGATCCTGCCCTGCAGCAAGATCCCGATCACCAAGGAGAACACCAGCTCCATCCTGGTGATCCGTACCGGCGAGGACAACCAGGGCGTCATCGGTCTGCACCAGACCGGCCTGCCGGACGAGTACCAGCCGTCGCTGTCGGTCCGCTTCATGGGGATCGACGAGAAGGCGATCATCTCCTACCTGGTCAGCGCCTACTACTCGGCCGCGATCCTGGTGCCGGACGCGGTCGGTGTGCTGGAGAACGTCGAGATCGCCCACCGCCGCCACTGAGGACGGTGCACAACGAGCCGGGGCCGTAACCGGTCGGCTCGAAGATCGTTTGAACTGATGACGGACGGCCCGCCCGGGTGGCGGGCCGTCCGGCTGATCGCGTCCGCTCGGGCCAGGTGGCCCCGGCCCCGTCCGAGCGCGTCGGATCCCGTTCCGTCCCAGGCGACCCGAGAGGTGAGTGGAACCCATGCCGCAGCGCCGGCAGTCCCGACGGATATCGCTCGACGGCGGTGGGGGAGCGGCCCCCGGGCGACGGACCCGACTGGTCGGCGCCGCCGTCGGCGTGGTCGCGATCTGCGCGCTGGTCGGCGGAGCCTCGGCGTCCGGCGCCGAGCACCAGGGCGGGGGGCACCCGCACGGCCCGGTGGTGGACACCTGCGTCTGCGCCGACACGGACGTCTCGGTACAGGTCGGGCCGGGTGCACAGGTCAGCGTCGGCGTGGACGTCGACGTCCAGGTCGGGGTCACCGTAGCCCCGACGGCCGACGCGCGGCACCAGGACCACCGGCCCCCGCACGGGCACCACCCGTGCCGCACCCCGAAGGCCGCGCCCTTACCGGGGACGCCCTCGCCCCGGCCCACCGCGGGATCCCGGCACCAGCCCGGCCGACCGGAGGACTGGGACGACTGGGACGACGGGGACTGGTGGTGGCACCACCACCATCACCACCCGCATCCCTGCCCGACCCCGACACCGACCCCGACACCGACCCCGACTCCGAGCCCCACCCGGACGCCGAGCCAGACCCCCACCCCGTCGCCGAGCGTCACACCCAGGCCCTCGCCGCCGCCCAGCCCGACGCCGACTCCGACGCGGACCCCCACGGCCTCCCCGACCCCCTCGACGCCCCCGGCTCCGACGCCGCCGCCCAGCCCGACGCCCGTGCCCACCCCGCCGGCCGCGTCACCCCCGCCGCCACCCGCACCGGCCGTGCCGGCCCCGCCCCCGCCCCCGCCCGCGCCACCCGCGCCCGCGCCGCCGGCCCCACCCGTACCGGTGGTCCCCCGGGTCGACCCGCCGGCCGCGCCGGCCCCCGCCGCGCCGCCGGTCTACCGCGTCCGGGCGGCGAACCCCCCGGCCCCGGTGCAGGCCCACCACAGTGCGCCGCCGACCACCACCATGCTGCTGGTCACCGTGCCCGCCGTCCTGGCGGCCGCCGCGCTGCGGCCGGGTCGCGGCCGAGGCCGTTCCGGGCGGTCCTGACCGGCGTACCGCCGGGGCCGGCCCGTCCGGATCCGTCGGTGCCCGTTCCGGTCCGCTCCGGTTCCTTCCGTCCGGGGCCGCTCCGGACCGGTCCGCTCCGGTCCACCCGTTCAGGGCCACCCGTTCAGGGCCGTCCCGTGCCCGGTCCGTCCCCGAATCCTTCAGTTCCGTCACGAGCCAAGTCAGAGAAGGGAGTTCCCATGTCCGAATGGGTGGCGTTGGCCATCGCCATGGCGGCGGCCTGTGCCGTCGTGGTCGCCGTGGTGCTGTTGCGGCACCGCCGGGTGGGAGCCGAGAAGAACGCCGACGAGACCCCGGACGTCATCGAGTACATCACGATGATGATCGGCGTGGTCTACGCGATCGTGCTCGGTCTCGCCATCGCGGGTGTCTGGGAGGCGCGCGGCGCCGCCCAGGACGACGTGTTCCAGGAGGCGCAGGCCCTGCAGGAGGTGAGCGACCGGGCGCAGATCTACCCGGCCGAGTTCCGCGACAAGGTCCGCGCCGATGTGGACGCCTACGTCTCGTACGTGGTGAAGGTCGAGTGGGACTACATGCGCGAGAACGGCGAGATCTCCGACAAGGGCACCGAACTGCTGGACAAACTGCGGTCGGACGTCGCCACCCGGACGCCGGCCTCCGAGCTGGAGGCGCAGTCCTACCAGCCGGTCATGGACCGGATCAGCCAGGCCGACGCCGCCCGCAACTCCCGCGGCCAGAACGCCGGACCGACCATGCCGGGCGTGGTCTGGTTCGGCCTGATCAGCGGCGCCGTGGTGACCGTCGGCATGCTGTTCGCGCTGCAGATCCGGCGTACCCCGAGGGAGTTGGTCCTAGCGGGGTGCTTCAGCGCGCTGATCGCCTTCCTGTTGTTCATGATCTGGGACTTCGACGACCCGTTCGGCCGAAGCGTCTCGGTGACCACCCAGCCGTTCGTCGACCTCTTCCCGTCCCTCGGGCTGAGCGACTGAACCGCCGCGGGCCGGTCTGGCGCAACCGAGTCGCCCGGGCTGCCCGGGCCCGGTGAGGCGGAGCCGACCCGCCACGGCCGGAGGGCCCGCGCGACCTCCGCGCGGGCCCTCCGCCGTCACCGGTGCCGGACGTCAGCGCAGGCTGGAGTCCAGGGAGTTGAGCATGGTGCCGGAGGCGTCGTCGTTCTCCAGCGAGAAGGCGAACATGCCGCCGAGACCCTTGCTCCTGGCGTAGGCGCCGCGGGCCTGGACGGCCTGCGGGGTGTCGCCCGTCCAGAAGTTGGTGCCGTCGTACACCCAGCTGCTCTCGGTGACCGGGTCCCAGTGGGTGTTCGCGGCGGTCGGGTTGAGCTCCTTCCAGGCGGCCAGTCCGGCCTCCTGGCTCAGCGGCTTGGCGGCCGTCGGGCCCGTCGCGCTCTGGTAGAGCCCGAAGTCGGAGCCGGCCGGGACGCCCGTCCAGCCGCGCCAGTAGAACGGGATGCCCAGGACGATCTTGCCGGCCGGGAACCCGCCGGGGATGCCGTACTCCGGCAGGCCGGTGGTGTACGCGGCGAGCATGGTGTCCACGTTGTACTTGCGGGTGCCCGGGGTGATCGGCGTGGTGGGGTCGGCCGGGCTGTCGTGCAGCGGGTCCTGGTGGTTGGTCGGGCCCTTGGCGTCCCAGGCGCCGTGCATGTCGTAGGACATCACGTCGGCGTAGTCGAGGTACGCCCCGATCTTGTCGGTCTCCAGCTGGGCGATCTTGTCCTGGCCGCTAGGCAGCGCCGCGGTCAGCAGGTAGCGCTTGCCCTGGGCGGAGCCGAGGGCGTCCAGCTGGGTGCGGAACTCCTTCAGCAGCAGGGTGAAGTTCTGCTTGTCGGCGGGGGAGTAGTGGTTGCCGGTGTGGCCGCCGGCGGAGGCCGGGTACTCCCAGTCGAGGTCGACGCCGTCGAAGAGGCCCGCCGCCGAGGCGGCGCCGCCGGAGGCGTCACCGGCCACGCCGGTCGGCAGGTTGCCCTTGAGGAACATGTCGACGCAGGAGGAGACGAAGGCCTTCCGGGAGGCGTCGGTGGCGGCCGCGTCGGAGAAGTACTTGGAGTACGTCCAGCCGCCGATCGAGATGGTGAACCGCAGGTTCGGGTACTTGGCCTTCAGCTGGCGCAGCTGGTTGAAGTTCCCCTTGAGCGGCTGCTCCCAGGTGTCGGCGCTGCCGTCCACGCTGGTGCCCGCGTTGTAGTCGGCCTGGTAGTCGGCGTACGCGTCGCCCGCGCCGTCACCGGCGTTGGGGTTGGACTCGTTGGCCGAGTCGGAGGCCTTCACCGCCTGGAAGCAGGTGAACCTGGTGGGGTCGATGTTGGCGAACGCGTAGTGGACGACGTCCAGCTTGGCGGCGGCCCCGCTGGTGTCCACGCTCTTCGGGGTGTAGGCGTTCTCGTAGATGCCCCACTGGTCGAAGTAGGCCGAGCGGACCGGCTTCTGGGCGGGGGCGGCCGCGGTCGTGGTGCTCACCGCGGCGGACTGGGCGGAGGCGTGGCCGGCGGAGTAGCCCTGGACGCTGAAGGTGTAGCTCCGGCCGGGCAGCAGCGAGCTGACGGCGACGGAGGTGCCCATCGAGGTGGCGACGAGCTGGCCGTTGGACCACACCTTGTAGGCGACCGGGCCGTCGCCGGACGTCAGTGTGGACGGCTTCCAGGTGAGCACGACGGCGCCGGAGGTGACCTTGCCGACGGCGAGGCCGGTGGGCGTGGTGACCTTGCCGTCCCCGGCCGGGCCGGTGGCCGTGGCCGTCGCGGTGGCCGTCGCGGTGGGGCTGCCGGTGGCGGTGGGGCTGGTGGTCGCCGTCGGGCTGGTCGAGGCGGTGGGGCTGCCGGTCGCGGTCGGGCTGGTGGTCGCCGTCGGGCTGCCGGTGGCGGTGGGGCTGGTGGTCGCCGTCGGGCTGCTCGTGACCGTCGGGCTGGCGGTCGCGGTCGGGCTGCCGGTGGAGGTGGGCCCGGCCGGGCCGGTCAGGGTGAGGTCGTCGGCGTAGTAGGTGCCGGTGCCGTACCAGCCGTGCGTGAATACGCTGACCGAGGTGGTGGCCGCGCCGGTGGTGAAGGTGGTGCTCAGCTGGTTCCAGCCGGTCCCGCCGGGCGTCCAGGTGGAGGCGTTGACGCCGGTGCCGGTGGCGCCGAGGTAGACGTAGCTGCCCTGGACGAAGCCGGACAGCGTGTACGTGGTGTTCGGCTGGACGGCGACGGTCTGCTGGCACTGGGCGGTGTCGGAGGCCGAGGCCGCGCCGCTGAGCGCGTGGCCGCCGCCGTGCACCGGGGTGGTGACGACCGACCCGTTGGTGCAGGTCCAGCCGGCTGGCGTGCCGGTCTCGAAGTCGCCGTTGGCCAGCAGGTTGACGGTCGCGGCCGAGGCCGGGCCGAGGGTCAGGGCGAGCGCGGCGCCGCTGGTGCTGAGCGTCGCGGCGAGGGCGAGGGCGGTGGCCCGTCTGCGCGAGGCGGCCCGGCGGCCGGTGGCCCGCTCGGCGGGCCGTGCGGGCATGACGCGGTCGTGCATGCGGTGTGTCCTCCGGATGTGTGGGGTTTCCGGCGGTGCGTGGCCCGGGTGGGCCGGGGGAGCCGGCCCGGGCGCGGTGGGGGCGCGCGGGCAGGGTGGCGCGGGCTGACGGACGGTGCGCGGGCGCGGCGGGCCGACTGAACCGCTCGCGTCACGACATCACAGATTGGACTGGACCAATATTCGCCGTCAAGGGTGTTCGCTCCCGCCGTCGAGGATGTCCGTCTGCCGGACCGCTCCCGGCCGCCCGGACCCGGGGCGGGTAGGTTGACCGCTACCGAGCAGGCCCGCCGGACGGAGGACTCGCCATGGACAGCAAGGACTGGGACGACCGCTACGCCAGGAGCGAGCTGCTCTGGGGCATCGAGCCCAATCGCTGGGTGGTCCGCGAACTGGCCGACCACCAGCCCGCACACGCCCCTTCCGGCACCCCTTCCGGCGCCCCCGGCCGATCGCTCGGCCACGCGCTCGACCTGGCCGCCGGCGAGGGCCGCAACGCCATCTGGCTGGCGGCCCGGGGCTGGGAGGTCACCGGCCTCGACTTCTCCGCCGTCGCCCTGGAACGCGCCGAACGGCTCACCGCCGACCTGCCCGACGAGGTCGCCGACCGGCTCACCTGGCGGCACGGCGACGCCCGCAGCTTCGACGCCCCCGCCGCCGGCTACGACCTGATCCTGGTCGCCTACCTCCAGCTCCCCGCCGAGGACCGCCGGGCCGCCCTGCGTCACGCCGCCGACGCGCTCGCCCCCGGCGCCACCCTCCTGGTCGTCGGCCACGACCTGAGCAACCTCACCGAGGGCGTCGGCGGCCCGCAGGACCCGGCCGTGCTGTTCACCCCGGAGGACGTCCTCGCCGACCTCGCCGACCGCGGACTGCGCACCGTCCGCGCCGAACGGGTGCACCGGCCGGTCGGCCTCGAACCCGGCCTCGAACCCGGGCACGAGCGCGGGCACGAGCGCGGGCACGAGCGCGAGGGCCGCGGCGTCGCGATCGACGCACTCGTACGGCTGGAACGGGGCACCGCGTGAGCGCGCCCGCCCCGCGGCCCGGGCGCCGCACCCTGCTCACCGGCCTCGCCGCCGCGGCCGCCGCCGGCGCCGTCCCGCCACTGCTGGCCGGCTGCTCCACCGCCGCGGGCCACAAGGCCGGGGAGGCCGCCGCGGCCCGGGCGAGCGACGCGGGCGGCGCCGCCTTCGTGATGATCGTCCGGCACGGCGAGAAACCGGACGGCGACCACCCGGGCCTCGACGAGAACGGCGCCCACGACGGCAAGTCCCTCACCGAACGCGGCTGGGCCCGCGCCAAGGCCCTGCCCACCCTCTTCGACCCGCCCGCCCCCGGCCTGCGCACCCCGGCCAGGATCCTCGCCGCCGCCGACCGCGGCCCCCTCGCCGGAGCCCACCGGATGCGCCAGACCGTCACCCCGTTGGCCGCCCGCCTCGGACTGACCGTCGACACCACCCACGCCGAGTCCCAGGAGACCGCCCTGGCCACCGCGGCCCTCGCCGGCGCCCAACCCGTGCTGATCAGCTGGGAGCACTCCCGGATCCCCCGCATCATCGAGGCCCTCGGCGCCACCACCAGCGGCGCCCCCACCACCTGGCCCGATCGCTTCGACCTCATCTGGACCCTCACCCGCCCCACCACCGGCCCCTGGACCTTCCACCAACTCCCCCAACACCTCCTCCCCGGCGACACTTGACGCCCCCTCACGACAGGCTCAGAACGGCTTGACCCGTCAAAGCCGGAAAACGTGACCGGAAAGCCGCTCCACGCTGTAGTCGCCCACCATAATTCCTTCAAGGCGCATATGTGACTGATCGCCGTCTACGTAAATGAGTGTCCGGTGGGTCGGAAATTCCAGTTCCACTGGATCGCCATAGGAGTCCGGCTGAGTCACAATCCTCACCACTGTCGGTCCGATGGTGGCCGTCCAGTAGTCGCCGGTATAGTGGCTCTCTCGCTGCTCGAAAGTGCATCCGAGCTGCCGGCCGAAAGTGGCGGCAGTTTCACTCGGCAAATGTGCACGGATCCCGAACAGCGCACGCCGCGATCACGAATCCTCCTTCCGTTCGAGGTCGAGAGCTCGACCGCAGTCGCGCGGTCGAGCGGGAAGATTTCAACTGATCCGGGCCAGCCTGACCGGCGGCAAGAATGTACCGGATACCCTCCGCACGCACCCTCGTGTCTTCGCCGCGCTCACCGCGCCGTCCTTCGGTTCCGTCCACAACCGCCCCACTGGCATGAGCGGGGCCCTCCGGCCGTGCCGCTGCGGCAAGCTCCACGAACCCGCGGACGCGCTGCTCGGCACGCTGCTGGTCCCGAAGACCTACGACTACCCGGGCGCGAAGCTGTTCAACGCCCACGCCGGAGCCTTGTGGGCTCGTTTCACGATCTACCTACGCCGCGAGATCGCCGCCTGTCCCGGCCTGACCCAGAAGCCGGCCCGCGTAGTGCTGCGCGTATCCTTCGCCAAGGTCGCTGAGTACAAGAAGCGCGGCCTGGTCCACTTCCACGCCGTAATCCGTCTCGACGGCCCGGACGGCAGCACCCAGCCCCCACCACCGTCCGCCACAGTCACCCTGCTCGCGCCGCCATCCGGGCCGCCGCCGCCCGCGTCCCGGTCAGCGTCGTCTCGGACGCGGTCGGGGAACGCGAACTCGCCTGGGGCGAACAACTCGACGTACGCGAGATCGCCGCCGTCGGCACCAACGCCGAACTCACCGATCACGCGGTCGCCGCCTATGTAGCCAAGTACGCCACCAAGTCCGCCGACTCATCCGGCGCCCTCGACCGCGCCCTGTTCTGCCGCCCCTGCCAGGGACGCGGCATGCGACCCCTGCCCCGCATCGCCGTCGAACGCCACGTGCGGCAGATGATCCGCACCTGCTGGGAGCTCGGCAAGCGCCCGGCGTTCGAGGCACTCGAGCTCTGGAAGTGGGCGCACATGCTCGGCTTCTGGGGCCACTTCTCCTCCAAGTCCCGCTGCTACTCCGTCACCCTCGGCCAACTGCGCGACGACCGCCGCGCCCGGCGCACCGAACGGGCCCGCGCGCACGTCGGCCTGCCCGATCTCGACCCGAGCATGACCCTCGTCATCGGCCACTGGCCTACCACGGCTCGAGCTATAGCCCCGGCGTGGAACTCCTCGCCGCCGCCGTCTGACACCGCAGAGAACTGGAACAGCAGTTCACCGCAGAGGGCGGTCCCTCGTGAGCGCTCTGCTCCCTGGACCGGGCATGAGCGAGGACCTGCTGACGGTTTCCCCAGGTCATGGCCCGCCTCCAGCTCGGCCGCTCCGCCGTCTACGACTTGCTCCGCTCCCGGCAGCTCGCCTCCATCGCCCTCGGCCGCGCCCGTCGAATCCCCACCCGCGCGCTCGCCGACTTCATCCGCACCCGACTTGAACAGGACGCCGCCTGATGACCACACCCGGCGACACCCCCGCCTCCCGCCGCGTCCGCGCCAACGGCGACGGCACCGTCTACCAGCGCAAGGACGGCCGCTGGGAAGCCGCCGGCTACGTCCTGGTTCCCGGCGACACTCGCAAGCGGGTCCGCGTCTACGGCAGCACCCGCAAAGAGACCCTGGCCAAGCTCACCGAGAGGATCGCCACCAGCAACCGTGGCGTCCCCGCCCCCTCCGCGCAGGGCAGCCTCGCCGCGTTCCTCACGTACTGGCTGGAGACCGTCGCCGTCCACCGGCTCCGCGAGAACACTCACACCCGCTACACCGCCTGCACCCGCCTCTACCTCATCCCCGGCCTCGGTAAGAAGAAGCTCGCCAAGCTCACCGCCAAGAACGTCCGCACCTGGCTCGATCAACTCCGCACCACCTGCCAGTGCTGCGCACGCGGCCTCGACACCACCCGCGTTCAGCCTCACTGCTGCGCGATCGGGAAGTGCTGCCACAAGCGCCTCTCCCCGCTGACGCTGGCCTACGTGCACTCCGTGCTCAAGTCCGCGCTGGAGCACGCCGTCCGTGAGAAGGAGATCCCGCGCAACGTCGCCCGCAACGTCCGCATGGGCACCCCCCGGCCCCGCCGCTTCGAATCCCTCACCACGAAGGAGGCGCGCGTTCCTCGCCGCCACCAGCGGCCACCGGCTGCACGCGCTGTTCGAACTCGCTCTGCGCACCGGGCTCCGCAAGGGCGAACTCCTCGGCCTGCGATGGGAAGACCTCGACCTGGCCGGCGGAACCGCCAGCATCCGCCGCACCCTCCAGCGCACCAACTCCGGTGGCCTGATCGCCCTGCCGACCAAGACCCAGAGTTCGGAGCAGCGCATCGCGCTGCCCACACCGTGTCTGCGCTCCCTCGACCAGCACCGCGACCAGCAGCGCCAGGAGCGCGGTGCGGCGGGCGCGGACTGGAAGGACAGCGGCTACGTCTTCACCCGGCCCGACGGAGCCCCGATCGAGGGAGCCACTCTCACCGGGCACTTCACCGCCCTGCTCCGCCGGGCCAGGATCCGCCGCGTCCGGTTTCACGACCTCCGGCACTCGGCGGCGACCCTCCTCCTGGAACAGGGCGTCGAACGCGTCGTGATCAAGGAATTTGTTGGGTCATGCCCACATCGGGGTGACCGCGACGCTGTACGCCCACGTCCGACTCCGCCTCCAGCGCGACGCCATAGACCTCCTCGGCAACGCCCTCCGCGACCCTGCCACCCGGTCCGACGACGGCGACGACCCACCACTTTGTGCAGCACCCGTCCGCTGACGTTGCCGTCAACCACTGCCGTCAAGGCGCGCAGAAGCCCTCGCCAGATTCAACTTGGCGAGGGCTTCTGTGTATGCGGAAAACCGCGCGATCCCAATTTGGATCGCCCTTTAGATCTCCATCATCGATCGCAGGTTAAGCCAACTCTGAATCTCCCTGGAAAGCTGCTCATCGATAATTCGATCAGCGATCCACTCAAGAGACGACAGAACCCGCTCGACCTCCTGCAGCAATCTGATCTCTTCAGTGGCCTGGTGGCGAGCATCAGAGAGGTCATCACCTGGCACGTAGAACCGATCTTCGCCGCGCCCGAGATCATCGCGACGGCGATTAGCGGCGGCCAGCGCCTCCTCCCGCGAAAGAGGAATTCGCTCCAGCGCTATCCGCGCCGCGCCATCCGGCGTGACCACCTCTGGCAGGTGGTCAATTTGGGTGCGGAATCGCAACGACGTCGCTGCTATCCGCACCATCCAGTACGCGCAATGACACGGACTCAACCCTCCCTCATCGAGCGCGAGATCCAAGAGAGAAACAGCGAACTCGAAGTTCTCTCTGTATTGATCAGCCGGGAGCTCCCTCATTGGGCTTACGCCCAGCTCGGCGGACTCCACCATGGACAGCCACCACTGGGGCGGCGCACCTTCTGGGAACATCCCACGCACCCAACTACGCCGCTCATTGCGCGGCAATTGCCGGAGCTCGCGGTACTCCTGCTCAGTCCGTGTCACGGGGCCCTCCCGCCATAGTCCTTGATCGCCGACAAGGGTACTCGAATGCCTGCTTGCTCGAAGGCGTTGACGCCTTGCTGAAGGAATTGCGCCGCGCACTGGGGGCATGGAGTGTAGTGACCAGTCATGTTGTCAATGGACGAGACAACTCCCCGACTTGTGATCGTAACCTGACCAGCGCCGATTACGGAATTTCCTCCGGTCATTACGGTGTGATGAATGCCGGGCGCGTCCGGAATGATATGCAGGGCGCCATTTTCCCCGACTGCCCACAGGTAGCGGCCACCACCGCTGACAGCCTGAGCGAACTCCGGCGTGCCTGCGGTCATGGGGCTCACTCCCGCAAAGTCCGCCTCCATCATCTCAAGTGCCAGATCGCCCGGCTTGTTATTTGCAACTGGCCCGCAAGTGCTGTTATGCGCGAGCACCGGCGCATTTCCAGCGAGTACATAGTACGTGTGGAGGTTCGCGACGGTGAGGTCGTTGGCAGTCTGGGGGGCAGTGTTGTAGGTGCGGGTGCTGAGGACGACCAGGGTGGTGTGGTCGGAGGCGGTTACGTGGTGGCCCGGTTGGAGGTCCTGTGCCGGGATCCAGCGATGGGCAGTGTCGTCCCAGTAAGGGTGGTGGGTGGTTGAAGTGAGTGTGACGGCCGTGGTTGCGTCAGCTTGCTTGTCCGGTGCGGCCAGGGTGAGTTCGGTGAAGTGGGTGTCGTCGGGAGTGACGATCTTCTTCGTGACCGGCTCGGTGGAGGTCACGCCGGTCTGCGGGTCGGTGGCGGTGACCGAGTCGCCGGGCTGGACCTGGCCGATGGGTTTGGCACTGCCGTCGGACATCAGTACCTGGGTGTCCGGGGGAAAGCTGTGGCTGGAAAGTGGCACCGGGCAACCCGGAAAACGGGGGTTGGGATCGTTATGCGGTGTCGTGGCACCGGGCGTCGCGCCCTCCTCCTTGGTGAGGGTGCGGGCGAGTCCCTTGAGGGCGAGACTCTCCAACCTGGTGCCGCTGATGAGGCTGCCAACGGCTTCCAGTGCGCCCATGCAGCTCTTTAGCGTCCTGCGTTTTCCGCATTCTTCAGCGTCGTCGAGTCCTGAAATCTCCTTCGCTGTCTGCCAGACCTTTGAAAGGGTGTTCCCGAGGCTGGCACTGATCCACGGCGAGTTCAGGTTCTTCGAGATCTGTTTGCTGACCCACTGGTTCTCGACGCTCTGGGTGTCGTCCTTGATCGTTTCGTAGTACCGCCGCTGGCCGTTAGGGCCGCCGAAGTAGCCCCCCGTCTCGGCGGTGTTCTTCATCGTGATGCTGCCGCCGTGGCAGTCGTAGAGCTTGCCGCACTCCTCCGAGCTCAACCCGCTGGGGTCGCTGAGGTTGACGGGGTCGTTCTCGCTGTAGGCATAGCCGTTCCACTGCTGCGGATTGGTCGGGACGAGGAGCGGGTCGGGGCTGATGAAGCGGCCGGTCGCCGGGTCGTACTGGCGGGCTCCTAGGCTGGTGAGGCCGGTGGTGTCGTCCTTGCTGCCGCCGATGAAGCCCTTGGTGCCGGCCCAGTCGGAGGTCTGGGGCTGCTCACCGCGGGGGTTGCCGAACGGGTCGCTCGGGCGGCGGGTGACGGGTTGTCCGGCGGTGGTGTTGATCTGGAGGTTGGCTGTGCCGTGCGGGTCGGAGGCCTGGATGAGGACCTTGCCGCCGCCGATGGCCGCGGTGACGCGGGTGTAGGTGAGACCTCCGGGGGCGGCGATGGTGCGGACGTTGCTCATCGAGCCGCTGGCCGTGTCGAGCGTGAGCTCGTCGGTGGCGAGGCTGAGCGTGGTCTTGCCCGGGTTGCGGCGGATGAGCTGGTTGCCGTCCGCGTCGTACAGGTAGGTGGTGGCGTCGGTCTGCCCGGTCCTGGCGAGGTTGTCGAGCTTGTCCTCGCCGTTCCAGGTGAGGGTGCTGGTGCCGCCGGTGTCGGTGATGGAGGTGGTCCGGCCCTTGGCGTCGTACTGGTACGAGACCGCCTTGGTACCGCCGGGACCTGTGGTGGTGGAGGTGAGGAGGGCGTGAGGCCCGCCGGTTCCGCCGCCCGTGTCGGCTGCGTTGGTGGGGGTGTTGTTGCTTCGGGAGGCCCCGAAGGTCTGGGCCGTGGTGGTGTCGTTCAGGCTGTTGCCCGTGATGTCGTGTTGGACGAGGCCGGTGCGGTTGCCGGTCGCGTCGTACGAGTAGGTGTTCCAGTACGGGGCCGGGCCTCCGACCGTCCGTCCGCCCGGGCTGACGGACGCCGGGCCGGTGGCGTTGTTACAGCTTCCGACGCCGGGGACGGTGGACGAGCTTCCGGTGCCGTGGGTCTGACCGGAGGAGTCGCTCCAGTCGGCGGTGGTGGAGGTCCCGCCGGTGTCGGTCCAGGCGCTCGCCAGCCGGCCCAGGTAGTCGTAGGTGAAGCACTGGGTGTCGGTGGCGGCAGCGTCCTGGACGCTGGTCGCCGAGGTGACCCGGCCGGACGGGGTGTAGGTGTAGCTGGTCTGGTCGACAGAGACGGTGCCGAGTTGACGGTCGACAAAGTTGTTGACGACCCGTCCGGTGGCCCAGTCGTACTGCTGGGTGGAGACGACCTGCTTGCCGTACTCGCCGACGGTCGTGCGGACGGGCCTTGCGAGTGCGTCGTAGTCGACCTTGGCGATGACCGCCTTGCCCAGGCTCGCGGCGGAGGTCAGCAGGCCGGTGATGGTTCGGCCGTAGCTGACCGTCTCGGCCGGGAGTCCTCCTGCAGCGGGGACGCTGACCTTGGTCAGAGAGCCGATGACGTCGCTGTAGGTGTTGGTGGTGGTGTAGGTGCCGGCCAGTGCTCCCTCGGCGGACGGGATCGTGACGGAGGTACCGAGCGGGCGGTAGGCCGTGTCGTAGTCGGTGACGGCCTTGGTGTAGGCAGCGCCGTCCGCGCCGCCCACGTAACGGGACGAGGAGGTGGGCTGGCCCTTCAGGATCGTGTCGTAGGTCCAGGACGCCAGCAGGTTCGCCGGTGCCACGGTGCCGCTGTACTGGGCGGTCTTCCGGCCGAGCAGGTCGTAACTGTACGAGAGGGTGGAGTCCTTGGCGTCAGTGGTGTGGTCGATGCGCGAGTTCGCGTCGTAGACCGTCTTCGTGACGCCGGTGTCAGGATCGGAGGCGGAGACCTGACGTCCGCGGAGGTCGTAGCCGTACTTCCAGGTGTTGCCGCTGCTGTCGGTCCGCTGGGCGGTTGCACCGCCGGCGGTGAAGCCGTAGGTGGTGACATCGGCGTCGGCGGCGTTGCCGGTCGCAGTTGCCGTTCGGTACTGCCAGAGCGCGGTGGTGTGGCCCCGGGCGTCGTTCACGGTCGAGGTGGGGGTTGCGCCGACAGGCGGGGTGACATCGGTCCGGTCGGCGCCTGGGTAGGCGGTGCTGGTGGCCCACTGGAGGTTGCCATAGGACCGGAACTCGGAGCGGAGCACACGTCCGCTGCCGTCGTAGGTGTTCCACGTCTGGCCCGGGATCTGGCCGTCGCCCACGGGGATGAAGATGGAGTCGGTCGGGAAGGAGCTGTTCTCGTAGTACGGGTTGGAGGTCTTGATGACCCAGCCGTGGGTGTCGTAGACGGTGTCGGTGATCAGCCGTCCGGTCGGCTTGGCCGCGCTGGTGCTCTGCGTCTGGCGCGGTCGCCCGAGGCCGTCGAACAGGTTGATGGTCGCGTCGTAGGTGACGCCGTCGTCCGTGATCGTCTCGGTTTTGACGGTGGACGGTCCCGCGGTGCTGTTGACGGCGTAGGTGAACTTCTTGCTCGGGTAGCCGGTGGTCGGCCGGTCCACGGCCCACGCGGCGGTGATGCGACCGAGCGCGTCGTACTGCGCGGTGGCGGTGCGGCCGTTGAGGTCCAGGCTGGTCAGCGGGGAGCCGCGGGCCGGGTCCTGGGTAAGGGTCGTCGTCCAGCCCGGGCCCATCGGGCCGGTGGTCCGGACTTCG
This sequence comes from Kitasatospora sp. NPDC051705, assembly GCF_044453265.1. NCBI lineage: Bacteria > Bacillati > Actinomycetota > Actinomycetes > Kitasatosporales > Streptomycetaceae > Kitasatospora > Kitasatospora sp. NPDC051705. Next base: position 475,068 of record NZ_JBITCO010000001.1, on the reverse strand, counting down.
GTGGGCAGGGCGCCTGTGGCCGGGGTGAGGACGGTGGTGGTGACGGCAGGGGTCACCGAGGGACCACTCAGGAGGTTTCCGGAACGGTCGTAGGCGGATCCGTCGGTCGTCGATGCCGTCAGTGCCCGTCCGTAGGCATCGAAGGTCGCGCTGCCGTTGAGGGTGTAGACCGGGCTTCCGGCCTGATCGAAATGGTCGAGGACCTGGGTGCTCGTCGGATCGCCGGTGGCACCGGCCTTGCCGACGGCTTTGCCGTCGAAAAGGGTGCGGCTGCCTGCGATCGTGTTGGAAGCGGATGGTGTGGTGCCGCAGGGCCCCTGGACGGTGATGACCTCCGAGGCCAGCATGACTCGCAGTGGGTTGTCACTGGTCGCGTAGCCGGTGGTGGTGCAGGTCTCGGGGGTGGCGGCTGTACCGTCTCCCTTGTCGTCGACCTGGGTGATGCGGTTGCCCCGGCTCGGGTCGGTAGTGGTGACCGCCGTGGCGGTGCGCCAGGTTCCGTCGGTCAGCCTGGCCCTGGAGATCGTCGTGACCTGCGAGTCCGGGTAGCGGGCGTAGACCTTTGGTGCGCCCGCGGTCTGGGAGTGGGTAGCGGTGACCGCCTGTCCGTTGGTGGTGCTTCCCGAGACGGCCTGGACGCGGCCGCCGGCCTGGTCGTAGTTCTCGGTGGCGACGGCGCGTCCGCTGAGCCAGTCGCTGTCGGTGGCATTGTCACCGAGGGGACTGGCGACCTGGACGCTGCGCTGACTGCCGTTGGCGAGGTAGTCCCCGTCCATACCGCGCAGGTACGTGACGGTCTGTTGGGTCTTGGGTGCCTCGCTGACCGAGCCGCTGCCGGTGGTGGTGGTCACCGACTGGTAGCCGCGGAAGTTGTCCCAGGTGCGGGTCTTGGGGTCGGTGAACTCGGCGTCGTTGCGGTGCCAGGCGGCGCCGCCGTTGTAGGTGTACTCGGTGGTCCTGCCGATCGGCGGAGTGGCGACGAGGTCCTGCTCGGTGATGGTTCTGACGAGCGGCTTGTTGAACCAGTCGTTGACCGGGTCGGGCGAGGACTGGCCCGGGAGGTACCACTTGACCGGCATGCACGCCATGGAGTTGTTGTCCTCGGAGGCGGGCATGTGGTTGTTGACCCGGGAGCACTCGGGGTCGCTGTAGATGACGTTGATGCGGCCGCCGGTCTCGGTCGTGATGCCCTGGATGCGCGGGCGCATGAACATCGGCGCGGCCGGGACGAGGCCGTCCACGCGGTTGGCCATCATCACGTAGGTGAACGAGACGGCCGGCAGGCTGATCGGCGCCTGGCCGTTGGAGCCGGTGCGCTGGACGGAGTCGAGCTGCAGGGTGCGCTTGGTTCCGTCACCGGGGTCGGCGAGGGACTGGGACAGCGCCCAGGTGTCGACGTCGCGGTAGGCGGAGTCGACGAGGACCTGGGTGGTGATCGCGGTCAGGCGCTTGGTGGTGAAGAAGGTCGGCGCATAGTTCGAGCACGCCCCGGAACCGGTGCAGATCTGGTCGATCGGCACGTCGGGCCAGGCGTCGGCGTTGGCGGTGGTGCGCTGGCTCTCCGCGCACGTGATCGAGCCGGAGGCCTTGCAGCGCTCGTCGACCGTGAAGAGGACCTTGGCGGCGGGGTTGAGCGCCCCCTTGGCGGCCTTCTGGTCGTCCAGGCGCTGGCCGTAGCCGATCTCCTTGAGGTAGCCGGCCCGCTGGTAGTCGGTGAGGCTGTCGTTGCCGTTGTTCTGGGCGCCGCCGCGGCTGTACTTGTTGCCCTCGGTGGCGTACTTGTAGGTGGTCAGGTTGCCGTGCGGGTCGACGACGTAGTCGAGCTGCCAGCGCCAGGCCATCTGGCACCACGAGTTCTTGCCGGAGCCCGCGCCGTAGCAGGGGTCGCCGCTGTTCGGTGAGTAGACCGGGGTGGTCAGGACCGAGTTCGCGGACGGATCGCTGCCGTCGCCGCCGGGGAGGTGGTTGCGGCCGAAGTAGTACTGGATACCGTCGGTCGTGGTGATCCGCCAGTACTCCATGTCCCGGTAGTCGGTGTCGCCGGCCGCCTTGGGTGCGCCGGTGAGCTGCTCGATCTTGGAACCGTCGTCACTCTGCAGGTGCCAGACGCCGGTGGCGTCGTCGCGCACGATGGTGCCGGAGCGGCTGCCGAGCGAGAGCGTGGCGTTCTGGCCGGCCCAGCACTGGTCGGCGGAGCCGGTGATGCCGGCCTTGTCACAGCCGCGGTAGGACCGCTCGATGTAGCCGGGTTCGTAGCCCCAGCCGTCACCGACCCACGAGGACTGGGAGTTGGTGGCCGACGTCCTGCCGTCCACCGCGGCCGAGTTGTAGTCGAGTCCCACGGCCGGGGCGGCGCCGCCGAGGGACGGCGGTACCTGGATCGGGTAGCTGTACGTGAAGTTGCCCGAGTTCGACCCTGCCTTCCACCCCGCCGATGGCGAGAGCGGTGTCGCGGTGTACGACCCGCCGGGGCCGGACGGAGCGGGAGCCGCTGCCAGCACGAGCGCTCGCCCGGCCGGTGCGGGAGCGGTGGCCGGGCTCTGCGCGGATGTGAAGGACGCGTTGACGGCGTCCTGCGGGTTGGCCTTTCCTGAAGGCTGCTGCGGGCTGGATGCGGAGGGCAGCTTGACGTCCGCAGTGACCTTGCCCTGCCCGTCGAGCGTCGCCGGGACGGGTGTCCGGGTTCGGCACTCTTCCCGCTCCGGGGTGGTCAGCGCGCACGAGGGCAGTGCCACGAGCGTGGCACGGTCCGACCAGCCTGCGGCCTGGAGCGCCTTGAGGTCGAGCGTGACGCTCGCCGCACGTCCGTCGCCCTTGCCGGGTGCCTCGGCGTCGGTCAGGGCGACGAGGGGGCCGGTGACACCCGCGGCCTTCCCCTTGTCCTGACCGGCCACCTGGACGGTGACGGTGTGAGCGCTCTCGCCCGTGCCGTTTCCGGGTGCGACCGAGACGGCGAGTGCCCCGGCCTTGGAGCCGGTGCCACCGCCGGAGGCCGGGGAGGCGCCGCCGGTCGCCGACCGGGCGGACTTCGCCCCCGGGCTGTCCGGGCCGAGCGTCACGGTCTCCGTCCCGGTCACCACGGGCGGTGCCGTCTCCGGCTTCCAGTCGGCCGGCTTCGCGGCGGGCTTGGCCGCCGATTTGGCGTCGTGTCCCTCCACGGAGGTGGTGGCACCGCCCAGCGGTGTGCGGGGCGGTGTCCAGACCTCCCCCTCGGGCGCCGGATAGGTCCACGCCGCCGCGGGTGGCACGGCCACCCCGGTCATGGCCAGCGCGACCATGGCGGCCATGACGGGTGACCGCCACCGGCCTCGTGCTGCTGTCGTCCGAGCCCGTTTCCGGGCAGACAAGACCCCCACCTGCGCTCCCTCGCTGATGTCGACACAACGTCACATGGACATAGCTGTGTGCCAGATTGGACGTGACACTACGTGCCGCCTCTGACACGTCGCCAGGCTGTTCGAGAGCCCTGCAGGGGATGTTTATGAAGTCTTGACTTGGAGGTCTGCTCTTATCCGGACATGCCAACCCAATCCTGCAAAGCGTTTGACCTACCCGCTGGTCAGGGCGCATCGTTCCGACCCGAACGCATCTCCCGGAGGGGGATCGCGCATGGGAGGGGAGCCCAGAAGCAGACATGTCCATCACTTCGCGAACATTTCCGAACATGCCTCCACCGCGCTCGGCGCGTCGGGGAGCGGCGCGACTCGCCGCCCTCGCGGCGAGCTGCGCCCTGAGCGTCGGTCTGCTGACCGCGCCTGCCGCGGTCGCCGCCGATGCCGCACCGCCCGCCCCGCACGGCCCGAGCGGCACTGCCCCGCCGCTGGTGCCCCCGACGCCGGGCCCGGCCCGAACACCCCTGCAGCAGGCGATGGTGGACGCCGTCGCCAAGGCCCGGTCGACCGGCAAGGCGGTCGTCGTGGAGGCCATGACCAACGAGGTGTCGAAGACCGTCGCCAACGCGAACGGCACCCTCACCACGACGGACAACGCCCAGCCGGTGCGAACCCGGCAGAACGGTGCCTGGGCCGACCTCGACCCGACCCTGCGAGCGAACGCGGACGGCACCGTCGGCCCCGCCGTCTCGAACACGGCCCTGGCGCTCTCGGGCGGTGGCGGCGGACCCATGGCCACGATCTCCACCGCTGACGGGAAGAAGCTCTCGGTCGGTGCCCCGTTCCCGCTGCCCAAGCCGGCGCTGAACGGATCCACCGCCACCTACGCCGACGTCCTGCCCGGCGTCGACCTTCAGTTGACCGCGCTGCCCATCGGGGGATGGCGCGACGTGATCGTGGTCCGCACGCCGGAGGCGGCGGTCAACCCGGCGCTGAAGACCCTGCGCTTCCCGATCACCGCCCAGGGCCTGACGGTCACCTCCGACGACCAGGGCCGCATCGACGTCAAGGACGACAAGGGCGCCCTGCGCTTCCGCTCCCCGTCGGCGCTGCAGTGGGACTCGTCGACGACCGCGGCGCCCGCCACGGCGCCGAAGTCCGCCAAGGCCGCTGCTGCGGCGGCTCCTGCTGCCGACCCCGGATCTGCGCCGGCGGGCGGCATCCGTTCCTCCGCCGAGGCGCCGGGGGACGGGGCGAACGTGGCCGCCATCGGGACGAAGGTCACCCCGGCGGCGATCGAGCTGACGCCGAACCAGGGCGCACTCGGGTCGGGCACCGGCCCGTGGTACCTCGACCCGTCCCTGGTCGCGACCAGCTCGGTCCAGGGGTCGGTGGAGGTCCAGGAGAACCACAAGACCGCCGAGAACTTCAACAAGAAGACCAACCTGGCCACCGGGTTCTGCGGCTACCACAGCAGCGACCCGGCGCTGGACTGCGGCGTGACCGGACGCCAGCGCGCCTACTTCCAGTTCGGCATCAACCCCGCGCTCTACACCAAGCCCGGTGGGGCGGAGAGCCCGCCGACGGTCTTCACCTCCACGCTCAACGCCCAGGTCACCGGTGCCTCCAGCCCCGGTACGAACACGCCGTTCGTGGTGTACTCGGCGCCCAAGCCCATCTACGAGCACACCAGCTGGAACGACCAGCCCTGCGGTACCAGTAAGACCGCCGTCATGGAGAACTGCCCGACGGTCAACGGCCAGTGGCTCACCGGCACCGGCCCGCTGGCCATCGACGTCACCGCCATGATGAAGCAGGCCGTCGCTGGCCAGTGGCCGTGGTGGACCGTCGGCATCGCGCCGATGAACAACGAGTTCGAGGCCTCGTACCGCCACTACATCGCCAACAACCCGTTCATCACCACCACGTACGACATCACGCCGACCGTCTGGTACCCGCGGACCAGCCCCGCACCCGGCTTCGCGTGGAACAACAGCACCAATGAGTGCACCAGCGGTGGTACCCACCCCTGGGACAACCCCGGCTGGATCAGCAGCAATCAGAGCATCTCGTTGATCGCGAACAGCTACTCCCCGGCCGGCCAGTCCCTCTACACCAGCTACCGGATGTGGGACGACAACGACGGTAACTTCTCCTTCACCGACGGACACTGGGGCGGGCCCTACAACAGCCCCGCCGAAGCCGTCTCCCCTGGCGCACTGTCCGACGGCCACCAGTACGGCTGGTACGCCCAGTCCAGCGACGGCACCCTCAGCTCGCCCGGCAGCGCCGCGTGCTACTTCCGCATCGACCGGACCAACCCCCGGGTGAGCATCAGCTCCACCGACTTCCCGCCCTCCGGCACTCCGAACCCGACTCCGGCCAAGTACATGAACGACTGGGGCAGGTTCACCGTCAACGCCGAGGACCCGGCCCCCGGCCAGGGTCTGCAGGCCTCCGGCATCGCCTGCGTGCGCGTCAGCAACGACCCGACCCCGGTCGTCGGTTGGCGTTGCGGGCAGAACGGGACGCTCGCGCCCGGGCAGCCCTACGACTACCAGCCGCGGCAGTGGGGCACCAACACGCTCTACGCGTGGGCCATGGACAACGCCGGCAACTACAGCCAGCCGGCGCTCTACAACTTCTACGTCCCCTGGAAGCCCGGCACCCAGCCGCTGTTCGGCGACGTCACCAACGACCAGCAGCCGGACATCGACCTGGCCGACAAGAACGGCGACCTGCGGATCATCGGCGGTACCACGGACCCGGTGAACTCGCTGGTGGCCCCGGCCTCCGCGGCGCCGGGCAACCGTGACTTCGGCGCCACCTGGGCCGACTTCCAGATCAGCCACCACGGCACCTTTGCCGTAGGCCAGGCCGTTGACCAGATCGTCGCTCACTACACCAAGGACAAGGCTCCCCAACTCAGGGACAACCTGTACCTGATCCCCAACGACGGCACGGGGCGCTTCGACGCGCTGCGTCCGTCCCAGCTGACCCGCCCCACCAGCTGCACCACTTACGGCACCGGCGCACGCTGCGCCGCCTACACGCAGAAGGTCTGGAGCAACGTCTCCCAGGTCGTGGCGATCGGCACCCCGGAGGGCGAGTCGGTCGGCGGCGAGCCCAACAACCCGTCCCACCAGGTCATGATGACCCAGACCTCCCTCCTGACCGTGGAGAACAACAACCTCTACCTCTTCCAGCCCAACGGCCTCGCCGACAACGTCGACAGCGCGACGCTCATCCCCACCACGAGCGGCAGCTGGAACGACTACGAGCTCCTCACTCCCGGTGCCGCCAACGGCGCGACGACGGTGCCCGGGACCACGGACCCGACGTACCAGACCACCATATGGGCGCGGCACCGCACCAACGGCACCGTCTACGCCTACCCGCTCACCTGGAAGGCCGACGGCACCGTCGACTACTCCGCGCTGACCAGGCCCGACGCCGGCACACCGATCCTGACCGGCGCCAACTGGACCACCGCGGCCCAGCCGCAGGTCGGTGCCGCCGATCTCAACAACGACGGCTACCCGGACCTCTGGGCGGTGAACGGCGCGAACGCCATCACCGTCTTCCCCGGGAAGAGCAGCGACGGCACCAGGAACAAGGTCGACGGGTTCGGTGACTGGCAGTTCCTCGGTTACGCCGACGCCAGTGTCTCCGTGCACCCCGCCACCGCGAGCTGGCAGTGCATGGATGCCGTCGGCGGGCCCCACGACGGTGCCGAGGTCGCCGTCTACAGCTGCTGGGAGACGGCCGCCCAGCGGTTCAGCCCGGCGACGGACGGCACCATCCGTGCGGGCAGTTACTGCCTGTCCACCAAGGACGACGCGCTCGGCAACGGCACCCGGGTCGTCCTCGCGACCTGCACCGGTGGCAGTGGCCAGAAGTGGAGCGTCCGTCCCGACGGCAGGATCGTGCTGCCCGCCACGGTGGATCCCGCCGGCAACCCGGGTGGCCGGTGCCTCGAGCTGCCCGGGTGGGCGACCGATCAGGGCACCCGGCTCGGCATCTGGGACTGCCCCGGCGTGCAGGCCAACCAGCAGTGGAGCCTGCAGTACGAGCAGCACACTCCCTGAAGGGGACGGCCGTGAGGCCGGGATGAGGTGAACGAGGACGTCCGTGGGGCGGGGCTCCGGGTGGTTCGGGGCGCCGCCCCGCGGGCGTTCTAGCGGGTGGTGATGGTGACGACGGAGTACTGGGTGAGGGTGAGGGGGATGCTGAGGGTGGTGCCGGTGACGGTGTGGGGGGCGGGTTTGGGGGTGGGGTCGGTGCCGTCGGGGGTGGCGACGGTGACGGCGGTGGGGGTGGTGCCGGGCGGGAGGGTGTAGGAGAGGGTGCAGTTGGCGGGGGTGGTGCGGAAGGCGGCCGGGGTGTCGCCGAAGTTGGTGAAGTTGACCAGGTGGACGACGGTGTCGGCGCCGAGCCGCCGGGCGTCGAGGTAGATCCGGCGGTCGCCGGCCAGGGTGACGGCGGGCGGGGCGGACTGCCGTACGGCGGCGAGCAGTTGGTCGGCGGAGGACTGGTCGGTCCTGGTCAGGTAGCTGAGGCCGGCCCGGTTGCGGACGTACCAGCAGGTGCCGGCGCCGTAGGCGTTCTGCCGGGTGGCGGGGAGCGGGTCGGCGCGGCGCAGGCCGAGGACGTCGGAGAGGGCGAACTCGGCTCTCTGGCCACCGAGTTCGTCGAGTGCGGTGGGGGCCGGGCCGGTGATGACGATGGTGCCGCCGGCGGCGACGAAGCCGCGCAGCGCGGCCGCTTCGGCGTCGGAGACGGCCTGCAGGTCGGGCAGCAGCAGGACCTTGAAGCGGGTGAGGTCGGCGGCGGTGAGGCCGGGGCTGGGCACCGTGTCGAAGGGGACGTGCGCGTACACGAGGGCCTTCACGGTGCCGCGGAACTCGCCCAGCCAGGGGACGGCGGCGCAGCTCTGCTCCGGCTCGTCGCCGCCCCACCAGTCGGTGATCCCGGCGGGTGCGGTGGCGTTGGCGTACATGCCGATGCCCGCGCCCGGGGCGACGTAGTCGCGGGACGGGCTGGAGTGGTAGACGCCGACCTCGGCGATCGGGGCGGCGTCGTAGAGGCGTTCCTGGTTGGCGCGGACGAAGGCGTACATCCGGGTGCGCATCGCGGCGTCGACGGTGTCGTTCTTGAACGGGGTCTTCACCTCGTACGGGTTGCAGCCGGCGGCGATCAGCTGGGACATCACCAGGGAGGCGTCGTCGGCCTGCCAGCCGTAGGAGAAGGCCCAGGCGGGTTTGGTGCCGCTGGCGCCGCGTGCGTACTTGTACATCGAGATCAGGCAGACCCAGTCGGTGGCGGTGGCGTGCCGCATGCCGTCGTAGTTGCCGAGGATGTCCACCTCCCAGACCTGGCTGACGGCGCCCTCGGCCTGGCGCAGGTAGCCGCCGTCGAGGCCGATCGAGGTGGCGTAGCGGTAGTCCATGGAGACGGTCTCGACGAAGGTGACGAGGTCGGGGTTGACGGAGCGGCCGGCGGCGGCGATGTCGAGCTGGAACCGGAGCAGGTTGCGGTGGCGCCACTCGACGTAGCGGCGGAACGTCGGGTCGGCGAAGTCCGCGGCCTCGGGGAGGGGGAGGCCGGTGTCGGCCCTGAAGGCGGCCGCGCCCCAGGTGGAGGCGTCGCACCAGGAGAGCACGCCGTCGAAGTAGATCGGGACGTCCGGCCAGATGCCGTCCACGCCGGTCGCGGCGACGCCCTTGATCCGCTTGAGGTAGTAGTCCCGCCAGGGCGAGTTCGGGCTGAGCCAGACGCTCTCGTCGCCCGGGTCGACCCAGACCACCACGCTGCCGTAGAACACGTTGGGCCGGCCGGCGAGGTCGCGTTGGACCCAGTTCCCGCCCTGGTCGTTCTTGTAGAACGAGCGGCCCTTCTCGCCGCCGGGGGAGATCAGCTCCAGTGACGGGTAGTACATGACGACCTTCAGGCCGGCGGCGTGCGCGAGGCCGGTGAAGGTCTTCACCTCGGCCATGTGGGCGGCGAACTCGGCGTCGGTGAGCCAGTTGGAGAGCAGGGTGTCGAGCTCGACGACGCTGACGTTCTGCGCCTTCAGCGCGTCGACGGCGCTCTGCATGTCGGCGGGCTCGTTGAAGGTGCCGTCGGCGATCCGGGCGAACCGGGCCCAGTCCGGCCAGGGTTGGGCCCCGCCCTCCGCGCCCGTCGTAGTGGTTGGGGCCGCCGGGGCCGCCGGGGCGGGTCTCGGGCCGGCGGCGGGGGCGGCGGCCCAGGCCCGGCCGCCGGGCAGCAGGCGGACGGCGGCGAGTGCGCCGCCGGTGCCGAGGCCGGCCCGCAGCAGGCGGCGGCGGCCGGGGCGGGAGGTGGCGGGTGCGGGCGGTGTTCCTTCGGGTTCGGACATGGTGGTCCCCCAGCGTGAGTCGGCGGATCCCGGGAACGTGCGCGGTGCGCTCGGTGCGGAGGCGGCCGTGCTCCCGGTGGGCGGCGCCTCCGCGCCGACCCTAGACGCCGGATCGCCCGGGTGTTCGGGCCGCGTCGACGGCTACGCCAGACGTCGGACCGCCGTGTCCCCGGTTGGGCGAGCCGGATCGCTCGGGTACGGAGGGCGGGTCCTCCCCGCGGCGCTTGACAGTGTTCGGACCAGTGCAGGTGGTGAGGGGCGCGGGGCTGCGGGGTAGGGGTTGCGCCGTACGCCCGTCGGATGATCGGAACGCCTTCGACAGTGCTGTAGATTCACGGCACGAGCGGCGGCCGGGCGCGACGGGAACGCGGCACGAGCGGCGGCAGGAACGAGGAGGGCGCGATGAGCGTTTCGCTGGCCAAGGGGCAGAAGATCAGCCTGGAGAAGCCGGGCGGCGGGCAGCTGGGTGTGGTCCGGATGGGCCTCGGCTGGAAGGCCGCGCAGCCCAAGGGTTTCTTCGCCAAGCTGCTGGCCGCCGGCCGGGAGATCGACCTGGACGCCTCGGCGGTGCTCTTCTCCCAGGGGCGGCCGGTCGACGTGGTCTTCTTCCAGCACCTCACCAGCAACGACGGATCCGTCCGGCACAGCGGCGACAACCTGGTCGGCGGCGCCGGCGACGCGACCGACGACGAGTCGATCACCGTCGACCTGACCCGGATGGCCGCCGAGGTCGACCAGATCGTCTTCACCGTCAACTCCTTCACCGGCCAGACCTTCCAGGAGGTCGAGGCGGCGTTCTGCCGGCTGGTCGACGAGCAGACCGGGGCCGAGCTGGCCCGCTACACGCTGACCGGCGGCGGACCGTACACCGCGCAGATCATGGCGAAGGTGCAGCGCACGCCGGCCGGTTGGCAGATGACGGCGATCGGGCAGCCGGCCAGCGGGCGGACGTTCCAGGACCTGATGCCGGAGCTGGTCAAGCACCTGTGACCGGGCCGCCGCGGCCCGGCCGCGCGCGAGCGGATGGCGCGAGCGGACGGCGAGGGCGTGGCAGCCGCGGCACGGCGACGGTGACACGGAGACGGTGACACGACGGCCACGGCACGGCCACTGCAGGACGACGAAGGCGGCGGCCCGCACCACCCGGTGCGGGCCGCCGCCTTCGTCGTGCCGTCAGCGGGCCGTCGGAGCGGCCGAGGGGGAGAGGGACGCGCTCGGCGTCGTGCCCGCTCCCGGGGCGGTCGCGGCGGACGGGACCGACGGGGTGCCGCTCGGGCTGCCGGTCGGCGTGGCCGCGGCGGTGGGCGTCGCGGTGGCGCAGCCGGTGGGCGTGCCGCTGGGGGTGGCCGCCGGAGTCCCGCTCGGGGTGGCGGTCGGGGACGGCGTGCCGGTCGGCGTGGCGGTGGCCGTGGCGGTCGGGCTCGGGCAACCGGTGGGCGTGCCGCTGGGGGTGGCCGTCGGCGTGCCGCTCGGCGTCCCGGTCGGGGTGGCGGTCGGGGACGCGGTGCCGCTGGGAGTGCCCGTCGGGGTGGCCGACGGCGAGGTGGTGCCCGTCGGGGTGGTGGTCGGCGTGGGCGCGGTGGTGGGCGTCTCCGTGGGGGCGGCGCTCGGGCTGGTCGTCGGCTGCGGGGCCGGCTGCTGCGGCGAGGGCTGGTCCGACGGCTGGGTCGGGGCCGGGGAGGTCGGCTGCGCGCTCGGGCTCGGGGCGACGGTGCTCGGGGCGACCGGTCCGGTGGTGCCGGCGCCGCCCGTCGTGCCGGTGGCGGCGCCGGTCGGGCGCAGCAGCGGCGAGGGCGAGGAGGCGGTCGGGAGCAGCGGGGAGGGCCGGTTCGGCACGGTGGTGACGGTGCCGCTGCCGAAGTGCGCCATCCAGGTGCGGACCGTCCGCAGGTACTCGCCGGAGTTGTTGTAGCTGAGGACCGCGCGGTCCAGCTGCGCCGGGTCGGCGAGGTCCCGGCCGCCGGCGCACAGGTAGCGGCCGGCGCTCTCGGCGGCGTCGAAGACGTTGTTCGGGTCGGCCTTGCCGTCGCCGTTGGCGTCCGCGCCCCACGTCGCCCAGGTCGAGGGGATGAACTGCATCGGTCCGACGGCGCGGTCCCAGCGTGCGTCGCCGTCGAAGCGACCGCCGTCGGTGTCGGCTATCGCGGCGAAGCCGTTGCCGTCGAGGGCCGGGCCGAGGATCGGGGTGAGGGTGGTGCCGGCCGCGTCCACCTGGCCGCCGTTGGCCTGGCCGGACTCGACCTGGCCGATCGCCGCCAGGAGCTGCCAGGGCAGGTGGCAGCCGGGGGAGCGCTGGGCGGCGGAGGCCTCGGCCTGGCGGTAGGCGGCGAACACCGTCGAGGGCAGGGCCGGCCCGGTGGCCGCGAAGGGGCCGGGCGCCGGCGCGCCGGGCAGGGTGTTCGGGGGCTGCGGCAGCAGGACGGTGCCGCCGCCGTCGGCCGGGACGCCGGTGCCGAAGGTGCCGCCCGGGGTGGCGGTGCCGGCCGGGGCGGAGGCGGTGCCGTAGCGGTCGCCGCCCTGGGTGGTGGCGCCGGGCGGCGTGGCCGCGTCGGCGGCCGCGACGGAGGCGAGGCCGAGGCCCGTCACCTGAGAGCCGGTCAGGGCGGCGAGTGCGGTGAAGGCCGCCGCCGTCCCCGTGACCCGCTTGCCGAGCCGCGTCGCACGCCCGCCCCGGGCCTTGCCGAACCTCGTCGTCATGCCCTGCCCCTCCCCATTGCCGTCCGCTCCTCCCCGGAACGGACGGGTACACGTCATCGTGCCCGCCGTCGGCCGACGGCTCCCACCGTCGCAACGATTAGTATCACGACGATCTGACGGCGGAGAGGCCGCCGGACGGCCTGCGGGTTGCGGCGGCCGGGCCGACGCCGCAGGTCAGTGCGGGTCAGGAGGCCAGCCTGGTGGCCAGGACCCCGGCGAGCACGGTCTCCGCGACGACCTCGGCCGGGGCGTTCGCCTCGTCGCCGGGGGCGCGGCTCTTGACGGCCTCGACGGAGTAGACGTGCCCGTCCGCCTGGAGGTAGACGACCGGGTGGCCGCCGCCCTTGCGGGTCGCGAGGACGGCCTGGCGGCCCGCGCCGTTGATCGGGGTGACGGTCAGGTCGGGGTCGGCCTGCACGGTGGCGAGGGTGGACGGCGGGACCTCGCGGACGGCGGCGTAGGACTCGCGGGAGCCCCAGGTGCACCCCCAGGGGCGGGTGCCGTCGGTGCCCGGGTCGGGGTGGGTGCCGGTGAAGGGGCCGGTCGTGCCGATGGCCTGCACGACCTGCGGGGAGGTCAGCAGGGTGCAGGCGTCGGCGGGGCGCTTCCCGGCGGGTGCCGCGGTGGGCGCGCCGGTCGGGGGCGTGGCCGCGGTGGGCGCGCCGGTCGCGGCGGGCGCACCGGTCGGCGGGGTGCCCGCGGTGGTGGCGGGCTCGGTGGCGCCGGTGGCGGGCGCGGTGGCGGCGGTCGTCGCGGGCGGGGCGGCGGAGTCGTTCTTCGGGGAGGACGACGAGCAGCCGGTCAGGACGGCGGCCGTGAGTGCGGCGGCCGGCACCCAGGCGAGCCGACGGCCGTACCGGATAACCGAGTTGCGGTGCATGCGATTCCCCCAAAGTCCTGTCCGTCGGGCCCGATCGGCTCGCGGAGGCGGTACAGGCAGGGATGCTACGGGCTGGAGGTCGGCGGGATCTCCGGTTTCCGTAACGGGAGTTGACCGGGAGCGTAACGACGGAGGGCCGCGCGCGGAGGGGGCCGGACGGGCGGTCCGGGGCACGGGGGTGGTACGTGCGCGTCGTTCCGGGCTCCCCGGCGGCGCCCGCCGGCGACCGCGCTGACCTGCGCCGATGCCTGGCGCCCCGATCGGCGTGCCTTAGCAGGACGGGCGCCCGGACGCCAGGGGGCGGCCCCAACTCCGCCCTGGACGGGTGACGTTCTGGTGAAAGTGGGCATGCCAGGAATCACCGCCCGGCATGCTGTGCCCCGTGACGATGCGGATGGAGGCCCAGACCGTGAGCGCGAACCTGCCGGAGACCGTCGCCGCCGACGGCACGCTCGTCCTGCCCGCGCCCCGCCGGGTGGTCGACGACCTGGCCCGCGACCTGACCCAGGCCGCCGCCGCGGTGCGGGCGGTGTCGAGGGTCGGCCGCGGCGGCGGGGACGTCGCCGTCGCCGCGTACACCGCCGTGGTCTGCACGGGCCGCTCGGCGGCCCGGGCGCTGGAGGAGGCCGCCTCCTGGTGCCGGCAGGCCCCCGAGGCGGAGGTGCACTCGCTCGCCTGGGCGCGGGTGCCCGGGCACCGGGACGACGTGTACGAGTACCGGGTGACCCTGGCCGTCAGCTTTCCCGACGACGAGACCGGCGAGCACCTCGGCGACACCCATCACGGCCGCCGCTGAGGCCGCTGAGTAGGATCGCCCGCATGGGTGATGGGGACACGAACGACAGGACGGCCGGCCGGACCGGTGGCCCGGTGGGCGTTCCGATGGAGAAGCCGCACGGTCCGGCGGACGGACTCGCCGACCGGGCGGCCGAGTTGACGCCCGACCCGACGGGCGGCCCCGACGACGGTCCGCGGGAGCTCTCGCGGACCGCCGCCGTGGTCACCACGGTGCTGGCCGCTGTGTGCGGTGCGGCCGTGCTGCTGGCCGTGTTCCACTGGTTGGGCTTCGGGGTCCCGTGGATCGGCTGGATGGTCGCGAAGGCCGGCATCAAGCTCGTCGTCGGCGGATTCGCGGGGCTGGCGGCCGCCTGCGCCTGGCTCCGCACGAGGCTGCGGTCCGGGGCTCAGGCGTGAGCTCGCGCCCGAGCGGCCGCCGGCCGGTCACCCCGCCTGCGGGGAGGGGCAGACCAGGTCGTGCTCCGGGGCGCGGCCGTCCAGCAGGTAGCGCTCGACGGTCTGCGTGACACAGGAGTTGGTGCCCGGGTACTGGCCGTGGTCGCCGTTCCCGGTGACGGTGACCAGCCGGGAGCCGCGCAGGGCCCGGTGGGCGCCGACCGCGGCCTCGTAGTACGTGGCCGGGTCGTGCACCGAGTTGAGCATCAGCACCGGCGGCAGGTGCGCGCCGGTGACGGTGACCTCGGGGGCGGGCGCGACCGGCCAGGCCGCGCAGACGGCGCTGAAGGCGAGGGTGCGCGCACCCGCCAGCGGCCAGCGGGCGGCGTTCTGCGCGCCGCGCTCGACCCAGGTGTCGAGGTCCCTGGTCCACGGGGTGTCGGAGCAGGTCACCGAGAAGTACTCGGCGAGGAACTCCGGGCTGAGGTACTGGCCGAAGGCCTTCCGGGCCATCGCCTTGGCCGTCGGGTCGGCGGTCTGCCAGTCGTCGACGGCGGTCAGTGCCTGCGCGAGCAGCGGGAAGAAGTCGGCCCGGTAGATCGCGCTGATCGCGCCGTTGTCGAGCTGGTTCGGACCGATCGTCAACGGCCCGTCGACGATCGGCCGGTCGTGCAGCGCGGCGCGCCGCTGCTCCCAGTGCGCCTGCACCTGCTCGGGCGTGGAACCCCAGTGGTAGGTGGCGTCGCGGGCCGCGAGCCAGGGCACGAAGTCCTCGTCGAAGCGGCGCTGGAAGCTCATCGGCTGGCCCAGCTCGAAGGTCTCCCAGCTGCCGTCGAAGCCGATGTTGCTGTCCAGGACCATCCGTTCGACGCGGCGCGGGAAGAGCGTCCCGTAGTAGGCGCCGATCATCGAGGCGTAGGACGGGCCGTAGTAGCTGATCTTCCGTTCGCCGAGCAGGGAGCGGAAGAGGTCGATGTCGTGGGCGGTCTGCCCGGTGTTCAGGTAGGGCAGCAGGTCGCCGCTGCGCTCCTGGCAACCGGCGGCCAGCTTACGGGAGTTGGCGATGACGCGGTCGATCGCGGCGGGGGACTGGTCCCGGTAGTCGCCGGCCAGGAAGTCCTGGAACTCCTGCGGGGTCTGGCACGCCGCGCGGGTGCTCGCGCCGACGCCCCGCTGGTCGAAGCCCACGATGTCGTAGGCGGCGCCGACGGCGGGTGCGGCGGTGGCGAGGTCGGCCGGGCGCAGCAGGCCCGAGCCGCCGGGGCCGCCGGCGGCCATCAGCAGGGTGCCCTTCCGCGCGGCCGGGTCGGTGGCGCGGTGCCGGGAGACGGCGATGGTGAGGTCGGCCCCGGTGCCGGGGTGGTGCCAGTCGCGCGGGGCGGCCATGGTGGCGCACTCCAGGGCGGGTTGCTGCGCGCAGGGTGCCCAGGCGAGCGTCTGCCGGGTGTAGCGGGCGGGTGCCGGGTCGGAGTCGCCGGGGTTGCCGGTCGGGGCCGCGCCGGCCGGCAGGGCGAGGCCGGTGAGCACGGCGGTGGCGGCGGCGACGGTCACCGCGGCGCGGCGGACGCGGGAGGCGACCGCCCGCGGTGCGGGGGCGGTCGCCTCGGCGCCGGCCCTGGCGCTGGTCCGGGTGCTGTGCTGGGCGTTGTCAGGCGTGATGCTCGGCGTGGTGTTCACGGAGTCGATCCTGTCCGAGCGCCTCGTGACGGTCGATCATGCCCGCGTCCGTGTCCGGGGTGGTGCTGGGTACACCCCGGACCTGCGGCCCGCCCTCGGTTCAGTAGGTGGCGGTGAACCGGGCGCGGCGGTGCGCAGGCTGCTCGGCCTCGTCGAGCAGGGCGACGGCGAGGTCCTCCATGGAGATCGTCGAGGCGCCGTCGCCGTCGACGAGCAGTTCGTCCCGGCCGAGCCGGAAGCGGCCGGTGCGCTCGCCCGGTTCGAGCAGGGCGGCGGGGCTGAGGTACGTCCAGTCGACGACGGTGTCCGCCCGGTAGAGGTCCAGCTGCTCGTTGCAGGCGCGGGCGATCGGCAGGATCTCGGCGGGGAAGTCGGGCGCGTCGGCCAGCGGGGTGCCGTCGGGGAGGGTGAGGCTGCCGGCGCCGCCGACGACGAGCAGCCGGACGTCCGACCCGGCGAGTCCGGCCAGCAGGCCGCGGGTGGCGGCGGCCAGTTCGGGCTCGTTGCCGGGGGCCGGACGGGTGGCGCTGACGACGAGGTCCTGCCCGGCGGCGAGACGGGTGACGTCCTCGGGCCGGCGGGCGTCGCCGACGGCGAGGGTGACGGCCGGCGGGAGGCCGTGCGGCTTGGCCGGGTCGCGCAGGACGGCGGTGACCCGGTGGCCGCGGGCGAGCGCTTCGGCGACCACGCGTCGGCCGACGTTGCCGGTGGCGCCGAACACGGTGATGCGCATGGGGATCTCCTCGGGTTGGTGGTGCGGGTGCGGGTGCGGGTGCGGGTGCGGGTGCGGTGAGGCGGGTGTTGCGAGGGGTCAGGCGTTCTCGCGGAGCGCCTCGCCGGCCGACCGGAGCTGCGGGCCGGTGGCGGCCGCCGGTTCGGGTGCGGTGGCGGCCGCCGTGGCGGCGGGTCGCGGTCGCTGGGTCTGGGCGGCGAGCAGCGAGCCGAGGACGACGACGGCGCCGAGGGCCTGGAGCGGGGAGAGGTCCTGGCCGAGCGCCAGCCAGCCGAGCGCGGTGGCGACGACGGGGCTGAGCAGGCCGAGGAAGGCGACGGAGGTGGGTGGCAGGGCGCGGATCCCGCGGAACCAGAGCGCGTAGGTGACGGCCGCGCCGATCAGGCTCAGGTAGCCGTAGCCGAGCAGGTTGGCGGCGCTGAGGTGGGAGGGCGGGGCGCCTTCGACGACCAGGGCGACGGGAACGAGCAGCAGGCCGCCGGCGGTGAGCTGCCAGCCGGTGGTGGCGAGCAGCGGGGCGGGCGAGGTCCAGCGCTTGGCGAGGACGACACCGGTGGCCATCACCACCGCGCCGCCGAGGGCGGCGGCCACGCCGACGGCGTCGAGCCGGGCGCTCGCCCGCAGGACGAGCAGGCTGACGCCCGCGATGCCGGCGATGCCGGACAGCACCGTGCGCAGGGTGAGCCGGTCGCCGAGCAGTGCGGCGGAGAGCCCGGCGGCGATGAGCGGCTGGACGGCGCCGACGGTGGCGGCGACTCCGCCGGGGAGGCGGTAGGCGGCGATGAAGAGGAGGGCGAGGAAGGCACCGATGTTCAGTGCGCCGAGGACCAGTGAGCGCCACCACCAGCTGCCCTTCGGCAGCGTGCGGGTGAGGGCGATCAGCAGCAGCCCGGCGGGCAGGGCGCGGAGGACGCCGGCGAGGAGCGGGCGGCCGGGCGGGAGCAGTTCGGTGGTGACGAGGTAGGTCGACCCCCACACTGCGGGGGCGATGGCGGTCACCAGCACGATTCCGAGTCGATTCCTTAGCACTAAGCCAACATATCTCAGCGCTAAAGCATGTGACGGCCGGTCCGGCGTGACATGGCTCACAGTTATCTCACTGCTAAGGAATTCGGGCGGCATCCCCTACCCTGAACCCGTGGCAGATCACGTGGACCGAGTAGTCGCGCAATGGGCCGCCGAGCGGCCAGACCTGGACGTCTCCCCGATGGAGGTGCTCGGCCGGCTCAAGCGGCTGTACCGGCTCGTCGACGGGGAGCTCAACCGCACCTTCGGCGAGCACGGCCTGGACGCCGCCTCCTTCGACGTCCTCGCCACCCTGCGCCGCAGCGGCCCGCCCTACCGCCTCACCCCCACCGGCCTGATGCAGTCCGCGATGGTCACCTCCGGCGCGATCACCCAGCGCCTCGACCGGCTGGAGGCCCGTGGCCTGGTCACCCGGACCCAGAGCGACCAGGACGGCCGCAGCCGCGTCGTCGGCCTCACCCCCGAGGGCCACGCGCTGATCGACCGCGCGCTGCCCGACCACCTGGCCACCGAGCGCCGGCTGCTCGCGGGCCTCGACGAGGCCCGGACGGCCGCCCTCGTCGACGCGATGCGCGCCATGCTGGCCGCCCTCGGCGACAGCCCGGAGCAGCGCTGACGTTCCCGTGGGCGCTGGGCGGCACCGGGGTTGCCCGTGCCAGGGGCGGCGCTGACGTTCCCGGTGGTCGCGGAGCAGCGCTGCCGTTCCGACCGGCGGGTGGAGCGGCGCCCCGCTCCACCCGCCGGGCGTCGCTACGGGTTGACCGCCACGGCCTTGAAGAAGGTGTAGTGGAAGGTCCCGCCCGGCTCGGCGGCGCGGCCGAGCTCGGCGACACCCCGGTCGAAGGCCTCCGGGGTGGTCAGCCCGGCCGCCAGTGCCTCCGCGCGGACGGCCCCGACCATCGGGACGAAGGTGCGCCGGGTGAAGCCCTCCACCAGCGCGGGGCGGGCGCCGTCGGCGTAGACCGTGCGCGGCCGGACCGTCACGTCCTGGAATCCGGCGTCCGCCAGCAGCGGGTGCAGGCGGCGCCCCACCAAGGCGTCGCCGCCCGCCCGGGCCTGGAGCCGCACCAGCAGCTCGACCGCGTCGTCGGCCGCCCGGCTCCGCGGGTGGAAGAAGGCCGAGCCGTGGTCGCCCTCGATCACCGTGATCGTGCCGCCGGGCCGAAGCACCCGGCGCAGCGCGGTCAGTGCGGCGGCCGGATCGGCCAGGTGCTCCAGCACGAAGCAGAGGAAGACGTGGTCGAACGCGCCGTCCGCGAAAGGCAGCCGGTGCAGGTCCCCGTGGTGCCAGGAGACCCGTGCGGCGGGCGCCTGCGCGGCGACCCGGACGCGGGCCTGCGCCAGCGAGTCCGCCGAGATGTCCGCCGCCGTCAGCAGCACGCCCGGGCTGGCGGCCAGCAGGTGCACCGTCTGGGCCCCGACCCCGCAGCCCGCCTCCAGCACCCGGCTGCCCGCCGGGTACGCCGTGCCCGCGTGCAGCAGTTCCGCGAGGGTGTCCGCCTGGTCGCCGAGCCGCTGCGCCTCGGTGTCCGAGTACCCGTGGACGTACGCTGTCGCCGCGTCGTCCCGCTGATCGTTCCGTCCTGCCGTCTCCGTGGTCATGGCCCCACCCTCGCGCCACAATGGCCCGGTGAACAGGTCCAAAGACGCACGGGCCGAGAGGTCCATAACGGCGGATCCGGGTGCCGACTTCCTCCAGCTGGACACCTCCGACGCCCCGCGCGGCGGCCTCACCGACTGGCTGGCCGGCCGGCTCCGCGAGGCCGTCGCCGACGGCCGCCTCCCGGCCGGCGGCAGGCTGCCCGCCACCCGCGTGCTGGCGGCCGAACTCGGCGTCTCCCGCGGGGTGGTGACCGATGCCTACCGGCGGCTGACGGAGGAGGGCCGGCTCGCCGGCCGGGGCCGGGGCGGCACGGTCGTCGTCGCGGACCCGGCGCCGCCCGCTCCCGTGACGCCCGCTCCCGTGACGCCCGCGCCCGCCCCGCATTCGCCCGCCCCGCACTCGCCCGCCCCGCCCGACCGCGTGGCGCCGGAGCTCTTCCGGGGCGAGCCCGACGCCGAGGTCTTCGACCTGCTGCGCGGCACCCCCGCGCGGATCGACCTCACCCCCGGCCGCCCCGACCTCACCGCCTTCCCCCGCGCGGCCTGGCTGCGCGCCGAGCGCGCCGTCCTGGACGGCCTCGCGGCCCACGACCTCGGCTACGGCGACGTCCGCGGCACCCCCGAGCTGCGGCTGGCCGTCACCCGCTGGCTGGCCCGCAACCGGGGCGTGCGCGCCGACCCGGACGAGGTGCTGGTCGTCGCCGGGACGGCCCAGGCCCTTGCCCTGCTGGGGCGGGCGCTCGGCCGCACGGGCGTCACCGAGGTCGCCGTCGAGGACCCGGGCTCGCTCGGTGCCCGCCAGCACCTCGCGCACTGGCTGGACGCGACCCCGCCCGTCCCGGTCGACGCGGAGGGCGTCCGGGTCGACATGCTGCGCGCCACCGGAGCCCCCGCCGTCCTGCTCACGCCCGCCCACCAGTACCCGACCGGCGTCGTCCTGGGCGGCGAGCGGCGGCGCGAACTGCAGCGCTGGGCGGGTGAGGGCGGCCTGGTCATCGAGGACGACTACGACGCCGAGCACCGCTACGACCGCCCGCCGCTGCCCGCGCTGCGCGCCGTGCTTCCCGAGCAGGTCTGCTACGCGGGCAGCGTCTCCAAGCTGCTCGCTCCCGCCCTGCGCACCGGGTGGCTGCTGGTGCCGCCGCGGCTGCGGGCGGCGGTGCTGGAGGCCAAGCGCTTCGCCGACCTGGGCAACCCGGTGCTGCCGCAACTGGTGCTGGCCCGGCTGATGGAGTCCGGCGGACTCGAGCGCCACCTGCGGCTGTTGCGCCGCCGCCACCGCCGCCGCCGGGACGCGATGATCGCGGCCGTCCGGACCCACCTGCCCGGTGCCACCCTCCACGGGGCGGCGGCCGGCCTGCACCTGATGGTCACCCTCCCGCCCGGAGCACACGGCTCCGACACCGAGCTGGCCGCGGCGGCCCTCGCGCACGGGGTGAAGGTGCACCCGTTGTCCTGGCACACCCGGTTGCCCTACCCGCCGGGGCTGGTGCTGGGCTACGCGGCCGGTGCGCCGGGGGAGATCGAGGAGGGGATCGCGGTGCTGGGGCGCCTCACCCGCCGGTGACGGCGACGGCGACGGCGACGGCGAACCGAGGGGCCGACCGCGAGCCGGTCACCCGGCCGGGCACCTGACGGTCGGTGGTGGGCGACGGTGCGCAGCGGACGGCCCCGCGGCCCGCGCCGCGGCCCGTGCGGCTCAGGACGCGTCGGACCCGCCCCTCCCCGCGGCGCGGCCCGGCCGGATCACCCGGCGCACGGCGCCGCGCAGCCACCGGTGGCCCGCGTCGGCGGTGTGCCGCGGGTGCCAGGCCATGCCGATCGACAGGGGCGGCAGCGGTACCGGGATCTCCAGCAGGCGCAGCCCCAGTGCGTGCGCCGCGTCGCTGAGCGGGGAGGGGGGCTCGCCCGGCAGCGCGGTCGGTACCAGGCAGACCACGTCGCCGGCCGCGGCCAGCGTCATCGCCGCCAGGTGCCCGGGCAGGACGGCGCTGACCCGGCGGCTGAGCCCGTGGTCGGCCAGGGCCGCGTCCAGCGGGCCGGTGAAGCGCCCCTGCCGGCTGACCGCCACGTGCTCGGCCGCGGCCAGCCGGGCGGGCGTCAGGGGCCCTTCGGCGAGCGGGTGTCCGGCCCGGACGCCGGCCGCCATGCGCAGCGTGACCAGCTCGTCGACCCGGGTCTCCGGGTCGACGTGGTCGATGGCCCCGACCTCCAGGTCGACCCGGCCCTCGCGCAGGGCCGGCCCGGCCTCCCACTCCTCGGCCAGCACCCGCAGCGAGACGCCCGGCGCCTGCAGCGCGGCCAGGCCGAGCAGACCGGGCGCCAGCGCCGCGCCGACCAGGTCAGAGGCCTGGACGGTGAAGGTGCGCCGCAGCTCGGCGGGGTCGATCCCGCCGCCGGGGGCGAGCAGTGCCTCCAGCCGCCGGACCACCGCGGCGGCCTCGTCCCGCAGTTCCTCGGCGCGGGGCGTGGGCACCATCGCCTGCCCCGCCCGCACCAGGAGCGGGTCCTGGAGCACCCGGCGCAGCCGGGCCAGGGTGCGGCTCATCGCCGCCGGGGAGGTGCGCAGCCGCGCGGCGGCACGGGTGACGCTCTGCTCGGCCAGCAGGGCGTCGAGGGCGACGGCGAGATTGGCGTCGAGGTTCGGGACTGGGCTGCTCACCGGCATCGTTCCGTTTCGGGCAATGATTCCTTGCTGAGGTTCCCATTGTGGCAATGCGGTGGCGGTCCGCACGATGAGGGGGCCCCAGAGATCCGATCCGGACACAGAGGTTTCCATGATCGTCATCACCGCCCCCACCGGAAACATCGGCAGGCGACTGCTGTCGCTGCTGGTCGACGCCGCGCCCGCCCACGGAGAGGAGCTGCGGGTCGTGGTCCGCGATCCCGCCCGGCTCCCCGCGGCCGTGCGCGGCCGGGTCGAGGTGGTCACCGGCTCGCACGGCGACCCCGCGACCGTCGAGCGCGCCTTCACCGGGGCCGACGCCGTCTTCTGGCTGGTGCCCCCGGACGCCTCGGTCACGCCCGAGGCGGGGTTCAGCGGCTTCACCCGCCCGGCCGCCCGGGCGTTCGCCGCCCTCGGCGTCGGCCACGTCGTCGGCGTCTCGGCGCTGGGCCGCGGCACCCCGCTGGCCGCCCGGGCCGGACTGGTCACCGCCTCCCTGGCCATGGACGACCTGATCGCCGGCTCGGGCGTGGCCTACCGCGCCCTGGCCAACCCGTCCTTCTACGAGAACCTGCTGGAGGAGGCCGACTCGATCCGCGCGGAGGGCGTCTTCACCGACACCCTCGCCGCGGACCGCCCGGTGCCGCTGGTGGCCGTCGCCGACATCGCCGCGACGGCGGCCGGGCTGCTGCTGGACCGCTCGTGGAGCGGCGTCGGAAGCGTCCCGGTGCTCGGCCCGCAGGACCTGTCGCCCGACGACCTGGCCCGCATCATGACCGAGGAGCTGGGCCGGCCGGTCCGCTACCGGCGCCAGCCGCTCGGGGAGCTGCGGTCCGACCTGCTGGGCTACGGCCTCGACGGGGCGTTCGTCGAGGCCCTCGTCGAGATGAAGCGGGCCAAGGACGAGGGCCTGGACTCGGGCGTCGAGCGCTCGCCGCTGGCGGGCCCGGCCACCGGATTCGCGCAGTGGTGCGCACAGACCCTCAAGCCCGCCGTCCTCGCCGCCCCGGAGGCCACCGATGTCCACTGACCGCACCGCACCCGTCACCGCGTTCATCCTGGTCAAGACCACGCCCGAGTGGCTGGCGATGACGGTGGCCGAACGCGTCGAGGCCTTCACCACCCGGGTCGTCCCGGTGATCGAGGCCCGTACCCGCGGCGTCCGCTCCCGCTTCTACGACACGGAGTTCTACTCGGCACGGGTCACCGACGTCTGGGTCTGGGAGGCGGACGACCACGACGCCTACCGGCTGCTGATCGACGCACTGCGCGAAACCCCTTTCTGGGAACGCTACTTCGAGGTCGTGGACCTGCTGGTGGGCGTCGAGAACGGCTACGCCCGCACCTACGGCCTGGAGCCGGTGGCCAGCCTGGCCACCTGATGCCGCGCGCCGACGACCGGCCGGTACCGCCGCCCCGCGCGGTCGCCGACCGGCAGGAGGCCGGCAGGAGGCCGGGCCGGACGGGGCCCGCGGCCGCGCGTGGCGCGGGCCGCCGCGGCGGCCGGGCTTGGGTACGCTGACGGACCGTACCCCCCGCCCCCTTGGAGGCGTGATGAACCCGCTCCGGTACACCGT
This sequence comes from Kitasatospora sp. NPDC051705, assembly GCF_044453265.1. NCBI lineage: Bacteria > Bacillati > Actinomycetota > Actinomycetes > Kitasatosporales > Streptomycetaceae > Kitasatospora > Kitasatospora sp. NPDC051705. The sequence goes on along the minus strand of NZ_JBITCO010000001.1, from coordinate 451,327 downwards.
CCGACTCGGGGCGGTGCTGGTGGTGCTGTCGGCCGTGCTCGGGCCGGTGCCGGCCGGGTCGGCCCCGGTGTCGCGGCGGGCGCCTGCGGAGAGGACGGTGGCGGTGTCCGGAGCGGACGCGCAGCAGCGGGACCGACAGCTGGCGGGGCGCCGGATCGTGCTCTCCTACGCCGGCCCGACCCCGCCGCCCGAGGTGCTGCGGACCATTCGGGAGGGCCGGGCGGCCGGGGTCATCCTGTTCGGCGAGAACGTCCAGAGCCCCGAACAACTGGCTCAAGCGGTCGGGCAGTTGCGTCAGGCGGCGGCCGAGTCCCGCGTTCCGGGGGCGCTGCTGCTGATGACCGACCAGGAGGGTGGCAGGGTGCGCCGGCTGCCCGGTGCGCCCGAGCTCTCCGCCCGCCGGGTCGGCGCCGCCCCGAACCCGCTGCACGCGGCGACCGAGGCCGGCGCAGGCGCGGCCGCCACCCTCACGGACGCCGGACTGAACGTCAACCTCGCCCCCGTGCTCGACGTCTCCGGCGCCCCGGACGACTTCATCGACCACCACGAGCGCTCCTTCGGGCGGGACCCGTCCGTGGTCGCCCGGCTGGGCAGCGCGTTCCTGGCCGCCCAGCAGGGCCTGGGCGTCGCCGCCACCGCCAAGCACTTCCCCGGGCTGGGGTCGGCCGCGCAGGAGGAGAACACCGACGCGCGCCCGGTCACCCTGCCGGTGCCGCTGGAGGAGTTGCGCGCCCGCGGCGAGGAGCCCTACCGGGCGGCCATCGCGGCGGGCGTGCGCCTGGTGATGGCCTCCTGGGCGGTCTATCCGGCGCTCGACCCGGCCCGCCCGGCGGGGCTGTCGCCCACCGTGGTGCAGGGCGAGCTGCGCGAGCGCCTGGGCTTCGAGGGCGTCACCGTCACGGATGCCCTGGAGGCCGGCGCCCTCGACCCCTACGGGGACACCGGGGCCCGCGCGGTGGCCGCCGCCGCGGCCGGGATGGACCTGATCCTCTGCTCGGCGCGTGATCCGCAGCAGGCCGAGCAGGCCACCGAGGCGCTCGCCGCGGCGCTGGGCTCGGGCCGTCTCGACCGCGGCGCCTTCGCGGCGGCCGTGGCCCGGATCGACGACCTGCGCGCCTCGCTGTCCTGAGCCGGGCGAGCCCTGTCCTGAGCCGGGTGAACCGGGGCGGAGGGCCCCGGGTGGGCCCGGGGCGTGATTGCGCCATCGAAGGTCGGATTTGAGTCCGCTCGGTACTTCCAAGGGTCAAAGCGAGTCATGGCAAAGGAATCGCATGGCAAAGTTTCCTTCTGGCAGCTGTGAAATGTCACATGTGCCACATCACCTGTTCTGATCCGTTTCCTCACACCCTCCGAAGGAGGAGCCCATGAACCGCATCACCCGGATCGCGGTGGGCGCGGCCGGTGCCGTCGCCCTGCTCGGCGCGCCCGTCCCGGCGCTCGCCGCACCGGCCGCCGCGGCCACCGACACCGCCACGGTCACCACCTGCGGCTACAGCGGCCTGCAGGCCGGGCTGTCCACCAAGGTCTGCGCCGACGTCACCGGCGACGGCGTCGTGATCTACGGGAAGATCGGCCTGGCCGGTCCGCCCACCCCGGACACTCCGTGGCCGCCGAAGCCGCAGGAGCTGCTGACCACCCTGTCGGCCGAGGTCGTCGGCGGTGCCCAGCTCGGTTCGGTGCACGGGCGTGCCGTGTTCACGGGCGGCGCCCTGCGGGTCGACGGCATCGCCGCCACGGCCCCGTGCGGCTCCACCGTCCACGCGACCTTCGGTGTGGAAGCGATCTGGCGGGGTCCGGCCCCGGTCACGGTGGATGTACCTGTAGTCTGCTGACGGGACGTCACCATGACGGCCGAGTCCGGGAGTTGGCAGCGTCCCGGGCTCGGCTTCCGGTGTTTCCGCGCGGCGTCGTGCGCCCGGCGGGCTCCGCCGGGCGCGCCCTGGCGGTGGGGCGACGGCACGCCGGCGGGCTCCTCGGCCGCAGGGTGCCGCCCGTTCGCGATCACTGTGACGACTTGAAGAAATCTTCATCCGTCGCGATGATGCTTGCCGGCCGCGGTGCGGACGCCCGGCCGGACGCCCACCCAGCCGCACCCGAGGGGAGAGACGCGGACGATGCCGGTCCCGCTGTACCAGGCCAAGGCGGAGTTCTTCCGCACCCTCGGCCACCCGGTCCGCATCCGGGTGCTGGAACTGCTCCAGGACGGGCCCCGCCCCGTCCGCGAGCTGCTGGCCGAGATCGAGGTCGAACCGTCGAACCTCTCCCAGCAGCTCGCGGTGCTGCGTCGCACCCAGCTGGTCGTGGCCACCCGCGAGGGCAACACCGTGGTGTACGCGCTCAGCACCCCGGACGTGGCCGACCTGCTGCGCGCCGCACGACGGATCCTGACCGAGCTGATCACCGACCAGGGCGCGCTGCTCACCGAGCTGCGCGCCGCCGGCGGCCGGCCGACCCGCTGAGCCCGCGCCCACCGGCCGGCCGACCCGAGGAGAACCCCGCCCATGAGCGACAGCAGCGACGGCACCGCCGCCCGGCCGGGCGACGGCACCAGCGAGGAGCGGAACAGGCGCCGGGCCATGCTGATCCGGGCCGGCATCTACATCTTCGCCACGCACCTGTTCGCGGGCTTCGTCCTGCTGCTGTTCGCGCTCGGCGACCGCCACTGAGCGATGGCCGGTGATCGACGGCCGGTGATCGACCGCCGCTGCGCGGCCGCCGGGCGTGCGCCTCAGTGGCCCGCGTCCTCCGCCACCAGGTAGCGGTCGCTGGTGCTGGTCCACGCCTGGGCGCCCTCGACCAGCTCGCGGGTGCCGTCCAGGTACCAGCGCCCCGCCGGGTGGCGGCGGCCCAGCTCGGCGCGCAGCGCGTCGCTCTGCCTCCGCAACCGGGCGATCCGGGCCCGGACGGCGCCGACGGCCCGGCCACGGGTGCAGCCGCGGGCCCGCTGCACGGTGAGCACGGTGTTGAAGGCGGCCGCGCTCTGGCGCTCCTCCCGCTCCAGCGAGTAGAGGTCGTTGATCAGCGTGGCGGCGTCGGCGGTGTTGGCGCGCAGCCGGTGCAGCGCCGGGTCCGCGTGGAGTGCGGCGGGGGCGTCGGCGCCGTGGACCCGTTCCAGTATGTTCATGAACGGGTAGAGGCAGCTGCCGTGGCGGCGCAGGCGCATCGTCTCGGGCAGGCCGAGGGCGGGGACGGTGCCGCGGGAGCGGTGCCCGGCCTCGGCGGGGAACGTCTCCAGGCAGGTCTGCCACTCCAGCGCGGCCCGGGCGCGCCAGGCGGGGGACATTCCGCGGGTCTGGCGGTCCCACAGGTCCCGCCAGGCGCCGAGCAGCCGGTCGTCCCCGTCGGGCTCCGGACCGGTCCGGCCGACGGCCTGCGGGCGGTGCTCCGCGGGGCCGGGGGTGCCGTGCAGCACGGCGGTCAGCGGATCGACGAGGGCGCGGGCCTCGGCGGGTCGGCGCCCGGGCCGGCCGTCGAAGCGGTCGTCGAGGATCGTGAACCAGCCCAGGACGTCCACCAACAGGTCGAGGTCGTCGCCGCGGGTGCGCGGGAAGGCGTGGCCGATCAGCCGGTGCAGGGCGTAGGCGCGGTAGCGGGGCAGTTCGGCCGGGGTGAGCAGGCCCCGCTCGAGCACCCAGTCCGCGTGCCGGAGCCCGGCGGTGTGCAGTTCGCCGGGGCGGCGCGGGGCTCGGTGCCGCAGGGGCGAGGCGGGCACGGGCACGGGCACGGGCACGGGCGCCGGGGCGGCTGCGGTGGCCGGGGTGCGTGGTGACGGGGGTGGCGGCGGGGGCGCGGTGACCGGGCACCGGTCCACCGGCCGGGCGCCGCCCGCCGGTCGGGTCGCCAGCGCGTCCGCCCCGGCGTCGGCCGCCCCGTCCGGACGCGGGCCCCCGGGGCCGCGCGGGACCAGCCGGACCCGCAGCCCCTGGGCCTGCACCGTCGTCCAGACCACCTCGCGGGCCCGAGCCCCGGGCAGGGCCAGCGGCCGCCACCGGCGCAGGATCGCGGCCGCCGCGACGGTCAGCTCGGCCCAGGCGAAGGCCTCCCCGATGCACTTGTGCTTGCCCGCCCCGAACGGCAGGAAGGACGGCCGCCCGGCGCCGCCGCCGTCCTGCCAGCGCTCCGGGCGGAACCGCAGCGGGTCCGGGTGGAGGTGCGGGTCGCGGTGCAGGGCGGTGAGGCTGTACAGCAGCTCGGTGCCGGCCGGGATCCGGTACGGTCCGAGCTCCACCGGCACCCGCGCGGTGCGCATGAGGAAGGCGTTGGGGGCGTGCAGCCGCACCACCTCCTGGGTGACGCTGCGGGTGTAGGCGAGCCGGCCGAGCGCCTCCGGGGTGGGCACGGTGCCGGCGGGCAGGTGCCGGTCGAGTTCGGCCAGCAGCCGGGTCTCCACCTCGGGGTGGCGCAGGAGTTCGTCGAGCAGCCAGGTCAGCGTGGTGGAGACGGTCTCGGTGCCGGCGCCGAACATGGTGATCGCCTCGGAGCGGACGTCCGCCTCGGTGAGCGGGCGCCCGGTGGCCGGGTCGGTGGCGGCGCGCAGCAGCGCGGGCAGGGTGGCGCCGTGGCCCGCGGCCGGCCGCTCGCCGCGTTCCGTCCCGTGGACGGCCTGGTCGACGACCCGGTTGAGCACCCGGACCGCGGCGTCGAAGCGCCGGTTGACCGGAAGCGGCAGTCGGGCGAGGGCCGGGTGCGGGTAGAGCGACTGGACGATCTGGCCCTTCACCAGGTCCGGAAGCGCCCGGTGGAAGGCCTGGGTGGCGTCCTCGCTGAGCCGGGCGTCGAACAGCGAGCGGGTGACGATCTCGAGGGCGAGGTGGTTCATCTCCTTCGCCACGTCGAGGACCTGCCCGCTGCGCCAGCGGCCGGCCCGCTCCTCGGTGACCTGGTGCATCACGGCGAGGTACTCGGCCATCCGGTCCGGCCCGAACGCGGGCTGCAGGACCCGGCGCCGGTCGCGGTGGGCCTGGCCCTCGGACATCAGCAGGCCGTCGCCGAAGGCCGTCCTGAGGGTGTCCTGGACGGCGCCGCGCGGGCAGTCGTGGGCGAGCGCGACGAGCAGGGTGTGGACCAGCCGGGCGTCGGTGACCACGCAGACGGTGCGCGGCCCGAGACGGACGCGGACGACCCCGCCGTGGCGGGCGAGCGAGCCGAGGAAGCCCAGCGGATCGCGCAGCAGCGCGCCGGCGTGGCCGAGCCCGGGGACGGCGCCCGGGGCGAGCGGGGGGACGGCCGTGCGGGCCGGTCCGGGCGAGGGCGGCGCGGCTCTCGGGGGGACGACCGGTTTCCGGGTCTCGGTCATCAGGGTCATGACATCACCTCTCACCAGAGGGGCCGGTGCGACCGGTGCCGGGAGGGGCACCGGCAGCCGGCCGGGAGGCGGGGGCCGGCCAGCGCGGGACCCCCGCGCGCACCTTCGCCAGAGGGCGCACGCCATGGGAAACGCGCCGGGTTGGACGGGCGTTGCGCCGAACGCGGGCGGATCACTCCAACGGGCCAGCGCCCGGACCACCCCGGACCGCCCCCCGGGACGGCGCTGACCTGCGACGACGGATCCGTCCGGAAGTCCCGTAGCGGACCCGGCGGGCAGGGTCTTTGGACCCTCGCCGCCCGGCCGTGCGGAGGCCAGCATGGTGGCGGAGAAGGAGGAACCTGATGACCCGTCTGCGCCACCCGTCCGCACTCGACGTCCGGGTGGAGATCCGCGGCGAGCTCCCGCACGAGGACGCCGAGTACGCGCGGGCGCAGGCGCTGGAGACGGCGGCCGCGCTCGGCCCCGGCACCCGGCTGCTGCGCATCCGGCTCACCCGGGCCCTGCATCCGTCGGTGACCCGGCCCGTGCTCGCCCAGGCCGACGTCGACCTGGACGGTGCCGGACCGGTCCGGGTGCAGCTCGCCACCCGCGCGGCCCGGGAGGCCGTCGACCTCGCCCTGGGCACCCTCGCCGGCCGCGCCGCCCGAATGCGCGAGCAGGGCGACATCGGGTTCGCCGCCGTCCACGAGAGCGTCTACCGCCCGCAGTACGCCGCCCGTCCGCTCGCCGAGCGGCGGATCGCCCGGCGCAAGGCCGTCGTCCTCACCCGCCGCACGCCGGAGCAGGCCGCCCGCGAACTGCTGGCGCTGGACCGGCGCTTCCACCTCTTCACGGACGCCGCGACCGGCCGGGACGGCCTGGTCCGGCGCTGCCCGCTGAGCGGTGCCGTCGAGCCGTGGCCCACCGGCGCCGACGACGGCCGGCCGGACGGCCTCGCCGAGGCGGCCCGGCGGCTCTGGCTCACCGGCGCCCCGTTCGTCCCGTACGCCGAGGCCGAGGCCGCGGCCCCGGCGGGTGACGGCGGCGGCTCCGGTGGTGGTGTCGGCCGCACCCGGGTCCTCTACCGCCGCTACGACGGCCACTACGGCCTGATAACGCCGGTATCGCAAGCCCGTTGACGGGCAGGAGACCGGACGGCACGCACGCACCACGACGGTCCTGACGGCCACCACCGCCACGGCCGCCACGACTTCCACCACTGCCACGACAGGGGAACCGGGACCATGGACTGCGACGAGGTCATGCTGACCGTCCGGATCACCGCCGGCGAGCGCGCGCTGCTGCGGGCGCTCGCCCGCGGCCACGGCGGGGACGTCTCCGAGGTGGCCGTGGACGGCCTGCTGGAGGTCATCCCGGCGCTGCACGACGACGCCTCCGTCCTCCCGCTGCGGCGGGTCCTGGCCAGACCCGCCCCCTGCGCCGTGACCCTCTGGCTGCCCTCCCCGGTCGCGGACCTGCTGCCGCTGCTGGGCGAGCGGATCGCGCGCACGGCGGGCCCGGCGGCGAGCCCGGCCAGTGCGGCGCTCTCCGCCGCGCTGCGGCTGTGGCTCGCCGGGGACGGCGCGGTGCTGGCCGACGGGCTGCGCCGGATCCACGGCGGCTGCGCGGGCGGGCGGGACGCGGTGGTGCGGTCGGGGGCCGCGCGGTCGGAACCGGCGTACGCGGCGGCCTGAGCCGGGCCCGGGAGCCCGGTTGGCCGGGGCTCGGTCCGGGCGCGTGCGGGGCTCGGTCCGGGCTTGGTTCGGGCTTGGTTCGGGCCGGAAGGAGCCGCCCGTCGCCGGGCCGGCGGGGCGTTCCTGCGGGACCGTCAGCCGGGCCGTCCGGTGGGGGAGTCGCCCGCGCGGGCGCCCCGGGCGGGCGCCCGTCGCCACCCCGTGCCGGGGAGTGCCCGCGGAGGGGCGCGCTCCCCGGCACCGTCGCGTCCGGGCCCGTTCCCGCGGCCGTCCCGGCGGCCCTTTTCTCTACCCGGTCGAGCCTCCTCGCACACCGGTCCGGAAATTTCGAAAAAGGTTTCTGTTATCCCCACCCGTCCCATCCGCTCTCCGGAGTGTCGGAAGGTCCGAGCCCCCGTCACCACGGGGGGCCCGGACCGTCGCACGAGGAAAGGAACGCGATGGGACACCGGAGCACGGAGCTTCGCCGGCGCCGACGTCGGCGGCTCACCCGCAAGAGCACCCTGGTCGCCGTGGCAGTGGCGGCCGGACTGGTCGTGGGGACGCTCGGCATCCGCAGCGCGCTGGAGCCGGCCGGTATGAGCAGCTCGGTCACCGCGGCGAGCGGATCGGCCGACCGCGCGGGGGCGGATCAGGCCGGCGAGGTCTCCGCCGACGGCAGCCGCCCGGGCGAGACCGGCACGGCCGAGGGCGGCACCCGCCCGCCCACGCCCAAGCACGACCAGAAGGCCACTCCGATCAAGGAGATACCCAAGGACCAGCCCGACCGCGGTCTGGTCTACACGGGTCTGAGCCTGCCCAGCAGCGACCGCTGCGCCGGAACCCTGGAGGTCGCCGGCGACAACAGCCAGTGCAGCCACGGCCCGGACGTGCCGCCGAAGGACGTCGACATCCGCAAGGACGTCCCGCCGGTCGCGGCCGCCGCCCAGGCGCCCGCGCTCACCCCCACCGCCAACGCCCAGGCGCCGGCCGCGGCCGACCTGCTGAAGGGCGGCGCGCCCGTCATCGACGCCGCCGGGAAGACGCTGCTCAGCGAGCCCGGCGCGGCGGCCGGCCCCTCCTCCTCCCCCCAGGGCGCGGCCGCGCCCGCCGGGTCGGGCCTGGTCTGCGAGGGTGACGGCAGCAGCGGCAACCGCGTCCAGGCGGTGTACGTGCACACCCCCGGGAACGACCGGTTCGCCCAGTACCTGCCCTCGTTCAAGAAGTGGGCGGCGGACGTGGACACCATCTACAACGCCAGCGCCCAGGAGACCGGCGGCGTGCGCCACGTGCGCTTCGTCACCGAGTCCGACTGCACCGCCTCGGTCCTGAACGTCCAGATCTCCGACTCCGAGATCCAGGACTTCAACGCGAGCAACCGCGCGCTGGCCGCGCAGGGGTACAACCGCAAGGACCGCAAGTACATGATGTTCACCGACGCCAAGGTGTACTGCGGCATCGGCACCTTCGCCGGTGACGAGCGCCCCGGCCAGGACAACATCAGCAACTTCGGCCCCTCCTACGGCCGCACCGACTCCGGCTGCTGGGGCGGGAGCACCGCGGCGCACGAACTCGGCCACAACCTCGGCGCGGTGAACAACAGCGCGCCCAACTCGAGCAAGGCCGGCCACTGCGTCGACGAGTGGGACATCATGTGCTACTCGGACGCGCCCAACTACCCGCAGATGCGGACCGTCTGCCCGGACCGCTCGCACGACGACCGGCTGGACTGCCGCCACGACGACTACTACAACACCTCGCCCGAGCCGGGCAGTTACCTGGCCACGCACTGGAACGTCGCCAACAACCGCTTCCTGATCGCCGGCAACGGCACCGGGCCCAACCCGACCCCGACGCCGACCGCGACCCCGACGCCGACCAAGTCGCCGACCGGCACGCCCTCGCCGACCGCGACGGCAACGCCCACCCGCACGGCCTCGCCGACCCCGACGCCGACCGGCAGCCCCACCGCCACGCCGACCGGCACCCCGTCGCCGACCGCCACCCCGACCTCGGGGACGGCGGGCCCTGACGTGACGACCAGTCAGATCACCCAGAACTCCGTCGTGCTGAGCTGGCCGGCGGTCAACTCCGCCGCGGGCTACGACGTCCTGCTGAACGGCCAGGCCATCGGCACCGTCAAGGCCACCCTGGTCGGCGTCGTCCGCCTCGCGCCCGACACCTCGTACACCGTGGCGATCGCCGCCCGCGACGCCGCCGGCACCGTCGGCAAGCCCGGCCGGGCCGCGACCTTCCGCACCCTGGCCGACGCGGGCCGCCCGCAGCCCGGCGCCAACTACACGATGGTCAACGGCCTCACCGGCCAGGCCGCCGACCTGTGGGGCAGCTCGATGAACGACGGCACCGTCGCCATCGCCTACCAGCGCACCGGCTACGCCAACCAGAAGTGGCAGTTCGAGGACGCCGGCAACGGCGCCGTGCGGATCAAGTCCGCGCGCTCCGGCAAGTGCCTCCAGCTCGGCGGCACGCCCGTCGCCGGCCAGTACGTCGCGCAGCAGCCCTGCTCCGGCAACGCCGCGCAGCAGTGGCAGCTCGCCGCCAAGGACGGCGGGTTCACCGTCACGGCGAACGGCGGATCGCTGGTGCTCGGGCTCAGCGACCGCTGGTACTACGGTGGTTGGCTGTTGGAGCTGCAGCAGCCGAACGGCAAGCCCTACCAGAGCTGGTCGCTGCTGAAGACCAGCTGAGACCGCCCCGGGACGCCGGGCCCGGACGCCACCACCCCACGGTGGCGTCCGGGCCCGGCGCTGCCGCTCCCCGCCCCCACCCACGAGGAATGCCCGCCATGCGAACCCGCCCCCTCGTCGCCGCCCTGGCTCCCGCCCTCGCCCTCGCCGCCCTGCTGCCCGCAGCCGCACCGGCCGCCGCCCACGGCGACACCGTCCACCTCGACGTCTCCGGCCAGCGCAACGGCCACGTGACCACCGTCGCCACCTGGGAGAACGACCACGACCTCGTCACCGAGGAGTTCGCCGGCTCGCTGTCCGCGACCTCCCCGGACGGCCGCTCGATCGGCCCCTGGCGCCTGGTCGCCGTCCCGGGCGAGCCGGGCACGTACACCACCCGGGAGATCGTCCCGGCCGGCCACTGGCGGGTGACCGTCGACTGTGCGTTCCCCTCGCTGGGGCACGCCGAGCGCGAACTCGACGTCGAGCAGGCGGTGATCAGCGACCCGCCGCTGACGGGCTCCACCGGCGCGACCGGGCCGGGCACGGGCCCGGCGGGTACCACGGGCACGACAGGCTCGACGGGTACGACAGGCTCGACAGGCTCGACGGGCACGACGGGCACCACGCCGAGCCCGGCCCCGCCGATACCCCGGCCGACCGTCGGCGTCGGTTCGACGGCCCCGACGACCGCTCCGACCGGCTCGGCCACCGGCTCGACGGCCCCGACCGGCTCGACCGCTCCGGCCGTCCCGCTGGTCGCGGGGGGCACCGACCCGGCCCGCGGCGCCGACTCCGCCGACACCCCCGACTCCGCCACCTGGGCCGCCATCGGCACCGCCGTCGCGGCCGTCCTGCTGGTCGCCACCGGCTTCTGGCTCCGCCGCCGCTCGCGGCCGTAGCACCCCCCCCGCTCGCGGCCGTAAACACCCCCCCCCGGGCGGGCCGTCGCCGGCCCGCCGGGGAACCATCGGGCCCGAACCACCGTCCCAGTGGTCACCGGGCGCCACCGGGCGCCCGGCCGACCGCGAGGGAGCGTCCGCGCATGAAGAAGGTCCTGATCACCGGTGGTGCGGGATTCATCGGCAGTACGGTGGCCTCCGCCCTGCTGGACCGGGGCGTCACCCCGGTCGTCCTCGACGACCTCTCCCAGGGCCGCGCCGAGTTCGTCGAGGGCCGGGTCTTCTACCGGGGCGACATCGCCGACGCCGCGCTGCTCGAGCGGATCTTCACCGAGCACCCCGACATCGACGCCACCGTGCACTGCGCGGCCCGGATCGTCGTCCCGGAGTCGGTGGCCAAACCGCTGTACTACTACCGGGAGAACGTCGCCAAGACCGTCGAGCTGCTGGAGGCCCTCCAGCGCCACGGCTGCACCCGGGTGGTCTTCAGCAGCTCCGCCTCCATCTACGCGCCCACCCCGGACGCCCGGGTCGACGAGAGCAGCCCGGTCGACGCCGGCAGCCCCTACGCGCGCACCAAGCAGATGATGGAGCAGGTCCTCGAGGACTGGACCCGGGGGGAGGGCGCCGAGCGGCAGCGGGTGATCGCCCTGCGGTACTTCAACCCGATCGGCGCCGACCCGCAGCTCCGTACCGGCCTGCAGAACCTGCAGCCCACCCACGTCCTCGGCAAGCTGATCGAGGCGCACACCGAGGGCACCCCGTTCACCGTCACCGGCGTGGACTGGCCGACCAGGGACGGCTCCGGCATCCGCGACTACATCCACGTCCAGGACCTCGCCGAGGCGCACGTCGCGGCGCTCACCCGGTTCGACGAGGTGATCGCCGACGGCGCCGCGGACCGCTACCGGGTCGTCAACGTGGGGACGGGCGAGGGCACCACCGTCCGGGAGCTCGTCACCGCCTTCGAGCAGGCCGTCGGCGCCGAGCTGGACGTCCGCGAGGCCGGGCCGCGCCCCGGCGACGTGATCGGCTGCTACGCCGCCGTCGACACCGCCCGCGAGCTGCTCGGCTGGAAGCCGCAGCGCGGCATCGCCGAGGGGGTCGCCGACGCCCTCGCCTGGCGGGCCGCGTGGACCGCCCGCCTCGGCGCCAGCTGACGGACACCGCGGCGGCCCCGGCCCGGGGCCGCCGCGCCGCCCGCCCCGGGCCCCGCGTTCGGGCACCCGGGGCGGTCCGCCCCGCGGGCCGCGGCAGGCCTCACTGCACGGCGGTGCCCGACTTCGCCCAGTTGTCGTGCAGGCGGTCGAGGTAGGACTGCGCCTGCGCGCCCACCTTGACGCCGCGGGCGAAGGCCAGCATGTTCCCGGCGCCGGCGTTGTAGCCCAGCGCGAGGAGCTCGTCGTGGTTCAGCGGCGCACTCACGCGGGCCGGCAGCTGGGCGGCCAGGTCGTGCAGGTGCCAGGCGGCGGCCTGGACGGCCAGGTCGCGGTCGTCGGGCAGCTCCTCCCACTGCCGGGAGGCGAACGGGCGGCCCGGTTTGGTGTCGTCGAAGGCGGCGCGGTGCATGTTGGCGATGCCGAAGGAGGCGTCCGGCTTGCCGCGCTGCCAGGCCCGTTCGAGCTCGGGGTCGTGCGGCTTGTAGGACTCGTTGTAGAGGATCGCCATCAGCAGCTGGGGGTTGACCCCGGCCTCGGCGGCGAACCGGCGCACCGGGGCCGCGTAGTCGGCCGGGTCGTAGCGCCCGGACGGCTTCGAGGGCTTCGCCGGCGCGGCGGACGCGGACGGCCCGTCGGCGGCCCCCGGGGCCCGGCCCGCGTCGGCGGGCGCGGACGTCGACGGGGCGCCGGACGGCACCGGGTCGGTCGGATGGCCACCGCCGCGCACGATGCCCCAGCCGGCCGCGACCAGGACGCCGACGACCAGCCAGCGCCCCCAGCGCGGCCCCTGCTGCTCCTCGCTCACCGCTTCCGGCCCTCCCCGTCGTCCCGTACCCGTGTGCGACCCTCGCACCGGTGATCGTGCCCCGTTGCAGGCTACTCGGCGGGCCCGTGCGCCCCGTCGAGGCCGCCCGGGAGCTCCCGCGGATGCTCGACAACGGTGTCGAAGACGCCGTCGCACCTGCCGTCCGTGCGGTCGTCGCCCACGTCGCCGACCTCCGCCGGGCGCCGCCCGACCACCCCGCCGTGGCCGCGGCCGAGGCCGGCCGCCCCGTCCGCGAGGTCCTCCGGACCCTCCGACATGGTGACGCTCCGCTCCTCTGGCGCGTTCCTGATGGTGTGCCGACGTGGCGGGGATCATGCCCGTCCTCACGACGGCCCACCAGGCGCTTCGCCCTCCCGGAAGTCGGCGGGTGACTTTGCTGAAATGGGTCGGTCGGCTCCGGTCCGGGCTCCACCGGACCGGAGCCGGTGGGAGTCGCCGCCGGGACGACCGCGTCCCGGCACGCAGGACGGCGTGCACGCGCCGTGGCAGCCGAATCGACCGAGGGAAGTGCGCATGGCCGGGCAGCGGGCGAGAACGCCGTACCAGGACGCGGGACGGCGCACCGACGACCCCGCCGTCCCCGCGCAGCGCACCCGGGCGGCCGACCCGGACGGGCCCGGCCCGGCCGCCGCCCCCGCCCGGCGCGCCGGAGCGACCCGGCGCCGCCCGCCGGTCCGCCGCGGCGGCGGCTGGCCGGTGCCGCTCGCCGCCGTCGGCCTGCCCCTGCTCGGTGGCGCCCTCGACGAGCTCGGCGGCCCCGGCGTCGGCGTGCTGTTCGCGCTCGGCGCCGTCGCCGGTACGGGGGCGGCGGCCGCGCTGTGCAGCCGCGCCGGGCGCTGGTGGGTCGTCACCGCCGCGCCGGTGGTGGTGCTGCTCGGCGCGTCCGGCACCGAGTACCTGTGGCACCCGGACGCCTACCAGGGCCGGCGGCTGGGCACCGGCGCGCTGCGCTGGGTGGTCGGGGCGTTCCCGGTGATGGCCGCCGCCGTCGGGGCCGCCCTGCTGGCCGTCGCCGTCCGGGTCGCCCTGGACCGCGCCCGGACCGGCGCCGTGAACCCCCCGACCGGAAGGAGCCGCCGTGGCTGAACGCACTCAGCGCCCCCGCCCCCGCCCGCGGGGCCGTGCCCCGCGCCGCGGCCCCGCCCCGCTCACCGTGGCCGGCCGCACGCTGGCCTGCACCGTCTCCATCGCCGTGCTCGGCGCCAGCGGCTTCACCTGGTACGAGTACCGCAGCCTCGACGACGGGATGATCAAGTCCGCCGCGCTCAGCGAGGCCAAGAAGAACGCGCCGCCGCACCTCGACAAGTCGGTGAACCTGCTGCTGATCGGCCTCGACAGCCGCAAGGACATGGACGGCAACGACCTGCCCAAGCAGTTCGTCGAGGAGGAACTGCACGCCGGCTCCAGCGAGATCGGCGGCTACAACACCAACGCCCTGATCGTCCTGCACATCCCCGCCGACGGCGGCAAGGTGACCGCGCTCTCCGTCCCGCGCGACGACTACGTGCAGACCGTGGGGGCCGACGGCAGGATGCACAAGATCAAGGAGGCCTACGGCATCGCCAAGGAGGCCGCCGAACTGAAGCTCGCCGGCAAGGGTCTCTCCAAGGCCGACCTGGAACGGCAGAGCCGCGAGGCCGGGCGCTCCGCCACCATCCAGACCGTGCAGAGCCTCCTCGACGTCCCGATCGACCACTTCGCCGAGGTCAACCTGATCGGCTTCTACGACATCGCCAAGGCCGTCGAGCCGATCAAGGTCTGCCTCAACCACCCCGTCGACGACCCGATCACCGCCCGCACCGCCACCCACGAGGGCGGCGGCACCGGGCTCAAACTGCCCGCCGGCATCAGCTCGTTGAACGCCGCGCAGGCCCTGTCCTTCGTCCGCCAGCGGCACCACCTCACCAACGGGGACCTCGACCGCACCCACCGCCAGCAGGCGTTCATCTCCTCCGTCGAGTACCGGCTCAAACAGCAGGGCGTCCTCAACGACCTCGGGCAGATGCAGAAGCTCTTCGGGGTGGTGAAGAAGGACGTCGTCATCGACAACGAGTGGAACATCCTGGACTTCGCCCAGCAGGCGCCCAACCTGACCGGCGGGAACGTCGAGTTCAACACCCTGCCGATCACCGGGTTCAAGAACGTCGGCGGCCAGGAGGTCAACACCGTCAACCCGGACCTGATCCGGAAGATCGTCCGGCAGCTCTTCTCCACCCGCGAGCCCGGCCCCGCCCCGGCCGCGCCCGCGCCCTCCGAGCCGGCCGCCGAGAGCGCCGCCCCGCCGCCCGGCGCCCCGACGACACCGGCCGCCACACCGGGCACCGCCGCCAGAGCCGTCGTCGACGTCAACGCCGCGGCGGGCGCCGGCGCGGCCGCCGCCGAGTCCAGGGCCCTCACCGAACTCGGCTACCAGGCCGGCCGGATCGGGGACACCGCCGCCCGCGCCAGGACCACCACCGTCACCTACGGCGCCGGTGCCAAGGCCGACGCCCAGCAGCTCGCCACCCGCTACGGCGTCACGGCGGCCCCGGGCGCCGGCGTGGCGCCCGGCCACGTCCTCCTCACCCTGGCCGCCACCCGGACCCCGGCCCCCGGCGCCGCCACCACGCCGCCCGCCGACCCCGCCGCGGACCCGGCCGCCGGCCTGCCGATGCAGGGGCCGGCGGTGAAGGCCGGCGGGATCCCGTGCGTGGACTGACCGGGCCGCGGGGCGGGCGGCGCGGCGGACACCGCCCCGTCGTCCGCCGCAAGGCCGTCCGCCGCCCCGCTGCCCTCCGCCCCGCTGCGCCGCCCCGCCGGCCGCCGGGCCGGCCGACGGCCGGAACCGCACCCGGGGACCCTTCGTCCTGAGAGGAAACGGTGACGGGAGGGGTACGTGGTGGCCGGTGGGAGCTGGTGGCGGACGGGTCTCGTGGGAACGTGCGGGGTCGCCCTCGTGCTGCCGGCCGGGCTGGTCGCGGTGCGGGTGACCGGGGCGGACGACGGGACGGTGCTGGCCCTGCCGATGGTGCTGCTGCCGTACGCCGCGCTCGGCACCCTGCTGCTGCTCGGGGTGCTGCTGGCGCTGCGCTCCTGGTGGGTGGCGGCCGTGGCCGGCCTGCTCGCGGTGGTGCAACTCTGCTGGCTGGCGCCCAGGTTCGTGGCCGACGGGGGCAGCGTGGCGGCCGACGCGCCGCGGCTGCGGGTGGCCACCAGCAACGCGTACCTGGGGCAGGCCGACGCGGCCGCGCTGGTGCGGCTGGTGCGTGAGCAGCGGGTGGACGTGCTGGCGGTGGAGGAGTTGCGGACCGCGACGGCCGAGGCCATGGACCGGGCGGGGATCGCCGACCTGCTGCCGCACCGGAGGATCGACGGCGACACCGCCCTGTACTCGCGCCTGCCGCTGGCCCCGGTCGACGCCTCGGCCCCGGCGGCCGCCCGGGCCCAGCTCGCGGCCGAGGTGACGGTCGGCGGCAGGCAGGTGCGGCTGACCGCCGTGCACACCTACTACCCGCTGGGCGACGCCCGCCGCTGGGGGGAGGACTTCGCGGGGCTGCGCGCGGCGGCCCGGGGCGCCCCCCGCACCGCGGTGTTCCTGGGGGACTTCAACGCCACCCTGGACCACGCCCCGATGCGCGAACTGCTCGCGACCGGCCTCACCGACACCCACGAGGAGCTGGGCGGCGGCATCCGGCCCACCTGGCCCGAGGACAACGCAGACTTCCCCTACCTGCCGCCGGTGATCCAGATCGACCACGTCCTGCACGGGTCGGCGCTGACGGCCGTATCGGTCTCCGAGCACACCGTGCCGGGCGCCGACCACCGCGCGGTGGTGGCCGAACTGGCCGTCACAGGATAGGAGTCGGACCCCGCCCGGCCAGGGCGCGGCGGACGAGCCGGCCGGCCGACCAGAGCAGGACGGCGGTCGCGGCGACCGCGGCGAGCACGTAGGTCGCCGGCATGTCCTCGTTCGGGTAGCGGTCGCCGACCACCCGGACGGTCGCCGGGTCGTCCGCCGCCGCCTCCAGTGGCACGGTCGTGCCGACCTGCGGGTGCTCGACCCGCTTGAGGCCGAGCGCCGTGGTGCTGAAGCCGCGGTCGCCGACCGTGTAGGTGACGGTGTAGAGCCAGCCGCCCTTGCGGAGGGTCACGGCGCTGACCGTTCCGTCCACCCGCAACGGCGCGGCGTCGATGCGGCTCGCGGCCCGCCACTGCGCGGAGGCCGCGAACAGGCTCCAGCACAGCACCAGCAGCGAGACCGCCGAGCCCGCCAGGGGAAGGGACCACGCCCGCGCCAAGAGTTCCCTCATGGCCCGGACGATACCGGCCGCACATCGCGCCGCAGGGGCCAGGGTGGTGGTTCTGACGAACTGTCAACTTCTGTCCACCGCGGGCCGCCACCGGCCCGCGGTGGGGTCGGTGGCGGCGGTCCGGGCGGTCCGGCCGGGCCGGGTCAGGGTGTCGCGGCCGAGGTGGTGGGGCAGGGCGGCAGGGTCGTCCCGGTGGCGGGCACGCTGGTCACGCAGGTCGCCGTGGGGGTGTGGGCCGTGGTGGTTCCGGTGGTCGCCGCCGCGGTGGCCTTCGTGCTGCCGGCGGCGGTTCCCGCGGACGTGCTGCCGGTGGCGGTGGTCTTGACGCTGGAGGCCGAGGAGGTCGACGAGGTGGGGCCGGAGGAGGTCGCGCCGGAGCTGCTCGCACCGGACTTGGTCGCGCCGGAGGAGGTGGCACCCGAGCTGGTCGCGCCGGAGCTCGTCGCACCCGAGCTGGTCGCACCCGAGGAGGTGGCGCCGGAGGACGTCGCGCCGGAGCTGGTCGCACCCGAGGAGGTGGCGCCGGAGGAGGTGGCGCCCGAGGTGCTGGGTGAGCCGGACCCGGAGGTCGTCCCGGAGGAGGACGAGGACGTCGCGGGCGCCGTGGTCGGGGTCATCTTCGACGGCGGGGGCACCCCCGGGGCCAGCGGACCCTTGGGCTGCTCCACGCGCTTGTCGACGACCTTGATCTGCCCGGTCACCCGGGCGAACCAGCCGGCCGTCTCGATGTTCACCAGGACGATCTCGGTGACCGGCTGCGGCGCCGGCACCACGACCACCAGCGTGGTCGGCTGGAAGCCCGTCCAGGCCTTCCCGGTGTACTTGGCGTTGCTCACCAGGACGGGCGGCTTCAGCGGGTTCCCACAGGAGCAGCGGACCCGGGGCACGCCCTGGGCGTCGACCAGCACGGCGGTGCCGGCCTGCAGCGCGCTCTGGTACTCGGTGACGGCGCCGGACTTGTAGCTGTGGTTGGTCACCCGGGTGTCCACCCGCAGGTAGACCGAGGTGAGCGACCGCAGGTAGGAGGGGATGGCGGACTGCTCGATGCCCGCGGCCGAGGCCCAGGCCCGCCCGCCGTCCCCGGCGGAGACCATGGTGATCAGGCGTTCGGTGTCGCAGCTGGGCTTGTTCATCGTCCCGCCGTACAGCCCGGCGGAGCTGCCCTCCACGCTGTGGAGCGTGGCCGGGGAGCCGCTCGTCGGCTTGCCGCTCTGCGCCGGCTGCTGCCCCTGGGAGGTCGCGGGCTGCGGGGCGGGCGCGGCGACCGCCTGGGTTTCCACCGAAGGGGTGAACGGGTCCGGTCCGGGATCCGACGGGGCCTGCAGGGCGACCTCGTTCGCGGCCGGCACGGCGTCGTTGTGGCCGCCCTGGTTGTTGACGATCAGCACCGTGGCCAGCACGGCCACCACCACCGTGCCCGCGGCCAGCGCGAGGCCCTTCCCGGAGCGCCACCACGGCCTGTGCGGCCCGCGGCCGCCCCCGGACGGCGGACCGCCCGGCCCCGACGGCGGCCCGGACATCCCGGAGGAGCCGGAGGAGCCGGACGGCGGACCGGCCGTGCCCCCGCCGGACTGGGGGCCCGACAGCGGGCCGGACGGGGGCCCGGACGGCGGGCCGAAGGGCGGCTCGCTCGGCGGGCCGGGCGGGGGCGGTTGGGAACTCATCGGGGCTCCGTTTCGCAGGCGGCCGGCGGGCGCGCCGACAAGGGGATCTCCTGCCACTGGGGTTCCATTTCCCCCCGGCTCCCCGGCGGCCGCAACAGCAGGTGCGGCCGGCGTCGCCGAGCGTGCCCGCCGTCCGGGTCGGTGCCGCCGCCGCCGGTCGCGCCCCGCGAACCGCCTGCCGGGGGCGCCGGGGGTCGCCGGTCGGCGCCGCCCGTCGGGACCGTCCGTCGGGACCGCCCGCCGAGCGTGCCCGCCGGGCGTCGGCCACTCTGGGACGCGAAGCCCCACGCACCGAGGAGGCCCCATGCAGCAGCCCACGCCCCGCGTCGCGGGCCCGCCCGGCGCCCTGCGCGGCTGGCTCGACGCGCTCGCCGTGGTGCTGGCCGGGGTCGCCGCGATGGCGGCGGTGGCCGCGCTGGGCCTCTGGCTGGCCGGTGCGAACGACCTGCCGGGCGGTGGGTTCCCGTCGGTGCTGGCCGCGACGCTGGCCCTGGCCGTCGGCGGTTCCGTCCAACTCGACGGTGGTGCGGGCCAGTTCGCCGCGCTGGACGCCGGGATCAGTGCGATGCCGCTGTCCGTCTCGCTGGCCGGCGCGGTGGTGATGGCCGAGGTGTTCCTGCGTCAGCTGCGCTTCCGCGCGGTGGCGGCGGGCGGTGAGCTGCTCGGCCGGATCGCCCGGACGGTGGCGCTCTGGCTGGTCGCCCTGGTCCTGCTGACCCTCGGCGCCCGGCACACCTTCACCGTCCCGCTCGGCAACGACCTGGTGCAGTCCATCGGCGGCGCGCTCGGGCTCACCCCTGAGGTCGGTTTCCACGCGGACGCCCCGAGCACGATCGGGATCGGTCTGGCCTGGCTGCTCGCCGTCCTCGCCGGGACCTTCGCGGTGTCCCGCCGGGCACCGCTGCCGCGCTCCCTGGTGCGCTACCAACTGGCCGTCCGCCCAGCCGCGTTCGCGCTCTGGGCGGTGCTGCTCGGCTATGTGGCGATCGGGGTGGTGGCCGGGGTGCTGACCGCGGTCGTGCACGGGAACGCCAGGCAGACCATGGCGGTGGTGCTGCTCGCGCTGCCCAATCTGGTCTGGATGGCCTTCGGCGTCGGGCTGGGCGCGGAGTGGCACGGGCGGCTCGACGGCGCGCTCGGCCTACCGGTGCCCGAACCGCTCGCCGAGGTGCTGCGCGCCCCGGGCGGCGGAACGGCCACCGTCGACCTGGGCACCCTCGCCGACCAGGACGCCCGCAGCTGGTGGCTGCTGCCGCTGGCGGCGGTGCTGATGCTCGCCGCCGGGTTCCTGGCGGCCCACCGCTCGCCGCGCGGCGTCCCGCTCTGGCAGCACGCCGTCCGCTTCGCCCTGGCCGCCGCGGTCACGATGCTCCTGGTCGGCCTCTGGACCCGGGTGGACGCGAGCTACGGCCTGTCCGTCCTCGGGGTGGGCGTCGGCGAGGGCGGCCTGGGCGACCTGCTGGGCAGCGTGCTCGGCGGCACCAACCCGCTGTCCGGGCTGGGCAGCGGCAGCCTCACGCTGCAACCGGTGCTGCTGACGGCCGTCCCGCTCGCCGCGGGCTGGGGCCTGCTCACCGGCGCCCTGGGCGCGCTGCTGGCCGCCCGGACGGGCCGCCGGGGCGAGGTCGCCGACCCGGCGCGGCCGGCGGACGCGGCGGGCCCGCCGGGCTGACGGCCCGGCGGGCCCGGCGGCCGGTGCCGGCGTCAGAACAGCCGGTGGCCCCGGACCCGGACGGTGCGGCCGCCGCCCTCCCGGATCCGCCGGAGCCGGCCGACCCCGCTGTGCAGCTTCGCGGTGGCCAGCAGCGACGGCCCGACGACCACCCCGGCGGCCGCCAGCGCGACCAGGACCCCGATGGTGTCGACGGCCCGGTCGTCCCCCTCCTCGACGGTCTGCCCGCCGAGGTGGACCAGCATCGGGAGGGTGACCAGCAGCGAGAGGACCAGCAGCCAGCCCAGCACCCGCTGGACCAGCTGCTTGCCCCGCGCCCGGCCCGCGCTCTCCACCCGCACCGAGAAGGCCTGCGTGCAGCGGGGGCAGATCAGTCCGACGTCCCGGCGCCCGGCGGCCGGCCGGGGCGATCCGCCGGGCGGCAGGTGGGACACGCTCCACCGGACGGTCGTGGTGGCCGGCCCCCGCTCCACGGCCACCCGGCAGCCGATGCTCACCACGTACCGCTCGCCGATCGACGACCGCGCCATGCCCGCCACCCCCGGGAGTCCGCCGCCGCGCGCGTCGCGGGGGCAGGCGGATTGTTGCCGCGGCGCGGGCGGGCGAAACGCGCCGCACGGGAGGCCGCCGGGCGGCAGCGGCCCGGCGCCGGCCGGCGGGGTGGCGTCGGCGGGCGGCCCGGCGTCGGCGGGAGGGGTGGCTCAGAACGCCTGCGCGAGCAGGACGACCGCCGCCGGGACGGCCTGGGCCAGGGCCACCCGCCAGAGCCGGCGCTCGGAGACGAACAGGGTGATGCCGCCGGCCACCAGGAACGCCCCGATGTAGCTGATCACCGCTCGCCCCGCGGTGGTGTGGCCGTCCGTGTGCAGGAGGACCAGTCCGGCGACCAGGCCGAGCGCCAGGAACAGGTTGTAGAAGCCGACGTTGAAGCGCCAGAGCCGCACCTCCGGGGCGTCCGCCGTGCTGCCGGTGAGCAGGAACCGCACCCGGGGGTGGCCGTACAGGAAGCTCTCCAGCGGCCACGCGATGAGGTGGATCGCGGCGGCGAGCATGGCGAAGACCTGGCTCACGGCGTTCATGGGTGCGACTCCTCGGGACGGCGGCGGGCGGTGCGGGCGGCGGGCGACCCGGCGGGCGGGACGGCCGGGGCGGGGGTCGGGAGCGCTCACCGCGGCGGCGGGTGGACCACCGGTGCGGCCCAGGCCGGCGGCTCGGGCACGGCGCCCGGCCCCGGGCCGGGCCCGGCGGCCACCGGGACGACCTGGGTGGGCGGCCCGGCCCCGTTCCAGGGCTCCGCGCCGTCGCCCCGGCCGGGCGCCGCGGCGCTGGCCGCGCGTAGCTCGGCGACGAACTGCAGGCAGCTGGCGTACCGCTCCGCGGGCGCCTTGGCGAGCGCCCGGGTGATCACGGCCGCCGCGGCGGCGGGCAGGTCGGGGCGGTGCGTGCGCAGCTCGGGCGGCGGGTCGTTGAGGTGCGCCCAGAGCAGGGCGAGGTCGCTCTCCCGGCGGAACGGCGGGGTGCCGGCGAGCATCTCGAAGACCACGCAGCCGAGGCTGTACTGGTCGCAGCGCCCGTCCAGCGGCTTGCCGGAGATCTGCTCGGGCGCGGCGTAGTCGAGGGTGCCGACGATCTGGCCGACGCTGGTCAGCCCGCTCAGCGAGAGGGACTTCTTGGTGAGCCCGAAGTCCGCCAGGTACAGGTGCTCGGGGTGCTCGCTGTCCGTCCCGGCGGCGACCAGCACGTTGCCCGGTTTGACGTCGCGGTGGACCAGGTCGTGGTCGTGCGCGGCGTCCAGTGCGGAGGCGATCTGCAGGGCCAGCCGGGCGGCCCGCTCGATCGGGAAGGGCCCGCCCCGGTTGAGCAGGCCGCGCAGGTCGCCGCCCTCGACGTAGCGCATCGCGATGAACAGGATGCCCTCGTGCTCGCCGGCCTCGAACACCGGGATGATGTGCGGGTGGTCGATCGCCGCGGCGGCCTCGGACTCGTGCATGAAGCGCTGGCGGAACACCTCGTTGCGGGCCAGTTCGGGGGCGAGCAGCTTGACGGCGACGGTCCGGCGCAGCCGCAGGTCCTTGGCCCGGTACACCACGGCCATGCCGCCGCGTCCGATCTCCCCGTCGAGCCGGTAGCCGGCGATCCGGCGCCCGACCATGCCGGCCGGCAGGCTGGGGGCGGACAGCTGGTCGGTCGGCCCGTCCGGCGGCCCCTCCGGGGGCGGCCCGGGCGGACGGCCGGCGGGCCCCTCCGGCAGCGGGTCGGGGGACGGGTCGGGGGGCGGGTCGGGCGGCCGCCGGTCGGCCGGTTCGGTCGGGTTCACAGGTCGACCGCCCTGGTCGGCGCGTACGGGCCCTGCGCGGGCTCCTGCGGGGCGGGCCCGGGGGCGGGCGAGGGCCGCGGCGTGGGCGCGGGGGTCGGTGCGGGCCGGTCGGTGGCCGCGTACGTCTGCAGCTGGAGGCCGTCGCAGTAGCACCACCGGTCGTGCACCGGGTCGAACACCCAGAGCGCCTCGCCCTCGACGACCAGCCCGATCCGCAGGCCGCGGGCCCGGTCCCGGAACGTCTCCAGGTCCAGCGAACCGGCCGCGAGGTCCTCCAGCAGGGTCCGGTAGCGGGCCAGCGCGGACTCGGCGTCGGCGAGCGCGGGGCGCGGGTCGGCGGTGCGGGCGGGCGGGCCGCCGACGGCGGGCGGGGTGTCGGGCAGGGTGATCAGCAGGCGGCCGTCCACCCAGGCGGACCAGCCGTTGGAGCAGAGGATCTGCGCCCAGTCGCCCTGCCGGGAGAGCAGGCGCACCGGGAGCAGGGCGTCCAGCCGGGCGGAGGGCCGGGCCGGGTCCGGGGCCGTCCAGGTGGCCATCCCGGCCGGCGGGGCGACGTGGGTGGGGCGGAACGCGAACTCGTCCATGGGCGGCTACATTTCCTCCGCCGCGCGAGCCGCGGCCGCGCGCGGCACGATTCGCAGCACAGGTCTGTCTCCCACTCTACCGGCGGCGGTCCGGTCCAGCCCGGGGCCGCCGTCACCGCCGCATGATGGCGGGCTCGTGCCGCCGCAGCAGGGCCAGCACGGCCAGGCCGTAGGCGACGGACAGGGCGGGCAGCACGGCCATGCTGAAGAGCCAGCCGGCGCGCTCGTGCCGGAACATCGGGTCGACGGTGATGTTGGTCGGGAAGATGCTGTGCAGTTCGATGGTGCGGGCCATCGCGGAGAGTCCCCAGCGGGACGGGATCAGCCAGGCGAACTGCTCCAGCCCGGGCACCCCGTGCAGCTTGAGCATCAGCCCGCTGAAGACGATCTGGACGACGGAGAGGAGCACCAGCAGCGGCATGGTGGCCTCCTCCTTCTCCACCACGGCCGAGACCACCAGGCCGAGCATCATCGCCGAGAAGGCGAGCAGCGCGACCGCGATGATCAGCTCGGGCAGCTGCGGCATGACCACTCCGGTCGGCACCGCGAAGGACAGGTCGACCCCGGCCAGTCCGACCACGGTCAGTACCACGGCCTGACCGACCGTGACCGTGCCGAGCACCACCACCTTGGACACCAGGTAGGCCGACCGGGACAGTCCGACCACGCGTTCGCGCCGGTAGATCGCCCGCTCCTTGACCAGCTCGCGCACCGAGTTGGCGGCGCCGGTGAGCAGGCCGCCGATGCAGAGCGTGAGCAGGCAGTTGACCGCGTTGTCCGGGGTGATCCGGCTGCCGGCCATCACCCGGCACATCAGGCCGATCACGAAGGGCAGCACCACCATGATGGTGAGGAAGAGCCGGTCGGCGGCGAGCACGGCGGTGTACCGCCGCACGAGGGTGCCCAGCTGGGCGAACCAGCCCTGCGGCTTCTCCCGCCCGATCGAGGGCGCCTGCGCGCCGGGCGGCGGCACGGCGGGCACCGGAACGGCCGGGACGGACTCGGCGGCCACGTAGCGCCGGTACTGCGGGGAGGCGCGGAAGCGGCGCTGCCAGGCCTCGTGGTCCTCGCTCTCGAAGGCCTCGAAGGCCTCCGGCCACTCCTCGAAGCCGAAGAACTCCAGGGCCTCGCCGGGTGGGCCGTAGTAGGCGGTGCGGCCGCCCGGCGCGAGCACCAGCAGGCGGTCGCAGACGTTGAGGCTCAGCACGCTGTGCGTCACCACGACCACCGTGCGGCCGTCGTCGGCGAGCCCGCGCAGCATGTGCATCACCGAGCGCTCCATGCCCGGGTCGAGGCCGGAGGTCGGCTCGTCGAGGAAGAGCAGGGAGGGCTTGGTCAGCAGCTCCAGCGCGACGCTGACCCGCTTGCGCTGGCCGCCGGAGAGGCTGGCGATCACCTGGTCGGCGCGTTCGGCCAGGCCGAGTTCCTGGATCACCTCGGTGACCCGGGCCTCGCGCTCGTGCTTGGCGGTGTCGCCGGGGAAGCGCAGCTCGGCGGCGTAGGAGAGCGCGCGCCGCACGGTCAGCTGGGTGTGCAGGATGTCGTCCTGCGGGACGAGGCCGATCCGGCGGCGCAGTTCCGCGTAGTCGCGGTAGAGGTCGCGGCCGTCGTACAGCACGGTGCCCTCGTCGGCGGGGCGCAGCCCGGTGAGCGCGTTGAGCAGGGTGGACTTGCCGGCGCCGCTCGGTCCGGCGACGGCGAGCAGGGCCTTCTCGGGGAGCGGGAAGCTCATGTCGTCCAGCAGGACCCGGTGGTCGGGGCCGACCCTGACCACCAGGTGCTGCACGTCCAGGGAGATCTCGCCGGTGTCGGTGTACTCGACCAGGCGGCCGTCGGAGAGGCAGAGCGCGGAGTGGCCGATGCCGACGATGTCGGCCGGTCCGACGGGCGCGCGCCGCACCGGGCGGCCGTTGAGGTAGGTGCCGTTGTGGCTGTCGAGGTCGACGATCTCGTGCCCGCCGTCGGGCAGTTCGCGCAGTTCGGCGTGGTGGCGGGAGACCACCAGGTCGTCCAGGACGAGGTCGTTGTCGTCGGAGCGGCCGATCCGCACGGTGCGGTCGGGCAGCTGGATCACCGCGCTGGGGCTGCGGAAGGTGCCGGAGGACTGCGGGGCGAGCAGCGAGGTCCGTTCGCCCGGGTCCGGGCGGGGCAGGCCGGCGAAGGTCGCGGAGGGGCCGTCGGCCGGGTCGCCGAAGCGCAGCCTCGTCCCGGGGCCGACGTCCTCGCGGTCGACCCGGTGGCCCTCGTCGAAGGTGCCGTTGGTGCTGCCGACGTCCTCCAGCAGCCAGTGGCCGTCGTCGGCGCGCAGCACCGCGTGGTGCCAGGAGACCCGGGGGTCGTCCAGCACGATCTCGCTGGTCGGGTCGCGGCCCAGGTGGTAGGCCCGGGTCGGTTCGATCAGCTGCGACTCGGTGTCGGTGACCAGGACGAGGGGCGGCGCGACGGACGCGCCGGGGCGCTCTCCCATGGTCGGATTCTATCGCCGGGACGGCCTCACGGCCTTCCGGAGGGCGGGCCTCCCGGATCGCGGGATTGGACTGGACCACTGTGACGGCGCGGCACTATCGTTCGGCGTGCCCGCAGCCACCCGCCGAACCACCGGGGACGGAACGCATGAGTATCTGGCCGCAGTTGCGCCTGTCCCGGACCGTCAGAGCCGGCCGTGCCCCGGGCACGGTGCTGCGCTGCGGACTGATGGACACCATGCTGGCCGACCTCGCCGTCTCGGTGGTCCTCTGCTTCGACCGGCCGCTGGACGACGAGCGGCTCGCCGCCGGCCTGGCCCGCGCCCTGGAGCGGGTGCCGGTCTTCGCCGGGCGGCTGCGCACCGTGGACGGCGTCCTGGAGGCGGTCTGCGACGACTCCGGCGTCCCGCTGGACCTCTACACCGTGGACGGCACGCTCGCCGAGGCCATGGGCCGGGTGACGGCTCCCGGCTCCGACCTGGCCGACCCGGTGGACGCCCCGGCCGCCCGCACCGGCGGCGCCCCGCTGTTCACCGTGCGGGTCACCCGCACCGGCGACGGCGGCACCGTGCTGGGCTGCTCCTGGCACCACGCGGTCGGCGACCTGCACAGCTTCATGCTGCTGCTGCGGATCTGGTCGGCGGCGGTCGAGGGGGAGGAGCTGCCGGAGGCCGAACTGGTCGAGGACCAGGACGCGTTGCTGGCCGGAGTGCTGCCGGAGTCGGACTGCGGGCGGCCCGGCTTCCGGGTGCCGGGGGAGGAGGAGGCGCAGCTGCTGGCCCGCGAGGTGGCGGCCGGGCCGCGCGCCAACCGGACCGTCCAGATCCTCTTCACGGACGCCGAGGTCGAGCGGATGCGCGAGGAGTTCAGTGCCGCGGCCGGGCGCCGGCTCTCCTCCGGGGACGTGCTCTGCGCCCACGTGGTCTGCACCCTGCGGGAGTTGGACGGCGACGGGGCCGAGCGCTGGCTGACCGTCCCGGTCAACGCCCGCCGCTGGCTCGGCCTCTCGCCCGCCCTGGTGGGCAACCTGCTGGGCGACGTCCACCTGCCGCACCAGCCCAAGGACGGCCCGGCGGCGCTGGCCGGCGCACTGCGGGCGGCCGTCGAGGAGTTCCCGACCGCCCACCTCAACCTGCGGGCCAACCTGGACTTCCTGGCCTCGCTCGGCCGTGACCGGCTGCGCGACTGCGTCCCGCTGGGCTTCGACCCGCAGGCGCGCCGGTTCAGCTTCTCCAACTGGAGCCGCTTCGGCGCCTACCGGGTGAGCTTCCAGGGCCACCGCCCGGTGTTCTTCAGCCCGACGGCCAACTACCCGCTCCCGTGGGTGAGCTGGACGGTCGAGGGGTTCGGTGGCGCAGGCTTCCTGACCACCGTCGTGCTGCCGGCCCGGCTCGCCGCCCGGGTGCGGGGGGCGGAGGGCCGGGCCGCGCTGCACCGCTTCCGGGCCGCGGCCGACGAGCTGCCCACGTCGGCCGCGGCGGTCCCCAAGGTGATCTGACGGATCGTCAGGACATTCTCGGAGGCGGTGCGTCAGGCGAAGGCGGCCTCGATGGCCGTCCAGAGCGCGACCCGGGCGCGCAGCGCGGTGCGGACGGTCTCGGCGCAGGAGTCCCACTTGGCCTGGTCGTCGCCGCACAGGTCGATCAGCATCTGCATCGCCATCGGGGTGTGCTGCTCCCCGTCCACCTCGATGTGCCGCGCCAGGTAGTCCTTGAAGACGGTGAGCACGCCGTCCGGGTCGTCGATGCCGACCACCTGGGCGAACATGTCGGGGATCAGGTCCTCGCGGCCGAAGGCGAAGGCGGCGGCCCGGCAGTGCACCGGCGCGTTCTCGATGATCGACCAGGTGGTGCCGGTGAAGTCGGCCGCGGCCTGCGGGACGGCCGCGGCCTTCAGCGCCTCCGGGACTGCGGTGCCGGCGCCCAGCAGGCCCAGGAACTCCTCGACCGGCCGCGGGTCGGCGCCGGCCTGCCGCATGCCCTCGACGTAGAGCTCGAAGTGGCTGGTGTAGCCCTCGCCCAGCTCGTCGCTCTCCTCCACCAGCACGATCTCGTTGATCAGCCGGCGGCTGGCGGTGGGCCCGTTCGGCACCCACGGGACGTCCACGCAGGTGAGGTCGCGCTGCAGGCTCTTCAGCAGCGACATGAAGTCCCAGACGGCGAACACGTGGCTGTCCAGGAAGGTGCGGACGCGCCCGATGCTGGTCAGCCCGCCGTAGACGGTGTGGCCGACCACCTCGCGGCGCAGCGGGTCGATGGCCTGCTGGAGGCTGGTCAGGCCGGGGTGCGAACGGTCCCAGTGGTAGCGGTTGGTGGACACGTCGACTCCTTCTGTTCGGGGGGAATGCGGGGGAGAGGGGGTGGGGCAGGGCTGCTTCAGGGCTGCTTCATGACGGCGTGCAGCGCGTGGCGCAGCTGCTCGCGGCCGGGCTGCAGGGCACGGTCGAGGGCGGGGGCGAAGGGCAGGACGGCACCGTCGGGGCGGGTGACCCGGCGGGGCGGGGCGATCAGGTGCATCTCCTCGGCGGCGGTGGCCAGCACCTCGGCGGCGAGGCCGCAGCTGCGGTTCGAGTCGTCGAGGACCACCAGCCGACCGGTGCGTTCCAGCGAGGCGGCGAGCGCGGCCCAATCTAGGGGGTGGAGCGTGCGCGGGTCGAGGACTTCGACGGAGATCGTCCCGGAGACCTCCTCGGCCACCGCGAGCGCGTCGTGCACCAGGTGCCCCACCGCGACGACCGTCACGTCGGTGCCGTGCCGGTGGATCCGGGCCCTGCCGAGCGGGACGGCTTCGAGCTCCTGGGTGACGGTCTCGCGCACCGGCAGGGCGGCGGCCGGGGCGAACACCACCACCGGGTCCGGGTCGCGGATCGCCGAGCGCAGCAGCCCGTACGCGTCGGTCGGGGTGGCGGGCACCACGGTCTTCACCCCGGCGTGTGCGAACAGGCTGTACGGGTGGTCGGAGTGCTGCCCGGCCCAGCCGTCCCGGGAGCCCGACCCGGGCACCAGGCAGGTCAGCGGGACGGCCGCCTGACCACCCGTCATCAGCGAGAACTTGTGTGCCTGGTTGACGAGTTGCTCGAAGACCAGGAACAGCAGCGAAGGGATCTGGAACTCCAGCACCGGGCGCCGCCCGGCGAGCGCGGCGCCGATCGCCATCGCGGTGAAGGCCTGCTCGGACAGCGGGGTGTCGACGATCCGACCGGGGCCGAAGCGGTCCAGCAGGCCGAGCGTGGGCCCGGCCAGGCCGGCTCCGATGTCCTCGCCGAACACGCAGACCGCCGGGTCGGCGGCGAGCTCGTCGGCGATCGCCCGGTTGAGCGCCTTGGTGTACGAGAGCCTGGTCATGCCACCGCCCCCGCCCGGGGCCGCAGACCGTCGGCGTACAGGTGGTCCAGGGCGCTGGCCGGGTCGGGGTGCGCGGAGGCCAGCGCGAAGTCCTCGGCGACGGCGAGCCGGCCGGCGACCTCCTCGTCGATCCCGGCGACGGCCCGGGCGTCCAGCAGGGCGGCGGCCCGGGGGAGCGGATCCCGGGCGCGCCAGGCCGCCACCTCCTCGGGGGTTCGGTAGTGCAGCTTCATCCGGCGTTCCATGGTGTGGTGGCCCTCGTAGCGGTAGGTGCGGCACTCCAGGAAGCCGGGGCCGCCGCCGGCCCGGGCCCGGTCGACCGCGCGCAGCGCGGCGGCGCGCACGGCCTCGGTGTCCATGCCGTCCACCTCCTCGGCGGGGATGCCGAAGGCGGCCGCCCGCCCGGTCGCGCTGCCCGCGACGGCGGTGGCGGCGGGCAGCGTGGTGGCGTAGCCGTTGTTCTCGCAGACGAACAGCACCGGAAGGCGCCACATCGCGGCGAGGTTGAAGGATTCCAGCAGCACGCCCTGGTTGAGCGCGCCGTCTCCGAAGAAGGCGACCGCCACCCGGCCGTCGCCGGCCTGCCGGGCCGCCCAGGCGGCGCCGACCGCGATCGGGGCGCCGGCGCCGACGATGCCGTTGGCGCCGAGGATGCCGAGCGAGAGGTCGGCCGCGTGCATCGAGCCGCCCCGGCCGCCGTTCAACCCGTCGACCCGGCCGGCGAGTTCGGCGAGCAGCCGGTCGGGCGCCGCGCCGCGGGCCAGGACGTGGCCGTGCCCGCGGTGGGTGCTGGTGAGGCGGTCGCCGGGGCCGAGCGCCGCGCAGACGCCGACCGCGACGGCCTCCTGGCCGATGTACGGGTGGATGCCGCCGGGGATCGCGCCGGCCCGGACCAGGCCGAGCGCCAGCTCCTCGAAGCCACGGATCAGCCGCAGCATCCGGTAGCGCTCGGCGGGCGTCCCGAGCGGCGCCGTCCCGCCGGGTCCGGCCGCCCCGGCGGCGGGACCGGGGGAGGCCGTCACCGGGTGCCCCGCCAGACCGTCGGGCAGAACCGCGGGTCGGCGTAGTCGGGCCGGCCGTCCGCGGTGCGGCGCACCAGCACGTCGTGGTTGTACACCACAGGCTCGCCGTCGGCCCTGGCGTGCCGGCGGTACGCGTTGGCGCCGTCCTGCAGGTGCAGCGAGACGGCCCGGCGCGGGAACGCGGCCAGGTTGGGGCCGCTGCCGTGGTAGGTGCGGCAGTGGTGGAAGGACATGTGGCCGCGCGGGATCTCCATCGGGACGGTGCGCACCTGCTGCCCGTTGTGGGCGGCGTTGGCGGCCAGGATGCCGTCCAGCTCGCCGCGGTCGCGGTCGGCGAAGTGCCGGGTGGAGTCCTCGCCGGAGTCCAGCTCCCGCCAGCGGTGGCTGCCGTCGACCATGGTGATGGTGCCGTTCTCCTCCCCGCAGTCGTGGAACGGGATGAAGGCGGTGAGCATCTCCTCGGAGGTCGAGGTCTGCCAGTAGTGCTTGTCGAAGTGCCAGGGCACCCGGTTGCTCGGCTCCCCGGGCACCGGGGGCTTGTAGATCAGGGTCGCCTGGAAGATCCGGATCTCCTCGGCCCCGGCGAGCAGCGCGGCCACCGCGCCGACCAGGGGCTTGCGCAGGATCGCGCCGATGGCGTCGCTCTCGTAGTGCACGTAGTCGTTGTGCCGCTGGACGGGGCCGTGCGAGGGCTCCCAGGAGGCCAGTCTGGGCGGGCGGACGGGCAGTTCGCGGTCGCGTGCGCCGGCGTAGTACAGCTCGGTGGCGGCCTGGAGGGTGTCCAGCTCCTCGTCGGAGAACAGCCGGCGGGACAGGTACCAGCCGTGCTCGCGGTAGTGGGCGACCTCCTCGGGCGTGGGCAGCAGGTCGCGTTCGGCGTCGGTGAGGTGGAACTCGGTGACGGTGGTCACGGGTGGTGCCTCCTTCTTCGGGATCCGGCGGTCAGACGGAGGCGGCGGAGCTCTGCCGTTCGACGGCCTCGTAGAGGGCCTTGATGTTCGCGGTGCCGAAGGTGCCGGCGCCCTGACGCTCGATCAGCTCCAGGAAGTACGTCCGCCGCGGGTGGGTGGAGCGGACGAAGATCTGGAACAGCTGGCCGCCGTGGTCCTGGTCGACCAGCACGTGCAGGTCGCGCAGGGTCTCCACCGGGATGGCGGTGGTGCCGAACCGCTCGGCGAGGGCGTCGAAGTAGGCGCCCGGGGTGCTCAGGAACTCCACGCCGCGGGCCCGGGCGGTGCGCACGGCGGTGGCGATGTCGCGGGTGCGGAAGGCGAGGTGCTGCACGCCGGCGCCGTCGTGGGAGGACAGGAACTCGTCGATCTGGCCGGGCCGGCGGCTGGTGTCCGGCTCGATCAGGGTGAAGGTGACCTCGCCGGAGGCGCTCTGCACCACGCTGGAGTCCATGGCCTGCTCGCCGACCTCGATGTACTCGCCGAAGATCCGGTGGAAGCCGAGCGCGGCCTCGCAGAACCGTACGGCGTCGGCGAGTTCGCCCGCCGGGACGCAGATCGCGACGTGGTCGAGGGCGTCCAGCAGGCCCGGGGCCTCCCCGGCGTCGGCCTGGCGCTCCGGGACGAGGCGCAGGGCGGTGTCGCCGAAACCGGCGATCAGCCCGCCGGCCCGGTCCAGCACGCGGGCGCCGTGCCGCTCGGCGCGCTCGAGCGCGGCCTGCGGGTCGGTGCAGGACAGGGCGAGGACGGCGACGCCGTCCCCGTGCCGGGCGACGAACTCGGCCACCGGGTGGCCCGGGTCGGCGGCGGAGGCCAGGTGCACGCGGATCGAGCCCTGGTGCAGCCGGACGGTGCGGGTGCCGTCCGGCGCGGTCACCGGCGGGTCGGCGGTGAAGTCGAAGTCGGCGCAGAGGCCGGCGGCGGTCTTGTCGGCGTCGGAGCAGTGGTACTCGACGTGGGTGATGGTCTGGATGGACAACGGGATCTCCCCCCGGAGGGATGGGAAGGGCGGGCTCGGGCTGGTCGGACGGGCCCCGGCGGGCGGTCCTGGTGGACGCCGGTCCGGTCCGCCGGACAAGCCCTAGCGGGCGGCCCGGGTGGACGCCGGGCCGAGGATCAGGCTGAGGTTGTGGCCCCCGAAGGCGAAGGCGTTGCTCAGCGCGGCGCGCACCGGTGCGGTCCTGGCCGCGCCCCGGACGTGGTCCAGGTCGCAGGCCGGGTCGGGGTCGTGCAGGTTGAGCGTCGGCGGCAGCGTCCCCCTCGCCACCGCCAGGGCGGTCACCGCCGCCTCCAGGGCGCCCGCGGCGCCCAGGAGGTGGCCGGTGGAGCCCTTGGTGGAGCTGACCGCGGGCGGCCGGCCGGCGAAGACGGCGTGCAGCGCGGCGGTCTCGGCCACGTCTCCGAGCTTGGTGCCGGTGCCGTGGGCGTTCACGTAGTCGATGTCGCCCGGGGCCAGGCCGGCGTTCGCGAGCGCGGCGCGCATCGCGTCGGCGGCGCCGGCGCCGTCCGGCCGGGGCATGGTGGGGTGGTGGGCGTCGGTGGAGGCGCCCCAGCCGATGACGTCGGCGTACCCGGCGGCGCCGCGGGCGTCGGCGTGCGCGGCGCGTTCCAGGACGAGGACGGCGCTGCCCTCGCCGAGCACGAAGCCGTTGCGCCGGGCGTCGAACGGGCGGCTGGCCTGCTCGGGCTGCTCCCAGCCCTGGGCGAGCGCCCGGGCGTTGGTGAAGGCGGCGGCGATGGTCGGGTGCAGCGAGGACTCGGTGCCGCCGCAGACCACGACGTCCGCGTCGCCGGAGCGGATCAGCCGCAGCCCTTCGGCGACGGCCTGGGCGCCGGCCGCACAGGCCGTCACCACGGCCGAACTGTAGCCGCGGATGCCGTGCTTGATGGCGATCCGGGCGGTGGCCATGTTGGAGAGCATGCCCGGCAGCAGGTACGGGCTGACGCCGGGGCGGCCGCGCTCCAGGCGGCGGTGCGACTGCTGCTCGAAGGTCTCCAGCCCGCCGCCGCCGGTGGCCAGTACCACGGCGGTGCGGTGCGGGTCGACGCCCTCGCCGACCACCAGGCCGGCGTCGGCGAGCGCGTCGTCGGCGGCGGCCAGGGCGAGCAGGACGAAGCGGTCCACGCAGCGGGTCTCGGTCGGCGGCAGCACCTCCCGGCCGTCCACGGCGGGGGCGATCCCGGCGGCGGGCAGCCAGCCGTGGGCGGGGTGGCCCTCGGGGACGGCGCGCAGGCCGGAGCGGCCGGCCGTCAGCGCCTCGAACACCTCGGTGGGCTTGCGGCCGAGCGGTGAGACCAGGCCGATGCCGGTGACGACGGCTCCCGGGCGGGCGCTCATGCCTGCACCGCGGCGAGGTAGCGCTCGCGCAGCAGCACCTTGCGGACCTTGCCGGTCGGGCCGAGCGGGATGTCGCTCCCGGAGACCACCAGCACCTGGCGGACGGTGGCGGCGGCGGCCTCGTCGAGGGCTGCGACGACCGCCTCGGTGCGGTCGGCGTCCCGGTCGGCGCCCTCGGCCAGGATCAGCAGCACGTCGGTGACGACCCGTTCGCCGTCGCGGACGGCCACCACCGTGCAGTCCGCCGCGTCGGGGCAGGCGGCCAGCACCCGCTCCTCCGACATGGCGGTGAACAGGCGCCTGCCGTCGCCGAGTTCGACCGAGTCGACGGCCCGGTCGACGTGGTAGTAGTAGCCCTCCTCGTCCCGGTACATCAGGTCGCCGGTGAGGAAGCGGCCGCGGATCCTGGTGCGGAAGGTGGTCGCCGAGTCGTTCCAGTAGCCGAGGGCCAGGGTCGGTGAGGCGGTGGCGAGTTCGCCGACCTCGCCGGGGCCGAGCGGTTCGCCGTCCGGGCCGACCACCTCGCAGTCGACGAAGGCGTGCGGGCGGCCCACGCAGCGACCGTAGCGCTCGGTGCCGGGGCCGTGGGTGATGAAGAAGTGCGAGTGGCCCATCTCGGTGGAGCCGAGCCCGTCCACGAACAGCGATCCGGGTGTGCGGGTGCGGCCGGCGCGGGTGACGGACTCCCGGCTGCCGGTGGCGATCAGGCGGCGGATGTGCACCTCGTGCGCGCAGTCGCCGGTGTTCCACCAGAGGGCGACGGAGGAGAGGTCGCGGGCGGCGAGGTCGTGGTGGGCGAGGTCGGCCCAGGTGGCGGCGAAGCCGACGACGCCGGTGGGCCGCCACTGCTCGACGGCGTCCAGCACCCCGGCGCCGGACTGCCCGGACAGCACGGCGAGCCGGGTGTGCGAGCTGAGCGCGAGGTTGAGCGCGATCAGGGTGGCGGCGTGCGGCGCGGGCAGTGCGCTCAGCATCCGCTCCTGCCCCTGCGGGCGGGGCAGCCGCAGCCGGTGGCGGATCGCTGCGTACAGGCTCGCGTGCGAGTGGACGACGGCCTTCGGCATGCCGGTGGTGCCGGAGGAGTGGGTGATCGCGACCGGGTCGCCGGACCAGTGCCGGTAGGGCGCCGGGGCGTCGTCCGGGTCGGCGGCGCCGAGCGTGCCGATCTCGGGGAGCAGCGGCGCGCCGGGGTCGTGGTCGGCGAGGGCGGCCAGGTGTGCGGGGTCGGCGAGCACGCCGACCGCGCCGATTCGGGCGATGTAGCGGGCGGCCCGCTCGCCGTCGAGGTTGGGGTTGAGCAGCGCGGGGACGGCGCCGAGCCGGGCCAGGGCGAGGAAGGCGAGCACGTGGTCGGCGGCGTCGCCCGCGTAGACGACGACCGGGTCGCGGCGGGTGATGCCGAGGCCGTGCAGGGCGGCGGCGCGGGCCCGGACGGCGCGGTCGAGCTCGCGCAGCGTGAAGGGCTGCCAGGCCGGGTGGCCGTCCACCGCGGTGTCGAAGGTCAGCAGCGGCTCGTCGAGGCCGAGGCCGAGGGCGAGCCGGGTGGTCAGGACGTTGCCGGCGCCGACGTCGGGGTCGTCCGCCAGCAGGGTGCGGAGACTGCGGATGGTCACGGGGGTGGATCCCTCCCTCGGGGCCGGGGCCGGGGGCGGCCCGGGCGGCTGATCGGGTGTCGGGGCGGTGCGGCCGCTCGGGCGGCGGGGGGCTTCGGCGGGTGGCGGCTGGGCGGCGGCTTCGGCGGGCGGCCCGCGGGGACCGGCCGGGGCGGCGGTCGGCCGCGGGCCGTGGGCCTCCGGTGCGGCGGAGCCGGTCCGGCCGGGTGCGGCCCGCGCGGGTGCCGGCCTCGTCGCCGGCTACCCCCGGGGGCTACCGCCGGTGGTGGCCCGGCGGTTCAGCCGGTGACCAGGACGGCCACCGCGTGGTCGCCGTCGTCGGTCTGCTCGGCGGCGACGACCAGGACCAGGTCGGCGTCGCCGTCCGCGAGGAGCAGCGCGGCGAGGTCGAGGGCGTCCGCGGGTACGGTTCCGGGGGCGGCCTCGGCGGGGCTGATCGCCAGGACGGGGCCGGTCAGGCCCCAGCGGGCGGCGATGTGCCCGAGCACGGCGTTGGGGTTGGACTGGAAGAACAGCAGCGGGGCCGGTCGTCGCCCGGGTTCGGCCGTGCGGTCGATGGCCCGCGCGGTGGCGCGGTCGCCGCCGGCGCTCGCCAGCAGCAGGGCGGTCCGCCCGGGGGCGGGCGGTGGTCCGTGGTGCGCCTGCAGACAGCGGTCGGCCGTGTCGGCGACGAGCGGGCCGAGGCCGGATCCGGCGAAGCCGGGCAGGGGCGGCGGCGGGCCGGTCAGACCGGGGCCGGGTCGGCGGGCCTCGGCGAGGACGCGCAGCGCGCGGGCGGCCGGGGCTGGGGTGCGGTCGGTGATCATGGTGTCGGTGTCGGTGCCGGTGCCGGGGAGGGGGGCGGGTACGGGCGGCGCGTTCGGCTCGTGCGGTTCACGCGGCGGCCACCAGCAGGGCGGTGTTGGCGCCGCCGAAGGCGGAGTTGAGACTGAGCGCGTAGCGGGGGCCGGCGGCGCGCGGGCCGTCCAGGACGAGGTCGAGGCCGACGTCCGGGTCGGGGCCCAGCCAGCCGGCGTTGACCGGCAGCAGGCCGCGGCCCAACGCGCCGATGGTGACGACGAGTTCGAGCAGGGCGGAAGCCTCGAGGGCGTGCCCGTGCACGGACTTGCTGGAGCTGACCGGCAGTTCGGCGGTGTGGCGGCCGAACACCCGGCGCAGCGCGCTCGCCTCGGCCTGGTCGGCGAGGGTGGAGCCGGTCCCGTTGGCGTTGACGTAGCCGACCTCCTCCGGGGCGACGCCGCCGCGGGTGAGCGCGGCCTCGATCGCCCGGACGGCTCCGTCGCCCGCGGGCTCGGGGCGGCAGACGTGGTGGGCGTCACCGGCCCGCCCCCAGCCGGCCAGCCGGGCGAGCGCGGGGGCGCCGCGCCGTTCGGCGGCCGGAGCGGCCTCGACCACCACGGCGGCTGTCGCGTCGGCGAGCAGGGTGCCGCTGCGACCGGTGCTGAACGGTCGCAGTTCGCCGTCGCGGGCCAGTGCCCGCCCGGCGTCGAAGACGGCGAACACACCGGGTTCGACCAGGTGCCCGGCCGCGACCAGGACCCGTTCGTGCCGTCCTGCGGCGACCAGTGCGGCGGCGTCCGCGACGGCGGTGGAGGCCGCCACGCAGGCGCCGGTGTACACCCGGGTGACGCCCCGGGTGCCCCAGACGGCGCTGACGCCGGCCGCCACCGCGTCGGCGGTCCTGCGGGTCCGTTCGTCGCTGTGCAGGGCGAGCAGGACGGGCATCCGCCCGCCGTCGTCACCGGTCAGCCCGGCCTGCCGGCAGGCCTGGCCGATGGCGTCGAGGACGGCCCGGGCCAGCGGGAAGGTGTGCGCGAGCGGGACGCCCGGTGGCAGCAGGGCCGCCCGGGTGGTGCGGCGGGCGCTCACGTCGAAGCGGGTGACCGGGCCGAACGCGGCCTTGCCGTGGACGGCGGCCTCGGTCAGCGGGTCGGGTCCGCGCCCGGCGGCGCTGAGCACCCCGAGCCCGGTGACCACCGGCCGGGTGCCGGCGGGCGGGGTACCGGTCATGGCCGTGCGGCCGAGCGTTCGGCCAGGACGGCCGCGCGCAGCAGGTCGGTGGCCTCGTCGACCGTCCGGACGGCGCCGAAGCGGTCGTCGTCGAGGTCCAGTTGGATGCCGTAGCGCTGCTCGAACTCGGCTATCAGCCAAGTGAGTTCGAGGGACCCGAGATCCTCCGGCACGTCGTCGGCGGCGCGCTGCCCGAACGCCGCCAGCATCGTGCGGACCTCGGCCCGGTCGGGGAGGCCGGAGTCGCTCACGCCGCGCTGCCGGTGGTGGCGGCGGTGGCGGCGATCCGCTTGACGACGTCGGCGGTGAACTCGTCGAGCGTCATCAGCGCGGTGGTCTCCATCTCGTCCAGGTCGAACTTGATCCCGAACTCGTCCTCGACCTGCACCGACAGTTCGGCCAGCGCGAGCGACTCGAGGTCCAGCCCGGCCGGCCCGAGGTCGGTGTCCCCGGTGACGTCGGTGACGTCGTACTGCATCTCGGTCAGGGAGGCGAGGACGAACTCGCGGATGCGGTCCTGCATGGTGTGGCTCCTTGTCGGGGTGGTGCAGCGTCGGTGCGGTGTGCGGTGTGCGGTGTGCGGTGTGCGGTGTGCGGTGTGCGGTGTGCGGCGTCGGGTTTTCGTGCAACGTCGGGGTGGTGCAGCGTCGGCGCGGTGCGCGCGCCGGGGCGGTTCAGCGCGCGGCGGTGGCCGCGGCCGTGGCGGTGGTGCGCAGCGCGGCCGGGTCGCGCAGCAGCTTTCCGGTGGCGGTGCGGGGCAGTTGCGCCAGCAGGGCGATCCGCCGCGGCCGCTTGTAGGCGGCGAGCCGGCGGGCCAGCCCGTCCTGGACGAGGGCGAGGTCGGCGTCGGGTTCGGTGGCGAGGTAGGCCTCGATCGCGCCGTCCTCGAAGACCACCACGGCCTCGCGGACCTCCGGCAGTGCGGTGAGGGTCTGCTCGACCTCGGTGAGGTCGACCTTGAGCCCGCCGATCGAGACCTGGGAGTCCAGCCGGCCGAGCACGGTGACCCGGCCGGTGGCCCGGTCCAGCTCGGCCGCGTCCCGGGTGTGCAGCCAGCCCTCCGACCAGCGGGTCGGGTCGTCCAGCCCCGGGTACGGCGAGGCCGGCGCGCCGATCTGCAGCTCGCCCGCGACCATCCGCAGCCGCATCCCGTGGACGGGCTGCTTGGCGGGGTGGAGCGTGCCGGACAGGTCGGTGGCGATGACCCCGGTTTCGGTCATCCCGTACATGGTGCCGAGCGGGACGCCGTAGCGGCCGGTGAACAGCGCGGGCAGGCCCGGTCGGACCAGCTCGCCCGCCACGATCATCCGGCGCAGCTGCGGCAGCCTCGGCGGAGCGGCCGCGCCGGCCAGCAGCTCGGCGTGGAAGGGCACTCCGACGAGGGTGGTCGGCCGGTCGCCGACGGCGACGGCCGCGAGGATGCCCGCCGCCGTCATCCGTTCCGGCACGGTGACCGCGGCGCGGGCGTGCAGACCGTTGAGCAGTCCGCCGACCAGGCCGAGCACGTGCACCACCGAGGACAGCAGGACGACCCGTTCGCCTTCGCCGGGGAACTCCTCCAGCCTGCGGTAGCAGTCGAGTTCGCGGAGCAGGTCGCTGGCGGTGCGGGCGATGACCTTGGCCGGTCCGGTGGATCCGGAGCTCAGCTGGATCAGCGCGTGCCCGCTGCGGGCCGGGAGCCCGTCCGGCAGGCGGACGGCCACCGGCTCCACCTCGGAGAAGCCGCGCAGCGCCGCCGCGGGCCGGTGAGCGGAGCCTAGCAGCACCTGCGGGGCCAGCCGCGCCACCGCCGAGTCGACCTCGTGGTCGGTCAACCGGTGATCGAGCAGGGCGACTTGGGCGCCGAGCCGCCAGCATGCCAGCAGCGCGGCGACGAACGCCACCGAGGGCGGCAGCCGCAGTGCGGCGGTGCCGCCCGGTTCGAGCCCGGCCGCGGCGAGCCGCTCGGCCTGGTCGTCGACCAGGGCGCGCAGGGCGTCCCGGTCGATCGGTGCTCCGAGGTGCAGGCACTCCTCGCCCCCGGGGCCGGCCAGCAGCAGCCGGTCGACCCAGGAGTCCGGGGCGTCGGCGTGCGGCGGTTCGGAGGGCGGAAGTGAGGAGGGGGAAAAGCGGGTCAACACCACTCCACGCAAGTGAGGGGATTTGACATGAACGCCGTTCACAACCAAAACGGTCAATTCCGTTGCCAGACCATTGCACAGACGATTGGTCAAATCAAGGTCTATACCAATGTGCCGGTTGCTCCTACGCTGCCGACCGGGACCGGCCCGCGCGTGGCCGTCCGGGAATCGAGGATGCCCGTGGGAGAACTCACGCTGGCCGGGATCGAGCGCGCCGCGCGCACGCACCTTCCCCCGGAAATCTGGGACTTCATCGAAGGCGGCAGCGGAGCGGAACGCACCCTGGCGGCGAACCGGGAAATGTTCGCACGCTATGCGCTGCGCCCGCGCACGATGGTCGACGTCTCGTCCTGCTCGCCCGCGCTGACCCTGCTCGGCACCCCGCTCGCCCTCCCGGTCGGGATCGCCCCGATGGCCTACCACCGGCTGGTCGATCCCGCGGGAGAGACGGCCACCGCCCGCGCCGCCGGCCGCGCCGGCGCCCTGCTGGTCGCCGCGATGTTCGCCAGCCGCACGCTGGAGGAGATCGCCGCCGCCGCCACCGGTCCGCTCTGGCTCCAGCTGTACTGGCTGCGTGAACGCGCCGCGCTCGCCGCCCTGGTCGAACGCGCCGAGGCGGCCGGCTACCGGGCGCTCGTCCTCACCGTCGACGCCCCCCGGATCGGCCGCCGGCTGCGCGACCTGCGCAACGGCTTCGCCATCCCGCCGGGCGTGCGCGCCGTCAACCTGGACCCGGCCCTGATGTCCGCCAGCCACCGTGCGAGTGGCGGCAGTTCGGGCATCGCCGAGCACGCCCGCCAGCAGTTCGACCCCACCCTGACCTGGGCCGACCTGGCCTGGCTGCGCGAGCGCACCCGGCTGCCACTGGTCCTGAAGGGCGTGCTGACCGCCGAGGACGCCCGGCTCGCCGCCGAACACGGCGTCGACGCCGTCCTGGTCTCCAACCACGGCGGCCGACAACTCGACGGCGCCCTGCCCGCCCTGGCCGCACTGCCCGAGGTCGTCGACGCGGTGCCGGCCGACCTGCCGGTGCTGCTCGACGGCGGCGTGCGCACCGGCACCGACGTCGCCCTCGCCCTCGCCCTCGGCGCCCGCGCCGTCCTGGTCGGCCGGCCGGTGTTCTGGGGCCTGGCCACCGGAGGCGAAGCAGGCGTGCACCACGTCCTCGACCTGCTGCGCGAGGAACTCGAGCACACCATGGCCCTGTTGGGGCGCCCCCGGCTCGCCGACCTGGACCGCACCGTCCTCGCCCCCTGGCCCTGTCCGGTCGGCTGAACCGCGCACCGCCCGCACCACGTCGTCAAAGGAAGAGAGCCATGACCGAACCGCGCCCGACCACCGCCCGACCCGACCCCTTCCCCGGCTGGGACTGGGACGACCCCGACGACCTCGCCACCCGCCTGGACGCCTTCAGCGCGCAGGTCGCCACCTGCGACAAGCTCGCGGCGCACCCCGGCGGGCTGCCCCGCGACCACGCCGGACTGCGTGAACTCGGCATCACCGGGATCGAGTTCGCCGCCTTCCGGACCGACCACCCGGAGGGCCTGGGCACCGACCTCGCCACCCTGCGCAGCCCCTCGGCGGCCACCGAACCCGGCACCCTCTACCGGGTCGACGGCGACCGCTGGTTCACCCAGCTCGACATCGGCCGCCCGCTGCCCCTCGCCGACGCCAGCGTCGACTGGGTGTACGCCGAGCACCTCATCGAGCACGTCACCATGCCCGTCGCCGTCGGCTGGCTGCGGGAGGTCCACCGCGTGCTGCGCCCCGGCGGGGTGCTCCGCCTCACCACCCCCGACCTGGCCCGCTACCTGGTCGGCTACGCCACCGGTGACGGCTTCCTCGCCAAACACCGCCGCCGCCTCACCACCCTCGGCTTCGGCCCGCCGATGCCCGCCCGCCCGGCCTTCCTGGTCAACCAGATCTTCCGCCACTACGGGCACCAGTGGATCTACGACCTCGACGAGCTGCGCCACGTCCTCACCCTGGCCGGCTTCGAGGCCGGACGGATCCGCCCCTGCGCCTACCGCCAGGGCGTGCGGCCCGACGTCGCCGACCTCGACACCGCGTTCCGCACCGACGAGACCGTCTACGTCGAGGCCGACCGCTGACCGGCAGCCGCTGATCGCCGGCCGCCTCCCGCTGACCGCTGGAAGCCGACCGCTGGCCGCCGGCCGAGCGGCGGCCCGACGTCGCCGGCAGGCCGTCCGCGGCGACGCCGCCCGCCGGCGGCCCCGGCGGCGCCCCGAACCCGTACCGACTCCGCACCGAACGGGACCCACCCCCATGCCCCTGCACCCCCAGGCCGAGGCCCTGCGCGCCCGGCGCGCGAGCAGCGGCGCACCGCCGCTCTACACCCTCACCCTTGCCGAGGCCCGCGCCGCCGACCTCGCCGACATCCGCGCCGCCGCCGGCACCCCCGAACCGGTCGCCGCCGTGGAGGAGCACCGCATCCCCGGCCCCGGCGGCGAGCTCGCCCTGCGGCTCTACCGCCCCGAACCGCCCG
The DNA here is from genome assembly GCF_044453265.1 of Kitasatospora sp. NPDC051705. Taxonomy (NCBI): domain Bacteria; kingdom Bacillati; phylum Actinomycetota; class Actinomycetes; order Kitasatosporales; family Streptomycetaceae; genus Kitasatospora; species Kitasatospora sp. NPDC051705. The sequence continues at coordinate 409,898 of NZ_JBITCO010000001.1, read as the reverse complement.
GCCGGCCGCTGCCCGCCCTGCTCTACCTGTTCGGCGGCGGCTGGACGCTCGGCTCGCCCGACACCAGCGACGCGATCTGCCGCCGGCTGACCGCCGAGGTCGGCTGCGTCACCGCCTCCGTCGGCTACCGGCTGGCCCCCGAGCACCCCTTCCCCGCCGCCGTCCACGACTGCCGCGCCGCGCTGGCCTGGCTCGCCGGGAACGCCGGGCGGCTCGGCGTCGACCCCGACCGGCTCGCCGTCGGCGGAGACAGCGCCGGAGGCAACCTCACCGCGGCCGTCACCCTCCTCGCCCGCGACGAGGGCGGCCCGGCCCTGCGCCACCAGCTGCTCGTCTACCCCAACACCGACCACGCCGCCGACACCCCGTCGCTGGCCGAGCACGACGACCCGCTGCTCTTCAACCGCCGCTCGGTCGCCTGGTACTGGGGCCACTACCTGGCCGACCCGGCCGACGGCGCCCACCCGCACGCCTCCCCGCTGCGCGCCCCCGACCTGGCCGGGCTGCCGCCCGCGACCGTCATCACCGCCGAGTACGACCCGCTGCGCGACGAGGGCGAGCAGTACGCCCGGGCGCTGCGCGCGGCCGGCGTCCCGGTGGACGAGCGCCGCTACGCGGGCATGCCGCACGGCTTCTTCGCCATGACCGGCACCCTGGACGCCGCCGCCGACGCCCAGCACTACGCCGCCGGCCGGCTGCGCGAGGCCCTGCGGTGAGCGCCGCCGACCGGCCCGTCCCGCTGCCGCTCGGCGAACTGCACGCCTCGCTCGCCGACCCGCTGCTGGACGCGATGACCTTCCTCAACGAGGTCACCACGCGCTACCCCGACGCCGTCTCCTTCGCCCCCGGCCGCCCCTACGAGGGCTTCTTCGAACCCGAGGACGTCACCGCCCACCTGGACGCCTACCTGGCCCACCTCGCCGAACGCGGCCTGGACCGGGACGCCGTGCGCACCCGGCTCTTCCAGTACGGGCCCACCAAGGGCGTCGTCAACGACCTGGTCGCCCGCACCCTCGCCCACGACGAGGGCCTGAGCGTCGACCCCGAGGCCCTGGTGCTCACCGTCGGCGCCCAGGAGGGCATGCTGCTCGTGCTGCGCGCCCTGTGCGCCACCCCGGACGACGTCCTGCTGGTCAGCTCGCCCTGCTACGTCGGCGTCACCGGCGCCGCCCGGCTGCTCGACCTGACCACCCTGCCGGTGCCCGAGGGCCCGGGCGGCGGGCCCGACCCGCAGGCCGTCCGGGCCGCCGCGAAGGCCGTGCGGGCCGACGGCCGGCGTCCGCGCGCCCTCTACGTCGTCCCGGACTTCGCCAACCCCTCCGGCACCAGCATGCCGGTGGCCGCCCGCACCGCCCTGCTGGACGCCGCCGCGGCGGAGGGCCTGCTGGTCGTCGAGGACAACCCGTACGGCTTCTTCGCCCGCGACCCGGGGGAGCGGCCGACCCTCAAGGCGCTCGACCGCCGCCGCCAGGTCGTCTACCTCGGCTCCTTCGCCAAGACCTGCTTCCCCGGCGCCCGGCTCGGCTACGTGGTCGCGGACCAGGAGGTGGCGGGGCCCGGCGGGCGCCGCACCCTGCTCGCCGACGAGCTGGCCAAGCTCAAGAGCATGACGACGGTCAACACGCCCGCGCTCAGCCAGGCCGTCGTGGCCGGCATGCTGCTGCGCCACGACTGCCGGCTGCGCGCCGCCAACGCCCCCGCCACGGCCCACTACGCGGCCGGCATGGACACCCTGCTACGGGAGCTGGACCGGCACTTCCCGGCCTCCGAGCGGCGCCGGCTCGGGGTCTCCTGGAACCGACCCGAGGGCGGCTTCTTCGCCGTGCTGACGGTGCCCTTCACCGCCGACGACGCGGCGATGGAGCACTGCGCCCGCGCGTACGGGGTGCTCTGGACGCCGATGGCGCCGTTCTACCCGGCGGGGGGCGGGGAACGGCGGCTGCGGCTGTCGATCAGCTCGCTGACGCAGGCGCAGATCATCGACGGCGTGGCCAAGCTGGCCGCGTTCATCGGGTCCGCCACCGGCTGAGGACCGTACGGGCCGAAGGGGTGAAGGGGAGGGGCCCGGCTCGCGAGCCGGGCCCCTCCCCATCACCCCTCTTCCCCGTCGTGCCGGGGGCTTCCCCGCTGTGCCGGGGTTCCGCGCAGTGCCTGGCGCTCAGCGCACCCGGGTCGAGAACAGCCGGGCCGACCAGTACACCGACAGCACGGTCATCACCGCGACGACCAGCAGGCCCTGCCAGACCGAACTGTCCCCGACGTGCCCGGAGAACAGTGCGCGCATGCCCTCCACCGCCCAGTAGAAGGGGTTCCACCTGGCCGTCTGCTGCAGCCACTCCGGCGCCAGGGTGAGCGGCAGCAGCACCCCCGACAGCAGCGCGATCGGCTGCGCGATGGTGTTCACCACCGGCGCCATCGCCGCGTCCGTCGGCACCATCAGCGCGATCCCGTAGGAGATCGCCGAGGTCATCAGCGCCAGCAGCCCGAGCAGCAGATAGGCGAGCAACAGGTTCAGCGGGCTGACCCGGAGCCCGAACGGCAGCGCGATCAGGGTGATCAGGACGGCCTGCACCAGCAGCGCCACCATCTCCCGCATCGCCCGGCCGAGCAGCAGCGCGAGCCGGCTCACCGGGGTCACCCTGGACCGCTCGATGATGCCGGCCTTCAGCTCGCCGAGCAGGCTGAAGCCGGTGAACAGCCCGCCGAAGATGCAGAGCACCGCCAACAGGCCCGGCACGTAGACCTGGTAGGCGTCGGCATAGCTGCTCGCGCCGTCCGGGGCGAGCACCTTCTTCAACAGCGGGGCGAACAGCAGCAGGTAGAACACGGGCTGGATGATGCCGACGGCGATCCAGACCGGGGTGCGGATCATCAGCAGCAGCTGGCGCTGGAAGACCAGCCAGGTGTCGCGGGCGAGCTTCATGGTCTCCCCAGGGGTGGGCGGGTCAGGACTGCTGGAGCGATCGGCCGGTGCGGGCCAGGAACACGTCGTCCAGGCTGGGCCGCTGGAGCTGCACGGTGCCGGGCGTCACACCGGCCCCGTCCAGGGCGCGCAGCAGCTGCGGGATGGCGGCGGCGCCGTCGTCCAGGTAGAGCCGCAGTCCGTCCTCGCCCTCGACCTCCAGGCGGTGCAGGTAGGGCTGCGGGCGCAGCACCCGGGCGGCGCGTTCGGCGGCGCCTTCGGCGGGCTCCAGCCCGACCAGCACGACGTCGCCGGAGATCTCGCGCTTGAGCGCCTCGGGCGTGCCCTCGGCGACCACCCGGCCGTGGTCGACGATCGCCACCCGGTCGCAGAGCGCGTCGGCCTCGTCGAGGTAGTGGGTGGTGACCACGACCGTCATGCCCTCGGTGCGCAGCCGGCGGATCTCCTCCCAGACGTACGCCCGGCTGGCCGGGTCGAGCCCGACGGTGGGCTCGTCCAGGAACAGCACCCGCGGCTCGTGGATGACGCCGAGCGCGATGTCCACCCGCCGGCGCTGGCCGCCGGAGTAGGTGGCGCACGGCCGGTCGCCGAACTCGCCCAGGTCGAAGGCCTTGAGCGCGTCCTCGGCGGCCCGGACGGCCCGCGCCTTGGGGGCGCCGTACATCCGGGCCTGGAGCACGAGTTCCTCGCGCGCGCTGACGCCGTCGGTGGTGCCGCCGCCCTGGGCGACGTAGCCGATCCGGCGGCGGACACCGGCCGGGTCGGTGAACAGGTCCGCCCCGGCGATGGTGGCCCGGCCGCCGTCGGGGCGGATCAGGGTGGCCAGCATGCGCAGGGTGGTGGTCTTCCCGGCGCCGTTGGGCCCGAGGAAGCCGTAGATCTCGCCTGCGGCGACGGACAGGTCGATGCCGCGGACGGCGTCGACGGTGGGGTCCTCCGCGCTCTTGCGGGAGGTCTTCTTGCGGTAGGACTTGCGCAGTCCCGTGGTCTCGATCAACCGGAACTCCCGTGCGGGGATGGGCTCTGCCACGGCACCTGGGAAGGCGGTGCTCGGCACCTGCGATGGCGGTGCTGCGCGCCACCCTAGGGTGAACCCCGGCCTGGAAACAATGGCCTAGACCAATGGACGTGTGATCACCCGGTCTGCTAGGGCGCCCCGGCCCGTGCCCACCTGACGCGGGCTCAAGCCCTGGAACCGGGGGGTGTGTGGTGCCGGGACGGCTCAGGGCGCCAGCGCCTCCAGGCGGTCCGCCGCCGCCACCGCACCGCCCCCGGCCAGCAGGGCCCGGCCGGCCCGTCCGGCGTTCTCCCGCAGGCCGGGGGCCTCCAGCGCCTCCCGCAGGGCCACGGCCAGCCGCTCCGGCCCGACCCGGGCGAAGGGCACCCGCAGACCGGCCCCGGCCGCCACCACCTGCGCCGCGACGAAGGGCTGGTCGTGCCGGATCGGCGCGGTGACCAGCGGCAGGCCGTGCGCCAGGGCCTCGCCCACGGTGTTCATCCCGCCGTGGCAGAGCACGGCGTCCAGCTCCCCGCGGCCCATCAGCTCCAGCACCGGCGCCCGGTCCACCAGGACCGCCCCGGCCGGCAGCGCGGGCAACGAGGGCAGCAGGTCGCGCGGAGCCGCGATCACCGGCTGGACGTCCGGCCCGCACAGCGCCAGCGCCCGCGCGGCCCGGGCGTGGAAGTCCGCACCCAGTTCGCCCGCCAGCGTGCCCATGGTGACCAGTACCCGCCGCCGGCCCGGCAGAAGCCGCCCCCACGGGAAGTCCGGGTCGGCCGGGCGTGCCGGCAACACCGGCCCGACCAGGGCGTGCTCCGGTGGCGGGGCCGGGTCGCCGGTGAGCGCGGGGCCCGTGGTCGCCAGCACCAGGGCGGGGGAGAAGCGCGGGTCCAGGTACTCCTCCGCGGGCAGCCGGGCGCGCTCCCACAGTCCGCGGAGCAACCCCGTCATCCATGCCTCCACCTGCGGCAACGCCCGGTACGGACGGCCCAGTTCCATCGCGCCCGGGGCGAAGCTCGCCCACGGCAGGCCGTGCCGGTGGGCGACCAGGGCGCCCGCCGGGGTGTGCTGGTCGACCAGCAGCACGTCCGGCCGGAACTCCCGCACCACGCTGTCCAGCGGCTTCGCGGTGAACCGCGCGTACGGGACGATGAAGCCCTCCCAGAGCGAGCGCAGCGCGGCCAGCCCGTGGCCGCCCTGCGCCCGGAAGGCCCGCGTTCCGGTGCCGAGCACCACGGCGTCGGGGCCCAGCAGCGGCCGCAGCACGGACTCGGTGCCCGTCCAGGCGACCTGGTGGCCGCGGGCGGTCAGCTCGGCGGCGATGCCGGCCGCCGGGTTGACGTGCCCGGTGAGCGGGGGCATCACCAGCAGGAAACGGGTCATCGGGGGCCCTCCTCGGGGAGCAGTTCCTGCAGGTCGGCGACGGTCAGGGCCTCCAGCCCGGGCAGGTCGAGGCGAGCCCGCAGCCCGGCCAGGTCGGCGGCGGGCCCGAAACGGTCGCGCAGCGCGGCGGCGAGCGCGGCGAGTTCGCACTCGTCGAGCAGCAGGTCGCCGTCCAGCCGGGCGTGCGGGGTCAGCCGCTCGGCCCAGCCGGGCGGCGCGCCGGCCGCCTCGACGAGCAGCGCGACCAGCACGGGGTGCGGCCTGTCGGCGTCCGGTGGTGCTGCAAGGGCTGTGCCTGCGGCGTTCGGGGCGGGGTCCGGGCCTGCGGGGTCCGGCGCTTCGGGGCCCGGGCCCGCGGCGGGCTGCGGCGTTCGGGGGGTCAACGGTTCGACGGGGTGCGGTGGTTCACGGTCCGGCATGGGTGGCTCCCACCTGCTCGACGGCACGGGGGTGAGGCGCGACGGCGCCGGGGCGAGGGCGTCGGCCTGCGGCGACGGCCCCGGGGGCGAACGCGACGGGGAATGGCCCGAGATCACTTGTGCGACCCGGCGGGCGTCGGAATACTAGCCCGCGTGACAGCACTGGAGGCAGTGGCCGTTCACCTCCCCCCGCACGCCGTGCCCATCGAGGCGGTTGGTGAGCGGATCGGCCTGACCCCACGTCAACTTCGTCTCTTCCGCCGCTTCCACGGCCTGGACCAGCTGCGTCTGGACCCGGCCGGGACGCTGCCCGACCTGCTCGAAGCCGCCCTGGACGACCTGCCGGAGCTGCGTGGACGCGAGCGGCACGTCCGCTTCGTGATCCACGCCCGCAGCATGCCGGTGGCGGTGCCCTACCCGCTCAACCCCCTGCACGACCTGTTGGCCGGGCGCGGCCTGGCCCACGCGAACGCCTTCACCGTGACCCACCACGCCTGTGCGGTGGGCCTGCTGGCCATCGACCTGGCCGGCCGGCTGCTGGCCGGCGACCCCGACCCGGAGGCGCTGGCGCTCGTTCTGGCCGGTGAGAAGACCTTCACCAAGGACGCCCAGGTGGTGCCCGAGACGGGCATCTTCGCCGAGGGCGCGGCCGCCTGCCTGGTGAGCGCCACGGGCGGGCGCCACCGGGTGCGCTCCTTCGTGGTGCGCCAGCGGCCGGAGTTCGACGGCCGGTTGGCCGACGACCCGGACCTGCTCGCCCGCTACCAGCGCGAGTACCCGAACGTGATGGTGGAGGCGATCGAGGCGGCCCTCGCCGAGGCCGGTCTGGACCTGTCCGACCTGGCCGCGGTGCTTCCGCACAACGTCAACCAGGCCTCCTGGCGGATGATCGCGCGTCGGATCGGCTATCCGCTCGACAAGGTGGTGCTGGACAACGTGCTGTCGGTCGGGCACAGTTTCGCTGCAGACAGCCTCATCAATCTTCACACCGCGACCACGCGGGGGCTGCTCCGCCGCGGCGACCACTACCTGATCGCCGCCGCCGGTGTCGGCGCGACCTTCTCCGCGATGGTCGTCCAGTACTGACCAGCCGTCACCCCTGCGACCGGCGTGCCGCCGGTCCCCCTTCCACTGCCACACCGCACTCCCACGTACGACGGGACGGGACACCCATGTCAGAACCTGTGGTCCAGACCACTGACCCCGAGCTGCGCGAGCGGATCCGCCACGGCATCGGCGAGCTGCTGCCCCGCGTGCTCAAGCGCGAGCTGCCGGAGATCCCGGAGAACGCCTGTCTCTTCGACGACCTCGGCCTCACCTCCGCGGGCACCATCGAACTCATCCTGGAGCTCGAGGAGTCCCTCGACATCCAGGTGGACGTCGAGCAGATCACCGAGGGCGACCTGCGCTCGGTCACCAGCCTGGCCGACTACGTCGCCGGACACGTCATCCCCGAGGACTGACCAGGTGGCCGGCCACGGCCTGCGGATCACCCGGGCGCTCGCACGGCGCTTCGACGGCCGCTCGGAGCGCTCGCTCGACCCGGACCTGCGGGTCTTCGTCTCCGACCTGGTCCGCCCGTACGGGCTGCCGCTGCGCGAGGACCTGCTGCGCGAGGGCGTCGGCCACTCCTTCGAGGAGCTGGCCGACGGCCTGCTGCGCGAGGTGCTCGCCCCGGACGAGCCCGTCGACCTGTTGATCCTGGCCTTCGACACCCCGGACGTCCGCCCCGGCGCGCCGTCCTCGCTGGCGCTCAGCCGGGCCTGCCCGGGGGCGCCGCTCGCCTACGCGGTCTGCGACCAGGGCACCGCCGCGGCCTTCACCGCGCTGCGGCTGGCCGCCGACCACCACCGCACCGGGTCCTGCCGGCGGGCGGTCGTGGTGCTCGCCGAGCAGACTGCCCTGCACTACCGGCCGGCCGGGCCGGTGGTACTGCCGCAGCGGCACTCCGCCGTCGTGCTGGTCTGCGAGGAGACCGACCGGCCGGGGATGACGGTCGATCAGCTGCCCGGCGCCGAATCGCCCTCTCGGAAGGTCCGGGCACGGGCGGCGGAGCTGGGGCCCGACGCGGCGCTGGTGCTCGGCCCCGGGCTGGACGGCGCCGAGGGGCCGGCGGCCCAGCCCTTCACCGGGGTCTGGGCCGAACTCGCCGAGCAGCTGCCCGCCTGGCGGGAGCGGCGGCGACCGGTCCTGGTGGCGGGCCTGGAGCGCCGGCTCGGCGTGCTGAGCACCCTGACCATGCCGTGACCGCCCTTCCGGCCGGCCCTCCCGGGGCCGGATCCGCGCGGGGCGGCTCGCCCCGGACCCGTCCGTCCGGGGCCGGGCCCTTCGCGACGGTGGTCGACCTCTGGACCGTCGGGGCCGACCAGCCTCCGGACGTAGTGTCCGAGCTGTGGCGACTCCTCGACGAGGACGAGCGGGCCCGGACGGCGGGGGCCGACGAGCTGCTGCGGCGGCGCTTCACGGTGGTGCGCGGCGCCGTCCGGCAGCTGGTCGGCGCACGGCTCGGCCGTCCGGCGGCGGACGTGGTCTGGCGGCGGGGGCGGCACGGCAAGCCGGAGCCGTCGGACGCCGGCCGGTTGCGGGTGAGCTGGTCGGCTTCGGGGCCGCTCGCGGTGCTGGCGGTGGCCGAGGGGCGGCAGCTCGGGGTCGACGTCGAGGGGCTGCTCGGTGGTCGGGCGGCCGGGCTGATCGCCGCGCGTCTCTTCCCCGGGGCGGATGCCCGCTACGTCGCCGCCGCGCCCACGGTGGCCGGGCGGGCGGCGCGCTGCACGGCGCTGTGGTGCCGCCGGGAGGCGTGCGTCAAGGCGTACGGCGGGCGGCTGGTCCAGTCCTTCGGGCTGCCGGTGGCGGGCCCGTCCCCGTTGCTGCTGGCGGAGCCGCGCCCGCTCGGCCGGGGGCCGCTCCGGCTCCTGGACGTGCCGGTTCCGGGGCCGTTCCGGGCTGCGCTGGCGGTCCGCGGCGATGCTCCTGTTCATGTCAACGTGCAGGCTTGGACGATGAGTTGACGTTTCATCGCATCGCAACACGTTTGGTCTGGACCAATGCGTCGGGCCGCTGGTAGCGTCCCGGGAACACCCTCTCCCGAGTCCACCCGGCTCCACCAGCTTCCCGGCTCCGAGCTCCCCGGCTCCCTCTCCGGGCTCCCCCCTCAGCCTTCTCCCGGCCCTTCCCCCGGCGAGCCGAAAGGCGCGTGCGACGTGAACCCGAACGACCCGACCCCGAAGTGTGCGACCCCGAACGACGTGACCCCGAACGGCGTGACGCCTACCGACGTGGCGCTCACCGGTGCGACCCCGACCGGTGCGACCCCGACCAGCAGGAGCGTCGAGGTCCGGTACGCGGCCCCGGGCGGCGGCTCCGGGCCGCTCACGCTCGGTCAGGACAACATGATCCGGTGCATCCGGCGCGAGGCCCCCGAGCAGATCAACAAGGAGTCGGCCTGGCCGGTCCCGGACGGCACCTCGGTGTCCGCCGGGCTGGCCGCCCTGCGCAGGCTCGTCGAGCGGCACGAGTCCCTGCGGACCTCCTTCCCGGCCGGGCCGGGGCCGGACGGCTACCCGCAGCAGCAGGTGGTCCACCCGGAGGGCCGGTTCAGCGTCACCGTGGTCGAGACGGGTGATCGCAGTGACGCCGAACTGGACATGCTCGCGGCCGAGTTCGGTCGGACGGATGTCGCCGTCGCGGTGGACCTGGCGTCCGCGCCGCGGCTGCGCTGCACCCTGCTCGCCGACGGTGAGCGGCTGCTGAGGCTGGTCGCGGTGGTCTGCCACGCCGGTGCCGACGGCGCCGCCATCGCGCTGCTGATCCAGGACTGGGTGGCGCTCGCCGCCGGCAAGGACCTTCCGCCGGTCACCGCCCCCACGCCGCTGCGGATCGCCGAGGCCGAGCGCAGCCCCCAGGGCCGCCGGCGGTCGGCCACCGCCCTGCGGCACTGGGCCAGGATCCTGACCACCGGCCCGCAGGCGGTGTTCGCCGACGCGCGGATCGCCGGCCCGCCGCACGACCTGGGGGCCGTCCTGGTCCGTTCCCGCGGCGCCGCCGCGGACCTCGCCGCGGTCTGCCGGCGCACCGGCGCGAGCCCGTCCGTGGTGCTGTTCGCGGCCTTCGCCGCCCTGGTCGCCCGCCGCGCCGGCCGCGCGGACCTGTCGATCGCCGCGCTGTCCGCGAACCGCCAGCGCGCGGCGCTGGTCGATCACGTCGGCACCCTCGCGCAGGACGCGCTGATCCGGCTGGACACCGGTGCGGCCGACTTCGACGAGCTGATCGGCCGCGCCAAGTCCGCTTCCTTCAACGGTTACTGGCACAGCACCCTGGACGCCGAGCAGGTGTGGCAGCTGGTCGAGGACGCCGCCCACGTGCGCGGGGTCCGCTTCCCCCGGCAGGTCGTGGTGAACGACCTCAGTCTGACCATCCCCACCGCCGTCGCCGACATCCAGCCCGTCCCGGCCGTCGACCCGGAGTTGACCCGGCTGCCCGCGCCGCCCCTCGGGGTCCGGCTGATGTTCACCATCCTGCGGATCAGCGGCAGCCTCGACTTCGCCCTGATCGCCTGTCCGCAGGTGCTCGACGCCGACGAGACCGACCGCTTCGCGCAGGCGCTGCTCGCCGTGCTCGCGGCCGCGGCCGACGGGCCGGTGCCGCTGCACGCGCTGCCGGGCCTCGCGGAGGTCCCGACGCCCGAGCGGGGCGAAGGGTGGCGGCCGGTCGGCGGTGCATGGGTCGACCTCGCTGCCGTCCGGGGCCTGTTGGAGGAGGCCATCGGCTCCCGGGCGTCCGTGGAAGTGACCTTCGAGAGTGGCGAGTTGGTTGCCACGCTGACGTTCTCGGGCGCGTCCGTCGAGCCCGCCGAGGTGCACCGCGCGGTGGTCGCGGCCCTGCCCGGCCGGGACACCGCGGTGGCGCCGCACCGCTACGTCGTCCGGGGGTCGGAGGGTGCCGTCGCCGGCGACGGCCGCGACCCGGAGGTCATCGCCAGGGTGGCCGCGCTCACCTGAACGGGGGAGCGGGGGCGGGCGTCGGCCGCTCACTCCAACGGGTCGTCGACGCCCTCCCACCCCAGCTGCCACGAACACGCGGACGTGGCGCCGGAGGTGAGCCCCCACGGGCTCGGCACCTCCTCCTCGTCCGGGTCGCCCCGCACCGGCAGCCGGTCGATCACCGCGACCAACCGCGGTGGCAGCTGCGGTGCCAGACCACGGTGCACCCGGGAGAGGATGTCGCGCCGGACGTCGTCCGGCAGCAGCGGCCGGCTCATCCGCAACGCGCCAGGCCCGGGCGGGCGTTCGGTTCGCGCGAGCTGGTCGGACCAGGCCCGCCAGTAGTCCGCGTCGTCGGTCTCGCCGAGCATCAGGTGGTGCAGGTGCAGGCAGTACGCGGCCGTCCCGCTGCCGGATCCGGCAGCGAAGCGCCACCAGAACTCCGCGCCCTCCTCGCGGCCGGTGGCGTAGAGCAGCGCGGCGAACACCTCCGCCCCCTCGGGCTGGATCCGCCGTGCGTTGACGAGCAGGTCGAGCCCTCGGGAGGCGTCCGGCGCACCCAGCACCAGGGCCACCACCAGACCCAGTTCGAAGGCGGCCTGCTCGTGCTCCGAGGGCAGGTGTGCGGGCGCGGCGGTGAGCCGGGCCTGACGCACCGCGGCGATCCGCTCGGCGTGGGCCCGCTCGGGCCGGGGCACGTGGAGCGGGGTGCGCCCCCCGGCGTTGGGGCACGCCCCGTCCCCGGTGCACACGCGGTCGGCGGGACGGGGCCCGTCCGCTGCCTGCGCCCCGTCGGACGGTTCGGTCCCGTCGGACGGTTCCGCTCCATCGGCCGGGTCTGTCCGGTGGGCCGGTTCCGCCGGGTAGGCCGGTTCCGCCGGGTCGTCGCCGAGCCTCCCGTCGGGCCGGCCGGTGGTCGGGCGGCGGGTCACAGGTCCCCCGCGTGGTCCGGGAGTTCGCCCACCCCGAGCCGCCGGGCGAGCCGCTCGCGGGCGTGCCGCAGGTTCGAGTGCACCGTCGCCACCGGCCGTCCCAGGTACGCGGCGATCACCTTGACGTGCAAGCCGAGCAGGTAGCGCAGGATGACCACGTCCCGCTGGCGGTCGGGCAGTTCGAGGATCGCCGCGTACAGCCGCACCTCGTCCGCCTCGCTGTGCAGCAGTCCGTTCGCGACCTGCTTGAACGCGCCGATCACCGCCGCGAAGGTGACCGCCTCGACCGCCACCGGCTCCTCGGCGGCCACCCAGTCCGCCACGTGCCGGTTGGCCAGCCGCCAGGCGTACGCGGCCGGTTCCTCGAAGCGCAGGACCTGCGGCCAGCAGCGGGCCAGGTCCGCCTTGACGGCGTCGACCAGCAGTTCGGCGTCGGTCCGGCTGCCTATCCGGGTCAACGCGAGGGCGTGCCAGGCGGGTTCGTGCGTCTCGCAGAACGCCGCGTAGGTGAGGTCGAAGCGCTGGCCGAGGTCGGTGCCGGCCCCCCGGTCCGGCCCGGCCGTGCCGGTGCGCTCCACCGTGGCGGCTCCCCGGTACCCGCGCACGGGCGCACCCCTGTCGATCGTCATCGAGCCTGCTTTCCGTGGCCGACGGCTGCCCGCCGGGCCACTCGAGGGTCGGGCTGTCCGTGCCCATCCTCATTCCACCAGGCCTGTCACTCCAGGCTGCAATCCGAATACAGATTGTCATCTCGTGGTATCTGGTGACCAGTTGAGCGGCGCGGCGCGGGATTGGCCCTTCGATACGGTGGGCAGCAATCGTCAGGTGCCCGCACCGGCCCAAGGGGGGAACGCGATGAGCCTCTACGACGGAGTCGACCTGCGACTGAACGTGCCGCACTCGGCCCGGATGTACGACTACTACCTCGGTGGCTTCACCAACTTCGCCGCCGACCGCGAGGCCGCCGGCCACGCCCTCGCCGTCGCGCCCTGGCTGCGCGCCGCCGCCCGCGCCAACCGGGCCTTCGTCCACCGCTCCACCCGCGCCCTCGCCCAGGCCGGCATCGACCAGTTCCTCGACATCGGCACCGGCATCCCCACCTCGCCCAACCTCCACGAGGTCGCCCAGCGCGTCCAGCCGCGCGCCCGCGTCGTCTACGCCGACAACGACCCGATCGTGCTCTCGCACGCCCAGGCCCTGCTCACCGGCACCCCCGAGGGGCGCACCGCCTACGTCGAGGCCGACGTCACCGACCCGGCCGACGTGCTCGCCTCGCCCGGCGTGCGCGACACCATCGACCTCGACCGTCCGGTCGCGCTCTCCCTCAACGCCCTCCTGCACTTCGTCCCCGACGCGCGCGGCGCCTACGGCATCGTCGAGCACCTCAAGTCGGCGCTCGCCCCCGGCAGCGCCCTGGTGATGACCCACGTCACCCCCGAGTTCGCCCCGGAGGAGATCGGCCGGCTGGTGCGCATCTACGAGTCCGCCGGCACCGCGGCCCAGGCCCGCACCCTGCCCGAGTTCACCCGGTTCTTCGACGGCTGGACCCTGATCGCCCCCGGCGCCGTCCCCACCCCGCACTGGCGGCCCACCCCCGCCGACCCGCCCGTCAGCGCCGCCGAGGCCTGCGCCTACGCCGCGGTGGCTCTCCGGCCCTGACTCCGGTGCCTCCCCGCGGCCGGCCCGCCCCCGCCTCCCCGCGGCCGGCTGCGCGCGCCGCCCCGCGGCCCGCCGGGCGGGCCCGTGCGGCGGTGCCCCCGCGGGCCCAGACTGGTGGTGGACCGATGCCGCCGGCGAGGCTGGGAGAGGCATGCTGCTCGGACTCACCACCGCGCTGGTCGCGACCGTCTGCTTCGGCCTCGGGGCCGTGTTCCAGGCCCGCGGGGCGCGCTCCGCGCCGCGGGCGGACCGCGTGCGGGCCGGGCTGCTGGCCGCGCTGGTGCGGTCCTGGCAGTTCCTGGTGGGGACGGCGCTGGACATCGTGGGCTTCCTGCTGAGCATCGTGGCGCTGCGCAGCCTGCCGCTCTTCCTGGTGCAGGCCGTCACCAACGCCAGCCTGGCGGTGACGGCGCTCGCCGCCGTCTGGCTGCTGGGCGCCCGGCTGCGCCGGGGCGACGCGGCCGGGATCCTCGGCGTGGTCGTCGGTCTGAGCCTGCTCGCGCTCGGCTCCGGCCGGGAGGGGCGGGAGTACGCCCCGGCTGCGTTCCACTGGGCGCTGCTCGCGACGACCGCCGTGATGCTCCTGCTCACCCTCGTGCTGGTGCGTCGGGAGGGCAACGCGGCCGCGGCCGGTCTCGGGCTGCTGGCCGGGGTGGGCTTCGGGGTGACGAGCCTGGCCGTGCGGGTGCTGGACACCTCCGGTGCGGTCGGGGTGCTCACCGATCCGGCGGCGTACGCACTGGCCGTCGGCGGCCTCGGCGGCTACCTCGCGTACGCGCTCGCGCTGCAGCGCGGCACGGTGACGGCCGCGACCGCCGCGGGCACGGTCGCCGAGACCTTCGGGCCCGCGCTGGTCGGCGTGGCGGCGCTCGGGGACGCGGCGCGCCCCGGATTCGAGTGGTGCGCGCTGACGGGCTTCGCGGTGGCCGTCGGCGGCACCTTCCTGCTGTCCCGCTTCGGCGAGCTGGAGGGCGAGTCGGCTGAGGCGTTCGCCGGCGCGGCCCGTGACGCCGGTGGCCGCACGGATGCCGGCACGGGGACGGGCGCGGACGGAGGCCCGGAGGCGGCCGGCGGTCCGGAGCCGGACGGGGACGCGGACGACGACGGCGGTCCGCGGCCGGACGGGGACCGGCGGGCAAGGCGGGCCGTTCCGCCCCGGTAGCCCGGACGGCGCCGCCGTGCGAAGGTGACTTGCCGGACAAATCGGACGGCGAGACGCCCATGGATCGGCAGGTGCGCGATGGCGGACGAAGACCGGGACGACCTCCGACCCGGCCCCCGGAGCTCCGGGCCCGCCGAGCGCCCCGTCGCCCTCGTCACCGGGGCGTCCTCCGGCATCGGCCGGGCCACCGCCGTCCGGCTGGCCGACGCCGGCTGGCACACCCTGCTCTCCGGCACCGACCGCACCCGCCTCGAGGAGCTCGCCGCCCGCACCGGCGGTGTCGCCCTGCCCGAGGACCTCAGCAAGCCGGACGGCCCCGCCCGCCTCGCCGAGGCCGCCGTCGCCGAGACCGGGCGGGTGGACGCGCTGGTGGCCAGCGCCGGCCTGGGGTGGCGCGGCGCCTTCGCCGACACCCCGTCGGACACCCTGGACCGGATGATCGAGGTCAACCTCGCCGCTCCGCTGCGGCTGGTCCGCCTCCTCCTGCCGGGCATGCTGGAGCGCCGCCACGGCCGGATCGTGCTGCTCGGCTCGATCGCCGGCCAGGTGGGCGTGCGCGACGAGTCGGGCTACTCGGCGACCAAGGGCGGGCTGGCGATGTTCGCGGAGAGCCTCTGGTACGAGCTGCGCGGCACCGGCGTCGGAGTGCGGCTGGTGCTGCCGGGAGCGGTGGACACGCCGTTCTTCGACCGGCGCGGCACGCCCTACCAGCGGGAGCGCCCGCGGCCCGTCCCGGCGGAGCGGGTCGCGGCCACCGTCGTCGCGACCATCACCACCGAGCGCGACCGCCTGTACGTGCCGCACTGGCTCGGGTTCCCGGCCCGGATCCACGGCGTGGCGCCGGGCGTGTTCCGGCGCATGGCCTCCCGCTTCGGGTGAGCTCCGGGTGAGCACGGCGACCAGGGTGCTCGCCGCCGCCGCGGCGGCCGAGTTCCTGCACCTGGCCCCGGCCGCGGTCCGCCTGCCGGTGCTGCGCCGCACGCTGGCCCGCCGCACCGCCGGCCACGGCACCGCCCCGGGCCACGTCGCACTGACCTTCGACGACGGCCCGGACCCGCGCAGCACTCCCTACGTCCTGGACGCGCTGGACGCCCTGGCCGGGCCCGGCCGGGTGCGGGCCACCTTCTTCCTGCTCGGCTCGATGCTGGAACGCGCCCCCGCCCTCGGCGCGGAGCTGGTGGCGCGCGGTCACGAGGTGGCCGTGCACGGCTGGTTCCACCGCTCTCAGTGGTACCCGGCCCCGGCCCGTGACCTGCGCGAACTGCGCCGCGCCGGGGCGGCGGTGACCGACCTGTGCGGGGCCCGCCCGCTCTGGTACCGCCCGCCGTACGGGGTGCTGACCGCCGGGCCCGCGCTGGCCGCGCGCCGCCTGGGCCTGCGCAGTGTGCTCTGGACGGCGTGGGGCCGGGACTGGACGGCGGAGGCCACCGGGCGCACCGTCCTCGAGACCGCCCGCCCCGGCCTCACCGCCGGCGCCACCCTCCTCCTGCACGACTCCGACTGCACCTCCGCCCCGGGTTCCTGGCGCGCGACGCTCGACGCGCTCCCGCTGATCGCGGCCCACTGCCGCGAGCACGGGCTCACCCTCGGCCCGCTGCGCGACCACGGCATCCCGCTGCCCTGAACGGCCGGGTCCGGTTCACCCGGTCCGGAGCCGGCGCCCTCGACTCGCGTGACCCGACGGCGTACCGGCGCTCCCTCAGTCGAGCCCGACCCGTTCGAGCGCGGCCGCGAAGCCCCGGTTCCAGCCGTCCGGGCTGGCGCCGGGCGAGGGGGGCGGCTCCGGGCGGTCGAGGGCGGCGAGCGCGTTGCGGACCACGTCGGCGGGCCGGGCGGTGACGACGTCGGCGTGCCCGAGCTCCAGTTCGTGCTGCAGGTTGTCCCGCCCGTGCCCCTGGACGACGTCGAGCAGCAGCAGCCGCCGGCCGAGCGCGCGGGCCTCGCTGCAGGTGTCGCCGGAGCTGGTGACGACGAGGTCGGCGGCGGCCATCAGGGCCGGGATCCGGTCGGTGTACCCGAAGGGGCGCAGCCGCGGCTCCCGGCGGGCGGCCGCCCGCAGCCGGTCCTCCAGTTCCCGGTTGCGGCCGGCGACGGCGAGCACGTGCGGGCCGGCCGCGGCGAGCGAGGCGGCGGTGCGGGCGAGCGGCCCGAGGCCCCAGGAGCCGGACATCAGCAGCACGCACGGCCCGTGCGCCGGGACGCCCAGTTCGGCGCGGGCCGCGGCACGTGCGGGCGGCCGGTAGAACGGCTCCCGCAGCGGCGCGGGCAGCACGGAGACGGCGGCGTCCGGCCGGTAGCGGCGGACGGCGCAGGCGGCGACCTCGGAGGTGACCAGGAAGAGGTCGGTGCCCTCCTGCACCCAGAGCCGGTGCGGCGTCACGTCGGTGCAGAACACGAAGTGCCGGAAGCCGCGCTCCGGCAGCCGGTTGACGGCCGAGGTGGCGGTGGCGAAGACGGACACCACCAGCTGCGGCCGCTGCGCCGCGACCAGCTCCCGCAGGGCCGGGAGCAGCCGGGCGCGGGCGGCGGCGTCGGCGAGCAGCGCGATCCGGGCGCCCGGGCGCAGCGCCGAGAAGTGGAAGGCGTCGTACACGCCGGGGAGGTCGAGCAGCCGCCGGAACACGGCCTCCCCGGCGGCACCCGAGCGCTGGCCGAGCAGGGCCATCGCGTCCACGGTGCAGGTGGTCCAGCCCCGGGCCCGCAGGGTGTCGGCGCAGGCCCGGGCCATCACGTCGTGGCCCTGGCCGAGGGAGCCGGAGACCAGCAGCGCGTGCGGCACGGACGGCTCCGGTCAGGAGGCGGTGGGGGTGGCGGCGGTGGCCCGGTACCAGTCCGCGTACCGCCGCACGCCCTCGGCGAAGTTGGTCCGCGGGGACCAGCCAAGCAGCCGCTTGGCCTGGGCGGAGGAGATCCGCCGCCCGGCGTAGTCGGCCTTGCGGCCGTCGATGTGCTCGATGCTGACGGGCCCGAGCAGCTCGTCGACGGTGTCGGCGATGTCGCGCACCGAGACGGCCGTCGAGCCCTCCAGGGCGAAGGTCTGGTCCTCGGCGGCGAGCGAGAGGGCCCGGACGTGGGCGTCGGCCAGGTCCTCGACGTAGACGAAGTTGCGGCTCTGCCGGCCGTCCCCGGCGATGGTGATCGGCCGTCCGGTCAGCGCCGCCTGGACGAACCGGGCGACGACCAGCTCGTCGCGCATCCGGGGCCCGTACGGGATGCCGTAGCGCAGGATGGTGAAGTGCTGCCCGTAGAGCTCGCGGTAGCTGTGCACGAGCATCTCGGCGGCGAGCTTGGTGGCCACGTAGAGGTGCCCGCTGTGCTCCAGCTCGATCGGCACGTGCTCGTCCAGCTCCTGTTCCCCGCCGTCGAGTTGCTCGTCGGTGAGGGCGGCGCCGTAGACCCACACGGTGCTCGCCAGGACGGTGCGGCTGAGCCCGCTGCGCCGGGCGGCCTCCAGGACGGTCTCGGTGCCGTCGATGTTGGTGCGCACGGCGCGCACCGGGTCGGCGGAGACCTGTTCCACGTCGGCCATCGCGGCGAGGTGGTAGACCACTTCGCTGCCGGCCAGGGCGGCGGTGAGGGCCGGGAGGTCGAGGACGTCGATCCTGGCGTGTTCGGCGTCGGGGTTGAGGTACTTGTCGGTGGTGTCGACCGCGAGGACCTCGTGGCCCGCCGCGATCAGGTGGTCCACGACGTGTGAGCCGATGAATCCGCATCCCCCGGTGACGGCTATGCGCACGATCTCTCTCCTTGTCGAGCCCTTGTCGGTGCGTGGTCTCTGCGTGGTCGAAGGGTGGTCGGCCTGGTCGGAGGTCCGGGCGGTCCCGTCCGGTGGGCCTGTCCGGCGAGCCGGGCGGCCCGGGCGGTCCCGGTGGCCTCGGCGGTCCCTTCGGTCCCGGGCGGTCGGGCCGCGGGCGGTCCGGTCACCCGGCGAGCCGCCGGTGGACCGCCGAGACGGCCTCGATGACCTGCTCGGTCTCGTCCCCGGTCATGTCGGAGTGCACCGGCAGGCAGACCTGCCGCGCGCAGACGTCCTCGGCGACGGGCAGCGCCTCGCGCCGGTAGGGGGCGAGCACGGGCTGCAGGTGCAGCGGCAGGTCGTACACCTCGCCGGACAGCCGCACCCCGTACTCCTCGGAGACCGCCCGCTTGAAGGCCGCGCGGTCCACCCCGGCGGGCAGCAGCGCCACGTACTTGTAGTAGTTGCCGCGGGAGCCGGGCGGTTCGAGCACCGGCTCCAGGCCGTCCAGCCCGGCCAGCGCCTCGTCGTAGCGGCGGGCGACGGCCCGGCGGGTCTCGATGAACTCCTTGAGCCGGCGCAGGTGGACGGCGCCGACGGCGGCGTGCAGCTCGCTCATCCGCCAGGAGTAGCCGAGCCGTACGTGGTGGTTCGTGGTGAAGGATCCCTTGCCCTGGTCACGGTAGGTGCGGGCCTCGTCGCGCAGCTCCGGCGACTCGGTGAGGACCATTCCGCCCTCGCCGCTGGTGGTGACCTTGGTCGGGTAGAAGGAGAAGGCCCCGGCCAGACCGAAGGTCCCGGCGGCGCGCCCGTCGTGGCTGCTGCCGTGCGCGTGCGCGGCGTCCTCCACCAGCGGGATCCCGTGCCGGTCGCAGAGCGCGCGCAGCGCGCCGACCTCCGGGGTGACCAGCCCGCCGATGTGCACCAGCACGACGGCGGCGGTGTCCGGGGTGAGCGCCGCGGACAGCGTCGCGGGGGAGAGGGCGAGGGTGGCCGGGTCGACGTCGGCGATCACCGGGCGTCCGCCCGCGTGCAGCACGGCGCCGGCCGTCGCGTAGAAGGTGACGGCGGGGACGACGACGTCGCGGCCCCGCACGTCGACGCTGCGCAGGATCACCTCCAGCGCGGCGGTGCCGCTGCTCACCGCGACGGCGTGCGAGGCGCCGTGCTCGGCGGCGAAGGCCTGTTCGAAGCGTTCGGTCCACGGGCCGAGGGTGAGGGCGCCGGTGGCGAGCATCTCCGTCACCGCGTCCGCGACGGCCGCGCGGTCGCTCTCGTCGAACACGATGCGGGCGGCTGGAACGCCCATGGGCACCTCCGGCGGCGGGCTGGGGTCAGCACCGATCGGGACGGGTCGCTCCGGACCGGGGCAGATCGGTCCGGGCCAGGCACATCACGCTACTTCGCCGGGCTGCCCGCGGCCCGTCGTCGCCGCCCGCACGGGTGACGCCGGGGCCGCGGCGGCCCGCCCGCCGGGGCCCCGCGGGGCCGCCCGAGACACCTCCGGGAGTAGGTACGACTGCTTCCGCCGCAGGCCGTGCGCTCCGCCGTCCGGGGGAGGGGTGTACTGCGTCCGCAGTACGCAAACGGCCTGCGCAGGGACGACGACGGAGGAGGGGCCGGCGATCAAGGATTGGTCATGCTGCGGGCGGACCGCGCCGTGAGGCGTCGATCCGGCCGCGGCGCGCACTGTGCCCGACATCCTGAAGGAGTCCACTCTCCGTGGCCACGTTCCTGTACCGCCTGGGCCGATGGGCCTTCGTCCGGCGCCGGCTGGTGTCCCTGCTCTGGGTCGCCGTGCTGGCGGTCTGCGGAGTCCTGGCGGCCAAGGCGCCCGCCGCGCCCGACGACGGCTTCGCGATGCCCGGCACGGAGGCGCAGCAGGCCTTCGACCTGATGAACGAGCGCTTCCCCGGCGGGCACGCCGACGGCGCCTCGGCCCGGCTGGTCTTCGTCGCGCCGTCCGGGCAGAAGATCACCGCCGAGTCCAACCAGCAGGCGGTGGAGCGGACGGTCGCCGAGCTCGCCCACGCCCCGGAGGTCACCGGCACGGTCAGCCCGTTCAAGGCCGGTGCCGTCTCCAAGGACGGCACCACCGCCTACGCGACGGTGAGCTACTCGGTGAAGGCGGGCACGCTGTCCACGGGCGCCACCGACGCCCTGCAGCAGGCCGCCCAGCACGGGCGGGACGCCGGGCTGAAGGTCGAGGTCGGCGGCAACGCGCTGACGGCCAAGCCCGAGGCGGGCGGCAGCAGCGAGGCGATCGGCATGGCGCTGTCCGCGGTGGTCCTGGTGATCACCTTCGGTTCGCTGGTCGCCGCCGGGCTGCCGCTGCTCACCGCGGTGGTCGGCGTCGGCCTGGGCATGGCCCTGATCACCGCGTTCGGCAGCATGCTCGGCCTCTCCTCGACCACCGGCACGCTCGCGATGATGCTCGGCCTCGCGGTCGGCATCGACTACGCGGTGTTCATCGTCTCGCGCTACCGGGCCGAGCTCGCCGAGGGGCGCACCCCGCAGGAGGCCGCCGGCCGGGCCGTCGGCACCGCCGGGTCCGCGGTGGTGTTCGCCGGTCTCACCGTGGTCATCGCCCTCGCCGGGCTCTCGGTGGTGGGCATCCCGATCCTCGCCAAGATGGGCATGGCGGCCGCCGGCACCGTGGTCGTCGCCGTGCTGGTCGCGCTCACCCTGGTCCCCGCGCTGCTCGGCTTCATCGGCCGCCGGGTGCTGCCCCGCAAGGTCCGCAAGGCCCGGGGCGCGGTCGAGTCGAAGCGCGAGAACGGCGGCTCCCGGTGGGCGCGGTTCGTGCTGCGCCGCCCGCTCGCCGTGCTGCTCGGCGGCGTGATCGGCCTCGGCGTGCTCGCCGCCCCCGCGCTCGACCTGCGGCTCGGCCTCCCGGGGGACGAGTCCAAGCCCGTCTCCACCACCCAGCGCCGTGCCTACGACCTGCTCTCCGAGGGCTTCGGCCCCGGCTTCAACGGGCCGCTGACGGTCCTGGTCGACGCCAAGGGCACCGCCGACCCGAAGGCCGCTGCGGGCGAGGTCGCCAAGACGGTCGCCGCGCTGCCCGGCGTGGTCTCGGTCGCCCCGCCGATGTTCAACAAGGCGGGCGACACCGCCCTGCTGAACGCGGTCCCCGCCACCGGTCCCAGCGAGGCCCGGACGAAGGACCTGGTCCACGCCATCCGCGGCCACGCCGACGGCCTCAGGTCGGCCACCGGCGCGACGGTCCTGGTCAGCGGCACGACGGCGATGAACATCGACGTCTCGCAGAAGCTCACCGACGCGCTCGTGCCCTACCTCGCGGTGGTCGTCGGCCTCGCCGTCATCCTGCTGCTGGTGGTCTTCCGCTCCGTCCTCGTCCCGCTGAAGGCGGCGCTCGGGTTCCTGCTCTCGGTGGCCGCCGCGCTCGGCGCGGTCGTCGCGGTCTTCCAGTGGGGGTGGCTGGCCGACCTCATCGGCGTCGAGCAGACCGGGCCGGTGATGAGCATGATGCCGATCTTCATGATCGGCGTGGTCTTCGGCCTCGCCATGGACTACGAGGTGTTCCTGGTCACCCGGATCCGCGAGGGCTTCGTCCACGGCGAGCGGCCCGCCGAGGCCATCGTCACCGGCTTCCGCCACAACGCCCGGGTGGTCACCGCCGCCGCCTTCATCATGATCGCCGTCTTCGCGGGGTTCATCGGGATGAGCGAGCCGATGATCAAGATGATGGGCCTGGGTCTGGCCGCGGCCGTCGCCTTCGACGCCTTCGTGGTCCGGATGACGATCGTGCCCGCGGTCCTGGCCCTGCTCGGCCGCCACGCCTGGTGGCTGCCGCGCTGGCTTGACCGGCTGATACCGGACGTCGACGTCGAGGGCAGCAAGCTGCAGACGGCGGCCCCGGAGCCGACCCCGGTCCGGGAGTCCGTCGGCGTGTAGCGCCGCACTCCGGGTGGGGCGGGCCCGTCCCGCCCTGCCCGACCCGGCGGTCCGGTCTGATCCGCGGGCCCCTCCGGCCCGCTGACCCGTCCGGCCCGCCGGCCCCTCCGGTCCCTCAGCCGGGGCCCGCCCCTCCTCACGGGGGCGGGCCCCGGCTCGGACACCGGTTCGAGCCCGTACCGTTACCGTTGCTGTCGGGGCGCCACCGCGGCCGCCCCCCTCGACCCGGCCCGCCCCGCCCACCCGGGCGCGGCCCGGCACGACCTGGCAGACCCCGGCGAGGGTGCCGCCAGGGCACCCCCGACCCGGAGAGCACCACGATGAGCGACACCTGGCAGCGGCTGCGCCGCGACCACCCCCGGCTGTTCGACGTCGCCGGCGGCGCCACGCTGATCCTGATGACCGGCGTCGGCGCCACCGTCGACCAGACCGGCCACTACACCGGCTTCCGCCCGCTCACCAGCATCATCGCGCTGCTCTCCGCCGTCACGGTGTTCGCCCACCGCCGCCACCCGCGCGCGGTGGTCGCCGTCACCCTGCTCTGCACGATGGCGCTCACCCTCACCAGCCCCCGGCTCACCTCCGGACTCGCCACCCCCCTGCTCGTCGCCCTCTACTTCCTCGCGGTCCGCACCGACCGCGCCACCGCGCTGCGCGCCTCCATCGCCACCGCCGCGCTGCTCACCGGCCTGTCCGTGCTGGCCGACGGCGTCGGCCCGATCGGCGAGCGGCTCGGCGTCCTCGCCTGGGCCCTGCTCCCCGGCGCCCTCGGCGACTCCATCCGCAACCGCCGCGCCCACCTCGCCGCCATCGAGGAGCGCGCCGAACGCGCCGAGCGCACCCGCGAGGAGGAGGCCCGCCGCCGGGTCGCCGACGAGCGGATCCGGATCGCCCGCGACCTGCACGACGTCGTCGCCCACCACATCGCCCTCGCCAACGCCCAGGCCGGCATCGCCGTCTACCTCATGGACAGCCACCCCACCCAGGCCCGCGAGGTGCTCAGCCACATCACCGACGCCACCGGCTCCGCGCTCCAGGAGCTGCGCGCCACCGTCGGCCTGCTGCGCCGCGCCGAGGATCGGGCCCCGCTCGAACCCGCGCCCGGCCTGGACCGGCTGCCGGAGCTGATCGGCGCCTTCGAACGCACCGGCCTGCCGGTCCGGCTCACCGTCGAGGGCGAGGCCCGGGCGCTGTCGCCCGGCGTCGACCTCACCGCCTACCGGATCGTCCAGGAGGCGCTGACCAACGTGGCCAGGCACGCCCGGGGCGCCGGCGCGGAGCTCACCCTGGCGTACCGCGGCAGCCGGGTCGCCGTCACCGTGGCCAACGGGCGCCCGCCGGCCGACGGGCACACCCGGCCCACCCTGCCGCCGCACGCGGCCCCGGGGGAGAGCGGCTTCGGCCTGATCGGCATGCGCGAGCGGGCCGCCGCCGTCGGCGGCCGCCTCACCGCGGACCGGTGCGCCGACGGCGGCTTCCTGGTCACCGCCGAACTCCCGCTGCGCACCGGTGCCCGCGACGACGGTTCGGCCCGGGAGGGCGGCGTCGGCGGTGACGCCGTTCGGCGGGGCCCGCTGCGGGACGGCGTCGCGCGGTGCGCCGGCGGGGGCGAGGACCAGGACGCCCGGTCCGTTCGAGCCGCCCGGTCCGTCCGAGCCGTTCGACCCGTCCGTTCCGTTCCAGACGACAGGGGCCACGCATGACCATCCGGGTACTGCTCGCCGACGACCAGGCACTGCTGCGCGGCGCCTTCCGGGTCCTGATCGACGCCGAGGAGGACATGGAGGTGGTGGGGGAGGCCGCCGACGGCCACCAGGCCGTCGAGCTCGCCCGTACCACCCGCCCCGACGTCGTCCTGATGGACATCCGGATGCCGGGCTCCGACGGCCTCGGCGCGACCGCAGCCATCTGCTCGGACGAGGAGTTGAGCGGCACCCGGGTGCTCATCCTCACCACCTTCGAGATCGACGAGTACGTGGCGCAGGCGCTGCGCGCGGGCGCCGGCGGCTTCCTGGGCAAGGGGGCGGACCCGGCCGAGCTGCTTGCCGCCGTCCGCACCGTCGCCGCCGGGGACGCCCTCCTCTCCCCGGCCGCCACCCGCGCCGTGATCGACCAGCTCCTCGCCCAGCCCGATCCGGCGGCCGGCGGCGCCTCCGAGCGGCTGGCCGTGCTGACCGCCCGCGAGCGCGAGGTCATGGCGATGGCCGCCACCGGACTCACCAACGAGGAGATCGCCGAGCGGATGTTCGTCAGCCCGTTCACCGTGCGGACCCACGTCCACCGTGCGATGGCCAAGCTCGACGCCCGGGACCGCGCCCAACTCGTGGCCATCGCCTACCAGTCCGGTCTGGTTCCGCCCGGCCGGCCGAGCTGACCGGCGCCGGCCGTCGCCGTGGCACCACCGGCGCGGCACCACCGCTTCCGTGGCGGCACCACCGCCGTGACATAACCCGCCGCGACACGGTCGAATCCTGATCCGAGAAATCGTCAAAGTCTGGCCGAATGTTAATGATTCGGCCTTCAGCCTGCCCGAAAACGTCCTCCGAACTGGTGTATCCGCGAGTAGTCTGCCGGTGACTCAGGATGAGGAGGATGGTCGTGGAAACGAAGGACACGGCAGGCGAGGTGCGGACTTTCCAGCCGTTGCCCGGGCGTCCGGCGGACGCCGCGCAGGACTTCGACCTGCGGCTGACCCGGCTGCTGGGCCTGCTCGGGGTCGACGCCGCCTACGGGCCCGACTTCCCGAGCGCGGCGCGGTGGGAGGTCCACAAGGCGCTCGCGGGCCGGTCGGACCTGCCCGAGGAGTACTTCCAGGCGCTGCTGGAGGCCGCGGTCCACGACCCCAACCCGAGCTTCAACCGGCGCTTCGTCGAGCCGGCGCTGCTCGCCTTCGGCCAGCGCAGGGTCCGGCTGACCCTGCTCGGCTACCTGCACACCGGCACCAACGCCGAGCGGGCCGGCGCCGCCCGGGCCTGGTACTGGACGTCCCTGTCCGTCGGGGACGCCCGCAACCGGGCCGCCGAGGACGAGGGGTCGACCGTCCGGGACGCCTGGTACCAGGCCGCGCTGCGGGAGTTCGTCGCCAACGAGGACCTTGACGTCCGGCGCTCCATCCTCCCCGGGCTGCCCCTCGTGCCGCGCGCCTACCCGGCGCAGCTGCACGCCCTGGTGGAGACCGCGGTGGCCATCGCGCGTTCGCACCCCGACGAGTACATCCGCCACCGCGCCGAGGTCCAGGTCGCCCTCTGACCGGTTCCCCCGGGTTCGTGCCCGGCAGGTTCGCACCGGCGGTGTTCGTACCGGTCGGGTTCGTGTAAGTCGGGTTGGTGTAGGTCGGGTTCGTGCCCGGCAGGTTCGTGCCCGGAGCGTGAATTCAGGGTGCCACCACCACGAGGTGCCTGTTCGCGTGCGATCCTGCGCGCGCCGGCGACGCATGCCGTGCAGTCGGGCCGAACCCGGGGCGGTCCGGACGTCCGGACCGGTCCCCGGAGTGCGGGTGGCGCGGGCGGGGTGGAGCGGTCTGCGGTGGCGGCGGACCGCTCCACCGGCCGTCCGATCAGCCGGTCTTGACGGTGATCTCGCCGATGTCGGTGCCGAGGTCCAGGCGGTACTTGCCGTTCGGGTCGTTCTGGACGCCGATGTGCTTCTCGCCCAGGTCGGTCGAGGCACTGACGTGGTAGGCGGCGGTCGGCACCGTCACCTTGATCTCGCCGTTGGAGGTCCTCGCCGTGATGTCCTGGGCCTTGCCGGGGGTGAGCGTGATCCCGCCGTTGTCGGTCTTGGCGTGGACCTTGTCGCCCTTGAGCGTGGTCCCCTTGATGTCGCCGTTGTCGGTGCGCACGTCGACCGCCCCGGCGACGTCGTCGAGTGCGATGTCGCCCGAACTGGTGTGCACCGTGACCTCTCCGACCTGCGAGAGCTTGACCCCGCCCGAGGACGTCCCGCCGCTGATCGGCAGCCCCGGCGGCAGTTCGACGGTGTAGTCCACCGAGCAGTTGCGTCCGCAGCCGCCCAGCACCAGCACGCCGCCCTCCACCCGGGTGGTCGCGCCGGGCTTGTCGCTCCGGTAGGTGATCGCGCGGTGCACCGCGGCCTGGGTGGCGCCGGCCTTGCCGCGGACGGTCACGTCCCCGGCGGAGGTGTCCAGCCGCACAGCGGTGATCCGGTCCGACACGGTCGCGTCGTCGTCGAACCTCGTCCCGACCGGGTTGCAGGCGCTGAGCACCCCGACCGCCAGCCCGCCGACCGCGAGCGCCCCTGCGTAACGCTGGTAGTGACCCATGATCAGTTCCCCCCACATCGTGCACATCGTGCGCGTTCGTCCCGTGAAAACCCCGTATGACCGCTCCTGTCCGGAGCCGTCCCGACGACAGTAACCGCGCGTGGTGGCCCGGGTCGGTGGTATTAACCCCCCAATGCACCCGGAGGCAGCCCGTACCCGCGGGCCCCGCGCCCGGCCGTCACCACCCCGTCGCCCACCGGCGGCCGCGCCGACGGATCCGCCTCGACCCGCCGCCCCTCCCCGCCCGTTCTGGAGCCCACGGACCACCGCGAGACGCCGGCCCGCCTATCCCTCATCGGTCTCCTGGCCGACGGCTTCGTTGGCGCGGTCGATCTCGGCCATGTGCTCCTCCGCCCAGGTCCGCAGCCCCGCGAGCGCGTGACGAACGGCGTCCGGCTCAACGTCGCGATCGCCGGGGACGGACCGGCGGTCCTCCTGCTGCACGGCTTCCCGCACACCTGGCGGCTCTGGGGCGGCATCATGGGCCGGCTGGCCGGGCGGTACCGGGTCATCGCCCCGGACCTGCGAGGCTTCGGTGCCACTACCGGGCCCTGCCCACCAGCGCGCAGCAGATCCAGGACGCCGTGGCGACGGCCCGGCTGACCATGCCCACCATGGCCGTCGGCTCGCACCCCGTCGGCACCGGGCTCGAACGCCAACTCCGTCCCGTCGCCGATGACCTGGTCGGACACCAGCTCCAGGACTGCGGCCACATCATCCCCCTCGACCGCCCGGACGCCTTGTTCGCGCTCCTCGCCCCCTTCCTCTCCGCCGATCTGCGGAGTGACCGGAGCGGAGCCGAAGGAGAAGGCGGCGATGACGGTGACGCGACGCCGGTAGCACCGGGCAGGACCGCAGAGGGCGTTCTGCTCACGGTGCCCTGCTCGTCCGCCGCACGCCGATCGTCACCCGAACAGGGGGTGTGAGGGGGATTCGGCGGACTGCGGCGGCCGGGCGGCCTACGCTGCGAACGGGCGGGCCGGGTGCCGGCCGAGGCCGTCCGAGGGAATCGAGGAGGAGCCCGTGTCATCGTCCTGCGACCCCCAGGACGCCCCCGTCGGTGATGTGGGGGCGGCGCTCATGGTGATCGACTCGCGGCTCAGGGCCGTGTACGGGGGAAGGACCGATCCCGACCCCGAACAGCAGCGGCTGGTCGCCCAGTTCGCCGATTCGCTGGGCCCCGATGGGTTCGACGCGTTGTTGGACGGCGCCTGCACGCTCATCTTCATGTACATGAACTGGCTGCGGACGGTCTGCGAGAACCACGACGAGGACGTCATCGAGTACGTGGTGCCCAGCATGGTGGCCACGATGCGGATGATGCCCCTGACCTTCCGTCCCGAGGTGGTCCCCACCATGGCGGGCCTGCTGGTCGCCGCGGGCAGTGGTCTGAGCCCCAACCTGTGGCGCGCGCAGTACGGGCCCTGGACCGATGCCGAGATGAATCCGCTGGAGGCCACGGCCGCCCTGCTCGCGGAGCGCATCAACCGGATGTCCGGCGGCGACCAGGACTTCGCCACCCGACTGATCACCGACGCCCTGTCCGGCCTCGACGAGGACTGACCCGCCCGGGCCCGGCGCGCCGAAGGCCCTGCCGGATCCGCCGTCCCGGCAGGGCCTGCGCGTCGCGCGGTTCCGCGTCTCAGTAGCGCTTGATCGCGGTGATCCACGCCTTGTTCGCCTGGGCGACGCCGTCGTACGCGCCGGGCCACTGGCGGGCGGGGGCGCCGTCGTCGGTGCGCCAGTCGGCGATCTCCAGCATCAGCGCCGAGTTGAAGTTGGCGAGGGCGAGTTCGCCGCGGTCGCCGAGGGTGCCGGCGTAGTTCCAGTGCTGGTTGCCGCCCCAGGTGCAGGCCCACTGGCGGGCGGGTGCCCCGGGGTCGGTGCGCCAGTCGGCGATCTCCAGGCACTTGCCGGAGTTGCGGTTCACCAGCTCGAAGCCGCCGTTGTCGGGCACGTAGTCCCACATCTGGTTGGCGCCGCCGGTGCAGGCCCACTGGCGGGCGGGGGCGCCGTCGTCGGTGCGCCAGTCGGCGATCTCCAGGCACTTGCCGGAGTTGGCGTTGACCAGCGTGCTGGAGGTCGGGTTGCCGAAGCTGCCGCCGGCGGCGGAGGCGGGGGCGGCCGGCAGGGCGGCGGCCAGGGCCAGGGCGGCGCCGGCGGCGACCGCGGCCGGTCGGATGCGGGGGGAGGTGGTGCGGAGGGTCAAGGCGGACCGGTCCCTTGGGGAAGTGCTCGCGGGCGGAGCTCGTGGGGGAGAGGGGAGAGGGGAGAGGGCGGGGCACGGCGGACGCCCAGTACCCGGATCCGCGTCGGACCGGGCCCCGGCACAATGCCACAGGGCCCGTCCCCCACAGCCCGGACACGTGCCCGGACCGCCGACGCGCGAGAACTCTACGCAGGCACGGGTAAACCCCGGGCCAGGTGATGATCAAGATTCGGTACGGTCGTCTTCTCGCGGGTCATGGGCCGAGGAGCCTGCCTCGACGCGGGGGCGGACCCGTGGCCGGGCCGTCCGCCGGATGACCACCCGTCAGCCGGGCGCCGTACCGCCCCCGTCCGGGGCGTCGTCGCGGCCCCATCCCCGGCGGCGTACCGCCCCCCCCACCCCCGGGTGTCGTCGTCGCACCCCATTGCATATCAGGGCCCTGATACATGTAAGGTCTCTGTTGAACCTGATGCTGCGCCACCCCGCCCGGAGGAACGACCGTGACCAGCCACGCCCCGCTCGACCGCATCGTCGCCGGCACCGGACCGGGTCTCGTCCTCATCCACGGCACCGGCGCCGAGGCCGCCTCCAACTGGGGCCCCCTCATCGACGCGGTGCGCGACCGCTACACCGTCGTCGCCCCGAACCTGCCCGGCGCGGGCGGCACCGCCCCCGAACCGGACCCCCTCGACCTCGACCACCTCGCCGACCGGGTCGTCGCCACCGCCCGCGCCGCCGGGCTCCACCGCTTCCACCTGGTCGGCCACTCGGTGGGCGCCGCCGTCGCCACCGCCGTCGGGGCCCGCCACCCCGGCGCCGTCGCCTCGCTCGTCCTACACGCCGGATGGGTCAGGACGACCCCGCGCGAGGCCTTCATGTTCGACCTGTGGGCACGCCTGCTGCGCACCGACCGGGACCTACTGGCCCGCGAACTGGTCCTCACCGCGATGGGCCCCGACCTCCTCGCCGCCCTCGACGACGCCCAGTTCGCCGAGATGGCCGCGAGCTTCACCGCCATGCTCGACGACCGCATCCTCGGCCAGATCGAGCTGGACGCCCGGGTCGACCTGCGCGACGCGGTGCGCCGCATCAGCGCGCCCACCCTCGTGCTGGCCAGCGCGGACGACCGGGTCATCCCGCCGCACCACCAGCGCGAACTCGCCGCCGCCATCGCCCGCGCCGAGTACCTGGAGGTCCCGGGCGGGCACGGCCTGCCGTTCGAGGACCCGGACCGCTTCTTCTCGGCCGTCACCGAGTACGTGGACAAGTGCCAGGCCCGGGAGGCCGCGGCCGCCGCCACCTGATCCCCGGCGTCCCCGGCGCCCCACCCACCCGGCCGGCCGGCCGTTTGGCCGGCCGGCCGTCTCCGGCCCCGCGGTCGGCCCCGCGGTCGGACGCGGGGCCGACCGTCAGCGCCCGCCACGGTCGGCGGCCGCGACCTCGCTCACCGCGTCGGCGACGGCGCGGTGGTCCTTCTTCAGGATCGCCCCGTGGTTGCTCGCGACCTTCGCGCTGACCTCGATGTTCGGGTTGCGGGTGGTCACGCCGTCGAGGCTGGTGCGGATCCGCTCCTGCTCGTCGCCGCGGCTCCCGAGGGAGGACCCCGACGCGACCACGTACCGCACCGGGACGGTGATGCCGTCCAGCACGGGGCTCAGAGCGCTCTCGCGGGAGATCCGCCCGAGCTCGATGTTGCAGTCCGACATCTCGTCGGCCGTCATCCGCGGGGTCAGGCCGGTCGGGCGCGCCAGCGGGAGGAACCAGCTCCACTGCCGGAACTGCTTGCGGATCCGCTGTTCCATGGCCTCGTCCAGCCAGTCGTACGGGAATGCGCCGTCGACCAGGACCGCGCCCAGGGCGCGCTGCGGGTTCCTGGCGGCCCAGTGCGCCGCCACGAACGCCCCGTAGGACCAGCCCACCACCAGCGCCCGGTCCACGCCGCGGGCCGCGAGGACGGCGTCGACGTCGCGGACGGCGGCCTCGAAGGAGTAGTCGGACGAGCGCCCGGACTTCCGGCCGCGGGCCCGCTCGTCGTAGGTGATGTGCCGCCAGTCCGTCCCCAGGTCGGTGATGACGTGCCGCCAGTACCCCTGGGTGGCGAACTGGCCGTTGAGGTAGAGCACGGGAATGCCGGGGCCGCCGCTGTCGGTGACGGCCAGGGCCGTGTCGTCGACCGGGACCATGCCGGTCCACTGCCGGGCGGTCGAGGTGCTGCTGTTCTTCGCCATGGTGTTCCCCCTGGTCGTGTCGTGCCGTGTCGTGTCGTGCCGTGTCGTGATGAGTCGAGTCGCGCCGAGTTGCCGTTGCGCCGCGTTGCGCCGGGCCGGGTCGGGTCGTGCCGGTGTGCCGGAGCGCCCCGGTGGTGTTCCGTCAGAGGCTGCGCGCGGTGATGTCGCCCTGGGAGGTGGTGGCGCGGATGTCGAGTCCGAGGGTGCCGTCGTTGCGCAGGGCGTTGCTGATGCGGCCGTGGCCGGTGCCGGCGTCGAGGGTGGCCGAGACGCCGGCGGCGGCACCGACGGTGATGTCGCCGGACTGGGTGCCGAGCACGACCGCTCCGCGCACCGCCTCGGTGATCCGGATGTCGCCGCGTGCGGTGCTGATCCGGGCGGGGCCGGTGAGGCGGCCGATCTCGACGTCGCCGTCGACCGCGGTCAGGCGCACGCTCGCCGCCTCGTCGATCTTGATCTGCCGGTACGCGCCGTCGAAGTGGACGTCGCCGAGGCGGCCGACGCCGCGCAGCTCGCAGCTGGCGGTCCTGGCCTCGACGCGGGAGCCGACGGGCAGCTTGACGGTGACCTCCAGGGCTCCCGAGGGGCCGAAGAGCCGGTTCGCCGGTTCGGGGGTGCTGATCCGGAGGACGCCGTCGGCGTGGGTGACGGTGGTCTGCTCGGCGGTCTGGACGTCGCGGCCCTTGGCGGGGTTGGCGGGCCGGACCTCGACGGTGGTGTCGCCGCGGTCGGCGGCGATGAACTGGACGCGCCCGGCCGGGATGTCCAGGACGGCGGCGATCGGGGCGGGGGTGTCGAACTTCTGCATCGTGCGCTCCTGTGCTCGGTTGCCTGCGTGCTGTTTTCTGGCAAGAGAAACGCTACGTTGCTTTCCATATCTCGGCAACATGCTTGTTGCGCAAAAACTCTTACTCTGCAGGTCAAGTGACAGTTTTCATTGCAATGGTCTCTCGCCTAACGCAACGCCAGTGACTCGCGGCATTGCAATGGGTTGGAGGTGAACGCTATGGTGAGGGCGCAGGGCCCCGGCGAAGGGGAACCGGGGGGCGCCGAGGGATGCCGAGGGCCACGAGGAACACCGCCAGGGGTCGTGAAGTGCGCCGTCCGCCAACAGCCGTCACGAACCGTCGAACACGGTCGAAGACCGTCGAGGAACACCGAGGAGACCGCGATGCCGGGAGGCAGGCTCACCCAGCAGGAACGCCAGCAGATCGCGCTGGGGCTGGCCGACAGCCTCCCCTACGCCGAGATCGCCCGGCGCCTGGACCGCCCGACCTCGACGGTCACCCGTGAGGTGATGCGCAACGGCGGCCCGACCTCCTACCGCGCCGACCTGGCCCACCGCGCCACCGAGCACCGCGCGCACCGGCGCCGGCCCGTGGCCCCCCGGGGTCCGGAGTCCGGCCCCCAGCCGGACGGGCGCGACCCCGAGGCCGTGCGCGAGTACGAGGAGTCGCTCACCACCATCCTCATGCACTCGGGCCTGCCCAAGATGACGGCCCGGGTGCTGGCCTGCCTCTACACCACCGACGCGGGCAGCCTCACCGCCGCCGACCTCGCCGGGCGCCTGCAGGTCAGCCCGGCGTCCGTCTCCAAGGCGGTCACGCTCCTGGAGGGCCTGGAGCTCATCCGCCGGCAGCGCGACGAACGGCGCCGCGAGCGCTACATCGTCGACGACGACCTCTGGTACCAGTCGATGATCCGCAGCGCCCGGGACAATGCCACGTTCAGCGAGGCCGCCCGACAGGGCGTCGGCGTCCTCGGTCCCGGCACCCCGGCTGCCACCCGGCTGGAGAACGTCGCCCGCTTCCTCGACTTCGTCTCCGAGGGCATCGTCCGCGCCGCGGAACAGGCCCGTGACGTGCTCTACACCAGGCCCGAAACTCCCCAGGCCGCCGCCGACGCCGGCACCCCGGCCGCCGCCGACGCCGGCACCCCGGCCGCCGCCGACGCCGGCACCCCGGCCGCCGCCGACGCCGGCACCCCGGCCGCCGCCGACGCCGGCACGGCCGCCGACTCACCCGCCACCGCCGGGCCCGGCCCGGTCCGCGGCTAGGCGATCTCGTTCGGAGCATCGCATCATCGGATCGTCGGGTCCGGTGTGTCGTCGACCGGTGCTCCGTGGGCCCGGACCTGGCCGTCCGAGGCGGCCCGGTGCCGTGCCTCGGTTCCGAGCAGGGCGGCGGCTTTCAGGGTCTCCGACCAGCTGCCCGTTCCGAGTTCCTCCACGGGGCGCAGGAGGTCGGTGGCCTCCCCGACGACGAGATCTGGTTCACCGTCGATGCCCGGGCGGAGCCGTACACCCACCTCTTCCCCGGCACCCGCCTGGAGAAGGGCCTGCCCACCGACGCCCGGGGCGCCGTCCACTTCTCCCACCACAGCGCCGAGACCGGGCGGACCTACACCGCCGACGCGGAGGTGGACTGTCTGGCCACCGGTGGCCCGGTCGCCACGCTGACGGCCGTCGTCACCAGGTCGGACACCGGCGAGGTCGGTCATCGCATAGGCCTGAGCATCTACCAGGGCCGCGACGGGGGCCGCGTCGACGGGAGCGGCGGGGGTGCCGGCCGTGACGGTGCTCGCCTCGGGTTCTCCTGGGGCGTGGGGAACGTGGACGTGGGCGCCGACGGCAAGCCGTACCAGCCGGTGGTCGGCACCTGCATGGCACCGGCCCCCTTCGCACCGGTCCTGCGAGGCGGATTCACCGTCCACCACACCGAGTTGGAGGTGCGATGACACCAGGGCGTCACCCGAGGCATCACCCGGCGGGGGCGGCGATGGCCACCTTGCCCACGGCGCGGCCGTGGAGCAGGTGCCGGACGGCGGCCGCCGCCTCGGCGAGCGGGTAGACGCGGTCCACGACGGGGCTGAGCGTGCCCGCGTCGATCAGGGCGGTCAGGTCGCGCAGCCCGTCGGCGTGCTCGGAGGCGATGAAGGTCCCCAGGGTCTGGCGTGTGAAGGGAGAGAGCGCCTGGGCGCGCAATTGCCGGTCGGTGCCGCCGAGCCAACGGCCTTCCGTCTCACCGCCGGTGATGACGAGCCTGCCGCGGGTCGACAGGGCGCGGCGCAGATCCCTGAGGCTGCGGTTGCCCGCGATGTCGACGATGACGTCGTAGCGCCGCGGGTCGGCGAGGAAGTCCTCGCGGGTGTGGTCGATGACGTGGTCGGCGCCCAGGGCCCGTACGGCGTCGAGTTTGGGGGTGCTCGCGACGGCCGTGACGTGGGCTCCGAGGGCGTGGGCGAGTTGGACGGCGAAGGTGCCCACGCCGCCGGAGGCCCCGGTGATCAGGACGTGTCGGCCCTCCTGGACCTGCCCCCGGTCGCGGACGGCCTGGAGCGCGGTGAGCGCACTGATCGGTACCGTCGCCGCCTCCTCGAAGGAGAGCCCGGCCGGCTTGGTGGCGATCCGGTCGGGGCGGGCGACGGCGTACTCCGCGAAGGCGGCCGGTGCCGTGCCGTAGACCTCGTCGCCGGGTGCGAACCCGCTCACGCCGGGGCCGACGGCCGCGACGACGCCGGCGATGGTGCGGCCGGGGTTGGCCAGCTTCGGCCGGCGCAGTCCGCTCACGGGCCGCACCGCGTACGGCAGGCCGGCCATCAGGTGCCAGGTGCCCCGGTCGACGCTGGAGGCGCGTACCCGTACCAGCACCTCGCCCGGTCCGGCATCCGGCCGGGCCAGGCGTGCCACCTGCAGCACGGCCTCCGGCTCGGCGCCGTAGCACTCCTGCGTGATGGCCGTCATCGTCCCGGCCGTCCTGGTGGGGGTCCGTCTGGTCGTGTTCTGCATCGTCCCTGCTCCCGCCTCCGCCGCCGCGCCCTTGCGAACTTACGGCGTAAGTCTCACTTACGCCGTAAGTACAGCACTTACGGCGTAAGGTCGTCAATGCCGGGAGTTCGCGGGCGCCCGGCCGGCCCGCGGCCGCCCGAAACCGCCCGAAACCTCCTGTGACCGCCCGACCAGCCCGCGAGAGTCCCTCACCGCCCCCGAGGCCACGACAGAAAGCGATCGCCGCTGTGACCCGACGCACCACCCCGCCCCAGCCCCGCGAGGCGCTCACCCGGCAGCGGGTGCTGCTCGCCGCCGTCCGGCTCGCCGACGCCGGCGGCCTGGAGACGCTCAGCATGCGCAGGCTCGGGGAAGCCGTCGGGGTCGAGGCGATGTCCCTCTACAACCACGTGGCCAACAAGGAGGACCTGCTCGACGGCATGGTCGACCTGGTCTTCGGCGAGGTCGACCTGCCCGCCCCGGGCGAGCCCTGGCGGGAGGCGATGCGCCGACGGGCGGACTCCATGCGCCTGGTGCTGTCCCGCCACCGCTGGGCCATCGGGCTCATGGAGTCGCGGGCGAACCCGGGCCCGGCCACCCTGCGCCACCACGACGCCGTCCTCGGCTGCCTGCGGCGTGCCGGGTTCTCCCTCACCCTGACCGCCCACGCCGTCTCGGTCCTCGACAGCTACATCTACGGGTTCGCCCTGCAGGAGAAGACGCTGCCCTTCGACACGCCGGAGGAGACCGCCGCACTGGCCGAGTCCATCGCGGCCGGCTTCGCCGACGGGCAATACCCGTACCTGGCCGAGATCGCGACCGCCCACGTGATGCGCCCCGGGTACTCCTACGGCGACGAGTTCACCTTCGGGCTCGACCTGGTCCTCGACGGTCTCCAGCAGGCCGCCGGTTGACCAGGCCTGCCAGCGAAGCGCAGCGCGACCCGCACCCGGCGGACCGGCTCCCCACCGCCCGCCGCATCGCCCGCCGCCCCGCCCGCGCCCCCCGAAGGGGTCGGTCAGCGCGGCGCGGCCGGTGCCTGCGGTCGGGCGCGGATCACCTCGCTCGGCGCCTGCGCACCCATGATGGTGTCCAACAGGTCCCGGGCGGAGGCGAGTTCGTCCATCTGCCGGGTGATCCGGGTGCGCTCCCGGGCCAGGCCCGCGAGCAGCTCCGGGCAGGTCGGGCCGGGGCGGCGGTGCCCCGGGGACGGCAGGCCCGGGAGGATCTCGGCGATCGTGGCGCTGTTGAGTCCGGCCGCGAACAGGGTGCGGATGGCGTGCACGGCGTCCACGTCCCGTTCGTCGTACTCGCGGTAGCCGCTGGGCCGGCGCTCGGGGCGGAGCAGGCCCTGCTCCTCGTAGTAGCGCAGGGCGCGCGGGGTGGCCCCGGTGCGCCGGGCGAGCTCTCCGATCCGCATCGTGGCACCTCCGTGGTCGGGCGACGGGCTGTCGGGCTGTCGGGCTGTCGGTCCGCCGGTCCACCGGGTCTGCCGGGCCGTCGGTTCGGTGGGTCCGGGCCGCCGGACCCGGACGTCCGACTTGACCCTGCCGCCGGCGTGAAGGTCTAGCGTAACCGCCATGCCGAACCGACGATCTTCCTCAACCACCCCTTTCCGTAGCGCCGTTGCCGTGCTGGGCCTGGGCCCGATGGGGCGGGCGCTGGCCGGGGCACTGCTGGCCGCGGACCATCCGGTCACCGTGTGGAACCGCACGCCGGGCCGGGACGCCGACCTGCTCGCACACGGCGCCCGATCCGCCGTGAGCCCAACGGCCGCGGTGGCGGACGCCCCGCTCGTCCTGCTCTGCGTCCGCGACCAGACGGCCGCCCGCGGCGTCCTGGACGCCGCCGGTCAGGCGCTGCGCGGCCGGACCGTCGTCAACGCCACCTCCCTCGCCCCGGACGACGCCCGGGCCAACGCCGCCGACGCCGAGGCCCGGGGGCTGCGCCTCCTGGACGCCGCGATCCTCACCCCGACCGCGACCATCGGCACCCCCGGGGCCACGATCCTGGTCAGTGGCGACCCGGAGGCCCACGCCGCGCACGGCGCCACGCTCCGGGCCCTGGGCACCGTCCACCACGTGGGCTCCGACCCCGGACGGGCGGCGGCCTTCGACGCGGCCCTGCTCGACCTGTTCTGGACCACCGTGCACGGCTACGTCCACGCCCTCGCCCTGGCCCGTGCCGAGGGCATCCGCGGCGCCGAACTCGCCCCGTACGCCCAGGGGCTGCCGCTCCTGCTGCCTCCCCTGATCGAGGACTTCGCCCGCCGCGCGGACGACCGCCACCACCCGGGCGACCGCAGCAGCGTGGCCTCCGCCGAGGCCGGGCTGGCCCACGTCGCCCACACCGCCCGGTCCCGCGGCCTCGACACCTCCGTCCTCGACGCCGCCCTCGCCCTCACCCGGCGAGCGGCCATGGCCGGCCACGGCCCGGAGGGGGTGTCGTCCCTGGTCGAACTGCTCGCCGGCTGACCCCGCCTCGGCGCCGGTCCCGGTGACCGATCCCCCGACGGCAACGCAACGGGGGAGGGCCCCGTGGGCGGGGTCGAAGCTCCTACGGTTCGTCAAGCCGGTCGGGCTGCGGGACGAGACTCCGGCGGGACCATCGGCGGGGGGTTCCTGACGTGTTGAACCGGACCCGGACACTCGGCCTGCCGCCATGGCGGTCAGGGTGCCGGTCGGCAGGGGCTCTCGGTGCTTCCTGCCGCCTGGGCCCCCGCGGCCCCACGCTGCAGAACCCCGGGCTCCCGGCGGCCGTGCCCGCCGTGCTCGCCGCGATCGCTGCGGGCCCGACGACCGCCATCGGGATTCCCGGCCAGGTCTGGACGTCCGCGACGGTGGTCTCGTCGTCCCCGGTGACCTCGGCCACGACGCGCCCTGATCGTCGACCACCGCATCGTGCACGGCCTCCTCGACGACCACCTCGCCGGCACCGGCCGGCCGGTCGTGCCCGGCGACCTCGTCCTGCGCCACCTCGTCCCTCCTTCCCCGGACGCGGGGCGGGAACGGGGGAGGGGTGATCATCGGGGCCCGGGGGTGCGTGACAGGCTGCTGCGCATGGAGATCGGTGACGCGCCGCTGGCCGGCGACGGGGTGGTGGGCGAGGTGTCGGGCGGGGCCCGGGGTGAGGCGCGGGATGAGTCAGGCCGTGAGGCGTCGGATGAGTCAGGCCGTGAGACGCGGGGTGCGGTGTTGACGGTGTGTCCGGAGCTGACGGACGCCGAGCTGAACGAGCTGTTCGGGATGTCGTGGCCCGGGCACCGGCCGGTCCCGTTCGCGCCGGTGCTGTCGCGCAGTCTGGCGTGGGTCGCGGCACGGCGGGGCGGCCGGCTGGTCGGCTTCGTCAACGTGGCCGGCGACGGCGGCCTGCACGCCTTCGTCCTGGACACGACGGTGCATCCGGACGAACGCCGACGGGGGCTCGGCGTGCGGCTGGTGCGGGCGGCCGCCGACGAGGCGAGGGCCCGCGGCGCCCAGTGGCTGCACGTCGACTACGAGCCGCACCTGGAGTCGTTCTACGCCCGGTGCGGGTTCCGGCCGACCACCGCCGGACTCCTGCAGCTGTGACCGGCCGGTGCCCGCGCCCCGCCCCGTGCCCGACCCCGCCCCGCCTCGTGCCCGACCCCCCGGGTCAGCCCGTGGTGGCGGGGCCGGGCGGGAGGTGCACGGTCATCACCAGGTGGCAGGGGCCGGTGCCCGCACCGCGGTAGGTGTGGGCGGCGTCGCCGTCGAAGGTGGCGGTCTGGCCGGCCTCGACGGTGTGCTCGGTACCGTCCACGACCAGGGTCATCCGGCCCGCGGTGACGTTGACGGTCTCCACGACCCCGGCCTGGTGGGGGTGGCTGGGGTACTCCTCGCCCGGTTCCAGGCGCCAGCGCCAGACCTCGACGGGGGCCGGGCCGGAGGTCGTGAGCATGAGCCGGGCCTCTCCGCCCCGCTCGCCGGTCCACAGCGGCGCCACGTCCTCGGCGGCCACCACGCGCACCCGGCCCTCGGCCCGGCCCTGCATCAGGGCGGACACGGAGATGCCGAGGGTGTCGGCGAGGCGGACGAGGGTGGCCAGGTTGGGGTTGCCCTGGGCCTTCTCCAGCCCGACCAGGGCACCCTTGCTGACCTGGGCGCGCCGGCTGAGCTCCTCCAGGGACAGGCCGGCCCGGGTGCGGGCCGCCCGGACGTTGTGCGCGACCGTCCGCAGGGCCGCCGCTGTCTCGGTCACCTGGCCACCTTCCTCACGTTGCTCGCGTAGACCATTCCGCTGCACCGTGCGGTCACTCCGTTGGTGCCGCGCGGTCGATCTGTTGTACGTTGTGGTCGTTCCACTGACATCGTAGGGGATGCACCGTGATCGCTCTGCTGCTGGCCCTGGGCAGTTCCCTCGCCTACGGGTGTGCCGATTTCTTCGGCGGCCTCGGCGCCCGCAAGGCCCACGTACTGCGGACCGTGCTGATCGCCGCCCCGGCCAGCCTCGCGGTCGAGCTGCTGCTCTGGCCCGTCCTCGGTGCCTCCTTCGACGCCGGAGCCGTCGGCTGGGGCACGGCCTCGGGCGTCGCCTCGGCCGCCGCGTTCGCCCTGCTCTACCGGACGCTGGCGATCGGGCCGATGAACGTGCTGTCCCCGGTGACCGCGCTGGTGTCCGCCGCCCTGCCCGTCGCGGTCGGGCTGCTGCAGGGCGAGCACCTCGGCGCCGCCGGGCTGGTGGGCCTGCCGTTGGCGCTGCTGGCCGTCGTGCTGGTCAGCGCCGGACACGGCGCCGGCGCGGCGCGCCCCTCCCGCACCGCGCTGCTGCTGGCCTTCGGGGCGGGCGCCGCCATCGCCCTCCAGCTGGTCTGTCTGCACCAGGCCCCCTCGGGCAGCGGCGTCGGCCCGCTGATCGTCGGCCGGGCCGTCTCCTCCGCGGTCACCCTGGCCGCGGCCGCCCTGCTGCGCCGCAGGCTGGGCACCGAACGGCCCGCGTACGCGCTGTCGGCCGCGGCCGGCGTCCTGGACTCCGTGGCGAACCTGCTCTTCCTGCTCGCCGTCCGCAGCGGCGACCTCACCGTCGTCGCCGTGGTCACCGCCCTCTACCCGGCCGCCACCGTCCTGCTCGCCCGCGCCGTCCTCGGCGAGCGGATCCACCGGGGCCAGCTCCTCGGCCTGGGCGTCGCGGCCCTCGCCGTCAGCCTCCTCGCCCTGGCCTGACCCCGGCTCCCGAGTCCTGACTCCCGGCTCCTGACCCCGGCCCCGATTCCTGACCCCGTCCCCCCGCCCCCGACTCCTGGCCGCCGCGCCCCGAACCGCGCCCCGAACCGCGCCCCGAACCGAGCCCCGCCGCCCCGCGAGCCCCCACGAAACGGACCCCCCGTGCCCGACTTCCGCCTCGACCCCGCCGTCGCCGACGCCTTCCCCGACGCCCGCGTCGCCCTGGTCACCGCCACCGGCCTGCGCGGCCGCGACCCCTGGCCCGCCACCGAAGCCGCCCTGGCGGACCTGGAGCGGCAGGTCGTCGACGGCACCTGGCAGCCCGCCGACGAGAGCGACCCGCGCATCGGGGCCTGGCACCTCGCCTACCGTTCCTTCGGCACCAACCCCCGCCGGGTCCGCCCCAGCGTCGACGCCCTCGGCCGCCGCCTCGCCAAGCGGGGCGCCCTGCCGCGGATCAACCCGGCCGTGGACTCGTACAACGCCGTCTCCGTCCGGCACGGCCTGCCCGCGGGCGCCTTCGACCTGGACCGGGTCGCCGGTGACGTCGTCATCCGCCGCGCGGACGGCGCCGAGGCCTTCACCCCGCTCGGCGAACCCGACACCGTCGAACACCCCGCGCCCGGCGAGGTCGTGTACGCGGACGCCGTCGGCGTGCTGACCCGCCACTGGAACCACCGGGACGCCCACCGCACCCGCGTCACCGAGGACTCCACCCGCGTCGTCTTCCTCCTCGAGACCCTCCACGCCACCCGTGACGGCCACCTCCTCGAGGCCGCGGTCGGTCGACTGCGGGGCCTGCTCGCCCCGCACGCCGACCACACGGCCGTGCACCACCTCGACCCGGCCCGCCCGCAGGCGTCGGCCTGAACCGGAGCGCCCCGGCCCCGGCCGTCCGGAGCGGCGGACGCCGGCCCGAGCTCCTCGCCCGCCCGAACCCCCGCGGCCCGTGCCGCACCCCGGGCCCCGGGCCCCGCCCCACCACCGCCGTCAGGGGGCCGGGTCGCGCGCGGTGGCGGCGAAGCGGCTGCGGTACTCGGTCGGCGTCGTGCCCAGGTGGCGGGCGACGGCGCGCCGCAGCGTCTCGTCGCTGCCCAGGCCGCTGCGGCGGGCGGCGGAGGTGATGCCGCGGCCGACGAGCAGCGCGCCGCCGTGGTCGCCGCCCACTCCCGCCCCGACTTCAAGAACCGCATCCTCGCCGCCTTCGCCGGCGGCATCGCCGACCGCCCCGCCACCACCTTCGGCAACGTCAAGGCCGACGTCCTGGCGCACTTCGTCCCGGGTTTCGAGCGCGCCGACTTCGTCGAGGTCATCCGGGGCTCCGCCTGGCCCGAGTAGGCCCGGGGGTTCGGTCTTGGTCCTGGTTGCGGTCCAGTCCCGGTCGGTCGCGGTCGCGGTCCGGCCGGGCCCCGGGGCCGGCGCCCGGGACCGGGGCCGCCACCGCACTGCCGAGCCTCCGTCAGCGACTTTCGATGGTGGTCGAACTAGGCTGATTCGTGCCGTTTCCCCCGTGCACCGCTCGCGCCGGTGGCACACTGAGGTGTCCATGACGAAGCTCGAGTCGGGGTGTCGTCACCGGGAGGGCTGGCACGCCCGGACCGACGGTCGGTCCACGGAAGGTCGGCCTACGGATGGTCAGCCCCGCCGGGGCCGGGAATCCGCAGGCCGGACCGCCGCCGGACCGCCGCCGGACGGGCCCCGCCCGGCCGCCTCCCGTCGCCCGACCGCCGCACCGGCGGCGACCGGGACCCCCGACGCGCGAAGGAGCACCTCCTTGACCACTCACCCCAGGTACGGGGCAGGCCCGCGGACCTTACTGGCGCTGATCGCGGCGCTCTGCGGGATCCTCGGCGCCACCACCGTCGCGGCGACCCCCGCGGCGGCGGCCGACCAGCGCCACGCGATCTACGCCATCGCCCACCGGGTCGACACCCTGGACGGCGTGGACGCCGCCCTCGGCCACGGCGCCAACGGCATCGAGATCGACGTCTGCGCCTGGTGGAACCCGAACGAATGGCGGGCGTACCACGACTGCTCCTCCGCGGGCGACAACCGGTACGGCCCCAGCTTCGACAGCATGATCGACCGCATCCTCTCCAACGCCAACGCGGGCCGCCGGCTGAGCCTGGTCTGGCTGGACATCAAGGACCCCAACTACTGCGGGGAGCAGCCGAACCGCACGTGCAGCGTCGCCGGTCTGCGCGACAAGGCGCAGCGGCTGACGGCCGCCGGGATCCAGGTGCTCTACGGCTTCTTCGAGTACCACGGCGGCAACACCCCGGACGTCGGCGGGCGGGGCTGGAAGAGCCTGGAGGGCCGGCTCGGCCCGCTGGAGGGCATCACCACCACCGGCACCCGCGACCAGGCCCAGGGCGCCTTCGACCGGTCCGGCTCGGGCTTCCCGACCGGCCACCGGGCGATGGACTACGGCGACAGCGACATCACCAAGGGCTTCGGCAACTGCACCGAGGCCACCTACAACACCTGTGCGGAGCTGAAGAAGGGCGCCGCCGACCGCTCGGCGGGGCGGCTCGCGGCCACGCTGTCCTGGACGACCACCTACAACGACCCGTGGTACGTCGACAAGCTGCTGGGCGACGCCCGCGTGGACGGCATCATCGCCGGGTACGGCGCCTTCACCGGAGTCCGCGAGTACGACAACGGCTGGCAGTGCGCCAACGCCGTCAACCTCGTGCGCGACTGGGTGAACCGCCACAGCTCCACCCACCGCATGGCCACCAGCGGCGACCGTCTCTTCAGGTAGCGGTCGGCCCAGGCCGCCGGCCCCTTCGTGGAGGTCTCCCCCCCCGGAGGCCCCGCGCAGGGGCCGGCCGGGCGCCCGCGGTCGGGGACTGGCCGGGGGCCGTTCAGGGGCCGGCGGTCGGGCCCGGCGAGCGGACCCAGCCCCGGGCGCGTCGGCCTCTCCTACGCCGCAGGCGCTCGTACTCCTCGGGGCTCGTGACGAACCGGCAGGCCCCGCTCGCCCGGTCGACCACCGGGAAGGCCCCGCCGAACCCCCGCACCCGCCCCGCGACGGGGTGGGGCGCGGCCCGGAACGCGAACAGGTGGGAGCCGTCCAGGGCGAGCCCCGGTGCGGGGAAGACCTCGCAGCCGAGCTCCTCCCAGCGCGCCACCCTCGCCCGGAGGAAGGCCTCCGCGAGCACCCGCGCCCGCTCGACGTCCAGGTCGGCCGCATCGCCCAGGCCGGTCACACCGGCCGCGCCGGCGGCGGCTGCGGTCACGTCGGCCGTGTCCGCCACGTCAGTCCCCGTCCCGATCCGTCGTTCCGCCGGTGCCGGGGTGGACGTGCACCGTTCCGGCCTGGATCACCATTCCGTGGACGGTGCCGCTCAGCTCGTTGCGGACCCACACCCCGCCGGTGCCCTGCCGCCCGGCACCGGGCGTCCCGGTGCCCGTGCCGGTCCCCGTGCCGGCCGCAGTGCTTGCCCCGGGATCCGCCTCCCGCAGTGCGGCGCGTCGAAGGTCCAGCAGCTCCCGGGTCGGCAGACGAAGGGCGCGCGCCAGCGCCGCGACGGTGTCGGCCGTCGGAACGGGCCCGCCGACCCGCAGCGCCTCGTGCACGGTGGTGCGGCCCAGCCGAGCCCGGGCGGCCAGCTCGGTCACGTTCAGCCCGGCCAGGGCCCGGCCGTCGGCCAGGTGCCTGCGCAGTTCGGCGAGCGGGCCGTCGCCCGCCCGGCCGGTGTCCTCCTCGTACGGCATCTCCACCCCCAGGACGGTGTGTTCGACGGTGTTCGTCCTCGTCCGTGCGCACCACGGCGAACACCGCTCCCGGAAGCGTAGGGCACGTCAACGCCCCACCGCCTCACGGGAGACCGCCGTGACCCGTCTCGTCCTCCTGCTGCTCGCCGCCGGCCTGCTCGTCGTGTTCGCGCTGCTGGCCGCCGTCGGCGCGGCCGTCCTGGCCCGCCTGGACGGCGCGACCCACCCGACCGCCCTGACCCGCGCCGCCGCGGCCTTCGCCGCCGTGCTCACCCTCGCCGCCGTCGTCGCCGGCGCCCTCACCCAACTCCTGAGCTGAGCGCGCACCCCACCGGCCGGGGGTTCAGGCCCCCGGCTCCTGCTCCTCCGGGGGCGGTGACGGCCAGGGCGGAGGAGACGGCCAGCCTCAGGTCGTCGCGTTCGGGGCTGCGCGGCCCGCCGGTGAGGTGGCGCGGATCGTCGAGGATCTTGACCCATTCCACCACTGCTCCCGGCGCCTGGCTGGTCAGGCAGTCCAGGTTGGAGCCGCGCACCGCGGCGGCGGGATCGCCGAGCCACTCGAGCCAGTGGTCGGAGTCGGTGAGCCTGGCGAAGTCGTCCTTGGGCGGGCCGTAGCCCGGGTTCTCCTCGAACTCGCCGGTCAGCTTCCCGTCCGGGCCGACCCGCCAGACGCCCCGGACGGCCTCGGCCGGAACATAGCCGTCGGGATCGCCGATGTAGGCGTAGTCGATCGCCGCGATCGACCCGCCGGGGTTCGCCGCGGCCTCCGCGACGAGTTCGGGCGGAGGCGACTGCAGGATGCGCCGCTGCTCGGCCGGGATGTCCCCCGTGGTGCTGCCCACCCCTTGCCGTGGCGTCGGCGGTCACCGCAGCTCGTCCGGGCGGGCCTGCCGTTGGTCAGGAATGAGTCTTCGCCATCTTCGAACATGCAGGTTGGAGGCTCTGGTGTGGTGCTCGCTCGGGATACTCATGCTGATCTCGGGCGGAAGTCTGCGGTCTTGATCATCCGTCATGTCATCGGTCGATGCTGTCGCATTTGGGTCATTGAGCCCAACCCAGCCAGCCGGATCGTTGATGTCAAGCAGCCGCTCGCGGCGGCGCGGCCCGCACGGCACAT
This sequence comes from Kitasatospora sp. NPDC051705, assembly GCF_044453265.1. Classification (NCBI taxonomy): domain Bacteria; kingdom Bacillati; phylum Actinomycetota; class Actinomycetes; order Kitasatosporales; family Streptomycetaceae; genus Kitasatospora; species Kitasatospora sp. NPDC051705. The sequence goes on along the minus strand of NZ_JBITCO010000001.1, from coordinate 365,285 downwards.
CGGCCCCCAGCGTCATCTCCCGGTGCGGCACGGTCTCGCGGCCCACGGCCGGCGATGGCGTTCGCGAGCGTCGCAGCCAGATCTCCGTTGTATGTAGTGTGCGGGAATGACGAAAAGCGAGCGGCTCGCGGAGCAGTTGGACTGGCACTGGCGCATGAACCTGCGGCCGCGGCTGGACGGACTTACCGATGAGGAGTACTTCTGGGAGCCGGTGGGCGGCTGCTGGAGCATCCGCCCACGTGGCACGTCGGCCGCACCGATGTCGGAAGGTTCGGGGGAGTGGACGATGGACTTCGCGTCCCCAGATCGGGTGCCGGAGCCGGCGCCGGTGACCACGATTGCCTGGCGGCTGGCGCACATCATCGTCTCGTGCCTGGGCTATCGGGTCGGATGGTACTTCGGCGGCCAGGACGTCGCCTCCGAGACATTCGCCTACGCGGGGACCGCTGACGAGGCGCTGAAACAGCTCGATGAGATGTACGGGAGATGGAATGCGGGGGTCCGCGCGCTCTCGGACGCTGACCTGGAGAATCTGCCCGCGGTGGGTCCCGAGCGGTTTCCCATGGAGAACAGGGTCCTGCACGTCAATAGGGAGTTGATCCATCACGGCGCTGAGATTTCCCTGCTGCGCGACCTCTATCGCTGGCAGGTACGGAGCCGTACCGCGCCGACCATGACTTTCCGGTAACCGGCGATCGAGCTTCGGAACCTACGTGGACTCCGTGACGCTCCGTGGCTGCGAGCTTCAGTGCTCCCACGGGCGGTGCGGGGTGGTGGGAGCCGGTGCGCGGCTTCGGTGACGGCGACCGTGGGCGGCTCGCGCCCCGGGCCCGGTCGAGCCACATCACCCGCGCCACTGCCGAATCCGTCGAGTAGCCGGAATCCCCGGCTGCACCGGTCCTGTTCGGACCGGCCCAGTCCGGACCGGGCGGGGCCGGGCGGGACTCACCCGGACCGAATCCGGCCGGCAGTCGGATCCGGAATCGAAACGCCCCCTTCCCGTCCCGTGGGGGGAATTCCTGCGGCGTCGTCGATTCAGCCGCCGAACGCGACAGCCGACGGACCCTCGAATGCGGATGTGGAAAGTCCGCCGTACGGCGAACGGCCCGCCCCGCCGCCCCGGGTGGGGAGCGGCGGTGCGGGCACGGTGCGGGCGCCGGCCGTCAGACGGTCTCGTAGTGCCAGCGCGAGCAGGAGCCGTTGGAGCGGCAGATGCGCCAGGCCAGGCTCTGCCCCCACATGTAGCTCGGGTTGGGCTCGTCGCGCCAGCTCCCCTTGCCGTTGTAGTTGGGGATGGGGTCCTGCGAGACGCCGTTGACCTTCCACTGCACGTAGGGGTACTGGCCGTCGGCCTCGGTGTCGCCGATGCCGAACATGTGCCGGTTGGGGTCGTGGTAGCCGTAGGCGCCGTAGACCCAGTCGTTCTCGGCGTTGGCCGTTCCGACGCTGGCGACCGTGGCGGTGAGGGCGAGCAGGCCGACGGCCGCGATTTTCCTGAGACGCATGAGGGATCCGTTTCTCCGAAGACGAGTCGGGGACGGTTCAGGCTTTCGGCGCAAGCCTCGCCCACCGGCGGATCGGCTGACTTGTAAAAACGCGAACGACCTTGTTGTTTTGGCGAGTTAGGGCTGCCCGAACAATTCGCGATCGGTATATGTCGGGACGTGCTGCGGTGGTTTCCGGCACGATGGCCCGGTGAATTCTCCCCGTGCTCGTCAGCAGCCCCTCGCGCCCCGCGCGGCGACGTCCCTCCCCGCCGCCGGGGGGTGGTGACGTGCTGCCCCACGTCCACCGGATCACCAAGTACGACCCCGCCGACCGGGACGATCGCGGCGCCTACGTCGGGACGCTCGACCCGGTCAGTGACCACGGCCCGGTCGAGGCCGCCTACCTCGCGGCGATCGCCGCCTTCGCGGAGGAGAGCGGGGTGCGGCACCTGGAGGTCCGTGAGCCGCAGGTCGCGCCCGGCTTCACGCACTTCGGCCTGGAGCCCCCGGTCGAGGGCCACGGCCTGGCCGGCCTCTTCCCGCCCGACCTCACCGGCTACCACGACGGGGCCCGGGTGCCGCTGCCGGTGGCCCTGGAGCTGGTGCGGGCCATGCTGCGGGACAGCGGCGCCTGGTGCCGCCTGGAGGCCGAGGGCGCCTTCGCCGTCCACGTCGGCTGGGACCAGTACGTGTACGTGGGCAGCGCCCGGCCCTGCCCGGCGGCGGTGGCCCGCACCCGCGCGCTGGGGCTCTTCCCGGAGCCGGAGGACGCGTCCCCGTACGACGTCGAACCGGACGGCCGGGGCGAGCGGCACCCGGCCGACGACGCCTTCTGGGCCCGGGTGCGGCGCAGCGTGGCGGCGGGCCGGGCGGCGCTGCTGGAGGAGGTGCACGTCGACAACGCCTCGCGCTGGCACCGGCTGACGGAGGGCTCCGTCGCCGCGGTGCGGGCCGGACTGGCCCCGCGGGCACGACTGGCCGTCTGGCCGGACCTGTCCCCGGACGTCGCCGGCGTGCTGGCCGCCCTCACCGGCGAGGACTCCCTGGTCGAGGTCGTCTGGGAGGACCAGGACGGCCGCATCACCGGGGTGGTCGTCGACGAGGACGAGTTCGAGGCCGTCGCCGCCCGGATCGCCGACGCACGGGCAGCCGCCGTCCTGTCGGTGTACGTCGACGAGCGTGCGCCGCTGCTCACGGCAGTCCTGCCGGACCCCGACGGCGTGGTGCGGGCCCGCTGGAGCACCGAACCGATCCCGGGCGGCGGGGACCGGGGCGGGGGCGGAGCCGTGGGTGCGTGCCCGTAGTGGGGCGTCGACCCGAGACGCCCCGGGCGCCCCGGGCGCCGCCCCGGGCATCGCCCGGACCTCCCCCGACCGCCCCCGCCTCGCCCCGACCGATCCGGTGGTGGCGCGACCGACCCGCCCCGGGCCGCCGTGGGCGCCGGCTACCCGGTGGTGACGGTGCGGGTGCCCGTCCGCTGCAGGTGGGCGTCGATCAGGGCGAAGGTGGCCTCCGGCTGTTCGACGTGCGGCAGGTGGCCGGCCTCCGGGACGACCTCGAGTCGGCCGTTGCCGAACGCGCCGGCGTAGGCCGCGCCGTAGGCGGGCGTGACGACGCGATCGCTGGCGCCCCAGAGCAGGAGGGTGGGCACCTGGACGCCGCCGAGCCGCTGCAGCAGCTCGGGGTCGTGCATGTAGGGGTCGCCGGCGAGCAGGCGCATGGTCGCGGCGTTGGCCTGCCTGCGGGCGAGTTCCTCGGCCGGGAGGTCGGCGACGTGGTAGCGGTCCGGGTCGTGCCAGGAGAGCTCGGCGAGGCCGCGGGCGTCGAGGGCGGAGACGTCCGCGATGGGTTCCGTCTCGACGTGTACGCCGACCGCGTCGATCAGGACGAGGCCGGTGATGATTCCGGCGGTGTCGCGCACGGCCATCTCCGCGGCCGTCCAGCCGCCGAGCGAGGAGCCGACGACGAGGACGTCGCGCAGCGCTCGGTCGTGCAGGAGCCGCAGGTAGGCGCGGGCCAGGTCGTCGATGCCGGTGAGCCATGCGGGGCGGGGGGATCCGTCCCATCCGGGGTGCACGGGCGTGATGGTGCGGGTGGTGCGGGAGAGGTGTCGGGCGAGGCCGGCGACGGTGGCGGGGCCCCCGCCCCCGTGGAGGACGAGGACGGGCCTGCCGGTTCCGGACTCGTCGAGCCGGAGGGGGAGGTCCGAGGGCGGGCCGGCGGGTGCGTGCGGGGTGTCTGTGGGCATGCCTCCACTGTAACTAAATATCTTTATATAAGCTAGCTTGGTCGTTCGGTAGACTCGCCCCATGCGTAATGAGCTGCAAGAACTCGGCAGGGCGGTCAAGCAGGCCCAGTACCGGCAGCACCGGGCGCTCGACAGTGCGCTCTCGGCCACCGGCACGACCCTCGCTCAATGGGACGCCCTGCGGGCGATCAGCCGATCGCCCGGCGCCTCGGGGCGCGAGCTCGCCGCAGCGACCTTCCAGACCGAGCAGGCCTTCGGGACGCTCGTCGGCCGCCTCACGGCCCAGGGCCTCGTCGACCGCAGGCCGGGGCACGGTCGGCGCCTGGAGCACCACCTCACCCCTGCGGGTGAGCAGGTCCTGGCGGCCGGCCACCAGGTCGCCGACGAGGTGCTCGCCGTGTGCTTCGCGCCCCTGCCCGATGCGGAGCGCACGACCCTGCTCACCCTGCTCCGGCGCCTCACGGAGGAACAGGGCGCGTGACCCGAGGGCCCCGGAAGGCCCCGGTCCTCGGCGCTCGCCCGGCGCCTGCACCTGTGCGTACCCCGGCGCCTGCACCTGTGCGTACCCCGGCACCGGGCCGACCGGCGCGTCCGTCCGTGCACCGCGGCCCGCCGGACGGCGGCCCCGCTCGACCCCGCGATCCGCGCCGGTCCGGCGGACCGGCCGGCGGCGCCGACCGCCCGGCGGTGTGATCGGTCCGGCGGTGTCAACGGTCCGCAGGGCCGTCCGGGCCGCCACCAGCCCCGCCGCCAGGCCGGCCGTCCACCTCGTCGCCCGCCTCGCCGTCCGCGGGGACGACAGCGGGGACGACAGCGGGGGCGACGGCGGGGGCGACGGCGGGCAGGGTGCGGATCGCCGGGATCGCGAACAGCGCCACGCAGCCGGCCAGGCAGGCGAGCGCCGAAACCAGCAGCAGGTGCGCGGGGGAGGCCAACGCGGTGGCCGGCCCGGCGAGGATCTGGCCGAGCGCGATCCCGGACACCGAGCCCGCCAGCTCGTACGCGGTGACCCGGTTGAGCACCGCGGGCGGGGTGTGGGTCTGCACGCTGGTCGCCCACATGACCGACCAGAAGGCCCAGGCGCCGCCGCCGAGGACGTGGCACACCAGCAGCACGGGCAGCCCCGCGCCCAGTCCCACGCCCAGCGGCAGTACCGCGTACAGCACCATCGCCGCCGCACCGGCGGCCAGTGGTCGGGCCGGGCGCAGCCGCAGCGCCAGCAGGCCGCCGAGCACCGTCCCCACGCCCAGGAAGGAGACCGCCAGCCCGTAGGCGTCGGGGCCGAGGCGGGTGCCGACCAGGGCAGAAGCGAGCGGCACCAACGGGCCGAACAGCAGCACGCCGTAGCCCACCCAGATCAGGATCACCGCCCACATCCAGGTGCGCGCGCGGAACTCCTGCCAGCCCTGGCGCAGGTCGCTCCGGAACGATCCGCCGCCGCGGCCGGGGGAGTCGGCGCCGGTCCGGGTGCCGACCCGCACGAGGGCCAGGCACAGGGCGCTGACGAGGAAGGTGCCGGCGTCGATCGCGTACACGGTACCGGCGCCGGCGAGGGTGATCAGCAGCCCGGCCAGGGCCGGGCCGAGGAGTTGGGCGAGCGCGTCGGCCACCTTGAGCGTGGCGTTGGCCCGCTGCGGTTCGCGGGCGACCAGCGGCACCATCCCGTTCACGCCGGGCTGGAACATCGCGGTGGCCGCACCGGCCAGGGCCGCCATGGTGACCAGCAGCCAGAACGGCGGCGGGCCGGCGAGGAACGCGGCCGCCAGCACGCCCTGGGTGAGCACCCGGGCGAGGTCGGCTCCGACCATCATCCGGCGGGCGCCGATCCGGTCGGCGAGCACTCCGCCGAACAGGACCAGGGCGACGACCGTCGCGGTCCAGGTGCCGAGCACGAAGCCGACCCCGGAGACCCCGTACAGCGCGCCGACCGCGAGGGCGGCGGCCACCGGCATCATCGCGTCGCCGAGCAGCGAGACCGCGCGGGCGGTGAAGTAGAGGGTGAAGCGCCGGTCCCACAGCGGGGGCCGGCCGGGCGGCGGTGCGGGCGGAGCCGGAGGTGCGGCCGGGGACCCCGGTCGGGCCGACGGTCGGGCCGCGGGCTGGGTCGCGGGCTGGGTCGCGGGGAGGCCCGCGGCCAGGGGCCGGCGCCGCGCCGGGGGCAGCGGCAGGGGCCGGGGTCGGGGAGTCGGTGCGGTGGTCACGCACCGATACTGGTCTGGACCACTTGCCCGGCCCCAGTGTCCCGACCGACACGATCGGGTACTTTCACGCCATGACGCTCCGTCCGCCGCCGAAGCCCCCGGAACTGCACCGTGTCGTCGCCCTGCTGCAGCCCCCGCAGCCGACCTTCCCGCTCGCCTGCGCCAGCGAGGTGTTCGGCGACCACGGCCCCGCGGTCCCCGCCCGCTACGCCTTCGAGGTCTGCACCGAGCACCCCGGCCCGGTGCGCACCGAGGCCGGCTACGACCTGGTGGTCACGGCGGGCCTGGAGGCACTGGAACGCGCCGACACCGTGCTGGTCCCGGGCTGGCCACGGCCGGCCGACACCGAGGTTCCGCCCGCGGTGGTGGAGGCCGTCCGCCGGGCGCACCGGCGTGGCGCGCGGATCGTCGGCCTCTGCTCGGGAGCGTTCGTCCCCGCCGCCGCCGGACTGCTGGACGGCCGGCGGGCCGCCACCCACTGGGCCCGGGCCGCCGAACTGGCCGCCCGCCACCCGCAGGCCCGGGTCGACCCCGCCGTGCTCTACGTGGACCACGGCGACGTCGCCACCAGTGCAGGCTCGGCGGCCGGCGTGGACCTCTGCCTGCACCTGGTCAGTGCCGACCAGGGCGCCGCGTACGCCATGCGCGTGGCCCGGCAGATGGTGATGCCGCCGCACCGCGAGGGCTGCCAGCTCCAGTACGCCGATCTGCCCACCTCCGGGCCGGTCCCCGACTCGCTCGCCCCGCTGCTGGAATGGCTGTCAGGACACCTCGACCAGCCGGTCAGCGTCGCCGAGATGGCGCTTCGCTCGCAGGTCTCGGCCCGCACGCTGACCCGGCGCTTCACCGAACAGCTCGGCGTCAGCCCCGGCCGTTGGCTGCTGGACCGGCGGATCGCCGCGACCCGGGCGCTGCTGGAGGAGACCGATCTGCCCGTGGAGACCATCGCGCGCCGCGTCGGCCTCTCCTCGGCCGTCAACCTGCGTCGCCGCTTCCACGAGGCCCTGCACACCACGCCCGCCGCCTACCGGCGCGCCTTCCGCGCCAGCGCGCCCGGGCAGGTCGGTCGGGCCGGATAGGCGGCAGCCGCCGACGCCCTGGACGCGGATCCACGCGGAGCGCGGCGAGAACGTCCCGGTGGCCCCGCCCCGGTAGCGGGGCGCCCACGGCGCCGCACCCGTCGGCGCACCGGCGCGGTTCGAGGGCGGCCCACCTGGCGACGGACCCCCGTGAAGGCCCCCGACCCGCGGCCCCGGCCCCTCAGCGTTCGCCCAGCGCCTGCACCTGCGCGTACCCGGGCACCGGGCCGACCGGCGCGCCCGTCCGCACCGCCCTCGCCGCGTCGACGGCCGCACCCAGTGCGGCGCGGTAGAGCAGCGAGCCGAGGCTGACCCGGGCCACGCCGAGCTCGGCGAGCTCGGCGAGACCAGGACCCTCGGGCGACCAGAGGACGTTGAGCGGGGCGGTCAGCCGGCCCGCCAGCTCCGCGATGGCGCCGGGTGTGGCCAGCCCGGGCACGAACACGCCGTCGGCACCCGCGCGTTGGTAGGCGTCGAGGCGCCGGGCGGTCTCCGGGCCGGGGTCGGCCTGCCCGGTCCAGTAGGTGTCCGTGCGCGCGTTCACGAACAGCTCCGGCACGGCCGCCTTCACCGCCGCGACCTTCGCCGCGTGGACGGTGACGGGCCCGAGCGTGCCGTCCGCCCGGCCGTCCTCCAGGTTGATCCCCACCACCCCGGCCCGGGCCAACTCCACGGCCAGTGCGGCGACTTCCTCCGGGTCGTCGCTGAAGCCGGACTCCACGTCGACACTGAGCAGGAAGCCCCCGCGCCCGAGCCCGCGGGCCAGCCGCAGCGTCTCCTCACGGGTGGCGGCCGCGCCGTCGGGCAGGCCGGCCGCGGCCGCCACCCCGAGGCTGGTGGTGCCGATCGCGGTGAACCCCTCGGCGGCCAGGGCCGCCGCTGAGGCGTGGTCCCAGGCGTTCGGGAGCAGCAGCGGCCGGCCGGGCCGGTGGTGCAGGGCGGCGAACGGGGTCATCGTGATTCCTCTCCGAGAGCGGAGGCACCGTGCAGGATGCCGCCGGCGATGGCCAGGGCGTGCGCCCGGCCCGGGCAGCTGCGGGGCGACGCCCCGAAGGTGAGCGGTTCGCGGTCCGGCTCCTGGGCGGCGACGAGGTCGAGCAGCACCGGCGTCCCGGCCGGCAGCGCGACCCCGGCCACGGCGGTGTCCCGGGCGGCGACCCGCCGCATCATCCGCACCGGCGGATCATCCCGCAGGGCAGCCTCCAGGCCCGTCCCCCGGCGTGCGTGCTCGACCAGAGCGGCCGTGGCCTCGCAGGCCTGGACGAGCAGACCGATCCGGTTCGCGGCCCGCTCCTGCCCGGCCCCTTCCCGTCCGGCGCCTTCCTGGCCCGTGTCCTCCCCTCCTGCGCCCTCCTGCCCCGGGTCCTCCTGCTCAGCCCCCGCCTCCCCGCACCCCATCGCGGGCAGCAGCCTCGCCACCGCCGCGTCCGCCTCCGGATCGTCCGGCGCGTCCGCGAAGTACGCCCGCGCCACCAGCACCACGTCCCGCGCCACCGCCTCCGGCTCGGCCAGCCCGAGCTGCGCGGCGAGCGCCCGCACGACCCGCAGCCGCACGTCGGACGCACACCCGGTCGCCGCGGCCCGACGCAGTGCACCGGGGTCCAGGGAGGCGAGGTCGGCCTCGACCAGGGCGCGGCGCCGGGCGTGGACTTCGCCCGAGCCGAACCGGGCCACCCGAGCCCGCAACCAGGCCACCCCACCCGGCGGCCCGTCCGCGGCCGGAGGCGGCACCAGGGATGCGTCCGCCAGGGCCGCGATCACGTCGTCGTAGCGGTCGAACACGATGGGTTCCGTCATGCCCGCCACGCTAGGACCACGTCGTTTCGGCCCCGGCCGAACCGTTCCCGCGCGACCATGGGGGCATGTCGCTCGCCCGCTTCGCCGCCCTGCTCGCCGACCCCACCCGCGCCGCCTTCTGCACCGCGCTGCTCGACGGACGCGCCTGGACGGCGGGCGAACTGGCCCGGCACGCCGGCGTCGCGCCGTCCACGGCCAGCGAGCACCTGTCCCGGCTGATCGAGGGCGGCCTGCTGGCCGAGGAACGCCAGGGCCGGCACCGCTACGTCCGGCTGGCCGACCAGACCGTCGCCACCCTGATCGAGGACCTCACCGCCTTCGCGGAACGCGGCGCACCCGCACCGCGCACCCTGCGCGAGGCCACCCGGCTGAGTGCCGAGGCCCGTGCCCGAACCTGCTACGACCACCTGGCCGGCCGCCTCGGCGTGGCCGTCGCGGACGCCCTCCTCGACCGCGGGCTGCTCGCCGACGAGGCCGGCCTCACCGTCACCGAGCACGGCCGCGCCTGGCTGGCCGAGCAGGCCATCGAGCTCCCGCCCCGCGCGGGCCGCCGGGGCGCCCGCCCGGTGGTGCGCAGCTGCCTGGACTGGACGGAGCGCCGCACCCACGTCGGCGGGGCCCTGGGCGCGGCACTGTGCCGCACGGCGCTGGACCGGGCCTGGGTGGAACGGATCGGCTCCGGCCGAGCCCTGCGGGTCACCCCGTCCGGCACCCGGGCACTGCACGACCTCCTCGGCGTCCGACCGGAGGCGACAGCCGCTCGGTGACGCCCCGGCCCTCGGACGCCCTTCACCGGGTGCTCGGCCGGTTCCATCCCCTGGTAATTCGATGGCGCGAAGCGCACCCACCATCGACCCTGGTCACCGTGTCAGTACCCAAGCACCAGATCCGCGCCCTCCATACGCCCACCACCGTGACGGTCTACCAGGCGTACGCGCCGGAGATCGGCCTGCCCGCCGCACTCGACGGCCGCCGCTTCCCCGCGGCCTGGCGGCGGGACCGGATGACGTGGATCAAGCCGTCGTTCCTCTGGATGATGTACCGCTGCGGATGGGCCGCCAAGGAAGGCCAGGAGACCGTCCTCGCGGTCGAGATCACCCGCGAGGGCTTCGAATGGGCCTTGGAGAACGCCTGCCTGTCGCACTACGAGCACGGGCTGCATCCCGACCGCGCCGGCTGGAAGCGCCGGCTCAAGCGGGCCCCGGCGCGCGTGCAGTGGGACCCCGAACGCGACCTGCACCTCCAGCCGCTCGCTCACCGCTCCCTGCAGCTCGGCCTCGCCGGTGAGGCCGCCGAGCGCTACGCGGACGAGTGGATCGTCTCGATCAGTGACGTCACCACGCTCGCGCACACGATCCGTGCCCACGTCAGGGACGGAGCTCTCGACGCCGCCCGCCGACTCCTCCCCGCAGAGAGCCCCTACCCGGCGGGCGACGGACTGCTGGCGCATCTGCGCGGCTGAGCCGTCACCGACGACCGGCGCCTGCGGACCCCTCGTCAGCTCGCCCCGGGCCCCGGGATGGCGCTTCACGCGCAGCAGGTGGTCGAACACGACTGGTCGGACGTCAAGCCAGGGGCGTCGGGCGGAGGTCGGCCAGGTCGCGTCGGTAGGCGAGGGCGGCCCGGTCGTCGAGGCGGAACTCGTGCCGGACCTGGAAGCCGTTGCGGGCGAGGACCGCCTGCGAGGCGGGGTTGTCGAGGGTGGTGGCGGCGGTGAGGAAGTCGAGGCCGTAGACGGTGGCGGCGAGCCGGCAGACCTCGGCGACGGCGGCGGAGGCGATGCCGCGGCCGGCGGCGGATTCGGCGATGCGGTAGCCGAGTTCGGCGCCGCCCTCGGCGAGGTCGACCAGGTTGACGCGGCCGAGGAGTTCCCCGCCGGCGTCGCGCACCACGTGGAACCTGCAGGTGCCCCCGGTCTGTTCGGCGAGCAGGGCGGCGTGGCGGGCCGGGAACTCGGCGAAGTAGGCGTCGCCGCGGTCGGGGATGCTGCGGGCGAAGTACGCGCGGTTGGCGCGCTCGAACGCCAGCAGGGCCTCGGCGTGGTCGGGACGCAGGAGCTCCAGGGTGGGCATCCGGCCAGTCTGTACCTCGGGGCTTCGGTGAACCACCGGATTTCCGGCCCGGCGCCGGACGCCGGGCCGGATGCGGCGCTGGATACTGCGTCGGACGCCGGGCCGCCGTCCGCGGTGGCGTCCGCCTCACCCGGTGGACGCAGCCCGTCCCGGAGGGAAAGATCCGGCCAGGGATTCCCGCAATCACCTTGCTGTGTAGGCAATATGACGATCTATCAGTAAAGGATATCCGCGCCGGTCCCGAAGACCAGGTCACCAGAACCGGGCGAGCGCACTGTCCTTGAACGGCTGCGGGGAGACGCTCATGTACCCGGAGAACGGCCGGTCGAGGACGATGACCAGGAGCAGGCTGAAGCCGACGAGCGCGGCCACCGAACCGACGAACAGCAGCCGCATCCGCCGGCTCCGGATGCCGTACAGGAAGGTGGTCAGCGTGATCACCACGGCACCGCCGAAGATCAGCACCTGCAGCAGGGTCGGCAGCTGGCCGTGGCTCACGGCGATCCGGGCCCGCCGCTGGGCGGCGACGTCGTTCAGGCTGTCCAGGGCCTTGGCGTAGAAGGCCTGTTCGGAGGGGGTTTCGGGCTGGTAGTCCGCAAGGGCCCCGTACATCCCGTCGAGCGCCCGGGTGGTCACCGCGGAGTCGCCCTTCCCGGCCCGCATCAGGGGCCACTGGTCCTCGACGACGGCGTGGACGTAGCCGTGGACGGCCGCGTACACCGCCTCCCGGGTCGCGGGCGGGAAGGCCCGGGCGTCGCGGGCGATCTGGGACACCGCGGTCGCCTCGGTGGACACGACCCTGCCCGTGTCCTGCAGCTCGGTCCACAGGTTGACGATGACGAACGCCAGGATGATGCCGTAGATCGCGCCGAACATCCCCAGCACCACGCCGACCATCTCGTTGTGCTCGCCGTCCGCGAGCGCCGGGAACCGGCGCGCGGCCAGGACGCTGCCGGCCAGGGCCAGCAGCACGAAGCCCCCGACCACCAGCACCGCCAGGGGCGCGGCAGGGGTGTGGTTCAACAGCCAGAGCTCCACGGTGCTCCTCGACGGCCGGTCGGCCGGATGCGGTGGTCAGGGCGGCTTGCCGTGCTGGTCAGGCCATGCCCGCGGCCCGGGGCGGGCTGCCGGGCCCACGGCCGAGGCTAACCCGCATCCGGGCGCGCGGCGCCGGAGAAACCCCGGGGCGCCCGTCAGCCGCCGCCCATCCCGCCCTGGGCGGCGACCATGGTCAGGTTCAGCCCGGACACCGCCCGGGCCAGCCCGGGGGCGGCCTCGACGGCGACCCGGTCGGTGAACGCGGCGATCCGGTCGGCGTGCTCCCTGCGGTCGTGGCGGGAGAGCACCAGCCGCAGGTGCCCGTGGGCGGCCAGGGCCGCGAGCACCGCCTCCTCGTACGGCACGTCGGCGACGGGGGCGGTGCCGCGCACGAGCCCGGCCACCCGCACCTGGAGGTCCAGGGCCTCGCGCGGGTCCTCCATCGCCACGGCGCGCCGCGGCGCGACCGGGCCGTAGGGGTCGCGGTCCGTCACGGTCATGACGCCGAGCACCGCGAGCCGTTCCTCGACGGCCTCTAGGGTGTCCTCGCGCCCGCGCTTGATCCACGACTTCCAGGTGCGCTGCTCGCCGCCCAGGTCGGCGACCAGCGCGTCGAGCACGCCGTCCCCGGTGGGGTCGGCGCGGACGACCCGGACCCGGCCCCCGTCGTCCTCGGCGGCGGCACCCCGGCGGGCGAGCTCGGCCAGGGCCGCGGCGCGCACCAGGAAACCGGCGCGGGCGCGGTCCTGCAGGGTCCGGGCCTCGGTGTCGAAGGCCAGCAGGTAGGTGGCCAGATGCAGTGCTCGACTCATGGCACCGACGATACGGCGCGCCCGACCGCCCGCCGTCAGCCCGCAGGACGGACTGCCCCTCCACCCGCAGGACCACCCGTCCGGCCGCCGTCCTCCTCCGGTCGGTACGCCCCCCGCGCCGGAGCGCCCGCCGTGCCCCGCACCCCGTGCGCCCGCGGGCCCGGGAAACCCGGTTGACGCGGGGTGGAGCATGGAACGGTGATCACCAGGGACCGTGCGGTCGAGCTCGTGGAAGCCCAACTGGCCCGCCAGCGGGAGGAGTCGCCGGCCGAATGGTCCTTCCCCGAGCTCGCCGTGGCCGGCGCGCAGGAGCACGAGGTCGGATGGCTGCTGGCCGTGGACTCGGCGGAGTACCTCCGCACCGGCGACCTCCGCCTGCGGACCACCGGCTGGTGCGGGACGTACCTGGTGGACCGCTTCGACGGCAGCGTCCACTGGTTGTCCCGCTCGCGTACACGGACGACTGGCAGGAGCGCTACCTCCGCCAGGTCAAGGGCGGCACCGGCTTCGACCCGCTGGTGATCGCCCTGCGGGAGGTCCTCCGCACCAGCGGTACGGCGGCCGCGATGCAGTACCTGCGCAGGCGGGCACCCGCCCTCGGACTGAGGGAGGCCAAGGACTTCACCGTGGCCGTCGCCAGGGGGGAGCGCCCCGCCCCGGACCTGGTGCGCCTCACCTGGACGGAGGAACCGGACATCGAGACCCTGGCCGGTCCCCTCCCCTGAGCCCCCGCCCGCGTCCCTGCCCCTCGCCTGAGCCCCCGCCCGCGTCCCTGCCCCTCGCCTGAGTCCCCGCCCCCGCCCACGTCCCTGCCGCCGTTCCCGCGTCGCCGTCCGGCTGCCCGCCCTCGCTCCGCCCCTGCCCCCCGCGCCGCCCTCCCGTCCGGCGCCCCGTCCCGCTGCCCCCGCCGCCGCCCGCGCCGCCCCCCACCGGTGCCCGCGGACTGCCCTTCCGGCCCTCCCGGCAGCCGCCGCGAGGCCCTAGTCTCGGCCCCGCCGGGGCCGGGCAGGGACGCAGGGACGTGGAGGGGCTGGGGAGCGTGCGGAAGACGGAGACACCCGCGGTCGCGCCGACACCCGAGACGGCGCCGCGGCGACGAACCCGGGACGCGGCCCCGCACCAGGCCTCGCAGCAGGCCGCCGGCCGGTCCGCGAGCCCGGCCGGACTGGGCGTGCTCCAGCGGACGGTGGGCAACGCCGCGGTGACGCGCCGGATCCAGCGCCAGCAGGACCCGGGGGCGGTCCGGGAGGAGGCGCGGCGCAACGCCGCCGACCCCACCGCGCACGGTGAGTGGGGCACGTTCCGGGCCATGATGGCCCAGGCGGGTTTCCCCGCGGACGTCACCGAGACGGCCTGGCAGCTCGTCCTCGGCGGCATCGCCGAACAGGGGCAGCTCAACGACGAGGCGATGGCGAAGTTCACCGAACGTCAGGAGCAGCGCGACTACCGCGCGTCGAACTCCTGGTACCAGGAGCTGGTGAGGGTCGTCGGCGACTACCTGGAGATCGACACGCCGACGCTGGCCCTGTGGTCGGGCGGCCGGGAGGTCAGCGACTACGCCCGCGCCAAGGGCCACACCCCGCTGGAGTCCACGCCCTTCGGCGGCGTGGTCGACAAGCTGTCCCTGACCCCGGACTGGCTGCTCAAGACGCCCATGTGGAACGTCCTGTCCAAGGCCTTCGTCAGCCGCGCCCGCGGCCCCGTCCACATCTTCCTGCGGGCGTACGACCCCGAGAGCGTCCTCATCGCGCAGGAGGTCCCGCAACTGCGCCTGGTCATGGCGCTGAACCCGGCGGTCAGACTGATCTGGCACCCGGTGTACGCCGATGCCGACGGCCGGCTGATGGAGGTCGCCAACGACCTCGCGCTGACCTCCGACGCCTCGTACCCGACCCGGGACAAGTGCGTGCAGGTGCTCTACGACTACCTGCGGCTCGTCCACGACCCGGCCAACGCCCACTCCGGGCGCGCCCACGCGGAGATGAGCTCCCGCCTCGCGGCCAACGGCAACCCGCAGTAGCAGCGGGCCGCGCCGGGCCCCTCGGCGGTTTCCGTCAGCCGCCGCCGTCAGTCACCGCCGTCCGCCTGCCCGGTCCGCCAGGAGAACTCGATCTCCAGCTCGATCTCGCCGTCCTCCAGCTCGACCTCGATCTCGGTGCGCAGCTCGTCGGGGATCCGCAGCGTCAGCTTCCCGGGCCCGAGCTCCAGCTCGGCCTGGCCGCCGCGTCTGAGCGCGGCCGCCAACGCCTCCAGCTGATCGGCGGCCTCGGCACGCGACAGCGTGCGCTTCTGTTCGAACTCGAGGTCCTTCACGGGACGCCTCCCGGGACGGTGGAACAACAGGTGCCTCCCCATTCTCACGCCGCACCCCGCCGGCGGCCCGGCGGAGCCCGCCGGGCGCCCGGAAACCGGCCCGCGAGTGCGTCCGAAGAAATGGTCCTTCCGCCCTCGCCGGGCGGATCCGACGTTCGCCCGGCGCAATTCAGGCCGTGTGGTCCGCCAAGGGGCGGCACCTTCTCCTCCGGTGAATTCCGGCCCCGTGAAACCCCAGGTCAGGGGGCACTGTCAGTGCCTCCCCATAGTGTTGGAGCAACGTCGGAGGGGGCGCCGGAAAGGCGTCGAAAAGGCGTTGGGAAAGGGGTAGGACCATGTCCGCGAACAGGATCAAGCACAAGGTCAACCACGTTTCGCTGGTGGTCGACAAGTCCGGCTCGATGCGCCAGCACGAGGCGCAGCTGGTCCGTGTGGTGGACGAGTTCGTGAAGGGCCTTCAGGAGGAGTCCGACCGGCTCGGCCACGAGACCCGCATCAGCCTCTACGCCTTCGACCACGAGGTGCAGAACCTCGTCTGGGACATGGACGTCAAGCACCTGCCCTCCCTGAAGGGCCTCTACCGGGTCGACAACGGCGCGACGGCGCTCATCGAGGCGGCCGTGAAGTCCGTCGACGACCTGAAGAACATCTGGGAGGGCTACGGGGAGCACTCCTTCCTCCAGGTCGTCGTCACCGACGGCGAGGAGAACGCCTCCGGCTGTTCGGAGAGCGGCCAGATGCACACCCGCATGAAGGCCGGCCAGGGCGCCGCCGTCCTGAGCGCGTGGAAGGACCGCATCAAGGGCGCCCTGGACGACCTGCCCGAGCACTGGACGTCGGCGATCCTGGTGCCGAACTCCCTGGCCAGGCGCACCGCCCAGGAGTACGGCTTCCCCGCGGGAAACATCGCGATCTGGGACGCCGACTCGGGCAAGGGCGTCGAGGAGGCCATCGGCACCGTCAAGACCGCCGCCACGAGCTTCCTGCGCGGCCGCGAGCAGGGCGTGCGCGGCACCAGGAACCTCTTCACCATGGGCCACGACCTCAACACCGCCGACGTCGCGGCCAACCTCGACGCCCTGGACACCGGCAGCTACATCCGCGTCCCGGTCGACCAGCCGAGCCCGATCCGCGACTTCGTCACCCGCTCCGGGCACGCGTACAAGACGGGCTGCGCCTACTACGAGCTGTCCAAGCGGGAGAAGATCCAGGGCAGCAAGCAGCTCGCCGTGGCGGAGAAGGACCCGGCCACCGGGCAGATGACCGGCCGGGTGTTCTCCGGCCCGGCCGCCCGCCGGCTCCTCGGGCTGCCGGCCTCGGAGGTCACCGTGAAGCCGGGCGAGAACCCGGCGTACACCGTCTTCGTCCAGTCGACCTCCGTCAACCGGAAGCTGGTCCCGGACACCAAGCTGCTCGTCATGCTGTAGCCGCGACGACCGCCCGTGCCGCCGGCCCCGGAACACCGGGCCGGCGGCACGGGCGGTCGCGCAGCCGTCAGGTCGCGCGGCACGGTGGTCGAGCGGTACGGCCGGTCGCGGGGCCGGAGACCGCGCAGCCACGCAGCTGCGGGGTCGCGCGGCACGGGCGGTGGCCGGTCAGTCGGTGCAGACGGTGCCGGCCGCGGGCAGGGCGAGGGTGGTCAGATAGCGGTTGGTGGCCGCCGCGGCGCACTTGGAGACCAGGAACAGGCTGTAGTCGTCTCCCTCGTGGCCGAGCACGACACTGCCGGGCAGCTGTCCGGCCATCGCCGCGCCCGCCTGGAACGGGGCGAGGGCCTGGTGGGTGGACTGCAGGATCAGTGCCGCCGGCGCGCCGCCGACCGGGCCGCCCGCCTTGACCGGCCGGGCCGGCACGGGCCAGCCGAGGCATCCGGCCACCGCCTTGTACGAGCGCACGGCGCCGCCGAGGTGCGGGGACACCCGGGCGAGGTCCTGCTGCAGACGGGCCAGGTCGTCGAAGGTGCGCACCGGCGAGGCGTTGTCCAGGCAGGCCGGCACCTGGACCTGGACCGGGTCCATGGTGTCGTCGGAGTCGTGGGTGAAGTCGATCGCGTTGGGGCGCTGCGGGTCGGTGGCCTTGACGATGGCCTCGGCCAGTTCCCGCCAGGCGGGGAACGTCAGGGTGAGGAAGCCCTGGGTGGCCTCGCGGATGTCCTCGCCCGTCAGCGGCTGGTGGGCGGAGGAGCCGGTGGGGACGGGCGAGCGGTCGGCGGCGGCGACGAGACCGTCGTACACGGTTGCGACGTCCTTGCCGTGCAGGGCGCAGTCCGCCGCGGCGGTGCACCAGGCGGCGAAGCGGTCGAAGGCCTCCTCCGCGGCGGCCGCCTCCTGGGTGATGCGGGTGAGCGGAGCACCGGTGTCGTCCAGCGCGGTGTCGAGGACCATGCTGCGCAGCCGGCCGGGGTAGAGCTCGGCGTAGGTGCGCCCGAGCAGCGTGCTGTAGTGGATGCCGTACCAGTCGACCTGCTGCTCGCCTAGGCCGATCCGCACCGCCTCGAAGTCCCGCGCGGTGCTGGTCAGGTCGACGTTGGCGGTGAGCTGGCCGTTGCGGCGCCGGCAGTCGTCGGCGAAGGCCCGGTTGTGGGCGGCGAGCGCGTCGAAGGCGGCCCGGTCCTTCGGGAAGTGGGTGACCCCGGCGGGCTTGAGCGGCTCGCCGCAGACGATCGGCGTGCTGTGTCCCACCCCGCGCGGGTCCACCGCGACCACGTCGAACTTGCGGGTCATGTCCCCGGCGAACTGCGCGAATCCGATGTGCATCGCCAGCCGCAGCTGCTCGATCGAGGAGCCGCCGGCACCGTCGTTGAGGAGCAGGCTGCCCTGGCGGTGCGCCTGGTCGTCTGCCGGTCGGCGGACCAGGGAGAGGGTGAGGTCGGCGCCGCCGGGGCGGGACCACTCCACCGGCACCCGGATGGTGCCGCACTGCATGCCGGTGAAGTCGGTGTCGGCACAGGCGTGCCAGTCGATGCGGCTCGCCCGGCCTCCGTACCCGCCGTCCTCCGGCTGGGCGATCGCCGGGACGGCGATGGCGGTGGTGATCGCGGCGGCCGCGGCGGCGATCCAGCGGCGGGCGGTTCTGGTGTGCGTCATGGGGGAGGTCCTCGCTCTTCCTCGGGCCGAGTGCCCGGCCCGGCGGTTCATGCCGCACAGACTGGCGGTGGCGGATGTCCACTTCCCAGACCGATCGGCGGCGGGAACTGTCCACTCCTGTCCGCACCTGCCCACCACCCCCACCACCGCCACCACCCCCACGACTGACGGAATGTCACGGTCCCGTCTCTGTCATGTCCTGACGACTGTGACGCCACCGGTGCCACCGAACTCGCCTGACCCGTCGTCATCCTGGGTGTCCGAAGCAGTCAGCACGCACCGCCACCGGGGAGTCCTCATGTCCGTCCGTCACCGCCGCCCGCTGCTCGCCACCGCCGTCCTCGTCGCCGGGGCCGGACTCGTGCTGACCGCCTGCGGACCGGACAACGCGGACCCGGCCGCCGGGCCGACGGCCCCCGCGAAGAGCGCGGCGGCCACCGCGCCGGCGACGCCCGCGCCCCCGGCGACGGGCGCCCCGGCCACCGGTGCCCCCGCGACGGGTGCACCGGCAACGGCCTCGCGCCCCGCCACCCACACCCCGCCCGCCACGGGCGCCGCCCCCGCCGCCGACCACCCGTGCGACATCCAGAACCTCACGATCCGGGTGACCGCACGCCAGGGGGCGCCGACGCAGCGGGTGATCGAGGTGCACAACACGGGCGCGAACGCCTGCACCCTGAGCTCCTCCCCGGGGGTCGACCTCGGCAACTCCGCCGCGCGCGACCAGAGCAACAACCTCAGGCCGGTGCTCGCCAGCGGCACCGCGCGCTTCCCCGTCCCCGCCGGCCAGAACGCCTATGCCGTCATCGACCTCAACCCCGGCGGCGCCACCACCGGCACCGCCCCCGGCATCAACGAAGTCAACGTGCTGGTCGACCAGGACGGCACCAACATGCCCCTCGCCAACACCCACAACTTCCCGCTCGACGGCGGCACCAGGGTCCTCAACCCCACGATGGGCCTCTACCGCCCCACCGTGCCCGAAGCCGTCACCTCCCTGGCCGCCGCCGGCAAGTGACCCGCCCCGACACCACCCCGACACCACCCTCCCGGCGGGGCCGTGGGGAAATCGGGGGTGGTCGGGCGGGCGGACTGGCAGACTGGTGATCATGAACGCCGACCGGCGCCCGCTGTGGCAGCCCTTCTCCGAGCCCCTCGTCGACCAGCCCGCGGTCGGGGAGCGCGAGCGGCTCCTCCCGGTGGAGCGCCTGCCGTTCCGGGAACCGTCGGCTCCGGAGCCCGGCATCCCGCGGCAGGGCGCCGCCGGCGGGCGCAGGCCGCTCGGCTCCGGAGGGCTCACCTTCGCCGCGGCCGACGGGGCGCTGCCCGGCGGATCGTGACGCCGTGGACCGGGGTGGGCGACGGCACCTCGACGGGGCCGCGTGTCGGCCTTCGCGCGCCGTACGGTGGGCGAGGTGGGATGGTGGTGCTCGCCACGGGGCGGATCGGCCATGAGAACCTGCCCGGCCGGCACTCCGTCGGCCGGCGGGCGGGACGACCCGCCCGCCGGAAGCAATCCCTGAGGAGAAGGCACCACCTTGGCAACCGACTACGACGCTCCGCGTGACACCGGCGACGAGAGCAGCGACGACAGCATCGAGGCGCTGAAGAGCCAGCGCGACGACAAGCAGAGCTCCGCCGTCGACGTGGAGCCCGAGGCCGTCGAAGGGCTCGAGCTCCCGGGCGCCGACCTGTCCGGTGAGGAGCTCACCGTGCGGGTCGTGCCCATGCAGGAGGACGAGTTCACCTGCATGACCTGTTTCCTGGTCCACCACCGTGCCCAGCTCGCGGGCGAGGACCGCAACGGTCAACCCATCTGTCGCGACTGCGCGTCCTGACCGCCCGGGGAGCCCGTACCCCGGGCCGGCCCGCCCGCGACCCGTCGACGGCAGCAGGCCGCGGGCGCCGGTGAGCCGGGCCCGTCGTGTGGCGGGGGGAGTCCCTTCGTCCGTTCGGGGCGCCCCGGCCGCGGGCGTCGGAAGCACCCGCCGCCACGGGTGATCGCGGCCCTCCGTGCGCGGGAAGTCGGATCCGCCGACTTCCCGCGCACGGCTGCGGTCAGCGCGCATGGAACTACCACGCCGAGGCGAGGTGGAGGACGGCCAGCAGGCCGGCACACACGGCCATCCCCGGGTTGCGCTGCTGCACGCCGATCGCGGAGTCGCCGATCTGGGCCAGGCCGACGATCGCGAGGACCGGGGCGGCGGCGGAGCGGTCGCCGGTCGCGAGGAGGGCGAGCGTGACGGCGGCGAGGGGGATCGCCCTGGCCCCGTAGGCATGGGCGTACAGAAGCGTGCCGCCGTTGACGGCCGTGCCCCTCGGCAGGATCAGACCCGGGGCCGGGGGAGGGTCGCCGCTCACGGGGCCCGGCCGGGGCGGTCCGGACACCTTCGGTGACGGTCCTTCAGATGTCCGTGCGTACCCGGTCGATCGGGCGTGCGCGCGGCCCGGATGCCGGTCCGCGGCGCGCCGAGGCGTTCCGGTGGGCGCTCCCGTGGCCGTTCCCGTGGGCGTTCCGGGGCGGCTCCACCTCCGGGTGGAAGGAGGGCCCTGCGGTCCACCCGCGGGTGGTGGTGGAGCCCTCCGGTGGCGGAGGAGCCTTGGGCCACGGGCTCTCTGCATTCGGCAACCGTCGCGCTCACCTACACGTGCGTCGCGATCTTCTGCGCGGCCTGGACGGCCGGCGTCCTCTACTTCGCGGTCGCGGCTCGTTCCGGCCTCCGCGGATGGCTGCGCGGGCTGCGCCGTTCGATGCTCCGTCGGCTCCTGCTGGTCGGCGGCGGCTACGCGCTGTTCGCCCTGCTCGACCGGACCCGGGACTTCTGGCAACACCTTCGCTACTGGCAGCCGGTGCTCGCCGTCGCGGGCGCGCTGCTGGCGGTGGCGTCCACCGCGCTCCTCCTGTGGGCCCGTTGGGTCCTGGGGGCGATGTGGGCCAGCGTGCCGACCGTCCAGGAGCGGCACGAGCTGCGCACCGACGGCCCCTACCGGCTGGTCCGCCACCCCATCTACACCGGCCTGCTGGGCCTGATCGCCGGGGGGATGGCGGCCTGCGGGTTCGGCGTGTGGATCGCCTACATCCTCGTCGCCGTGCCCTGGTTGCTGCTGCGGGTCCGGGCCGAGGACGCCATGATGGCCGGGCGGTTCGGCGCGGCCTACGAGACCTACCGCGCTCGCGTCCCGGCGCTGGTTCCGCTGGGCCTGCCGGCGGCCTCGGGCCCGGCCGGGCCTCGACGGCGCTGACGGGGCGGTGGCTCACCCCGCCGGGAGCGCATATCCGCCGGGAGCGGGTATCCGCCCGGAGCGGGCCGTCACCCGGAACAGCCTCCCACCTGCTGCCGGCCGCGGCAGCCGGGTGTGGACGGGAGCCGCCGGGCCCCGCGGACGGCGGTCCGCGGGGCCCGGTGTTCAGGGTCCGGTGTTCAGGACCGAGCGTGCCGGGGCCGGTGGCCCCCGGCCCGCCGGACCCTCCGGGAACGGGCGGCGCGGCGCTCACCGGCGCGCGGGGACGCCGCGGTCACGGCGGCGGCGACGACGAGCGGGACGACCATCAGCACCATGGCGGCGGACATGCGCACCTCCGGAGCAGGGCTGGACAGATGGTGTCCGCCTGCCCGCCCCGGCTGCGGTCATGTCCTGCTTCACCCGCCCCGGTGACGGAATCACCCGCTCGCCGACCGGATCCTGCGGCCGCGAACCGCCGACCGTGACCCGAAGGCCACGAACCGAAGGCCACGAACCGCCGCCCGCGACTCGAAGGCCACGAACCGCCGGGCGGTCAGCCCCGGCGGTCAGCGCCGACCGGTCACCGCGCGGCGGGGTCCTCGTCGTGGTCGCCGAGGGTGAGCAGGACGCGGCGCAGCAGGCCGGCCAGCTGGTCGCGCTCGGTGCCGCTGAGCCCGGCGAGCTGGCGTTCCTCGCCGGCGAGGTGGTGTTCGACGAGCCGGTCGGTGAGTTCCCGGCCGGCGTCGGTGAGGGAGATCAGCACCCGGCGCCGGTGGGCGGGGTCGACGGCCCGTTCGACCAGGCCCTTCGCCACGAGGTGGTCGATGCGGTTGGTGAGCGCCGCGGAGCTGACCATCACGGCGGCGCTGAGCTCGCCGGCGGTGAGGACGTGCGGGGCGCCGGAACGCAACAGGGTGGCCAGGACGTCGAACTCCCAGGGCTCGACGCCGTGGACGGTCAGGTTCTCCTTGATCCCGCGCTCCAGCAGGCGCGAGGCCCGGGAGAGCCGGCCGATCACGGCCATGGGGGAGGTGTCCAGGTCGGGGCGGACCGTGCGCCACTGGGCGGTGATGCGGTCGACGCCGTCGTGCTGCGGCTGCTGGTCGGTCATGTTCCGAGTCTAACATTTCGACATGGAAGTGTTTGACATCGCGGATCGAGCCCGACTATAGTTTCGACATCGAAATGTTCGACATAGGGGGAACATTGTGAAGGTCCTGCTCACCGGCGCCACCGGCTACATCGGCACCGTCGTCTCCGAGCACCTCGCCGCCGCCGGCCACCAGGTCGTCGCGCTCACCCGCAGTGCCGAGCCGCAGCCCGACCGGCCCTGGCAGGCCCAGGTGGTCGGCGACACGGCCGACCCGGCCTCGCTGGCCGGCGCGGTCACCCCGGAGATCGAGGCGGTGATCCACCTCGCGCCCCCGAGCGGCGACGCCGACGTCGACACCGCCGTCATCGAGGCGCTCGTCACCCCGCTGCGCGGCACCGGCCGGCCCTTCGTCTACACCAGCGGCGTCTGGGTGCTCGGTGCCACCGGCGAGGCCCAGGAGGTGGGCGAGGAGGCCCCGACCGACCCGATCGACATCGTCGGCTACCGCCCGCGGATCGAGCGGCGGGTGCTGGCCGAGGCCGCCGAGGGCGTGCGCGCGGTCGTCGTCCGCCCCGGCATCGTGTACGGCCGTGGCGGCGGCATCCCCGCCATCCTGGTGGACCGGGCCCGGACGCAGGGGGCGCCCGAGTACTACGGCGAGGAGGGCGTGCGCTGGCCGGCCGTCCACGTCGACGACCTGGCCGAGCTGTTCGTGGCGGCCGTCGAGCGCGCCGCGGCCGGCACCGTCTGGCACGGCGTCGGTGAGTCTGCCGTCCCGGTCAGGGACCTCGCCCGGGCCGCCGGTCGCGCCGCCGGGGTGGCCGCCGCCCCGCACGCGGTGCCGGTGGAGAAGGCCGCCGAGGTCTTCGGCCCGCTCTTCGCGGACGCGCTCGCCCTCGACCAGAGCGTCAGCGGCGCCGCCGCCCGCACGATCCTCGGGTGGCGACCGGACCGTCCGGGCGCGGTCGCCGAGGTCGAGTCGGGCTCGTACGGTCCGGTGCCGCAGGGCTGACCGTCCGCCGGTCGCTGCGGTCGACGACGTTCGTGGGCGGCATCCGGTGCGCCGGTGCCGCCCACCGGCCTCGGTCACGCGGCCGGGCGGTCCGTCCACCCGGTTCGGCGGAGGGCCGCTGACCTGCTAGTCTTCTTCTCGTCGCGAGGGAGATGATTCCTCGTCAGGCGTCAGCGGTGCTACCAGAGCACGTCCTACTTTCAGTAGGGAGAGTCCGTGCAACCCGGGCCTGGCGCTCAACGGTCGGACGAGGTCCGGCACCCCACCAGGGTGCCGGACCTCGTCCGCGTTCCCGTTCGCATCCGGCCCGTCCGGGGGTGAGGCCGACGGCTCCGGCGGTCCGGTCGACGCGTGCGAGCCCTCCCGCGCGGCCTTCGTCACCCTTCGTGCGGCGGGAACGGCCGTCCTCACTTCGAGTGATCCGGTTCGGCGTGGAACGGCCCACCGGGGCGCCACCCCGCCCTCGTGCGCCTCCCGAACCCCGTTTGCCTCCCGGGCCCCGGCCCGCTACACACCATCCCGACACCGTGCGTGAAACCGGGAGGTCTACCCATGAGCGTGACGAATCGGTACCGGGACAACTGGGAGGGCTTCTGGCGGGACGCCCCCGAGGAGCCGGGGGCGGTGATCTGGGACGCCGAACCGGGCCTCACCGCGGCCCGCCACCTCGAACTGTTCGACCGCCACCTCGCCGACCCCGGTCTGCCCGTCGTCGACCTGGGCTGCGGCAACGGCACCCAGACCCACTTCCTCGCCGACCGGTTCGCCCGAGCCGTCGGGGTCGACCTCTCCACCGCCGCCCTCGACCTCGCCCGGCGCCGCAACCCGCCCGGGCGGGCCGAGTTCGCGCCCCTCGACGCCACCGACACCCGGGCCGTCCAGGCGCTCCACGACCGCCTCGGCGACGCCAACGTGTACGTGCGCGGCGTCATCCACCAGAGCGAACCGGCCGACCGTCTCCCCGTGGCCCGCGCCATCGCCACCCTGATCGGCGAGCGCGGCCGGGCCTTCGTCGTCGAACTCCGCGAGTCGGCCAAGGCCGTCCTGGCCGACCTCGCCCGGGGCCCCGCCGGCCCGCCTCCCAAGCTGCGCCCGGTCTTCGCCCACGGTCTGGCCCCCGCGGAGGTCGCCGACGCGGCCTTCGCCGAGCTCTTCCGCACCGCCCGTCTCACCGTCCTCGCCACCGGTGACCTGCCGCTGACGACCACCGAGTTCACCCCCGACGGCCGGCGGATCGACCTGCCCGCCCAGTGGCTGGTCGTGGCCGCGAACGGGGCCGAGCCGGCCTGACCGCCGGGGCCCGACCGGCGGGATCCATCACTGCTGGTGCTGGACCGCATCATGTCCGTCTATTGGACGGATGGTCAGGCCTGCCGCAGGGTTGCTCCCATGGGTAACGCGACGACTCACACCTACGGGAAGGCCGGGATCCGGGCCATGATCGCGGCGGAACGCCGGGAACTGGCCGATCTGTTCGACGGCCTGCGGCCCGACCAGTGGGAGGAGCCCAGCCTCTGCGCGGGGTGGCGGGTCCGGGAGGTCGCGGCGCACATGTCGACGGGGTTCCGGCTCTCCCTGCCCGCGACGATCCGGGAGCTGGTCAGGGCCCGGGGAAGCCTGCACCGGATGACCGACCGCGTCGCGCGCAGGGAGGCCGCCGCCTGCTCCGCGACCGAACTCGCCGCGTTCCTGCGGGAGGGCGCCCACCACCCCTGGACGCCGCCGGTCGGCGGGATCCGGGCCGCGCTCGGCCACGACGTGGTGCACGGCCTGGACGTCACGGTCCCCCTCGGCCTGGACCGGCGCGTGCCCGAGGAGCGGCTGCGGGTCCTGCTGGACGGGATCCGCCCCGCCGGCCTCAGGTTCTTCGGCGCGGACGTCGACGGGGTGCGGCTGTGCGCCGAGGACCTGGACTGGTCGTACGGTTCGGGCGTCCCGGTGTACGGCACCGCCCAGGACCTCCTCCTGCTCGCCTTCGGCCGCAGGCTTCCGGCCGGCCGGCTCCGGGGCGAGGCGAGCAGCCGCTTCACCGCGGCCTGACCGCCGGCACCCCGCAGGACGAAGGGCCCACGCCGCACGTCCTCAGGCCCTCGGGTCCTCAGGCCCTCGGGTCCCGGTCCCCGGCCGGCCCCGGCGTCAGGCCGCGGGTGCGGGAGCGGGCGGCGATGACGCCTCCGGTGCGGGCCCGCCGGGCAGCCGGGCGAGCCGGAGCGTGCCGACGTACGCCACCACCACGGCGACGATCACCAGCGGGACGACGGTCAGACCGGCCTCGCCCAGCAGCAGGGTGGCCAGCATCGTGGCGGTCATCGGCAGCTTCAGCATCGCCACCGTCATCGCGCCCATCCCGATGGCGAATCCGGCGGTGGTGCCCAGACCGGGCAGGTGGGACAGGGCGAGGCCGCCGGTCGCGCCGACGAACACGGCGGGGAAGACCGGGCCGCCGCGGA
The DNA here is from genome assembly GCF_044453265.1 of Kitasatospora sp. NPDC051705. NCBI lineage: Bacteria > Bacillati > Actinomycetota > Actinomycetes > Kitasatosporales > Streptomycetaceae > Kitasatospora > Kitasatospora sp. NPDC051705. Next base: position 339,372 of record NZ_JBITCO010000001.1, on the reverse strand, counting down.
AGGCGCACAGCGAGGCGCAGTAGGCCAGCGACTTGCACACCAGCAGGACGAGGAGGGTGGCGGCCGTGTACCCGGCGCTCTGGTCCAGCAGTGGCCCCAGGGCGTCCTGCCCGGAGAACAGCACCCCGGTGGCCGGCCGGTCGGTGATCACCGCGTACACCAGCGCGATCACACCGACGGCGACGCCCATCAGGACGGTGAGCGGCAGGCGGTGGCGGTCCACCACGCCCTGCAGGGCGAGCGAGGAGCGGCGGATCGCCTCCCCGAGCAGCGCGGCGACCACGCCCGCGAGGATCGCCCAACCGAACTCGCCCAGGGTCGGCCGGCCGGCGGCCGGCACCTGGTTCAACGTGAGGGAGTAGGTGCCGAGGCCGGTCCAGGTGCCGAGACCGGTGAAGATCAGCGACCCGATGCCCGCGGCGAGCAGACCGGGCACCAGCACCACGCCCATCACCGGCCCGCCCAGGCCGGACGCCTCCATCAGCAGGAAGGCGCCGACCAGCGGCGAGCCCAGCAGCTCGCTGATGGCCGCGAAGCTGCCGGCCGCGCCGATCACGGAGACGGCGCTCGGCGGGGCGTCCCGCTTCAGCAGTCGGACCGCGCCGACCGCGAGCCCGCCGCCGAGGGCGATCAGCGGGGCCTCCGGACCGAGGACCACCCCCAGGCTGAGCGAGACGATCGCCGCGACCGCCACGCCAGGCACCGACGTGAACGAGGGCGTGCCCCCCGTCTTGAGCCCCTCCGCGGGCCGGTGGCCCCCGCCACCCGGCAGGTACCGGATCGTCAGGGCGACCAGGACGCCCGCCACCGCGAGCAGCGGGATCGGCCACCAGTCGGGGGTGCCGTGGAAGCCGAGGCCCTTCGGCAGGTCGTCGAAGACGAGCGACTGCAGCTCGGAGACCAGGGCGAGGAACCCGAACGCGCCGGCCGAGATCGGGACGCCGAGCAGGGCCGAGAGCGCCAGCACCACCAGGTAGCCGGGGGAGCGGACCATCGCCAACGGGTCCTGTGGCGCCGCGGCGGGCCCGGTCGGACCGGTGGGGGTGGGTCGGGCCGGCATGTGCATCGTCTCCTCGACGGCTGGCCCGCCGGGAACACCGGTCGCACGGGCCTGGATCTGGTGGGGCGCGGACAGCGGGTCGGTCGGTTCAGTGCTCGGCGACGACGGGGGCCCGACCGAGGGGCCGGCCCGCGCCGTCGGCGCCGGTCGACGCACGGCGGCTCCGGTCGTCCGCTCGGAAGTGGTGCTCCGGCTCCCGGCCCCCGCCCGGGGGGTGCCCCGGCTCCCGGCCTCCGCCGGCCGCGGTCCGCCCCGGCGGGGCGGGGGACGCCGGCCTGCCCGTGTCCTGGTCGTCGGCCATCGGCCGTCCCTCCTGTGTGGCTGCGCGCCGCAACCGCCGGGCGGTGCGGGTCCGTCCCCCGATCATCGCGGGCCCGGCGGACGGCGGCCGTGAACCGGGCCGTAGGGCGTGTCCGGCCTGCGTGGCGGTCTGCGTGCCTCCCATGGCGCCGCAGACCCGAGGGCGGGCGGTCGGGACGCCCCCGGCGCGGCGGGCCGGGCGGGCACCGGCGGCGCGGACGACCCGCCCTCGGCTACTCTCCCCCCTCGTGGACGTTTCCCCCGAGCCCTCGACCCTGCGCGTCTTCGTGGCGCTGGCCCCGCCCGACGAGGCCAAGGACGAGCTGGCCCGTGCGCTGCAGCCCGCCTACGCCAGGTACCCGCAGCTGCGCTGGAACCGGATCGAGGACTGGCACATCACCCTCGCCTTCCTCGGTGAACTGCCGTCCACGGCAGTGCCGTCGCTGCGGGCGGTGCTGGCCGGCCGGGCGGCCTCGCACCCCGCCCTGCAGCTGGGCCTGCGCGGCGGCGGCCACTTCGACGAGCGACTGCTGTGGAGCGGGATCGACGGGGACCTGGAGGGACTGCACCTGCTCGCCGCCGACGTCCGGGAGCTGGTGAGGTCCTGCGGGATCGAGTTCGCCGACCGCCCGCTGCGCCCCCACCTGACCCTGGCGCGCTCCCGTCGCGACGATCCCAGCAGCGTGCCGGAGGCCGCGGCCGGGCTCGCCGGGTTCGTGGGCAGGCCGTGGCCGGCCGAGCGACTCCACCTGGTCGGCAGCAACTTCGGCCGCGGCCCCGGGCCGATCCGCTACCGCGACATCGAGGCGTGGCGGTTCGGCGCCGCGGTCCGGACCGGGAGCGACAGCGCCCCCGCCGAGCCGTAGCCGTAGCCGTAGCCGGCGAGCCGGCCCGCTCAGCCCTGCCGGCCAGCGAGCCCGCCCGTTCAGCCCTGCCGGCCGGCGGTCCGGCCCGTTCAGCCCTGCCGGCCGGCGGTCCGGCCCGTTCAGCCCTGCTGGCCGGTGGCCGCGAGGACGATCTCGCGGATGGTGACCTCCGGCGGCTGGCGGTACGCGTAGACGACGGCCTCGGCCACGACCTGCGGGTCCAGGGCGCCGCCGGCCGCCTCCTTCCACGCCCGGTAGTCCTCCTTGATCCGCTCGTCGGTGGTGTGGGAGAGCAGTTCCGTCTCCACGGCCCCCGGGGCGATGGTGATCACGCGGACTCCCGAGGAGGCGACCTCCTCGCGCAGGTTCTCCGACATCGCGTGGACGGCGAACTTCGTCCCCACGTACGCGGTGTGGTTCGGGAAGGTCTTGCGGCCGGCGACGGAACTGACGTTGATGACGGTGCCGGCGCCACGGGCCAGCATGCCGGGCAGGACGGCGCGCACCCCGTACAGCACCCCCTTGACGTTCAGGTCGATCATCCGGTCCCACTCCTCGGCGTCCTGGTCCGCGATCCGGCCCAGGAGCATCGCCCCGGCGTTGTTGACGATGGCGTCCGCCGGCCCGAACCGCTCCTCGGCCTCGCGCACCGCCTCCCGGAGCGCCTCGCGGTCGGTGACGTCGACCTTGCGGCACAGGGTCTCGGGCAGGGCGAGCTCCTCGAGCCGTTCCAGTCGGCGCGCGAGCAGCAACAACGGGTGGCCCTGTGCGGACAGCAGCCGGGCGGTGGCCGCGCCGATGCCCGAGCTGGCACCGGTGATGACGATCAGGGGCTTGGACACGGCGGATTCCTCCAGGGAGCGGGCTGGACCGGATCGGGTTCGGATCGGACGCGGACGACGCGTCGCACCCAGAAGACCACCACGGACGGGGCCCCGCGCACCGGCGGCGGGGCCGGGCCGTACGGCGGGATCGTCCGTCCGGTTTCGGTGCCGGGCCGCTGACCTGCTAGTCTTCTTCTCGTCGCGAGGGAGATGATTCCTCGTCAGGCGTCAGCGGTGCTACCAGAGCACGTCCTACTTTCAGTAGGGAGAGTCCGTGCAACCCGGGCCTGGCGCTCCATAGTCGGACGAGGTCCGGCACCCACCAGGGTGCCGGACCTCGTCCGCGTTCGCGGACGCTGCGCGGTCGGGGCCGCGCCGGAGCCCCCCACGGCGGCGGCGTGGCGGGCCGCGGCGGGCCGGCGGGGCTGACCGCGATCCCGCCGGGCCGGGGCCGTCAGTCCGCCTTCGCCCGTAGGGTGTTCCGGCACGGGGATGTCGGACGACGGGGTGGGCGATGCGACCTGGTGACGTGATCGCGGGCCGCTACGAGCTGGTCAGCCGGCTCGGGCGGGGAGGCATGGGGGAGGTGTGGGCCGCCCACGACCGGGACCTCCGCCGCGCGGTGGCCCTCAAGCTGCTCCACACCGGGGAGGAGGGGGTGGGCGAGCTGCCGGCCCGCTTCGCGCGGGAAGCGGTGGCCTCGGCCCGGATCAACCATCCGAACGTCATCACGCTCCACGAACGCGGTGTGCACGAGGACCTGCTCTTCCTCGTCATGGAGAAGGTCGAGGGCGTCACCCTGGCCGAGGTCATCGACCGGGAGGGCCCGCTGCCGCTCCCCCGGGCGCTGTCGGTCGCCGGTGAGATCGCCGCGGCGCTGGCCGCCGCCCACCGGGCGGGCGTCATCCACTACGACATCACGCCGCGCAACGTCATGATCACCACGGACGGGCGGGTGAAGGTCCTCGACTTCGGGATCGCGGGGTTCCTCCGGACGACCCTCTCCCTGGTCCGCTCCTCGCTGCTGGCTCCGGCGGGGACCGTGGCGTACGGCGCCCCGGAGCAGTTCCGCACCGAGCGGGGCGACGAGCGGTCCGACCTGTACGGGCTCGGCGGCGTCCTGTTCGCGATGCTCACCGGGCGGCCCCCCTTCACCGGGCCCAACGCCTGGGCCGTCATGGCGCGCAAACAGGACGAGGACGCCCCCGGACTGGCGACCCTGCGGCCGGACGCTCCCGCGGACCTGGCCGCGCTGGTCGCGCGACTGCTGGCCCGCGACCCCGCGCGGCGCCCCGCCTCCGCGCAGGAGGTGTACGAGCGGCTCCGGCAACCGCCGGCCGGGGCCGATCCCGTGGCCGGGGTCCGGTTGGCCCACACCGCCCGGCCCGACCGGGTGCCGACGGGCGGCGACGGTCCGTTCCACCGGGTCCGGGTCTTCCTCGACGGGGCGGCCGAGGCCCTCGACCGGGTCGTCAGGGTGGTCTACCACCTCCATCCGACGTTCCCCGAACCGGATCGCGTGAGCACCGACCGGTCGACGGGCTTCGCCCTGGAGCTGTCGGCCTGGGGCCGGTTCACCGTCACGGCCGACGTCTTCGCGGCAGGCTGCCGGGAGCCCGTCCGGCTCGAGCGGTACCTCGACTTCTGACCCGCGCCCGACGCCCACCCCGCGGTTCCGCGGTCCCGCGGAGTGGGCGGCCGGTGACGTGCGTCGTCCGCCGGTCGGCCGTGCGCGTCGTCAGCGGGCGAACCTCGCGACGGCCGCAGGGGTGACGGGCGTGAAGAAGTTGACGAGGTTGCCGTCGGGGTCGCGCAGCAGCAGGGACCGGTTGCCCCAGGGCATCGTGGTGGGCCCGGCGACGAAGTCGGTGACGACACCGGTCAGGTCCCGGTGGACGCGGTCCACGTCGTCGACGAGGAACTCGGTGATCACACTGTGGTTGTCCGCCGGGCGGGCGGAACCCGGCGCGAACAGCGGGACGGTGCGGGTACCGGCGATCGCGAGGGTGGCACCCGCGGTGCTGAGCTCGGCGAAGTCCTCGGTGGCCCACGTCGTCCGGGCCCCCGTGGCCCGCTCGTAGAACGCGACGAGGCGCGCCACGTCGCCGGTGATGATGCGGATCGAGACGAACTCCACGGGAATCTCCTTGGTCGTGCGGAAGGCGTGCACGTCGCAGGCTAGGAGGAATACCGGACAGAACCGGTCCGGTATTCGTACTAGTCTGCGAACATGTCCCGACCGACCGTCCGCGTCCTGACGCTCCTGGAACTGCTGCAGTCGGGCGGCACCCGGACGGTGGCCGAACTCGCCGACCGGCTCGGCGTCGACGGGCGCACCGTGCGGCGGTACGTCGATCAGCTGATCGACCTGGACGTGCCCGTGGAATCGGTGCGCGGCCGCTACGGCGGATACCGGCTCGCCCCCGGGTACCGCCTGCCCCCGCTCATGCTCGGCGACGACGAGGCGCTCGCCGTCCTGCTCGGCCTGGTCGCCGGCCGGCGGGCGGGGCTGACGCCGGCGCAGCGCACCGCGAGCGAGACGGCGTCGGCGAAGATCCGGCGCGTCCTGCCCGGGCACCTCGCCCACCGCCTCGACACCCTCCTGGAGGCCCTCGCCTTCACGGACCGGCCCGCGGATCGGGACGCCCCGGGCCCCGGGGCCCCCGATACCGCCGCCCCGGACACCGGGGTCCTGCTCACCGTCGCCGACGCGGTGCGCCACCGCCGGCCGGTCTCCATCCGCTACACCGCCCGCGACGGACGCACCGGCGAACGCACCCTGCACGCCACCGGCCTCGTCGCCCACGGCGGCCGCTGGTACGTCACCGGCCAGGACGCCGGCCTCGGCGAGGACCGGACCTTCCGCCTCGACCGCATCGCCGACGCGCGGACCCTGCCCGGCACGTTCGAAGCACCCGAGGACGCCGACCCGGCGGAGCGCCTGCTGACGGGATTCGCCACGGCCGCCTACCGGCACGAGGTCACCCTGCGGATCCACGCGACGGTCGACCACCTCCGCGCGCACCTCCCCGCGGGCATCGCCCGCCTGGAGGAGTGCGCACCCGTGACGGAGGAGGGCCGGGCGGCCGAACGCTGGCTGCGCGTCGAGCTGCGGGCGGAGCGCCTCGACTGGCTGCCGCCGCTGCTCGCCGCACTCGACCGTCCGTTCGTCATCGAACGCCCCGACGAACTGCGCACCCTCGTCACCGCCCTCGCCGACCGCCTGGCCTCCTCCGCCCGCGTCGCGGCCGACGAGGAGCACCCGGACGCGCCGGGGCGGCGCCGCGACCACGGGTGACGGGCCGGCACCTCGGGACACCGGGAGGCCGGATGCCGGGGCGCCGGGTGTCGGGGGACCACCGATCCCGCGCCCGGAGCCGTGACGCAGGTCACAGCCGGTGCAGAACCTGAGCCCGGTCGCGGGCGTCTGGCTGGTGTGAGATCACGCAGGAGAGCACTGGACGAGCTGGACGAGGAACGCCTCCTCCGGCTGGTCGCCCGGGGTGACCGCGGGGCGTTCGAGGAGTTGTACCGGCGCACGTCGCCGTGGCTGGCGGTGCGGCTGCGCCGTCGCTGCGCGGACGAGCAGATCGTCGCCGAGGTCATGCAGGAGACCTTCCTGGCGGTGTGGCGCGCGGCCGGGGCGTTCGCCGGGAGCGCCGTCGGCGGCACCGCCGTCGGATGGCTGTGGACCATCGCGGCGCGCCGCCTGGTCGACGCGTTCCGCAGACGGGCCCACCACGCCGAGCCGCCGCTCGCCGCCGCCGAGCGGGTGGTGGTGCCCGCGGCGGAGGAGGAGGCGCTGGCCGCGACCGTCGGCGGCGACGTGGGCGACGCCCTGCTGCGGCTGGCACCGGAACTGCGCCAGGTCCTGCAGGCGATGGTGCTCGACGGCCTGTCCGTGCGGGAGACCGCCGTCCTGCTGCGACTGCCCGAAGGAACCGTCAAGACCCGCGCCCGGCGGGCCCGGATCGCGATGCGGGAGGCACTGGCATGACCGCCGAACACCCGTCACACCCGTCATACCCGACACACTCGTCACACGCGTCGATACGGCTGATCGACGACTACGCCCGCGGTGACACCGGCATCCCCGCGGACACGCTGTGGGCGCTGGAATCCCACCTGGAGACGTGCGCGCCGTGCCGCGGCTGCCTGGCGGCCTCCGTCACCACCGAGGCACCCGCCGTCGCCGCGCTCGTCGAGACCGTCCGCGCCGGACTGCAACCGCACCTGGACGCGGCCGTCCGGGCGCCCTCCCGGCGGTACCGCCCGAGGTGGCTGCCCGCCTGGACGACCCCGGTCGTCGCGCCGTGGCTGGCCATGACCGTCACCGTGACCCTGCTGGCGCTGCTGCTGGCCGCGGTCGGGGCGCCGGCGGTCCTGGGGACCACCTCGCCCGCGCTGCTCCTCGCGCCCGTGCTGCCGCTGTGCGCCGTCGCCGCCGCCTGGTCGCGCACCCTGGACCCGGCGCACGAACTGACCGCCTCCACCCCCCGCGCCGGTCTGCCCCTGATGCTCCGACGCACCATCGCGGTGCTCGCCGTGGTCCTGCCCGCGCTCCTGGTGGAGGGCCGGCTGACCGGAACCACGACGGCCGCCCAGTGGCTGCTGCCCTCGCTCGCCTTCACCTCCACGGCCCTGGCGCTGGGCAGCGTGATCGGCGTGACCCGCGCCGCCACCGGGCTGGTGGCCGCCTGGGCCGTCGTCGTCGCGGCACCCGCCTGGGGCACCGACGAGATCCCCGTCGTCCTGGCAGCGGACCGACTGCCCCTGTGGGGGACGCTCCTCGTCCTCGGCACCGGCACCGTGATCGCCCGCAGACACGCCTACTCGGCGCTGTGACTCCACGCTCGACCCTCGAAAGGGACCACCGCATGACACCCATCGCGAGTGCGGCCGACACCGCGCCGAAGACCTACGCCTGGGAGATCCGGGCCACCGGCCTGAAAGTCCGGGCCGGACGCCGGAAGATGGCCGTCGACGGTCTCGACCTCGCCCTCGGCACCGGCGCCCACGGCCTGCTGGGGCCCAACGGCGCGGGAAAGACCACCCTGATCCGGGCCCTGGCCACCGTGCTGCGCCCCGCCGAGGGCGAGCTGGAGCTGCTCGGCGAATCCGTGAACGGGAGGGGCGACCACCGGGCGCTGCGCCGCCGCATCGGCTACCTGCCGCAGGAGTTCGGCTACTACAAGCGCTTCACCGTCCGGGAGTTCGTCGAGTACATGGCCTGGCTGAAGGAGGTGCCCAAGGCGGACGTCCCCGGGGCCGTCCAGCGGGCCGTCGAACGGGTGGGCCTGGCGGACCGCGCCGACCACCGGATGAAGACCCTGTCCGGGGGCATGGTGCGGCGCGCCGGCATCGCCCAGGCCATCGTCAACGACCCCGCGGTGCTGCTGCTGGACGAGCCGACCGCGGGCCTGGACCCGGCGCAGCGGCTGCGCTTCCGCGAGCTGCTGCAGGAACTCGGTCGGGACACCTGCGTGATCGTCTCCACCCACCTGGTCGAGGACGTCGCGGCCGCCTGCTCCGACGTGGTGCTCTTCGCCGACGGCCGCCTCGTCTTCCAGGGCACGCCGGCGGACCTCGCCGCGGCGGGCGGCGACGAGTACCCGGGCGACAGCCCCCTGGAGCGCGGCTACTCGGCGCTGCTGCACACCTCCGAGGCGCGGGTGGGTGCCTGGTGAGCGGGCGTGTGCTGGGGATCGAACTGAAGCGCTCCGCCGCCCCGTGGGCCGGCCTCCTGATCCTGGGCGGCAGCCTGGCGTTCATCCACCTGATCAACGGTCTCTGGTGGTACGGCGCCGCGGCCTGGACGGCCCAGTGGACGACGATGGCGCTGACCACCCGGGTCATGCTGGCCTTCGGATGGCCGATCGCCGTGGGCCTCGGGGCGTTGCACGGGCTGCGCGACTCCCGCTCGCGGATGACCGAACTGCTGGCGACCACACCACGGCCGGCCTGGCGGCGGGCGGCGGTGCCGGCCGGCGTGACGGCGGTCTCGCTGGCGGCGGCCTTCGGCCTGCTCGTGCTCTGGGGCGCGGTCCAGGTGGCGCGCGGCGGCACCGCCTACCAGACCCTCGGCTGGCTGCCGATCTCCCTGGTGGCGGTGCTGGCCCTGGTCGCCGGAGCCGTGTTCGGCATGGGCGTCGCCCGGGCGCTGCCCTCCGTGCTCACCCCGCCGTTCCTGGTGCTGGTCTTCCTCATGGCGAACGTCCTGCTGCGGCAGTTCACGGACGGCGAGCTGCCCTCGGGCACGGTGTCGAACCGGTTCGCCCTGCTGTCCCCCGCGACCGACATGCCGCGGGAGATGCTGCTGACCCTGTCCGGTGCCGTCCACCTCGGCCAGACACTCTGGCTGCTCGGACTGCTCGGCACCGGCTTCGCCCTGCTGTGCGCCGCGACCCGCCGGGCCCGGCTGATCGCGCTGGCCCCCGTGCTGGTCGGTGCGGCGCTGGCGCTGCTGGTCCTCCCGGCCTCCGAGCGCGACTCGTACGTCGTCGACCGGGCGGCCGCCGCCCTGTTCTGCGACGGGCCGGTGTGCGTGACGCGGGCGCACGGCGCACAGCTGCCCGATGTCGCGCGGCACGGCAAGGAGGCCTTGCGCGTGCTGCACGACGCCCTGGGGGACCAGGCACCGACCGCGGTGCGCGAGGAGACCGGGCTGCGCGCGGTCGGCGACGACCGCACGCTCTCCGGAGACACGGTGCTGATCGACTTCGACGACCCGCTGCTCGCCCCCTCGGCGCGGATCGACCTGACCCGCCTCCTGGTCGGCCAGGGCCTGGCACCGAACTGCCGTCCGCGCACCACCCGGGAGGGCGGCGGGCTGATCGACCTGCCCGCGCAGAGCATCGCCACGAGCCTGGCCCTCGGTGACCGCCGGCTCGAACCGCTGCGGCTGCCCGACCCCGACGGCTACGCGCAGGCCACCTGGGAGAAGGCCGAGGCCGCCTGGGCGAAGGTGTCCGCCCTGCCGCCGGCCGAGCAGCGCGCCCGGATCGCCCGGGCGCACACCGCCGCGCTCTCCTGCGAGGACGGGCTCGTGGCGCTGACGGGGGAGGCGACCCGATGAGGTGGCTGGTGCTGTACGCGCGTTCCCGACGGATGCCCGTCTCGGCCGCTGCGGTCGTGCTCGCCGCGCTGGCGGTGTGGGCCTTGGAACAGGGCGGTGTGAAGGGCGGGGAGCCGGCCATCGCGGTCATGCTGCTGACCGCGAGCGTGGCGGCCGCTTCCGCCGGGCTCGGCGGGCAGGACACCGCGCTCGACCGGACGGCCGCGATCCGGTGGCTGCCCCGCCGTTTGGTGCACGTGCTGCTGATCGGTGCGGTCGCCGGGGCGGCGGCGCTGGCGGCGGTTCAGGTGGCGGGGCACGGGACCGTCCCGACCGCGCTCGTCGTCCGGAACGGCGCGGGCCTGGCCGGCCTGGCCGCGCTCGGGGCGGTGCTCTGCGGGGCCCCGTTCGCATGGATCCTGCCGACCGGCTGGCTCACGTTCACCCTCCTCGTCCCGCCGCCGGGCGGCACCGTGGGGGAGGTGGCCGCCTGGATGGTCCTGCAGCCCGAAACGGCGCTGTCCACCGGGACGCCGTGGCTTCTGTTGGGGGTTGGCACGCTGCTGTACGCGGTGGCGGGCCCGCGCCGCTAGCGGTCCGGGGCCGACCAGGGGTCGGCCAGGGGTCGGTTCAGGGGCGTTCGAGGTGCTGGAGGACGCCGCCGATCGAGAAGCAGAGCGCGCCGGTGAGGGTGCCCCAGTTGGCGACGTCGGCGCTGATCAGGGCGTCGGTGGCCGGGCGGGTGAAGGCGGCGAGCGCCGACACCATGAACAGGACGGAGCCGAGCTGGTTGACGGCGACGATCCACCAGCCCAGGTCGCGCCGTCGGACGCACGGCCGGTGCACGTGGCAGATCTCGACGAAGGCGAGGTGGCCGGAGACGAGGAAGAGCACGCAGCCGATGACGTCCGGAGTCCAGATCAGCCGGTTGACCTGCTGGACGCTCAGCCCCTGCAGGAAGGAGTCGAGCAGGTTGACGGCGAACACCAGGGTGCCGGCGAACAGCACGAAGGCGCTCAGCCAGTCCACCCGCATCGGCTCGTAGCTCCACCACCGCCAGCGCCGGGTCACCAGGGCGCCCGTGCCCCCGGGCACGTGGCGCGGGGCGTTGACGACCTGGAGCAGCGACACGTAGCCGCCGGTGTTGAAGAACAGCCCGCCGAGGAAGTAGATCCAGGCGCAGGTGGTGGCGTCGCCGGAGCCGAACTGGGCGACGGCGGCGCCGGCCGCGAACAGCGCCCCGCCGATGACGAAGGCGGTGGCGGCGATCGCGTTGAGCCGGCGCAGGCGCGCGACGGAGGTGCCGTCGGCCCTGGCGTGCCGGGCGGTGGCCGCCCCGGCGGGGTGCACGGCGATGAGCCCCCGGCGCCGGGCGAGCCGTGATTCCCAGACGGCGGTGCCGCCGCCAGGCGGGTGCCAGGTGAGCCGGGTGGTGAACGGTCCCGCGCCCTCGGCGCGCTGGTCGGGCTGTCCCACGGGCCGAGCCTAGACCGCCCGCCGGTCCGTCCGGCGGGCGCAACGCCGCCCGCCTGGACGCGGCGCCGGGCTACTTCCCGGGCGCCTGCGGTGACGGATCGTCGGACGAGCCCCGGGGCCGCCGGTCCCCGAGGAGCAGTTCCCACACCCGGCGCCGGTCACCCGAGTCCTGCGGGGCGATGCTCTGCACGATCCCCAGCGCGACGGCGGCGAGGACCTGGCCGGACGAGGCGATCACCCCGAGCGTCACCGCCCACCACGGGGCACCGCTCAACGCGGCCACGGCCGAGCCGCCCCCGGTCACGCCCACCCCGGCGAACAGGCGGGCCGCGGAGACGGCTCCTCCTGCCCGATCGCTGAAACCCGTACCTGCCGACCGTCGGCGCATCGTCGACCCTTCCCGCTGACCGTGACTCCGTGTACCGCTTACTGCTGCGCCGCTCACTGTGGCCGCGCCCGAGCCGCTGCGGTAAGGGCGAACACGTTGCGGTACGCGCGAACACGTTGCGAGGAAGGCGCAACAATGAGCACGGGAGGGAAAGCGCAATGAGCGACGAGCAACAGGACCGGGGGACGGACGAGTCGGCCGGGCGGAGCCTGCCCGGTGCGGAGGGCCGACCGCGCGCCCCGCAGGCCGGCCCTCCGGAGCGGCGCCGGCGCCGGCGGATCGTCTTCACCAGCGAACTCTCCGACGACCTCGCACCGGCCGTACGGGAACTGGCCGTCGCCCTGCGGCTGCTCGCCGGGCAGCTGGAGACGTCGATGACCGCCTACGCGGCGAGCCTGAACCGCAGCACCTCGACGCTCTCGCGCTACTTCAGCGGGATCGAACTACCGGGCGCGGACTTCGTCGAGCGTCTGATGGACGACGCGGAACGGCAGTCGGGCACGCCGATGGCCCGGGGCGGTCGGGAGGCCGTCCGCGCTTCCCACCGTGCGGCGCAGCGCCACCTGGCACCCAGGACCGCCGAACTGCAGGGGCTCCGGGACGAGGTCACCACGGCCCACCAGAGGGCGGAGGCGGCGGCGCGCACCGTCCGCATGCTGGAGGCCGCACTCGAGGAGGCCCACGAGCAGGCCCGACGCTGGTCCCTGGAGACCCGCCGCGCCATCGCGGACCTGAACGCCCGGACGGCCCGTCACAGCGTCGAACTCGACCTGGCCCGCAAGGACAACGAGCACCTGAGGGCCGAGCACGACCGGCTGCGCGGCTACGTCGACCAGCTCGAGCACGCCCTGGCCGCGGCCCGGACCAGGGCCGCCGAGGCCGAACACCGCCAGACGGACGCCGAACGACGCCTGGACGAGGCGGAGGCCGGGGCCGACGCACGCCGTCAGGAGGGCGCCCGCCGCCAGGCCGAAGCCGACGAGCTCCGACGGGCCCTCGACCGGGCACGACAGGACCGGACCGCCGCCGAACAGCGGGCGCGGCGCAGCGCGGCCGAGCTCGCACGCATCCGGGCCCAGGGCGGGGGCGGCGCCGAGGCGTCCCCGCCCCGAGGCACCGGGCAGGACCCGGAACCCGCCGCCGCGAGCGGTGCCGCGTCCGGTGCCGTCGGCACGGGAGGGCCGGGGACTGCCGACGGCACGTCGGAGGGCCGGAACGCAGCAGGCGGCAGCGGCGCCTTCCGGGGGTGGCTCGACCGCGTCCTGGTCGGCGACAAGGCCCGGACGCCCGCCACCCCTCGGCCACAGCAGGGGCAGCTGGGGCCGTCGGAGCAGGCGGGGCCTGCAGCGCGGAGGTCGCGGCGCAAGGAGCGCCAGGAGGCGGAACGCGCCGCCGCCGTCCGGCAGACCGCGGCGCGGCTCGCGCTCCACCAGGGGTACCGGACGGCCGAGCCGGTGGGGCGGGCCGGCGGGCTCGGCGGCTCCGCGGACCAGGCCTCGGACCGTCAGCGCCGCATCGGGGACTGGCGGGGGAGCACGATGGTGTTCGCCGACTCCGTCGAAGAGGCCGTGACGCGTCGCCAGGCCGCCGGAGACTGGGCAGGGGGCGCCGTGGTGTTCGCCGAGCTCGGCCGGGGCCTGGCGGCCGAAGGGCGCTGGGAGGAGGCCGCGGAAGCCGTCGACCGGGCGGTGGCCCTGCACGAGGGGGCCGGCGCCGCGGCCGCCGCGGCAGACCTGCTGACCGCCTTCGCCCAGGACCTCGCCGCAGCCGGACTCCGCCAGCACGCCGAGGTCGTCGCCGCCCGATCGGCGGTCCACCGGCGGGCCGGCAGCCGGACGGCCGGCGACCCGCCGGACGACGAGCCCCCCTACCGCCCCTACATGGGCCCTTAGGCGTGTCCGGGGGCCGGGTCCGCTCCGCTGCGGCACCGGCCTCCACAACGGCGCGCTGCTGGTCCGCCCCGACCACGTGATCGCCTGCGCACCGCCCTCGCCGCCCCGGACCTCCTCGCCGCCCTCGCCGCCGCCGCCCGCCGGGCGTTGGGAGCCGACCGCCCCCCGATCCGCCGACGCAGCGCGGCCCTGGCCGGCCCGCCCGCTCGCAGGCCCCACCCGTTCGTTCCCGCCGCCAGCGCGACCGCGTGCGCCGCCGCGACGACCGGCGCCGCTTCGGCCGTTGCTCCCGCTGCTGCCCCGGGGGCGGGCTTCAGCCGCCGACGGTGGTGAGGGCCGCGCGGGCCGCCGGTGCCTGCAGGGGGTTGAACGAGGGGTCGGTGGCGAGCGCCTTCGCCAGGTGGGTGCGGGCCTCACCGGTGCGGCCGAGGGCGCGTTCGATCTCGCCGCGGTGGTAGAGGAACAGGGCGTTGTCGTCCCAGCCGTGGGCGGCCGCCTGCTCGGCGAGGCCGATCGCCTCGGTGTCCGCGCCGGTGCGGTGCAGGGCCCAGGCCAGCGCGTCGGCGACGAGGACGCTGTGCCGGCGGTCCCATTCGGCGCGCAGCAGGCGGACGGCCTCGGTGGCGTCTCCGTGGTCGGCCTGGAACTGGCCGAGCGTGAGGTCGTCGACGACGCCGTTGGCGGCGGCGAGTCGCTGCTCGGCGGTGAGCAGCCGGTACTGCTCCCGGGCCTGGTCGTCGTGGCCGAGGGACTCGTGGAGTTCGCCGAGTTCGAGCAGGTACTGGGGGAGGGGGACGGCGGCGATGGCGGTGGTGTAGTCGCGGACGGCGTCATCGGTGCGGCCGAGGGCGGCTTCGGTGCGGGCCCGGCCGGCGAGGGCGGGGGTGTGGGCGGGGTCGGTGCCCAGGGCCTGCTGGTAGCCCGAGAGGGCCTCGGCGAAGTGGCCCGATTTCCGGTCGAGTTCGGCGAGCTGGTACTGGCAGTAGGCCTTGTCGGCGGGGTCGTAGGCGCCGCCGAGGGCCTGTCGGAGGGCGGCACGGGCGTCGTCGCCGCGGCCGTGCTGTTCGAGGTCGTACGCGGCGCGGGTGAGGGAGGCGGTGCCGGGTCGGCGGTCGAGGAGTTGCTGGACGGCCTCGGTGGCGCCGGCGTCGTCGCCGAGCTGGGTGCGGGCGTCGGCGAGGACGGCGTAGGCGAGCCAGTGCGCGGGCGAGGCGGCGATGGCCCGGTCGGCGAAGTCGCGTGCCCGGTCGAACAGATGACGGGCGTTGGCGAGGGCGCCGAGTCCGGTGAGGGCGTCGGCGTTGCCCTCGGGGGACAGCGTGAGCGAGCGCTGCAGCGCCTCGTCGGCCTTGGGGTAGTACGAGGGGTCCGCGGTCAGCCGGGCCTGTTCGACGTACTCGGCGCCCAGCCGGGCCCAGCCGGCCGCGTCGCCGGGCAGCTGCCGCAGCCGCTGCTGGTCCGCGGCGATCGCCCCGGCCAGCGAACCGCCGGCGACCGGCGCGCTGCCCGGCCGGCGTCCGGCCCCGGGCGAGGGCCGGGCGTCGCCGGCGTGGCCGCGGTCCAGCGCCCCGAACGCGGCCAGGCCGCCGCACAGCGCGATGGTGGTGAGCAGCAGCGGCAGGCGGCGCATGGGTGTCCTCGGTGGTGTGCTGGGGGAAGGGGGGCCGTGCGGGTGGCCGGCGGCAGTGCGCGGG
This sequence comes from Kitasatospora sp. NPDC051705, assembly GCF_044453265.1. Lineage (NCBI taxonomy): Bacteria > Bacillati > Actinomycetota > Actinomycetes > Kitasatosporales > Streptomycetaceae > Kitasatospora > Kitasatospora sp. NPDC051705. The sequence goes on along the minus strand of NZ_JBITCO010000001.1, from coordinate 323,818 downwards.
CCACCCGCAGGGCGGGAAGGGTCAGTTGGGCTGGTTGACGGCCTTGTCGTAGGGCAGCGCGACGTAGGGGAACGCGGGGCCGAACGGCTTGTCGGCGGTGTTGACCTTGTCGCCGGCGGCGAGGGCGCCGATCAGGTGGCCCGGGGTGGCGCCCTCCATCACCTGCAGGGCGATGTCGACGACGTCGTCGGTCAGGCGGCGGCCGTTGGGGAAGCCCTGGAAGTCCCCGTTCAGCACTCCGAGGCGGTCCGGGTGCGCGGTGACCGGGGTGGACATGTTGAGGCGGAGTTCCTCGGCGGGGACGAACTTCTTCGGGTTGACGTCCTGGTTCATCAGCTGCGAGTTCAGGTCGACCTGGAAGGGGCCGCCGGTGGCCTTGGCGATGCCGGTGAGGAAGATCTCCTGGAGGTCGGTGCGCGGGGTGGCCGGCGCCGGGAGGCCGTAGATCGACTGGATCAGCTGCGGCACCTCAGGGTTGAGGACCTTGGCGACCACGGCGGGCTGGTTGTGGTCCTCTGACGGCGGAAGGGAGTTGAAGGCGTCCTTCAGTCCGGCGGGCAGGACGACCTCGTTGACCAGCGGGTTGCCCAGTCGCGAGACCTGGACGAACTTGCCGGCCGGCTCGGCCTTGCCGGGGCTGAGCTTGAGGGTCTGCTTCTCGGTGCTGGACCAGACCCCGATGACGGGGTTGCGGGTCGGGTCGCCCTTGTACGCGAGGCGGCTCTTGGGCACCTGGATGGAGAGGGAGTTGACGTTGTACCCGGCGAGGGTGTTCTGGCCGACCTCGGAGAGGTTGCCGCCGTAGAGCAGGTCGAAGACCCGCAGGTCGAGGAAGAACGGGTCGGCGGCCTGGGTCGCCACGGTCTGTCCGCCGCCCGGGAGTTGGACGGTGGCCTGGTTGCGCAGCCGGCCGTAGTCGGGCATCGACGCGCGGCCGGTGTCGGACGGCGCGGCCGTGCCGTGCTCGACCAGGGTGACCGGCTCGCAGCCCGGGCGCAGCTCCTGGAGCGTGTAGTACTGGCGGAACAGCAGGGTGGGGTCGGTGAGGTTGTTCACGACGCCGTTGTCGTACAGGAACGTGTTGGTGCCGCGCTGGTCCTCGGCGTGGAAGGTCCAGCGGTAGGTGAGGTCGGGCTTGCCGGTGCCCTGGGAGTCGATGTTGATGTCGTAGTGCGCGCCGTCGGCCCAGGGGTAGAAGTTGGGGCCGCCGTTGGGTTCCTGGAACGGGAGCCAGTTGGCGACCAGGGTGACGGTGTCCTGGTCGTCGGGGCTGGTGAAGGCGTAGACGTCGGTGTTGTCGACCTGGGGGTCGGCGGCGATCAGCGGGGCCTCGCGGTGGCTGGAGGCGGAGCTGACGCCCGCCCCGGAGCCGAGCAGCGCGCTGCTGGCCAGCGCCAGGCTCATGGTGGTGAGGAGCGCCGCGGCGCGGGCGGTGGACCTTCTGCGGGCAGGGCGGCGGGTGACGTTCATGTAGGTGCTGTGCTCGCTTCCATGACGGGCGTCGACCGCACCGGGCCCGGGTCGGGCCGGAGCGGGGGATCGGCCGGAGGGGCCGCATGGGGCACTGTGGACCGGATCCCGTCACCCCTTCGCGAGCGGGGCGCGTGCGGCCTGGTCGTCTCACCCGCACGGACCAGCGATGTCACCCGGCCGGTCGCGGCACAACCGGGCGCGCTGCCTTCGCAGTTGCAGTAGTACTGCAACTGGGGGCCGGTCGCCGGTCGAGGCGCCGGGGCTCTCGGAGAGGTCGCCGGTGCTTGCCGGTCCGAGCGGTCGATCATCCGTCAGGTGTTCGGGGGGCGGGAACGGGCGTCCGAAGGTGTTGCCCCAGCCGGGTGGTGCCGTCGACCGCGACGGAGTGGTGCCAATCCGGAGTCGCCCCCGGAACCGGATGGTGTGCGTCGGGCCGACCGGCCCGCATCCCACTTCCGCCGGTCCGGGCGTCGCCGCCGTGGCGGCGGCCCCGTCCCCGGAGGCCCAGCGTGGCGGTCCCACGATCCCTCGTCCGGACAGGCACGGCGGTGGCAGGCGCCCTGCTCCTGCTCGGTCTCGCCGCACCCCTCGCCGGCGCCCATCCCCTGGGGAACTTCTCCCTGAACCACTACTACGGCTTCACCGTCCACCCGGACGCCCTCGAGGTCCTCGCCGTCACCGACGCCGCAGAGATCCCCACCCTCCAGGAGCAGCCGAAGCTGGACCGCGACGGTGACGGCACCGTCGACGAGGCCGAACGCGCCGCCTGGGCCCGGGAACAGTGCGCGCAGACCGCGCAGCGCCTCCGGGTGACGACCGACCGGGCGCCCGCCGCGCCCCTGCCCTGGAGCACCGAATCGGCGCAGTTCCGCTACGAGGACGGCGCGGCCGGACTGCGCACCAGCCGCCTCGAATGCGTCCTGCGAACCGGGCTGCACGTTCCCGCCGCCGGCACCACCCTCACCGTCGCCAGCGGCATCGACCCCGGCCGGGTCGGGTGGAACGAGATCACCGCCCGCGGCGACGGCACCACCCTCGACCACTCCGACGTCCCGGCCCGGTCGGTCTCCGCAGAACTGCGCGACTACCCCCGCGACCTCCTCGACAGCCCCAGCGGCGCCACCCACGCGCAGTTCCGCGCGCGGCCCGGCGACGGCGCGGGCGCGGCACCGGGAACGGCCGCCAGGGCCGACCGCTCCGGGCCCACGGCCTGGCTCGCCGGACTGGACGCCCGCCTCGCCGAACTCGGCGCCGCCCGGCGGCTCACCGTCCCGCTCGGCCTGCTCGCCGTCCTGCTCTCGGTCGTGCTGGGTGCCGGGCACGCGCTGCTGCCCGGCCACGGCAAGACCGTGATGGCGGCCTACCTCGCGGGCCGCCGCGGCAGCATCCGCGACGCGGTCACCGTCGGAGCCACCGTCACGGTGACCCACACCGCCGGCGTCCTGATCATCGGCCTGGGCCTGACGGTGTTCTCCTCACTGGCCGGCGACGCGGTGCTCGGCTGGCTGGGCGTCGTCAGCGGTGCCCTGGTCGCCGCCGTCGGCGCCGGCCTGCTGCGCGACGCCCTCCGGCGCCACGACCTCCGACCCCACGGACACGTCCCGCGACCCACGTCGGGCACCGACGGCGAACCGGCCAGGGAACTGGCGCACGCCTCGGCGGCAGGCACCGGCCACCACGACCACCAGCACCCGCATTCGCACCCGCACCCCGTGGCCCATCACCAGCACGTGCACAGCGACCACGGGCCTGGGCACGGGCACGACCACGGGCATGGGCACGGGCACGACCACGGGCACGACCACGGGCACGATCACACGCACGATCACATGCACCACAAGTCCGGCCGCTCGCGCGGTCCTGGGCACGGCCTGTTCGGACACGGCCTCCATCACCACCACCATGACCACACCGCACCCGGCCGCCGCAGCCTGATCGGCCTCGGCATCGCCGGCGGCCTCGTCCCCAGCCCGTCCGCCCTGGTGGTCCTATTGGGCGCCGTCGCCCTCGGCCGCACACTCTTCGGCGCGGCCCTCGTGGTCGCCTACGGCCTCGGCATGGCCGCCACCCTGACCGCCGTCGGCCTGCTCCTGGTCCGCCTCGGCGACCGCCTGACCGTCGCGGCCGACGGCCCCGTCGTCGGCCGGCTGCGGCGCATCGCCCCGTACAGCGCCCTGCTGACGGCGCTACTCGTCCTGGCCGTGGGGCTGGGACTGGTCCTGCGCGGCCTGCCCGCCACCCTGTGAACCGCATTCCCCCGGAGAGCGCCCCCATGACAGCACGTCCGGTACGCCGATCGTCCCTCCTGGTCTGCCTCGCCCTCGCCGCGGCCCCGCTGCTCACGGGCTGCGGGAGCGAACCCGAGGGGAGCTTCGACGCCCAGCCCGGCACACCGTCCCCGACCTGCGTCCAGCACCAGAGCCGGACGCCGGGCACCCGCTACACCGGCGGCCAGGCGTCCGATCCGCGGGCGGTCCTGGAGATGATGCGCTTCTACACGGCCAACGGGACGAAGGCCTTCTGCGACGGCAAGCCGCCGACGGACACCGACCGCCGCTGGACCGACCTGTACACCGCGCTCGGCGGTGACCCGGTCCACGTACCGCAGCCCCGGCCGTAGCCGTAGGTGCCGTCACCGGACTCGGCGAGGCGGCGTCGCGAACGTCGTGAGAGGCATCGGGCAGGGGAGTCGACCAGGAGGAGCAGGCCACCGGCCCCGGTCTCGACGGTGTCCGGGCGCGCCGGGGGCGGGGCACGGACGTTCGTGCGTGGCGTCGGCGCCGTGAGGCAGATCGTGGTGGGCACTGAACCTGATCGCCGGGCCGGACGTCTGACTGAGGGAAGATCACGCAGGACCGCACTGGCCGCGCCGGACGAGGAGCACCTCCGTCGCCGGGCGGCCGGAGGTGGCGGCGTGGACCGGTGCGCACCGCCGAGAACGGCGGTGCGGCCGCATTCCCCGGGCCCAGGCCCACCCGTCCCATGGCCCAACAGCCCATCCCCGGAAAGGGAATGATGAAAGCAGGAATCGCCATAGCAGCGGCAGCCGGAATCCTGGCCACCGGATGCGTGGCCGTCAGCGTCGCCAGCGCCTCCTCACCGCAGGACGCGCGCGGCAACGCCGTTGCCGCACCGGCCTCCCTGGATCAGGCGGACCCGGACAGCTCCGAGGACGACTCCTCGGAGCTGTCGGCCGTGAGGCCGACGCCCACCTCGACCCGGGGACCGTCGAAGCCGAAGCCCACCTCGACGGGGAAGCCCCCGAAGCCGCCCAAGCCCACCGCGACACCGGAACCCTCGAAGCCGCCGAAGCCCCCGAAGCCCCCGAAGCCGACGCCCACCTCGGCCCCGGTGCCCTCGAAGCCGCCGAAGCCTCCCAAGCCGCCGAGGCCGACGCGCGGATCGACCACCGAGGATCCGCTGTCGCTCCCGGGCGACGCCGACCTGGACTGACAGGCGCCACCGCCACCGTGCCCCGGAGACCCGCCCCCCGCCTGGTCGACGCGCCGGCCGGTCCCGGGCATCCGTCCCGCCCGCACGGGTTCGCGCCGCACCCGCGCCGTCGTTTCGGCCCCGGCCCTCCCGCGCCGCTCCCGCGCAGGAGGGCCGGGGCCCCGGGTGCCACAGGACGGCGTCCCGGTCGAGGCCCTGGAGTTCGAGACCGTCGGTCAGCCCGTCGGCGGGGCGGTCGCGGGAGTGGTGGCGGGCTCGGCCGGGGCGGTGGCGGTGGGCGTGGCGGTGGGGGGTGTTGCCGGGTCGGTGTCGAGCCCGGTGAGCATCTCCCGGGTGAAGCCGAAGAAGTACGTGGCCAGGAAGCCCGCGGCGTAGCCGACCGCCAGGCCGCCCGCGTAGATCAGGACGGTGGTGCCCGGGTTCTCGTTGCCCTTGAGCAGGGGGAACAGGGCCCAGCCGGAGGGGCCGATCGCGGTGGCGCCGACCGTGGCGCCGAGCATGTTGAAGAAGCCGACGAACGAGCCGCCGGCGGCGCCGCCGACGCAGGCGGTCACGAACGGGCGTCCCAGTGGCAGCGAGACGCCGTAGATCAGCGGTTCGCCCACGCCCAGGAGCCCGGCGGGCAGCGCGGACCTGATGGTGGCGCGGATCGAGGAGTTCCTCCTGAGCCGGAGGAGGACCGCGATCGCGCAGCCGACCTGGCCGGCCCCGGCCATGGCCAGGATGGGCAGCAGCACGGTGTAGCCCTGCTGCTCGATCAGCGTGGTGTGGATCGGGATCAGCGCCTGGTGCAGCCCCAGCATGACCAGCGGCAGGAACAGCCCGCCCAGGAGCAGCCCGGCGAAGGCGCCGCCGTGGGCCAGCAGCCAGGTCGCGCCGGTACCGATGCCGGTGGAGACCTCGCCGGCCACGAACATCAGCCCGAACAGCGTGACCAGACCGGTGACCAGCAGCGTCAGGGTCGGCGTGAGCAGGACGTCCAGGGACTCGGGTACGAACCGGCGGCACTGCTTCTCGACCCGGACGGCGAGGGCGGCGGCCGCCAGGGCGCCCAGCACCCCGCCCTGTCCGGGGGAGAGCGTCTGGCCGAGGACGGAGACGTGGGCGACGCCCGCGTAGACGATCACGGCGGCGGCCGCACCGCCGAGGACCGGCGTGCCGCCGAACTCCTTGGCGGTGTTGTAGCCGACGAAGACCGCGATCAGCGACATGAAGCCGGAGGCGATCGCCGTCAGCGCCGGGCTGATCCCGGGCAGCCAGCCCAGGTTGACCAGCAGTCCGTTGACGCCGGCGATGATGCCCGCCCCGATCAGGGCCGGGATCAGGGGGACGAAGACATCGGCGATCCGGCGCAGCAGCAGCTTCACCGGGGTGGCGTTCTTCCGCTTCCGTGCCGCCCGCAGTGCCGCGCCCTGCGCGGCCAGCTCCTCGGCGGTCGTGGCGGCGGTCATAGCGGTCGTGTCGGTCGTGGTGGCGCCTGCCGGGGTGGCGCTGCGCTGCTCGGCGACGAGTCGCTCGAAGGCCTGGGTGATCCGGGCGACCGCCCCGGGGCCGAGCACGATCTGGTAGGTGTCGTCCTCGACCACGCCCAGCACCGCCGGCACGGCCTGCAGGGCCGTGCGGTCGACGAGGGACCGGTCGCGCAGACCGAGCCGCAGCCGGGTCATGCAGTGGGCGATGGAGGTGATGTTGTCCGCGCCTCCGACGAGAGGGAGTACCGCGGCGGCGGTGACGTGGTTCTTGTCGTCAGACATGGTCCTGGCCTTGCATCGCAGGGGTGTGTCGGAACGCTTCCCGGGGGACGGGCGCGTTACGCGGCGGCGGGCGGCGCGTCCCCGGGACGGCCTCCGACGTCGACGACGAACCTCGTTTCGATGACGGCGCCGTGACGGTGCGTCGACGACGGAAGATCGTTCGACTGTTACATGACAGTGACGTTTCGCACACAACCGGTGGCGCCGGGTGAGTCGTCCTCCGAACAGACAGCACCCGAACCGCACCGACCGTGCCATCGGGTCGAACGACCACCTCCCCTGAAAGGGGTGCACCCGTGATCGTCTCCCAGCGGAACTCCATGCGCCTGGCCGCCGTCGCCACCCTCGGCGCGCTGCTCGTCGGAACGGCGGGCACCGCCATGGCGGCCGCCCCGACCGCCCCCGCCGCCACCCCGACCGCCGCCACCCCGACCGCCGCCGCCACCATCAGCGCCAAGCCGTCGGTCACCACCGTCCAGGCCTGGCAGCTGTTCCGCGTCACCGGCACCACCACCGGCCTCACGGCCGGCAGCACGGTGACCCTGCAGCAGAAGCAGCACGGCGCGTGGGTCACCCTGCCCGCCTCCGTGCACACCGCCCACAACGGCTCCTACTCCCTCGGCGTCAAGCTCGGCATCAAGGGCCAGAACGAGCTGCGCATCGTCAGCGGGAGCGTCGCCTCGCCCGTCTTCGCCGTCACCGTGCGCTGACCCACGGCCCGGGCCCGCCGTCACGGCGGGCGACCCGGCAGCCCGCCGCCGTCCCGGACGGTGACGGGCTGTCCGTGCGCGGTGCAGCAGTCCGGTCCGCGCCACGGACGGGCAAGGTTCGCGCGGACCGCACGAGGACCGCGACCGCGGCGGAATCGCCCGTTCCGGGTCCCTTCTCCCCGTCGGCTGACGCCCGGGGCGGTGGCCCGGCAGCCGGGGTCAGGGCCGGAGGAGCGTGTCGAAGTGGCCGGGGTCGGACCGGGGGAGGACGTCCAGGGCGCTCTCCGGTAGCGGGCCGTCCGGGTCTGCCAGGCGTGGTAGCCGCCGATCCAGGCGCCCATGACGCGGACGTACGTCTCGACGGCGCCAACTTGCGTCGGGTCGAGACCGAGCCGACGGCACAGGTCCGGCAGCTCGGCCGCCAGTCGCTGGAAGTCGGCGATGCGACGGTCCACTTCGGCGCGGCCCCCGGTGAGTGCACCGCGGCGGCTCAGGCCGCGTTCGTGTTCGAGGACGAGGACGAGGTTGTCCATGTCACCGCGGGCTTGGACCGCTGCCGCCTGCAGGGCCCCTGCCCGACCCCGGTGGGCCGGCCCCGGTTCGTCCCCGGGCCGGCGGGGCGGCCGCCCCGCCCGCTGCGCGGTGTCGGGCAACGCTGCGTGAGGGAAGGGCCGTTGGCGGAGGGCGGGCCTCCGGACGCCTCCGAATACCGGGTCCGCGGAACCGAACGGGCGGGGCGGTCCGGGGAAATCGGCCGCCCCGACCCGGCCCTCCTACGAGAAGCAGTACCTGATGAGCCACAGGACGGCGCCCGCGACCAGGCCGTTCCCGAGGAGCCGGACCCCGTCGTCCGGGTCGCGGCGTGGCTGCGAGCCCGTGCGACCCTCGCGCTGGCCCCGGCGCAGGCGGACCTCTACTGGTGGGTGGACGCGCGCGAGCTGCGACGCGAGAACCTCGTACCGGATTTCGCGGACGCGGTCGGCAGCAACCAGGAACTGCTGAGAAGGGCCCTGAAGACCATCGACGCCGCGCTGTGGGACGACACCGGACGGCGCGACGACGGGCCGTGACCGGGTCGAACGGCCCGCCGACGCTCCGGGCCGGGGACGTCTGCCGGCGTACCGGCCCTGCCGTCGCCGTGCCGCGCGTGGCCGGCCCGTAAGGTGTCTGCCGTGAACGACCGGCATGAGTGGCGTGTAGCGGTGGACCCGGGCCTCGTCGTCCAGCCGACCTGCGGGCACCTGGACGGGCTCCTGGAGGTCCCCGCGGACACGACGCCCGGCTGCGAGGACTGCCTGCGGGCCGGCACCGCCTGGGTCCACCTGCGAGCCTGCCTGAGCTGCGGGCACGTCGGCTGCTGCGACAGCTCGCCCGGGCAGCACGCCTACCACCACGCCCGGGCCCACCACGGCCACCACATCGCCCGCTCGCTCCAACCGGGCGAGGACTGGGCCTGGTGCTACACCGACGAGCTCTTCCTGCGCCCCGCCTGACCGGCCCCGGGACGTCGGCGAAAAATTCTTCGGCCGGGCTGTCACATCCGGCGGGGGCGGCGGGTCAGTGGAGTGTTCGAGCAAGCGCAACGAAGCGCGGCGGGATCCGTCCGCCGGCTCCTCCTCCGCACGGGACCGAGGTACCAACCATGTCTGTCGCCCATGTCGTCCTTGCCGTCGTCAGCGCCCTCTGGGTCGGGTTCTCCGGTGTCTCGCTGGCGCGGCGCGCGGAGTTCGTGACCCAGCCGCTGGTCGAGTACGGGGTGCCGCGTTCGTGGTGGGCCTGGCTGGCGCTGGCCAAGCTCGCCGGGGCGGCGGGCCTGCTGGTCGGTCTCGCGGTGCCGGCCGTCGGCGTGGCCGCGGCGGTCGCCCTGATCCTCTACTTCCTCGGCGCCGTGCTCACCACCCTGCGGGTCCGCTCCTACAGGACCATGCCCTTCCCGCTCCTCTACCTGGCCCCGGTGGCGGTCACCCTGGGCCTGGGCCTCGCGGCCTGACCGTCCCGGCGCCGGGCGGCGGGGCGACCCGCCGCCCGGCGCGCCCGCGCGTCGTGGCGCGAGCGCCGCTACGCCGACTTGCTGGCCGTGCACCAGACGCAGCGATAGCCGTCGAACCGGTTGTGGGAGTCGACGCTGAGGTACTCGTCGATGAACTCCAAGGGGCCCCAGGTGTGGCGCAGTTCGGTATCGCGGCCCCGGCATTTCCGGCATTGCCTGAACCAGAGGCAGTGCTCCGCCTGAGGGGTGCCCCGGTAGTTCAGGAAGATCCCGTAGAGCGCGAAACTGCCGTCGTACCGCTCCCAGGACTTCCAGTCGTGTCCATTGCAGAGCGCCTTGTTGATCGCATTTCCGAGCGGCATGGAAATCCCTTTCCCCAGAGGGAACCGAGGAGGCGAGGCACCCGCGGTATCCCCACGGGAGGAGATCGACATGCGGCGGGAAAACCGGGGGCGACGGAAAACCGGTGGGACGCACCCGCTGCGCCCCGTCCAGAATGGCCGCTGCCGCACCAAGCCGATCAGTTGCTCGCCGACCTCGACCCGCTCTCCCACCCGGAGCGTCAGCGGCTCGTCGTCCGCACGGCCCGGGAGCGCGCCGCCCTCGGCGACCTCACGGGCCTCCTGTCCGGCCTGGAGCGCCACGGCGTGTACGGCCGTCGGCTGGCCGCGCTCGCCGCCTCGGCCGGCCGCGCCACCGGCTTCCTCACCGAGCGGCTGACCGACCCCGACCCGGTGGTCCGCGGGTACGCCCTGCACGCCGCCCGGACCCAGGGGATCGCCGACGAGGCGATCGAGGCGGCGTACACCGGCGCCTCCTGCACCCTGCGCCGCCGGCTGGCCCGCGTTGTCCGCCACGGCCGTCGGCACCGGCTCGCCGAGCGACTGGTGGTCGGCCTGCGGGCCGAGTGGGGTGACGAGGAGGCCGCCCGGCTGCTCTCCGCCTGCAGCCCCGCGTTCGTCGCCCGGACCCTGCCCGAGCTTGCGCACGCCGCACCGCTCGCCCCCCTCGCCGCCCGCTTCCCGGACGAGCTCCTGGACCACCTGGAGCGGGTCCTCGCCGAGCACCCCGAGACGCTGCGGCTGGGGCACTGGCCCGCCCTGGCCGACGTCCTCGGCGCCACGGTGCGCGCCCGCCCCGCCCGGGTCCTCGACCTGCTGGAACGCTTCGGCCCGGACCTCCCGCTGCGCCGTGACCACCTGCCGCCGCTCGCCGCCACGGACGCCGAGCGCACCCTCCGGCTCCTCGCCGACCCGCGGCGCGGCGCGGTCGGGCCGTACACCCTGCCGCCGACCAGTGGCACGCTGCGCCGACTGGTGCGCGCCGACCCGCCCTCGCTCCCCGCCCTGGGCCGGCACTGGCTGTCCGCGCCCCGCTGCCTCGCCGCCCTGCTGCGCGCCCTTCCGCCGGGCCGACGCGACGCGTTCCTCGACCACGTGTACGCCGGGGCCCTCCCGAAGGAGGCCGAACTCCCGCTGCTGCTGCCGCTGTTCCCGCACGCGCGCCGCCATGCCGAAGCGCGGCGGCAGGTCGCCGCCCGCCGTGCGGCCGGCCGCCCCTGGGCGCAGCTCGCCCCCGTCCTGGCGTACCTGCCCACCGATGAGGCCCAGCCGGAGCTGCGGGGCGCCCTCGCCCGCCCCGACGCCGACGACCGGTCCGCCGCCTGGACGGCACTGTTCGCCGGCGCGGCCGTCTCCGGCGACCGGCTCGCCGTCCAGGACGCGCTCGCCCTGCTGCCCCGGCTCCGCAACGAGCAGGACCCGGTGCGCTGCGCGGCGCTGACCGCGCTCGGCCGGGTGCCCGCCCGGCTGCTGACCCCGGCGGCGGTGCCCGTCCTCACTGCGCCGACTGGTGGACCCCACGGCCGGGCCGCAGCCGCTGGCGGCCGCCCTTGACGCGCTCGCCGAGGCCCACCAGGGCCGACCGGCGGCGGCCGCGCTCACCGCGCTGGCGCTGACGCAGGACCACGCCTCGGGCCCGCTGCCGCCATCGGGGACGCTCGACGCGCTGACGCGGACCGCCCGCCGGGCCGGGGACGCCGGCGCGGCCGCAGGACTGTTCACCGTCGCGCTGACGGAGTCGTTCGGAGAGCGACTCGGCTGGCCGCGGGAGTGGCGGGCGCTCCTGCGCGAACTGCGCCGCCATCCCTCGGCCGACGTCCGCGAGCGCGCCCTGGCGGTCGTCACGCACCGGGAGTGACGCGCCGCGGGCCGGCACGCCGGCGCAGCCGGCCCGCTCCGGACGGCCCGCAGCCCGTTCCAGTGACGTATCCGTCCGGACCTCGCCCATTCCGTTTGGCGTGTCCACGCTGCCGGAATCCCTGTGCCTCAAGAGGGCCTGGAGGCCCTGCACCGAAGGGAACCGCCAGCGTGCACCACGTCATCCGCAAGCTCACCCTGCTCGCCGCCGCCACCGCCACGACCGCCGCCGTCACCGTTCTCCCGGCATGGCCCGCCCTGCCCGCGCACGCCGCGCACCGGCAGTCGGGCCTCGCGGAGCCCGGCCCTGCCGAGGTCGCTCGCGCCGCGCTCGCTCCCGCCGAGTTCGGCCCCGCCGCGTTCGGCATCCGCTTCGAGCCGGACGGTGACCCCGGCCAGTGCGGTGGACGGCGCGGCGAGCAGTGGCACGTCAACGGTGAGTGGTCCGACGAGATCCTGCTCGACACCGACGACCGCCCGGGCGGCTGCCTGCTCTCCTTCGGCCTCTTCGACCCGCAGAACCAGCTGGGCTCCACCTCCGTCCGGTACGCCTTCCAGTCCGCCCCCGGTACCGCCCCGGGTCAGTGCGCCAACCAGGGCGACTACCGGATGCCGGCCTCGCCGACGGCCCGCACCTTCGGCCCGGCGATCCGCATCGACACGGACAGCCGGCCGGGCGGGTGCACGCTCACCTTCCTCGTGTCGAACACGGCCTCCACCACCCTCGACATCCGGTACGCCGGCAACGGCGACGTCCGCCAGTGCGGGGGAGCGCTCCCCAACGACCTCCTCACCGCCTCCCCGGGCCAACCGGTGGCGCTCGCCGTCGACACCGACAACCGCCCCGGCGGGTGCCGGCTGCAGCTCCGGCTGAACATCTAGCGGAGCCGCCGGACACGCCGGGACCCTGCGGCCCCGGGGCCGAAAGCGCAGCGGTCCGCCGACGTGTGTCGGCGGACCGCTGCGCGCAGCAGGGCTACGGCGTCACAGGCTGATCTGCCAGGACTGCGCGTAGTTCCAGTCCGAGTTGCAGGCCCACAGGGTCATCCAGGTGCCGTTCGCCATGGAGTTGCCCTTGTTGGTGATGCACTTCGCCCCGTGTAGGTCCGAATGCGGGTCCTGGGGCGAGGCCGGGTGAGCGGCGCGGGTGTCGGTGAGGAGAGCGGCGCGTACCCGCCTGGTGAGTTGAACTTACCTTGAATCAAAGAGCATTGATGCTTCGTCAGTGGCTGCGAGAGGGTTTTCGTGACCGGAGGCCGTGTCGAACGCGGCGGGCCGAACGGATCGGCTGACGCCCGTTCCCGAGCGCTGAGGAGTCCCCCGTGCGTGCTGGCACTTCCGTCCGCAGAGCCCCTGCCCTGGCCGCCTGTGCCGTCGCCCTGGCGGCGCTGCTGTGGCCGGTCGCCGCCGCCGCCTCGCCCGCGGCCAGTCCGCCCTTCGGGACGCAGACCCGGATCGGCCTGTACGACCCCGTCCCGGCGGGCTGGGCGGTGATCGGGCAGAGCCAGTCGACCGGCCAGAAGACCATCGAGTACCTCGGCGGCGCACCGTACCTGGCCAGGGTGGCGGTCCTGGCGAACACCGCGGTCCCGGCCGGCTGGGTGCTGGTGGCGGTGTCCGGCGACGCCCAGACCTCCCAGGTCGTCTACCTCCAGGGCGCGCCCCACGGTGCGACGGCCACCGCCGACGTGGCCTGCGCGATGCCCGGCGGCCGGGTCTACGGCTACGCCGTGCCCGGCGGCTGGACGGTCACCGGCAGCGGCACCAGCGGACCCTGCTCCTACCAGAACCTGCGCTTCCCCCGACCCGCCCCGGGAAGCCGCGGCCCGGTCGCCACCGCCCCGATCCCGCGCAGTCGGAGGGCGCGAGGCCAACCCCGACCACCCCCGGCCGCCGGACCGTCCTCAGTCCTTGAGCATCACCAGTGGCAGGCCACCGCCGCTCCGTGCGCCGCCCGTCCCGCCGACCTGGTAGCGGTCGGCCTCCAGGTCCGCGGCGAAGCGCTCCAGGAACTCCCGCAGGCCGGCGCTCTCGTAGCGGGCCCGCCAGCCCTCGTGCGACCAGTCGATGATCTGACCGCGACGCTCCGGCGTGGGCGGATCCAGGTCGATGCAGATCACGTCACCGTTGCCGATCCCGATGACGGGGATCCACCCGGCGGACCAGGCGACGTCGCGGCGGATCACGCCGTCCTCCTCCCGCTCGTCCCACGGCGGGTCCCCGGCGTCGACGACCCGCTCACGCCAGTCGTCCGCCATCGCGGCGAGCGAGTGGAGCGCGTCGTGCCAGCCGATCAGGACCCCCGGCAGGCCGTCGTGGCAGCGGTAGGACTCCCTGACGTCCTCCGGGAGCTCCACCCCGATCACGGCCTCCACGGCCGCGATCTCCTCCTCGGTGGCACCGGGCGGCATCGCGGCCACCACCTCCGGGGCGATCCGCCCGAGCGCGGCCTCGATCCGCGCCCAGATCTCCTGCATCGGGAATCCCTCCGTCGTCACGACGGACGGAACGTAGCACCCGCCACTGACGCCGGACCGGGCAGCCGCTTCCTCCCGCGTCGGCCCGGGTGGCGTGGCCCCGCTGTGGAGCCACGCCACCCCGGCAGTTCGGCTGCGACTCAGCCCATCGTGCAGGCGAGCTGCGCCTTCACCGCGTTGCGGAGGTCCTCCTGGGCGCGGCAGTCGGCGCTGAAGACGTCCTCCCACTTGGGGCTGATGACGTGGACGTTGACGATCTCGGTGACGACGTCGACGCTCTGGGCCTTGATGGTGTTCTGGGCGATCAGCACCTGCTGAGTCGGTGCCGTCTGGGCGCCGATGACGCCGCCCTCGCCGTAGTAGAGGTTGGTGATCTTGGTGTAGACGGTGACCCGCTTGCCCTGGATGTCGTTGCCGACGATGGCGACCGTCCAGTCCTTGTAGTTGCGCTGCCAGCCGAAGTTGGTCCGCTGGTTCAGGGCGGACACGGCGGCGTACCCGAGCTTGGCGACCCAGTAGTGCTTGATCAGCGGGCGCCCGCCCGGGTGGTCCCGGGGGTGCGCCGGCTCGCCCAGCTGCACGTCGCCGAACCGGGCCTCGTTCGCGATGTCCAGGCGGTCCGCCGCCGAGCTCGAGGCGGGCGCCGCGCCGGCCGGTGCGGCGATGCCTCCGGTGACGGCGAGGGCCGCGGCCCCGGCGACCACGGCCGTCCTCCACGTTCCGACCGGCCGCTGACTGGTTGTCATCCTGGTGCTCCTCGATCTCGTACGTCGACGAACGCGCGGGCACGCCCCCGTGCCCGCCGCCGGGGAACACCCGGCGACCCCGACTCTCGCCGAACCGCATCGGGCGCACATCAGTCATTTGACTGCGAGGTGCGCGTCTGACTGCGAGGTGCGCGTCGCGCGGCGGCCCACGGCGCGTCAGTCATGGCGGACCGGGCCGGGCCGTCCGGTCGCTGCCGGTTCGGCAGCCGGGGCGGCGGCCGGGTCGCTCCGCCCGGGAGAGGCCCGTGTCCTCGTGTGCGTGAGGTCATGTCGACGGCGTGACCGGGGACCGTACGCCGAACCACTGCCCGGCGCCGTACTCCTCGAACCGTGCCACCTCGGTGAACCCCAGCTTCGCCGCGACGCGCATCGAGGCGCGGTTGGCGGTCCGGGTGCAGACCACCACCGGCTCGCGCGGAAACACGCCGGTGAACCAGTCGAGCGCCGCCGTGCACGCCTCGGAGGCGTACCCGTACCCCCAGGTCTGCGGCAGGAACATGTAGCCGAGCTCGGTCTCCCCGCCCTCCGGCCGGACGTGACCCGGACGCCCCGGGTCGCGCGGGTCGAGCGTGATCATGCCGATCATCGCGCCGCCGAGCTCGACCGCGAAGAAGCCGAAGCGCCGCCCGGGCACCCGGGGCATCGCGCGCTCGAGCTCGTCCCGCGGCCGGGCGCCACCGACGTGGGTGCCCACCTCCGGCGAGGCGAACAGCTCGATGAAGGCGGCGCGGTCCCGGGCCTCGGACCCGCGGAGCACGAGCCGTTCGGTCCTGATCGGGGCTGGCGGCCAGGCGGAGGCGGTCACGTCGTCCTGGTCCGGCATGAAGGGCTCCTGATCCTCGCGGCCGCACGGTGCGGCCCGCACGGCGGCGACGCGCAAAAGCCTCTGACGCCGCCACAGATCGAGACGCGTTCCGGCGAGGGTCGGTTGCCTGCGCTCGGAGAGGGCCGCCACCCGCGTGCCACAGCCGTCACCCCGTAGCGTTCATCGCCAGTCAACTGCAACGGGCAGCAGCCTGTCGTTGCGTTAGATTCAGGAGTGTTGCAACGATTTACGCGCTTTCACCTGCGCAAATGCTGATCGGTCGCAACGAGAGTGTTGCCCGAATATGGAAAGCAACGTAGCTTTTCCATCGTCAGAAACGACGAGCGCAAGCATAGGAGAGACATCATGCAGAAGTTCGACACCCCCGCCCCCGTCACCGCCGTCCTGGACATCCCGGCGGGACTCATCCGGCTCACCGCTGCCGACCGCAGCGACACCGTGGTCGAGGTCCGCCCGGCGAACGCCTCGAAGAACCGCGACGTGAAGGCGGCCGAGCGGATCCGGATCGCCTACGCCGACGGAGTCCTGCGCATCGAGGCCGCGCCGGCGCAGAACCGGATCCTCGGCGACGGCGGACAGGTCGAGGTGAGCGTCCAGCTGCCGGCCGGCTCCCACATCGAGGCGAAGGCCGCCCTCGCCGAGCTGCGCGGCACCGGACGCCTCGGCGACGTCGTCTTCGAGGGTGCACAGGCCACGGTCGACCTCGACGAGACGGCGAGCGCCCGCCTCACCCTCCAGTCCGGCGACATCCACCTCGGCCGCCTGGGCGGGCCCGCCCGAATCGGCACCCAGAAGGGCGACCTCACCGTCACCGAGGCTGCCGGCGGCGCCGTCTCGCTGCACACCGAGCACGGCGACATCTCGGTCGGCGCCGCCCGCGGCGTGTCCGCCACCCTGGACGCCGGCACCTCCTACGGCCGCATCCACAACGCGCTGCACAACACCGACGGGGCCGCCGCCCAGCTGACCATCATCGCGACCACCACCTACGGCAACGTCACCGCCCGCAGCCTCTGAGCGGGGCGGAGCTTCCAACGGCCACGCCGACGCGCAACCCCTCGGCCCCACCGGCCGAGGGGCGCGCATGCCACGCCGTGACCCACCGACGAAGGGGGCGGATCATGGTCCGGCAGTGGCTATCACGGCCACCGGGCGGGGGCACTCGCGGGCGGCCGGTCCCGCCCCCCGCCCGGTACGGCTCAGCTGCCGCCGGCCACCAGTCCGTCCAGCGCGTCGCGGTCGACGTTGAGGGTCACGCCGCCGTACGTCTCGTCGGCGCCGCCCCGGTACTGGTGGATGCGGTGGTGGGTCCACAGATCGTCGGGCAGCCCGGCCTGCCCGGTGGTCGTGGGGCGGCCGTCCCAGCGGGCGTACCAGATCGCGTCGGGCATCGGCGCACGTCCGTCCCGGGCGGCCGCGACGACGTCCGCGATGCCGGAGTTCACGCTGGAGTAGAAGCCGGAGCGGTACCCGGCCGCGTGCAGGGCCTCGGTCCAGCCGACGGTGAAGTCGACCACCGCCCGGCTGCACACCTCGTCGCCCGTCGGATAGGCCTCCATGTCGAGGTACACCGGGCTGCCCGGCCCCAGGCCCAGCGCCTGCAGCGCCGCCGCCGCCTCGCCCGCCTCCTCGCCGCCCTGCTCCTCGGCCCGGTCCGGGTCGATCCGCAGCGGTTTGTCGTCCCGCTCGGCGCAGGGCGCCTGGAGCCCGACGTGCGTGGGCACCAGCTTCCACCCCATCGCCCGGACGGTGGCGACCCACTGCGGCGTCAACTGCTTCTGCTCACAGTGGCGTTGACTGCCGCTGCTGTAGATGTTCACCGCGCCGTACGGCGAGGCGGTGCGCCAGGCGGACATCGCCGCCGCGGACGGGGCCGAGCAGGCGTCGAAGCCCGCGCCGGTGAACCGGTACTCCGGCAGCGGTTCCGCGGCCACGGGAGGCGGCGCGGCGAAGGGCGCGGCGAAGGGCGCGGGGCGGGCGGTCGGGGGCGCCGCCGCCGAGACGGGCGCGGCACCGTGGACGGCACCGGCGAGCAGGACGAGCGGAAGCGCCAGGAGCGCGGTCGGTGAGGGAAGTCGCATCCCTCCGTCCTAGCCGCCGACCGCGGGCCCGCCCCGCCAACGTGCCGACGCGCCGCGTCCCGCTCACCCGGAATCACCACACGCCGGGCCCGGGCACCGGCCGGTCCCGCGCCGGGCCGCGCTGATGGTGGGTCTGGCCCTCGTGGTGCCGGTCGTCTCCGTGGTCACCGTCACGTCCGGGGCGTGGCGCGGGACGGGCGGTCCCCCCTGGCGCCTGCGCCTCCGTCGACGTCAGTCGGCGGTGAGCACCAAATCGGCTATCAGGAAGTGGAGTTGCATGTCCTCGGTGGACTCCGCCCAGAGGCCTTCGGTGTCGAGCGCGGATGGTGCGACCATCCGGGCCTCGGCGACGATCTCGGGATGGCCGCCCAGGACTGCGGGTGGCCCGCCCGCCAGCGGGCCGGCGTGCTGATCGCGGCACCGGTGCTGAGGCTGCGCGGACACCGTCGCCCGGGCCGACGGCTGAGAGCCCCGGAGGTCGGCTACGTGACCAGGTGGAAGTCGGGATGCCGAAGCCAAGCTGCCAGGAACTCCACGTCACCGACATGCCGGAACCAGCGGCCGGCGCCGCCCGTGTCGTAGGAGACCTCGGCGACCTTCCCCGGCAGGGAGGCAACCAGCGCCCTCGCCCTGGCCAGGTCCGTCCCGTCGCCAGTGTCATCGCGCGGGACGGGGTATCCGAGAACGCCGTCGAAGTCGACCGGCGAGCCGAGGCGCCGGGCCATGGCGAGGGCGAGGTGCCCGAGCAGCAGATGGTTCTCCCGTCCCGAGCAGCCGGCGGAGACGATCAGTCCCTTCACCGGCGGCGTCGAGAAGGCCGAGTAGTCCTCGTCCTCCGCCGGCAGGCACTCGTCCTCCGACAGGAAGAACCCGCCGGCGTTTCCCGGATCGAAGTCCCTCAGCCCCAAGGGCGAAGCGTCGCGCACCCGTAGGGCCAGACCGCCACCGGCCTCGATCTCCACCGGCTCGCAGAAGGTCTCCAACCACGGGACCATGTCGGCCAGAACGTCCTCGAACGCGCGAGGTCGGTGGAGCCACAGCCCGACTGCCGGTCCCGACACGATGCCTCCCGAAACGTGCGGCCCGGTGCCCCCGAGCCACCCCGGTTCTACCAGGTCCTGGACGTACGCGCGTGGTCGTTTCCGGTAGCGGGGGCGGCGCAACTCCGGGCGGTGCAGCGGAGCCCGTGACCACCGCCCGGCCCGGTGGGGCGGGCGGTGGCAAAGGCTGACCCCCGCGGGTGGGCGGGGAGGAGGCTTTGCGATCCGCGGTGTGGTCGGGGCATCGCTGCTTCTTGACCGATCGTCGCGGGCCCGATGCCGGCTTCGGTCGACTGAAGTGGCGTCAAGGAGCCAGCCCTTCCTGCCAAGCGCGGCCCCGCCCGGCCCACGCTTCGGTTGCTCACCCCGCAGGCTCGTACGCGACCCCGTGCGGTGCGCCGGCCCATCGGCGGAGGGCGGCGTCGAGGTGGGTGACGGTGTCGGGGTCGGCCGTGTCGCAGGCCCAGGCGACGACGCCGTCCGGGCGTACCAGCACGCCCGCCGGCGTCGACGGGCCGTCGTCCGCCACGCGGCGCACGCGTCCGGCCCAGGGGGCGGCGTGGCGGGCGAAGGTGCCGTCCGGAGTGCGATCGAGCAGCAGGAATCCGCCGGTGTGGCCGTGGTCGGCGAGGCGGGTGCCGTCGTTCAGCCGGAGGTCGGGGGCGTACCGTCCGATCAGCGGGTGGTCGCCGGGCAGGTCGATGTGCTGGGTGACCCCGGAGATCTTCTTGACCGCGTGGGTGGCGCCGGACGGGGTGCCGAGGAGGTCGGCCACGACCTCGCGGAGTGCCGCGGACTTGGCGTCGCCGCGCAGCACGCCGATCTGGGCGCGGGTCCAGTCGAGTACCCAGGCGCCGAGGGGCCGTCGTTCGGCGTCGTAGGTGTCGAGGAGGTCCTCGGGGGCCCGTCCGGTGGCCACTGCGGCGAGCTTCCAGCCGAGGTTCATGGCGTCGCCGACCCCGAGGTTGAGCCCCTGGCCGCCGAACGGCGAGTGCACGTGCGCGGCGTCGCCGGCGAGGAGTACCCGGCCCGACCGGTAGGAGGCGGCCTGGCGGGCGTTGTCGGTCCAGCGGGTGGCGGCTCCGCGCAGTGCGGTGAGTGTGACGTCGGTGCCCGAGACCCGGCGGAGGCTGGCCTGGACGTCGTCGAGGGTGACGGGGGCGGTGCGGTCGTGGTGGGCGCCGTCGAACTCGACGGTGACGACCCGTCCGGGCTGGGGCCCGTAGCGGTACGCGCCCTGGGCGGACCACGCCCAGCCGTCCGCGAGCTTCTCCGGGTCGGCGATGTCGACGACGGCCAGGTGGCCGGTGAGTTCGGGGTCGGTGCCGGGGAAGCCGATGCCCGCGAGGCGGCGTACGGTGCTGCGCCCGCCGTCGCATCCGACCAGCCAGCCGGTGCGCAGGGGGCCGACGTTGGTGTCGACGAGGACGCCGTCGCCGGTGTCCTCGAACGCGGTGACCTCGACTCCGCGTCGCACCGGTACGCCGAGCCGCGCGAGGTGGTCGGCCAGGAGCGCCTCGAGTTCGCGCTGCGGCACCAGGCGGGCGCCCGCGGCGGCGGTGTGGTCGGCGAGGTCGGGGTCGGACCAGTCCACGAGGTCGGGGTCGAGGACCATGCCTGCGAAGTGCCCGGTGAACCGCGTCTCGCCCGCCTTCCGTTCGGCAGCCGGCTGGTGCCGACCGTCGGCGGGCCGTTGCCGAGCGTCGGTGGGGCGGGTGGGCGGCCCCATCCGCGCGAGCAGCTCCCGCTGCACCCGTTCGGCGGCGGGCAGCAGGCCGCGGCGGTCGAGCGCCTCGGCCGTCGGGATGTTGATCCCACCGGCCTTCATCGACTCGTCCGGCTCGGTCCGCCGCTCGAGCACCTGCACGGCCGCCCCGGCGAGCGCCAGCTCGGCGGCGAGGACGAGGCCCACCGGCCCGGCGCCGACGACGGTCACGTCCACGGTCTCGGCGCCACCTGGGCCCGTGCCCTGCGCAGTAGCCCGAGCGGCGGCCCGATCCGGGCCGGGCTCCGGGCTCGCATCGTGCTTCGGGTCCTGCTGGATGCCGTTGGTCGGATTCACGGCGTGCTCCTGTCTCTCGTTACGAACATCGTTCTATTAACGAACAGCGTTCGTGTCAAGCTATGATGGTCGGGTGAACCCGAGAGAGCGACGCGCGGCGCGACAGCAGCCGCCCAACCCCGAGGCCGAACCCGCTGACACCAGGCGGCGGCGCCGCACCGCCCCGATCACCGTCGAGCAGGTCATCGACACCGCGCTCGGCGTCATCGCCACGGAGGGCTACGAGGCGCTGACCATGCGCCGACTGGCCGGCGCACTCGACACCGGGCCCGCCTCGCTCTACGCCCACGTGGTCAACAAGGCCGACCTCGACGACCTGCTCATCGGACGGCTCTGCGCCGAGCTCGACCTGCCCCGGCCCGACCCCGCGGCCTGGCAGGAACAGATCCGCGGCGTCTGCACCCGCATCCGCGACCAGTACCTCAAGTACCCGGGGATCTCCCGGGCCGCCCTCGCCATGGCGCCCACCGACCTCGAGACCATCCGCGTCAACGAAGGCCTGCTGGGCATCCTGCTCGCCGGGGGAATCGCCCCGCAGGCCGCCGCCTGGGCCGTCGACGCCCTCCTGCTCTACGTGGCCGCGTACTGCCTCGAACTGTCGATCGTGCGCGAGCGCTCGGCGCACGAGGACGACGCCTGGGTCCTCGACCGCGACGAACTGCTCCGCCGCTTCGCCGCCCTGCCCGCCGCGACCTTCCCCCATACCACCCGCCACGCCGCCGAACTCACCGCCGGAGAGGGCCACGACCGGTTCGACTTCACCCTCACCCTGATGATCAGCGGCCTCGCGCCGCGCTGAACGTTCCGTCCGTCGGATCCGATGGGTCCGCCCGGTCGGTCACGGCGCCGTACGCTCCGAGGCATGCACACCACCCTGACGGAACACGCCCGGTGCGTCTTCGGCGACGAGTACCGCCCCGCGCCCGAGTGCGCCGGCAACCACGAGGAGTTCCTCTTCGTCGAGCGGCTGACCTTCGCCGACGCGGACTCCATCCTCGCCATGCTCCGCGAACTCTGCCCGCACATCGTCGACGGCGAGCTGCCGGTCTGGGTCCGGAACCTCGCCTACCGCCTGCTCCTCCTCCAGCGCCCCGACGACCCGGAGCTGCTGCGCGAGGCGGCCCACAGCCTCTACCTGCACGGCCCGGACTGGGACGCCATCGCGGCAGACCTCCAGGCCCGGGCCGACGCCCTGGAAGCAGCACGCCCCCGGCCCTGACCGGCGGCCGGGCCCTCGTCCGACGCAGCCCGCCGGGGAGTTCGCAGAGCCGGTGGCTGACCCGGCGTTCGCGGAGGACGACGCGGTGGCGAAACGCAGCGGCCTCCTGCGGCACGAGGCGGCGACGCACCGGAGGTTGGTGGAGAGTCCCTGATGCCGGACGAGGCGATGGTGGTGGCCGCGGCGCGGTCCCCGACCACGTCCGTGGCGCCCTTGCCCGCCGGCTCGTCGAGGTCGCCCCCCAGCTGTACGTCGGCACCGCCTCCGCCAGGGTCCGTGAGCAGCTGTGGCAGGCCGTCGCCGGCTGTGTCGGAACCGGTGTCGCCGTCCGCGTCCGGACGGCCGGCGGCGAACAGCTCCGAACCCGAGGGGCAGGAACCGGCGAGGGCGTAGGACCGATGCGGGCCAGGTACGTCCGAAACGGAATCGCGGTGACTTCCGACCCGATGCCGTCTACTGTCCAGCGGGTGAACGCCAGCGACACCGATCCCACCGACACTCCCGCCCTCACCATCCGCTCCCGGGACGACCCGACCACCCAGGTGAGGCTCTCCGACCGCTACTTCCCCGACGAGTACGGGACCGGCTTCGCGATGGACCTGCGCGCCGAAGGCCTCCAAGCCCGACTCGGCTCGGTCGTGACGTGGCTCTGGGATGACGAGTATCTGGCCGACTTCCTCGACGCACTCGCCGCCGACTTCCGCGGCTGGGAGGGCGAGCGCACTTGGAGCACGCACCACCTCGCCCTGCGGGCAGTCTTCCGGCCCGGCGGCCACGTCGGCCTGACCTGGACCCTCCGGCCGCGGAGCACGCGCGAGGACTCCTGGGCGGCCTCGGTCACCACCTGGCTGGAAGGCGGGGAACAGCTGACCGCCCTTGCCGCCGACGTTCGCCGATTCCTCGACCGCGGCGATCCGGCGGGAACCCGCTGAATTCTCGGTGTCACGGCGCAGAGTTTCGCCGGGCGATCCGCGTGCACCGGCGCCTGAACCAGGTCAGTCCGGTCAGTCGCCCTCGACACCCGTGCCGTCGTCGGTTGTCCCGAGACCGCCAGGCGGAGGGCCATGCCGGTCACGGGACGCCGTCGATGGCTCCGGCCGAGCGAAGTGATCGCCCGAGGTCCCCGGTGAGGGCGCGGGGGTGCCGTCGCCACCACCACAGGTCGGGGCCGGGCAGTCGGTGGAACTGCTCGAGCGCCTGGCCGTCGTCATCGACGGTCGCGGCCCGGTACCGCCCGTCCAGGGCTCTGATCCGAGGAGTCCAGAGCTGGACGACGTGGTCGTCCAGCAGGAGCCATGCCTCGTGGAGCCAGTTCCGGCAATATAGGTCGTTGGTGTACTCGTAGATGTCGTCGTCGTAGCCGCGCTCGACGGCACTCACCAGGGCGGCCCACGCGTTCACCCTGTCAGCGACCGTGAACACCGTCCGCCAGCCACGTCGGTGCAACAGCTCGCCCACCTCGGTTTCAGTGGCCATGAGCGTGAGGCTCTCATGCCGGAACCCCTCGGGCCACTGAGGTGAAGTCCGTCAGAGGCTGACGATCCGCGGGACCGAACCGAACGGAACCTGACGCTGTGACGGCCCTCCCCGCGTTCGCTCCAGGCCTGCCCGCATCGCTGCACCGACGGCACGCCGATCCGCAGGGCCTCGGCGCGGATGGCGCGGCGGTGCCGCCCGGCGGGCCGGGCCTCGCCAGCGAATGCTCCGGGCACGCCGTCGCGCGACGGGCCGACACCCCTTGGCCGTGCGCTAGTCGAGGAGGTCGGGGCGCCAGATGGTGGGGCTGGTGGGGTAGACGCTGGCGGTGGGGGAGACGTTGTAGGCGGCGTCGGTGGCGTCGGCGGCGACGACCCGGCCGAGGGCCTGGTAGGAGAGGGCGGTGGGCTGGCGTTCGGAGGTGCAGTCGGCGGGCGGGGTGAGGACGGTGGTGCCGGCGTCGAGGTCGATGACGTGGGCGGTGGCGGCGCCCGGGCAGGGGTGGATGGTCCCGGCGCGGGCGAACTCGAGGTGGACCTTGGCCCGGGTGGGGGCGCTGGCCCGGTTCGTCACCTTGAGGGCGAAGGAGACCCGGTCGGCCTCCACCAGGACGCAGACCCGCCAGGTGACGACGTCGGGGCCCTGGAAGGGGCGGCTGCAGCGGCTGTCCTCGCCCAGCGTGCCCTTCTCGACGCCGGGGCGCTCGGTGGCCGGCGCGGGTTGGACGAGGGGCGGCCGTTCGGTGGCGGGGGTGCTCGGGGCGGCTCGTCCGGCCGGGGCGGGGCGAGTGGCGGGGGGTGCCTGGGGAAACGGGGGTGTCAGGGGAACCGAGGTCGTCGTCGGGGACGCGGGGGACGTGGGAGACGCGGGGGATGTGGGGGCGACGGCGTCGGCGGAGTCCTCGACGGGCGTGGGGGCGGAGCCGCCGAGGAGGTGGAGGCCGAGGAGGCAGAGGAGGCCGAACAGGGCGCAGGCGGCCGCGGCGGTGAGTGCGCCGGTGAGTCGGCCTGCGGTCCGGCGGGCGCGGGCCTGGCGGTGGGGGCGGCGGGCTGTGGTGGGCAGTGAATCGGTGGCCGGGGCGGCGGGTGGCTCGACCGGTTCGGGCGGCGCGGCCGGTGAGGCGGCGCGGCGGGTGCTGTCGGTCCGGTCGAGGCAGTCGGCGGCCTTCTCCCAGGCGGTGCGCAGCGAGCGGCGCTGCGCGTCGGTGAACCGGCCGCTGCCGAGCATCACGTCGAGCACCTGAGCCGAGGGCAGGGTGTGGCCGGTCAGGACGCGGTGCCAGGTGCTCTTGCCCACCGGGCGGCCGGCCTTGGTGGACCGGTTCTCCAGTGACCGCCCCTGCAGGTCCAGCTGAGCCGTCAGCGTGGCGATCAGGCCGGTCCACTCCTGGACGTCCGGCGGGTGCGGAAGGGGGATCGCACGCCCCCGGGTGGGCCGACTGCCGCTCATCTGCCTCCTCCTCGCGCCTTCCCGGCGACCCGCCGCCGTCCCAAGTCCGCCACGTCGGTGCAGGTCACAGGCGTGTGGGACGGACGGGCGGGCTCTGGGACACCTGGGACCGGCCCAGGCTACCGACGGCGCCCCGCCCGGTGGCATGGTGATTGCCGTCGGCGCTCGCCGACGCCTCCCAAATCCCCGTCCCGGCCCGGGACTTCCTTCGCCGTGCCCGGGCGGGGAGTGAACCCGAAGGAGTGATCCCCGTGAACCAGGACCACCGCCGCGCCACGGACCGCACCACGGAGCGCGGCACGGACCGCGCCTCGTCCCGTGCTCTGCCCCAGGCGGTGCCCCTCGCCCGGACGGGGCGCGTCGTCGGCACGCTCGTCGCCGCGCTCGTCGTCAGCGGCGTCCTCGGCGTGAGTGCCGGCGCGGCGGACGCCGCGGCCACCGGCGGCGGCACGGACGCGAGTGCCGTCACCAGTGCCCCCGCCACGCGGGTGGGCTCCGCGCTCCGCGACCGGATCGTCTCCGTCGCCCGGGGCGAGGTCGGGGTGCGGGAGGGCAGCGCGGAGTGCGACAAGTACTTCCCGGGCGGGAGCCACACCTGCAGGACCTCCTGGTGCGCGGCCTTCGCCGAGTGGACCTGGCGCAAGGCCGGGGTCAAGGAGGTCCCGACCGACCTGACCGGTCGTGGAGTCGGCGCCTGGGGCCAGAAGCACCACCTGTGGCACGACCGCGGCGCGGCCCGGCCCGAGCCCGGCGACCTGGTGGTGTACGGCAAGCCGGCCCCACGGGAGACCGGCGGTCACGTCGCCGTCGTGGTCGCGGTGCACGGCGACGGGACGATCGACACCGTCGACGGCAACTACGGTGACAAGGTCACGTTGCGCAGCCACCTCGACCCCGAGCACGCGACCGGCGGTGCGAAGGGCCTGCCCGTCACCGGCTACGTCACCCCGCCCGGCGCATGACGGCACGAGGCGCCTGACGGTACGCAACGCCTGACGGCAGCACGTAGGGCCTGACGGTACGCAACGCCTGACGGCAGCTCGTCGGGCCCGACGGCAGGCGCCGCCCGACGGCCGCAGGAAACGCGAGAGGACCCGGGAGCGTAGCCAGCTCCCGGGCCCCTTTTTGCCGCCCAATTGCGCACACCGGCACGTTTAAGGGTCGCGGATCAGATTGAAACCGACGCGTTCTACCTTTGAACTACCGTGCCACGGAGCGGCACAGACAGGACTTGAACCTGCATTCGTCGATATTCGTCCGCACCCGGTCGATCCGGCGTTCGGCGGCGAATGCTGAGACTGGAGCGAGAATCTGAGTTTGAGGGGGCCTGCCTCTGCCTGGCTTGGGCTACCCCGGCCCGTGGTGCCGGGGGGAGGATTCGAACCTCCACTGTGACCCCTTGGTCAGCTTCAACATCAGTGTCAGCTTTGCGCGCCGTGCAACGCACCCGCCCGGCTCGGCGGGCGAGGTGACGTGCTCGGCGCACCCGCCCGGCTCCCCGGGCGGGCGATCATGGGGCTACCTGAACAGGTAGCCGAAGACGGCGTCACCCACCCGCTGGTCGGTGACCTCCACCGCGTTGGCCTCCTCGCGGGCGAACTTGACGGCCTGCTGGAGCTTCTCCACCCGCTCGGCGAGCTCGTTCACCCGACGGGCCGGCAGCGCGCCGGAGAACTTGACGGTGGTCCAGTAGCCGACGGCGATGTCCTCGTAGTACACCTCGACCTGGGCCGGGTGCTTGTCGGTCGCCTCGGCCTTGACGTGGTTGCGCGGGACCTTCTTGGTCCGGATGGTGCGCACCGGCTCGGTCTTCCAGGAGTCGGTGGACGCGTCCAGGTTCCACGACTCGGAGGCGTCCAGCACCGGGAGCTTCTTCACGAAGGTGAAGAGGTCGGTGAGCTGCTTCTCGAGGAAGAGCAGGTACGGCACCGGGACTCGGGCGAGCAGCACCTGGCCGTCCACGACCACGTCCGCACTCGCGCCGACGTTGGCCCAGTCCTTGGTGGCCGTCACGTCGAACAGCCGGGTGAGGGTCACCGCGGTGGACCGCAGGACGTCCTCGGCCTTCAGCTGCACCCGGGTCGACTCGGGAGGCAGCTGCTCGCCCTCCTCGTCCTTGGGCTGGTACGCACGGGAGATCCCGGCCAGCAGAGCGGGCTTCTGCAGATCCTGATGGGCCTGCGTCAGCTCCTGGAAGGACTTCGACTTGACGCCTTTTTCGACGGCGATGATCTGGTTCAGCTTTGCCACGTCGAGGAAGCTATCAGTATCGAACTGATCGGCGATACCCGATTTCTGATCCCTACTGATTCACCACGTGTTCCCTACCGGTCGCCCCTCCTCAGTCGCCCGACCGGGTCAGCCGAACCGACCTGCGGAACCGATCGGTCCCGTCCGGTCGGCTCGTCCGATGGGCCCGTCAGATCAGCGCTCCGCTTCGCTATTCGCGCCCGCCCGCCGCCTCGGCCGCGCGCCCGCGGGTCGCGCGGACGGTCGCCGACGAGGCGGCGGCCACGGTGACCACGGCGCAGAGCGCGACGGTCGCGCCGATCTGCCACCACGGGACGACGGTCGGTGCGTCGGGCACGAGTCGGCTCAGCGAGGCGTGCTGGGTCGCGGCCGCGGCGACGGTCGCCGCCGCCGCGAGGGCGGTGCCGACGAGGACGGCGACGGCGGACTCGGCCGCGACCACCCTGACGATCTGGACGCGCACCGCGCCGGCCAGGCCGAGCAGCGCGAACTCCCGCCGCCGACCGGCCATCGCCATGACCAGCGTGTTGGCGACCGCGATCAGCGCGTAGGCCAGCGCGATCCCCAGGATGACCACCGCCGCGGTGTCGGTCTGCTCGGCGGCCTGCGTACGGCGCGCCTCCAGGTAGGCGTCGTAGGTCGCGAGGTGCGCCCCGGAGCCGGTCAGCGCCCGGCGAACCGCGGCGGTCTGCCCCTCGTCGAGCGGACGCCCCCGGCCCGTCTCGGAGTCGAGGTAGGCCTGGGTCGGCGCCGGTGTGCCGGTCACGGCGGCGGACAGGTAGGTGTCGTCGCCGTGCAGGCCGCGGGCCACGACCGCCGCGATGACGGTCGGCACCCGCACTCCGGTCGGCAGCAGGGCCACCACCTGGTCGCCGACCGCGAGGCCGTCCGACTCGGCCGCGTGCTCGTCGATGACCAGGAAGTTCGCCGGCGGTGAGGCGAGTGAACCGGAGCGCACGGGCGGGGTGATGGTGGTGCCCAGCGCCGCGGCGGGCACCGCGAGGGTGCTCAGCGAGTCGATCTGATCGCCGGCGGCGGTGCCGATCCGGACGTTCATCGAGGTCACCGGGGTGACCCGGACCCCCGGGACCGCCGCCAGCCGTTCCAGCGTCCCGGCGTCGATCCCGGAACCGCCCGGTACGACCACGCCCGCCGTGTGGACCTCCTGCTGCTGGCGGGCGAGCACCGCCGCGTCACCGGACCGCTGCATCGTCAGCAGCGTGCCGACCAGCCCGACGGCCACCACGATCGGTGCCACCGTGGCCGCCGTCCGCCGCCGGGCGGTGAGGACGTTCTCGCGCACCAGCAGCGGGCCGGCCTTGGCGGAGCCGCGCAACGGGCCGACCAGCAGCCGGGTGACCGGACGCACCAGGACCGGTGCCAGCAGGGTGAACGCCCCGACGTAGAGCACCGGGACGGCCTCGTACTTGCGCGCGCTCGCCGCGAGGTACGGCTCGGTGCGCGCGATGACGACCCCCGCGGCGACCGCGCCGACCAGCATCCCGGCCCCCAGCAGCCAGCGGACCGGCGTCATCGCACGCCGCTCCACCACGCTCTCGCGCAGCACCTCCACCGGCCGGACCAGCGAGACCCGGACCAGGGTCGAGGCCGAGCCGGCCAGCGCCGCGGCCACGCCGAGGACGAAGGCGACCAGCAGGGCCGGCAGGCCGATCGGGATGGTGAACCAGTCCGGGGCCACGCCGTGGCCGAGCATCCACGACCGCAGCGGCACGGTCCCCAGCGGGGCCAGGACGCAGCCGACGGCCGCGGCCGCCACTCCGATCAGCAGCGCCTCGCCGAGCACCATGCGCCGCACCTGCCGGGGCGAGGCACCCACCAGCCGCAGCAGCGCCAGCTCACGGCGGCGCTGCTCGGCGGCGAACGCGAAGGTCGCGGTGACCACGAACACCGCGACGCACACCGCGAGTCCGGTCGTACTGCCGGCCATCGCCTGGGCGTCGGCCAGCGCCTGCGCGCCGCCGGTGGAGTCGGGGTCGAGCCGGGTCAGGTCCGCGCCCCCGAGGACCACGGCCCGTCCGGCGACGGCGGCCGCGAGCCGCCCCGGGTCCTGGTCGGTGACCAGCGCGTTGACGCCGGGGGAGAGGCGCTGCGCCTCGGCGTCGCCGAAGAAGACCGCGCTCTCGAACCAGAGCGCGTCGGTGACGCCGACCACCGTGTAGCGGCGGGGCCCGCCGGGCGCGGGGGCGCCGGAGGCTGTAGCGCCGGAGACTTCGCCGAGGGAGGCGGCGCCGTCGGAGGCTACGCCGTGGGACGCTGTGCCGGTGCTGGTGCCGGTGCCGGTGGCCGCAGTGCCCACCTCCACCGTCCGGCCGACCAGCGACTCCGCGCCACCGGTGACGGCGATCTCGCCCGCCGCCTGCGGGGCACGCCCGGCGAGCAGGCGGTAGCCCGCGAAGGCGGCCGAGGACCAGGGGTGGCCGGTCCGGCCCACCTGGCTGGTCGCTCCCGAGGAGCCCGCGTCCAGCCGGACCGGGAAACTACGGTCGGCGGTCGTCGTCCCCGCCGCGGTCACCTGTGCGACGACCTCGGCCGACAGCACCGCCGGGGCCTTCATCGGCTGCCCCTCGAAGCCCAGCGGGGCGACCACCGCCGCGGCCGCCCTGAACCGCTGCGGCCCCGGGTGCGGCGTGCCGAAGGTGGCGGCCAGGGTCAGCGCCATCATGCCGATCATCGTGGTGCCGAGCGCGAGGGCGACGAAGGCGCCGAGGAAGCCCGTGAGGCGGTGGCGCAGCGTGGCCAGGGCGAGGCTCAGCACGGCTTCGCCCGATTCCCACCGAGGCCTGCCTCGTTTCGCCGTTCGCTGTTTAGCCGTTCGCTTTCCGACGGCCCGTCCATTCCGTCCCGGGCGCCCGATCCCGGCCCGCCGCCCGGCTCCAGGGCCGTCATGCGCAGCGCCACGCCCTCGGCCGTCGGCTCCAACAGCTCGCCGGTCACCCGGCCGTCGGCGAGCAGGACCACCCGCTGCGAGTAGGAGGCGGCCACCGGGTCGTGCGTCACCATGATCACCGTCTGGCCGTGCTGTTCGACGACCCCGCGCAGCAGGGCCAGGACCTCGCGCGCGGTGCGCGAGTCCAGGGCGCCGGTGGGCTCGTCCGCGAAGATCACCTTGGGCCTGGCGGCCAGCGCACGCGCGATGGCGACCCGCTGCTGCTGGCCACCCGACAGCTCGGCGGGCCGGTGCTCGCCGCGCTCGGTGAGACCGACCTCGGCCAGGCCCCGCTCGATCGCCGCCGGATCGATCGCTCGGCCCGCCAGTCGCAGGGGAAGCTCGACGTTCTGGCGGGCCGTCAAAGCCGGTACGAGGTTGAAGGACTGGAACACGAAGCCCATGTGCGCGCGACGCAGCTCGGTCAGGGCGCGCTCGGAGAGCCTGTGCAACGGCGCGCCGTCCAGCAGGACCCGGCCCGCGTCGACCCGGTCGAGGCCCGCCGCGCACTGCAGCAGCGTCGACTTGCCGGATCCCGACGGGCCCATGATGGCGGTGAAGGTGCCCGCCGCGAAGGCGACGTCCACCCCGTCGAGCGCCCGCACCGAGCTGTCGCCGCGCCGGTACGCCTTGTGCACACCGATCAGGCGGACGGTGTCGGCCACGCCCGCGTCCGCCGCGGTGCCGGGTACGGGGCGCACAGCCCGCGTCGGTAGAGCCCTGTTCCGGAACACTCGCTCGCCATCTCCCTGGATCCGACGGCCGGTTGGACCGGCCGGGCGGCAACGATCACCCGCCGCACCCGACGCTAGGCCCGCCAGCGGCGCCCGCACCTCCGGACTGCCCCTGATCTCGACCCTGAGGAACCCCTGACCTGTAGCGCCGACGGGCAGCAGGGCGCGCCCCGAACCTGGGCTCTCCCGCCCGTGCCGCAACTGCGAATGCCTGTAGGGGTGTTGGCGCCGTCGCCCCGGTCGGAAGGGCCGGACGAATCCCAACTGCACGTCAGCGCAGGCCCGCTCCCTCCTGTGGCCACGCCGGGCTTCCCGCCTTCGGCCCGCCGCGCCGGCCAGGCTCGGCAGGTGCGGGGTACTCGGACAGGATCCGCCGCGCGCCCCCGGCCGGCCGGCAACCGTGGCTCCTGTCATGGGTTCCCGAGCACGGGAGAGCAGCAGGAGTTCACCAGCGGGGTGACACCGCACCCCGGTGGACTCACCCGCCTGCCCCCTCGCGGGCCTCGTGGGCGATGGGCGTTATGCATTTGCCTAATTGGTTTAGGTAAATTAGCCTGCCGATTATGAAGCAGCTGACCGAACCAGAGATCCGAGCCGCCTTCCTGAACTGCAGCAAGGGCGAGGCCAAGAGGCTGTTCGTCCCCCGGGACCTGGTCGAGCGGCCCTGGGGGGAGCTGGACTTCCTCGGTTGGCGGGATCCGCAGGCTCCCGATCGGGCCTATCTCGCCGCCGAGTCGGACGGGCGCGTCGTGGCCGTCGCGCTGCGCAGTCCCGGTGCCGCCGCGTGGCAGGGGCGGCGCAGCATGTGTTCGATCTGCGTGACCGTGCACACCGGTGGGGTGTCGTTGATGGTCGCCGCGAGGGCGGGCAAGGCGGGGAAGCAGGGCAATTCCGTGGGTGCCTACATCTGCAGCGACCTCGCCTGTTCGCTGTACGTCCGGGGCAAGAAGGACGCGGGCCCGGGGTCGGGTTTCCACGAGTCGCTCACCCTCGAGGAGCGGATTCAGCGGTCCGTTGTGAACCTCGCGGCGTTCGTCGCCAAGGTCGCGGCCTGACGGCGAGCGTCGACGACAGGTCCTGCACGGGAAGTCGATCCGGTCGACTTCCCGTGTGCGGCAAGGGGAGGGCCGGCGCTGAATCTGTAGACCGGTCTGCAGATTTTCTGCGGGGCCGGACCGGGAGGTGCGGATGCTGACCTTGCTGGGTGCGCAGGAAGTCGATGTGGTCGACTTCCTGCGCGGGTGGACGGGCACCGGTCAGCGCTGCTGCGCAAATCGGTAGACCGGTCGGTATATTTTCCCGAAGGCTGGTGCGAGCCGGTCAGGGCTTGCGGGCTACGGCGCCGTACATGCTGACGCGGTCGGCGTCGGGGGAGGGGGTGGTCTCGGGGCGCCAGAGGGGGACGGTGGTGACGCCCGGGGTGAGGACGTCGAGGCCGTCGAGGAAGGCGCGGACCTCGTCGCGGGTGCGGCCGACGAGGGGTGCGGTGGCCTTGTCGTAGACGCCGGTGACGCGGTCGCGGACCGCGGCGGGGATGAAGTCGGCCGTGCCGTGGGAGAGGATCAGGTGGCTGCCGGACGGCAGGGCGTCCAGGAGGGTGGTCACCACCTGGTAGGGCTTGTCCTCGTCGCGCAGGAAGTGCAGCACCGCGGCCAGGACGAGGCCGATCGGGCGGGAGAAGTCGAGGAGTTCCTCGCTCTCGACGGCGGCGAGTACCGCGGCCGGTTCGCGCAGGTCGGCCTGGAGGACGGTGGTGCCTCCCGAGCCCGTTCCGGACATCAGTGCGCGGGCGTGGCTGAGCACGATGGGGTCGTTGTCGACGTAGACGACGCGCACGGCCGGGTTGACGGCCTGGGCGATCTCGTGGGTGTTGCCGGCGGTGGGGATGCCGGTGCCGATGTCGAGGAACTGGTCGATGCCGAGGTCGGCGACGCAGCGTACGGCCCGGGTGAGGAAGCCCCGGTTGGCGCGCGCGGTGGAGCGGAACTCCGGGTTGGCCGCGAGGGCCTTCTCGGCCGCGGCGCGGTCGGCGGGGAAGTTGTCCTTCCCGCCGAGGTAGTAGTCGTACATCCGGGCCGGGTGCGGGATGTCGGGTCTCAGGTCGGCGGGGACTCCGGGTCGGCCGGGATCCCACATGCTCTCGTAGCCCACGGGCATGACCGTCGCCCCCATCTGTCGAAGATCTGACGATCTACTTGCAGCGTTCTTGGCGGACAGCTTAAAGCCCTGGTCAAGGCGGTGGAGGCGGATGGTCGGGTCGCCCCGGAATGCCCCTTCTATGCCTGTTTCGCCCGCAGGTGGGCCCCGCGCGACCCCTGTGCCTCGCCGCGCGCCGTCCGCCGTCCCGGCGCAGGATGGGAGGTCCCGGCACCGCAGCGCCGGAGCGCTGCGACACGAGGACGCCGGGAGACGGGAGGTCAGGGTCGTGGCGATCGACATGGCAGACATCCGGGAGTGGCGCGGCCACACGGTGGTCGACGAGAAGAGCCACCGCATCGGCTCGCTGGAGGCCGTCTACGTGGAGACGGCCTCCGACCAGCCCTTCTTCGCCACGGTCGCGATCGGCCTGGCGACCCGGCGCCGGCTGGTGTTCGTTCCCCTGGACGGCGCGGTGGTCGGGCCGAAGTACGTCCGCGTCCCGTTCTCGAAGGGCCAGGTCAAGCAGGCCCCGTCGATCGGCACCGACGACGTCCTGCCCGCCGAGGACGAGCCCGCCGTGTTCGCGCACTACGAGCTCCCTTACGCCACGGGTGCCGGCGGCGAACGGCGCCTCGCCCGCCGCTGAGCCCTGAGCCCTGAGCCCTGAGCCCTGAGCCCGACCCGGGCAGGTCGTCGCGCTGAGGTCGGGCCGGGGCCGCGCCGCCGGTCGGCCCACATCGCACCGCCGGGGAATCGATACCCCACGGGGTACACTTGTCAGTCGACAGTCGATGTGAAAGGCGGCCCGGACATGCAGGTGGACGAGGAGTCGGTCGGCGCGGTGCTGAACCGGCTGCGCCGCGCCCAGGGCCAGTTGGCCGGAGTCATCGCGATGATCGAGGCGGGGCGTGACTGCAAGGACGTCGTCACCCAGCTCGCCGCGGTCTCGCGCGCCCTCGACCGGGCCGGCTTCAAGATCGTGGCCAGCGGCATGCGCCAGTGCATGGCCACCGCCGACGACGACACCCCGCCGATGAGCGAGGCCGAGCTGGAGAAGCTGTTCCTCGCGCTTGCCTGACCTGCCCTTGCCTGAC
This sequence comes from Kitasatospora sp. NPDC051705, assembly GCF_044453265.1. NCBI lineage: Bacteria > Bacillati > Actinomycetota > Actinomycetes > Kitasatosporales > Streptomycetaceae > Kitasatospora > Kitasatospora sp. NPDC051705. The sequence continues at coordinate 289,679 of NZ_JBITCO010000001.1, read as the reverse complement.
CTGACCCTGCCTCACCTTGCCCGCAATGACTCGGCCTGACCCTGCCCGCAATGACCTGGCCGGGCCCTGCCCGCAATGACTGGCCGGCTCCGAGCTCGGCCGAGCAGCCGTTGCCGTACCGATCATGGAGTCCGTCGGTCGAACGGGAGTCTCGACCGGGTGGTCGCGGGCCCTGCCCGGCATGGGGGCAGGGCCTGGCGGTAGGCGGGGAAAATCCAGGGGAGCGGGCGGCCGCGCGCTGATACGGTCGGGCGCCATGAGCTGGCTTCCCGATGACTTCGTCCACCCCGTCCTGGTACCGCTGCCGGGCGGTGGCCATCACCTGCGGCCGATCCGGGAGGCGGACGCCCCGCTCGACTATCCGGCCGTGATGGGTTCGCGCGAGCGGCTGTGGGCCATGTTCGGTCCGGCCTGGGGCTGGCCCGCGGCCACCATGACCTACGAGGCCGACCAGGCCGACCTGTTGCGGCACGAGAAGGAGATCGCCGCACACCAGTCCTTCAACTACGCGCTGTTCGACGCAGCGGAGACGGCTCTGCTCGGCTGCGTCTACATCGACCCGCCGGAGCGGGCCGGCGCGGACGGCGAGATCTCCTGGTGGGTGGTGGACGAGCTGGTGGGCAGCGAGGTCGAGCAGGCCTTCGACGCGCTGGTACCGCAGTGGATCGCCGCCGACTGGCCGTTCGAGCAGCCGCGCTTCCTCGGCCGCGGGATCTCCTGGTCGGACTGGCTCGCCCTGCCGGAGCATCCCGACGCGTAAGTGCTCGTCGCCCGTACCGGTCGGCCGTCCTGACCGATCGCCACCACCCCCGGCACAGCCGCCTACTCCGGGTCGGCGTCCTCGTCGAAGTCCCCCAGGTGCAGCGGTGTCCGGGCCGGCCCGCCGGCCGTCAGCACCTCGGCGAGGAGCGGGGCCAGCCGTTTGGGGCGCACCGTCTCCGAGGTGGTGGCGAGTTCCTGCACGGTCCACCAGTGGTGCCCGTGCGAGGCCTCCGCGGGGTCGACCCTGGTGGCCGCGGCCTCCGCGGCGCTGAGGCGGACGAGGCGGTACTCCTCGTGCTGGTCGAAGGCCCGGCCGTCGACGCTGAGGTGGGTCCGCCGCGTCCAGAGGAGGGGGCCGAGCCGCTCGGCGGGCAGGCTCAGCGCCGTCTCCTCGCGCAGTTCGCGCAGGGCGGCCTGCCGGTGGTCCTCGCCGTCCTCCACCCCGCCGCCGACGGTGAACCACCAGCGGGCGCCCGGTCTGCGGGGGTCCCGCGCGCAGAGCAGGAGGAGCCGGTCGCGCTCGTCGACCAGCAGGACGCGGGAGGTCCACCTCATCGGCACCACGAGGTCGACCCTACCGGCCCGCCGGCGGCCGCGCGGCGCCGGAACCAGCCAAGCCCACCCCACCCGGCGGCGCCTGCGCCCCGGAGTTCCCGAACCGCCCGATGTTCCGTCATGCGTCGTTCACGTCCCGGTCGCTGGCCTTCGGATGAATGAGGGCCGCCCGCAGTTGTACAGCCAACTGCGAGGCCTCCCTCCCAACCTCCGTGACCAGCCGCGCGCGGACCCGGCCGTCCCCCGGCGGACCGGCCCCGGGCGGCGGACAGGACAACCGTGGCCGCAGGCAGCGCCCTGACCCTCACCTCCTCCGCCAACCCCACCGAAGGCGACCGGCTCACCTTCCACTGGACCACCGACGCCCCCGACGCCAAGAACTGGGTCGGTGTCTACGACGGCACCCGCCAGCCCGGCACCGGCTCCTCCCTGCTGTGGAAGTACACCCCGGCCGCCTCCGGTGACGTCCAGCTGGACACCTCCGCGCTCACCGGCGGCCCGTACACCGCCTACCTGCTGGCGAAGGACGGCTACGGCGTGCTCGCCCGGACCGAGCCGTTCAGCTTCCGCCCGAAGCCGGCCGTCGTGCGCCCGCACGCCGCCGTGGACGCACTCACCGCCACCCCGGTCGCCCCCGGTGCCGCGCTGACCGTCAGGCTCGGCGGCCTCTGGTCCCGCCCGGCGGGCAACGCGGCCGGCACCGCCGCGTTCCGCAAGGTGAGCGGCCCGTCCTGGCTGAACGTCAGCACCGACGGCACGCTCACCGGCACCGCCCCCGCGGCCGGCGCGGCGGGTGCGGTAGGCAAGACCCCGGAGGTGGTGGTCGTCGCCGTCAAGGACAGCGCGGTCAAGGACGGCACGGGCGCCACCGACACCGTCACCGTGCTCGTCCCCGTCGCCGACCCGGCCGCGCCGCCGCGCCTCAAGGCCGCCAGCTGGAACCTGCACGACGCGGGCCGCGGTCACACCGACGCGCTGGAGAAGCAGCTGCGCGTCGTGCTCACCCAGGGCCTGGACGTGCTCGCCCTCCAGGAGACCGCCGGCGAGCGCGCGAAGACCCTCGCCGACGCGCTCGGCTGGTACGCCTACCAGAGCCCCGGCAGCGTCGGCATCCTCAGCCGTCACCCGCTCACCGACGTCACCCCGGTGACCGCGGACCTCCCCGCGGCCGCGGCCACCGTCCAGCTGCCGGGCGGGCGCACCGTCCGCTTCTGGGCCGCGCACCTGGACGAGGCCGGTTACGGCCCGTACGCGATCCAGGACGGGCGCAGCGCCGCCGACGTGACCGCCGCCGAGGCCGCCTCGCTCCGCGGCCGGCAGGCGACGGCGCTGGCCGCCGCGGTGCGCGCCGACGCGGCCCGGCACGTCCCGGTGGTGCTCGCCGGGGCCATGTCCTCGCCGTCCCACCTGGACTGGACGGCCGCCACCGCCGCCGCCCACAACGGGGTCGGCGCGCTCGACTGGCCGGTCAGCAAGGCGCTGCAGGGCGCGGGGCTGACCGACTCCTTCCGGGAGGAGCACCGCGACCCGGTGGCCTTCCCGGGTGCCACCTGGTCGCCCACCCGCAAGCAGCGCGGTGACCGGCCGGAGCCGCAGGACCGCACCGACCACGTCCACTACGCGGGCCCGCTGAAGCTGGTCGAGGCGCACACGCTGGTCGCCGACTGGCCGCAGCCCGAGCCGAACACCGCCGCCAACGAGTGGCCCTCCGACACCGCCGCCGCCGTCGCCACCTTCCAGCTCTGAGAGGCCAGTTCGTGATGTCCGAGCTCTCCCGCCGTACCTTCGTCGGCGCCACCGCGGCCGTCGGCGCGACCGCCCTGACCGGCCTGGCGGCCGCCCCCGCCGAGGCCGCTCCTGCTCCCGCCCCCTCCCCGGACCGGCTCACCGGCACCATCAAGGACGTCAAGCACGTCGTGGTGCTGATGCAGGAGAACCGCAGCTTCGACCACTACTTCGGCACGCTCTCCGGCGTGCGCGGCTTCGGCGACCGCCAGGCCCTGCGCTTCCCGGACGGCACCGACGTGTTCCGCCAGCCCGACGCCGGGCGCAGCGACGGCGGGGCGATGCTGCCGTACCGGATGGACACCTCCAGGTACAACGCGCAGAACGCGGGCGGTCTGGCGCACGACTGGGCGACGGGCCACCAGGCCATCAACAACGGCGCGATGAACAAGTGGATCGCGGCCAAGGGCGAGCGGACCATGGGGTACTTCACCCGGGACGACATCCCCTACCAGTACGCGCTGGCCGACGCCTTCACCCTCTGCGACGCCTACTTCACCTCGCTCGCCGGCCCGACCGACCCCAACCGCCTCTACCTGTGGACCGGTACGGCCGGGCCCGGCCGCGACGGCACCACCGGGCCCTGGATCGACAACACCCCGGTCACCGACAACCCCGTCGCCGACTGGACCACCTACGCCGAGCGCCTGGAGCAGGCCGGCGTCAGCTGGCGGGTCTACCACAACCCCAGCAAGGACGACCGCACCGGCGACTACGACGACAACGCGCTCTCCTACTTCAAACAGTTCCACGCGTTCCCGCCCACGGACCCGCGGTACGTCAACGCGATGACCAAGTTCGACCCGGCGGACTTCGACCGGCACTGCAAGGACGGCACCCTGCCGACGATCTCCTGGCTGGTCGCGCCCTACCTGTTCTCCGAGCACCCGGAGGCCGGCCCGGCGTACGGCGCGCACTGGGTCGACCAGGCCCTGCAGTCGCTGATGTCCAACCCGGACGTCTGGCGGCACACCGTGTTCCTCGTGATGTACGACGAGAACGACGGCTACTTCGACCACATGGTCCCGCCCACCCCGGAGCCGGGCACCCCCGAGGAGTTCACCCACGGGCGTGCGATCGGTCTGGGCAACCGCGTCCCGCTCTGGGTCGTCTCGCCGTGGTCGCGCGGTGGGTGGGTCGACTCCCAGGTCTTCGACCACACGTCCGTGCTGCGCTTCATGGAGCTGGTGACCGGGGTCGCCGAGCCGAACATCTCCGCCTGGCGCCGGGCCGTCTGCGGCGACCTGACCAGCTGCCTGGACTTCGCCGCGCCGGACCACTCGATCCCCGAGCTGCCGGACACCACCGCGCTGATGGCCAGGGCCGACGCCGGGACCAAGCTGCCCGGCGTCGTCCTGCCCGCGGTCGGCGCCCAGTCGATGCCGGTCCAGGAGCGCGGTGAGCGGCCGCACCGCGCGCTGCCGTACCAGCCGTGGGCCGACGTGGAGGTGGACCGGACGAGCGGCAAGGTCGTCTGCACCCTGAGCAACGACGGCTCGGTCGCCTTCCCCTACACCGTCTACCCCAACATCGTGTTCCCGTTCGCGGGCACCCCGTACACCGTCGCGCCCGGCGCCACCGCCACGTACACCTGGGACGCGGCCGCCACCAACGGGCGCTACGACTTCACCGTCCACGGCCCGGACGGCTTCGTGCGCCGGTTCGCCGGCACGGTGGTCCGTGACGGCCGGGACGGACAGAACGACGTCGCCGTACCGATCGTCACCGCGGACCTGCGCGGCCGTCGGCTCACCCTGCAGCTCGTCAACGACGGTCTGACGGACCTCGCCTTCACGGCCGAGCCCAACGACTTCGCGGGGACGGCGCGGACGGTGTGGGTGCGGCCCGGCAAGCAGGTCGACGTGGCCTGGCCGCTGGACGGGCAGGGCCGCTACGACGTGGTGGTCACCGCCCACAGCGGGCGGCGCTTCGCCCAGCGCTACGCGGGCTGGGTGCACTGACCGGTCGGGTCCACGGACCGGCCCCGGCGCGCGGGCCCGCCCCGCGCGCCGGGTGTCACCACCAGCCACCCGCCCCGGGGGCCGCGCACCCCGGGGACCGCACACCCTCCCGCCCCCGCGGCGCCTCGCCCGGGCGCTCCCGGCCGCTCCCGTGCGCGCGGGGCGCCGAACCGGTGACCCCCGGCCGTGGCTCGGCCACCCGGCCGCGGCCCGGGTCTACGGTCGGGCGCATGCAGAAGATCACCACCTTCCTCTGGTTCGACGACCAGGCCGAACAGGCCGCGACCTTCTACACCTCGCTCTTCCCCGACTCCCGGATCACCCAGGTCAACCGCTACGGCGAGGCCGGCCCCGGCGCCCCCGGCTCGGTGATGACCGTGGTCTTCGAGCTCGCCGGCCAGCAGTACGTGGCGCTCAACGGGGGCCCCGAGTTCCGCTTCACCGAGGCGATCTCGCTCCAGGTGGACTGCGAGGACCAGCAGGAGGTCGACGACCTCTGGTCCAGGCTCACCGCCGACGGCGGGCAGGAGGGCCCCTGCGGCTGGCTCAAGGACCGCTGGGGCCTGTCCTGGCAGATCGTGCCGCGGGTCCTCAACGAGCTGATCAGCGGGCTGGACCGGGCCGCGGCCGACCGGGTGATGGCGGTGATGCTGCAGATGCGCAAGATCGAGGTGCAGCCGCTGCTCGACGCGGCCCGGGGCTGACGGCGCGCGACCGAGGTCCCGGAAGACTCCGGGGGAGACGCAGCGTCAGCGCCCGGCCCCCACCGTCGGGCGCTCCCGGCCCCCCTGCTCCGGCCCGTCGCCCGAGCCGGCCGGCCGGCCCCGCCGCCGGGCCCGCCAGCGCTCGCCCCGCAGGAAGCGGCGCAGCCCGGCGAACCTGGAGAACCGCTCCCGGTTGGCCACCGAGGCCCGGTCCAGCTCCTCCATCAGCCGCCGGCCGCGGTGCTCCGGGTCCAGCTCGTCCAGGATCCGGTCCACCTCGGCCAGGATCGACCCGTGCAGCTGCCACGCCTCGGGGTGCTCCTGCACCCTGCGTAGCAGCACCTGGGCGACGTTCTCCCGGCAGCTCCAGGCCGCGGCCAGCTCGGCGGCCAGCCGCTGCTCCGCCTCCTCGGCGTTGCGGCTGACCTGCGTGGTCACCAGCACCGCGAAGCTCACCATGGCCCCGCCGACGTGCCCGAGCAGCTCCTCCAGTCCGACCGCCACGTCCGGGGGGAGCAGCCGTTCGCCGGGCGCCCGGCGTTTGGCCAGGTCCGTCAGCGAGCGGGCCAGCACCCGGATCACCACCACGCAGATCTCCAGGGTGTCCAGCCCGGTGCGCAGCACCAGCCGGGAGAGCAGCCCCTCGCTGATCCGCGGGTTGAGCCGCAGGCTGTCCTCGGCCTGGCGCAGCGCCGCGTCCACGTCGGCGATCGCCTGGTCGAGCCGCCGGGCCTCGTGCAGCCGCTCGGCGGCCCGGGCGACCGGGGTCGGGCGGCCCAGCTCCTCGGAGATGTCCAGCAGCAGGTGGCGGGCGCGCCGGGCGAGGTCCTCGATCGACTCGCCGGCGGTGTCCACCCACACCGGAGGGGCGAACAGCAGGTTGAACAGCAGGCCGACGGCGGCGCCGATGAGCGTCTCCAGCACCCGGTCCCAGGCCTGCGAGGCGAGTTTGGTGACGCCCAGGATCAGCATCGCGCTGATCGCGACCTCCTGGACGAACTCCTCGACCCGGACGAACCGGCCGACGACCAGCGAGGCGAGGATGATCAGCCCGAGGCTCCACCAGGAGAGCCCGACCACGGCGCTGAAGCCGATCGCGATCAGGACCCCGACCACCACCGAGTTGACCCGGCGGATGCTGGTCTTGAGCGTCGAGTAGACGGTGACCTGCACCACCAGCAGGGCGGTGAGCGGGGCCGTCAGCGGGGCGGGCTCACTGCTGAGCCTGGTCGCCACCGCGTAGGCGAGGGTGGCGGCCACCGTGGCCCGTACGGTCTGCACGACGAAGGGTTCTCGGGCGCCGCGGCGGACGAGGGCCGTCAGGGACTCCGGGAGAAGGGACATGTGGCCCTTCTTTCCCCACAGCCGCCGTCCACACCGCCGGGCGGCCCGACGGGCACCCGTATGCCCGTTCCGGAGCCGTCCGGCGCCCTACGGAGCCACCCCGCGGCGCGTCCCCGTGCTCCAGCCGGGCCGACGACTCGTCGGGGCCGACGGTTCGGCGGCCCAGCGGCCCAGCGGCCCGGCGGTTCAGCGGTTCAGCCGCAGCTTCCAGGGCGCCAGCGCGGACTCGACCTGTACCCCGATGCTCATCTTCGAGGCGCCCTCGATCCGCTCCTCGAAGCGGATCGGCACCTCGCGGATCGTCATGCCGCGCTGGACGACCCGGTAGTTCATCTCGACCTGGAACGAGTACCCGCTGCTCTGCACGCTCGGCAGGTCGATCGCCCGAAGGGTGGCGGCCCGCCAGGCCTTGAAGCCCGCGGTGGCGTCCCGGACGCCCAGGCCGAGGATGGTGTTGACGTACAGGTTGGCCCAGGCGGACAGGGCCTTGCGGTGCCAGGGCCACTCCGCGGCGGTGGAGCCGCCGGGGACGTAGCGGGAGCCGAGCACCACGGCGGTCTCGTCGGCGAGCAGGGCCTCCACCATGGCGGGTATCGCCGAGGCGGGGTGCGAGAGGTCGGCGTCCATCTGGACCACGACGTCCGCGCCCTCGTCCAGCGCCCGGGCCATGCCGGCCAGGTAGGCGCGGCCGAGGCCGTTCTTCTCGGTGCGGTGCAGCACGCCGACGGTGCCGCCGGAGTCCGCGGCGAGCTTGTCGGCCAGTTCGCCGGTGCCGTCCGGGGAGTTGTCGTCGACGACCAGCAGGTGCAGGTCGGGAACCGGGAGGTCCGCGAGGAGCCCCGCGAGGACCGGGAGGTTCTCCCGCTCGTTGTACGTGGGGACGACGACAACGACCTTCGGGGAGGCCTCGACCATGTTCTGTTTCCCTCGTGCCCTCGCCGGCCGGCACCCGTGCCGCACCGGTCGGTCTGTCTGGACGACCTGCGCTGGATTGGACCGTGTGAGTGTATCCGTGCCACGGGGCTCCCCCCGCCCCGGGCGTCCCGGCCGACCCGGCTGACGGCCCGTCGGAAGACCGTTCGACCTCGATGCGTGTCCATGCCAGGCTGCCGCTGCCGTCCGACCGACCGACATGGAGACCTCTTGTGAAGATCCGTCGCCCCCCGGCTCCTCGCCGCCGCCCCGGCCCCGGGAGCGACCACCTGACCGGGCCCTACGCCGGGCCGTAGACGGTGGCCAGGTCGTCGGTGGCCGGGTGGGTGCGGGCGGCGGGGCCGGCGGCGAAGGTGCGCAGGACGTTCTCGGTGACCTTGCGGACGAGGGCGCCGGCGCGGGCGTCGATGCCGTGGTCGGCGCCGGTGCCGCCGGGGCCGTGCGCGTCCAGGGCCTCGACCCAGCGCATCGTCCCGGTGGCGAACACCCCGGCGCCGCCGGGGAGGGTGTGGTAGGCGGTGTCGGCGTGCGAGGGCCGGCCCTCGCAGACCACCGGGGAGTGGGCGAGCACCTGGATCGGGCGCGGGGTGGGGAAGGCGGTGTCCACCCGGTCGTACTCGACGCCGACGAGGTGCGGGAAGGACGCCCCGGCGGCGACGCCGGTGCCCTCGAAGGCCCAGTGGTCCGCCGCGCGGACCACGTACGGGGCGTCCACCGGGTAGCCGTCGTAGAGGACGCCGAGCAGGGAGCTCTCGGGGTCGGCGCCGGGGTCGGCCCGGAAGTCGGTGGTGGCGGGTGCGCCGGCCAGGTGGCCCGGGTCCTGCGCCCAGGCGCCCTTGTAGCAGACCACCGTGCGGTCCGGGCCGAGCTCGGAGGGTTCGAGGCGGATCCGGCGGTAGCAGCAGTTGGCGCCGAGGACGGCCAGGTTGGTCCCGGCGTCGCGGGCCGCGGTGACGTGGGCGCGCTGCTCGGGGGACCAGTACTCGTCGTGGCCGAGGGACACGACGGTGCTCGCGCCGTGCAGCAGCCCGGGTTCGCGGGCGACGTCGATGCCGGTGGTGTAGGCGAGTGGCAGCCCGAGCCGCTCGGCGAGCGCCACCAGCGGGGCCTCGTAGACCAGGAACAGCCCGGCGCCGTGGTCGTAGTCGTACGGCCGGTCGAAGACGACCCGCAGCGAGCGGGTGGCGAGCCCGCCGGTGGGGCCGTTGTAGAGGCTGTGCCCGCCCCACTCGTTGTAGGCCTGCCAGGTGGCCGGGGCGCTCATCACCACCGTCCGGCCGGCGGTGGTGGCGGAGCGGACGGTGAGCGGGACGTAGCGCCGGCCGGTGCCGTCCTCGGCGTCCAGCCGCAGCAGGTAGGCGCCCTCGGGCCAGCCGGTGGTGTCCACGGCGAGGGTGCGCCGCCAGCCGGTGAGCACGGTGCGGGTGGCCGGGTCCACGTGCGGCGCCGGCTGTCTGCCGCCGGGGACGTGCTCGCGGCGCCAGACCAGGCGGGCGCGGGCGCCGCCGTACCAGCCGGCGCGGTAGGCGGAGACGGTGAAGGCGGTGGCCGGGGTGGAGACGTGCAGCCCGAACTGCTCGCCGGGCAGCACGCTGACGCGGTCGGCGAAGCCCTCGATGGCGTCGGCGGGGCCGGGGTCGGTGATCTCCCAGTCCGGGTCGCCGGGGAGGGACTGCTCGGTGCGCAGGCCGACGTGTTCGGCGGTGCCCGGGCCGCCCGCGTCGGGGGAGGGGTGCGGTGCGGGGGCGGGGTGGGGCGGTCCGGTGCCGCAGGAGGAGAGGGCCGCGGCCATCAGGCCCAGGCCCAGTACGCCGCGCCGGCTCGGTTCCGCCATCGTGGCCTCCCTGGTGTCCGATCGGGTCCGTCGCCGGGGTGCGACGGCTCGCTGCGCCGCCGCGCCGCGTCCGGACGCCGGACCGGGACGGCGGGCCGAGACGGTGGGTCACGACGGGTGGGTCACGACGCCGCGTCAGGGCGGGTGGGTACCGACGGCGGGTCAAGACGGTGGTCAAGACGGCGGGTCAACGCGCGCGGTCATCCTTACCCCTCGGGGGTGAGGTCTACGGGCCGCCGCGCCGGGTGGCCGTCCGCCGGCGGGGCGGCCCCGCCTCGCCGTGCACCGCGCCCGGGGCCGTCCGGGGGTACCCCGGCGTGTCCGGGCCCGCGGCCGCCCGGCCGTGGCGCCGTGTCACCTAGCCTGACCAGGCCCGCCGTCCGGCGGTCAGGGGGTCCGGCGCCGTGTGCCCGGCCGACCGTGGACAGGGGTGCGCGTGGTCTCGTCGGGTTCGGTCGGAGCTGGGTCGGCGCCCGTGAACCGCGGCTCGCGGTTCCGGGCGTGGTTGCTGGAAGGCCTGTCCGACATGGCCAAGCAGCACCCCGGTCCGCACGCGCAGGCCCCGCACGTGAAGGGCCAGCGCTGGTGGCGGGTGATGTGCCTGACCGGTCTGGACTACTTCTCCACGCTCGGCTACCAGCCCGGCATCGCCGCGCTCGCGGCCGGCCTGGTCTCGCCGATCGCGACCCTCGTGCTGGTGGTCGTCACCCTGCTCGGCGCCCTGCCGGTCTACCGCCGGGTGGCGCAGGAGAGTCCGCACGGCGAGGGCTCCATCGCGATGCTGGAGCGGCTGCTCTCGTTCTGGCAGGGCAAGCTCTTCGTCCTGACGCTGCTGGGCTTCGCGGGCACCGACTTCATGATCACCATCACCCTGTCGGCCGCCGACGCGACCGCGCACCTGGTGGAGAACCCGCACCTGCACACGGCGCTGGACGGCAAGCAGGTGCTGATCACGCTGATCCTGATCGCGCTGCTCGGCGGGGTCTTCCTGAAGGGTTTCGGCGAGGCGATCGGCCTGGCCGTCGTCCTGGTCGGGATCTACCTGGCGCTCAACGTCGTGGTGGTGGTCAACGGTCTCTGGCACGTGCTCAAGGCCCCGCACCTCTTCGCCGACTGGACGGACGCGCTCATCGCCGAGCACGGCAACGCGATCGCCGTGATCGGCGTCGCCCTGATCGTCTTCCCGAAGCTCGCGCTCGGCCTGTCCGGATTCGAGACCGGCGTCGCCGTGATGCCGCACATCGAGGGCGATCCGGAGGACACCGAGGAGAAGCCGACCGGCCGGATCCGTGGCGCCCGCAAGCTGCTCACCACCGCGGCCGTGATCATGAGCTGCTTCCTGATCACCACCAGCTTCATCACCACCCTGCTGATCCCCCCGGACGACTTCAAGACCGGGGGCCCGGCCAACGGTCGGGCGCTCGCCTACCTCGCGCACGAGAACCTGGGCAGCGCCTTCGGCAGCGTCTACGACCTGTCCACCATCGCCATCCTCTGGTTCGCCGGCGCCTCCGCGATGGCCGGACTGCTCAACCTGATGCCCCGCTACCTGCCCCGCTACGGCATGGCCCCGCACTGGGCCCGGGCCGTGCGCCCCACGGTGATCGTGCTGACCCTGATCGCCTTCCTGGTCACCTGGCTCTTCGACGCCAACGTCGACGCCCAGGGCGGCGCCTACGCCACCGGTGTCCTGGTGCTGATCAGCTCGGCCGCCATCGCCGTCACCATCGCCGCCCACAAGGCCGCCCAGCGCCGCTGGACGGCCGGCTTCGCGGTGATCGCCGCGGTCTTCCTCTACACCACCGCCGTGAACATCGCCGAGCGGCCGGACGGCGTCAAGATCGGCGCCTGCTTCATCGCCGGGATCATGCTGGTCTCCTTCCTGTCCCGGCTCAAGCGGGCCTTCGAACTGCGCGTCACCGACGTGGTGCTGGACGACGTGGCGGAGCGCTTCGTCCGCGACTACATGCACCGCCCGCTGCGGCTGATCGCCAACGAGCCGAACAGCAGGGACCTCGCCGAGTACCGGGACAAGATCCACCAGATCCGGCGCGACAACGACATCCCGGCCGAGGACGACCTGGTCTTCGTCGAGGTCACCGTGCTGGACCCGTCCGACTTCGAGGCCGAGCTCACGGTGCGCGGGGAGGTCCTGCACGAGCGCTACCGGGTGCTCTCGCTGGAGAGCTCCAGCGTGCCGAACGCGCTGGCCGCGCTGCTGCTGCGGGTGCGCGACCTCACCGGGCAGCAGCCGCACATCTACTTCGAGTGGACGGAGGGCAACCCCTTCGCCCAGTTCCTGCGGTTCCTCCTGTTCGGGCAGGGCGAGATCGCGCCCGTGACCCGGGAGGTGCTGCGGGAGGCCGAACCGGAGCGCGGGCGGCGTCCGGCGGTGCACGTCGGCTGACGGCGTCGCCACGGCCAGGTGTCCCGAGGGCCCGCGGCGGGGCGGCCGGTGCGGCCCGGTGGTCAGCGCCTCGGGTGGGACCGGCTCCAGGCCGGTGCGACGAAGGCCACCAGGGCGACGGCGAAGCCGAGTTGGAGTAGGTGGCGGATCCAGTCGATGCCCGAGGTGTGGCGCACGCCGATCCAGCCGGAGACGGCGTTGCCGAGCCAGGCTCCGGCCGCGCCGAGCAGCATGGTCAGCCACCAGGGGATCGACTGCGGGCCGCGCAGCAGCAGCTTGGCGAGCAGGCCCAGCACGAAGCCGATCATCAGGATCCACAGGAGCTGGAACATCGCGGTCCACCTTCCGGGCGCGGCCGGAGGGGCACCGGTGCGCCGCATCGCCGAAGACACGGTTCGTCCCATGATCGCCCGGTTCCGCCCGCTGGGCATGTCGGCGCGAAGACCCGCAGGTCAGCGAGGTGTGCCACGGTAAACATCATGTGGCGGTGACGTGTGGGGAGCGAAAACGCGCCGATGAGCGGGCCGGAAACCCACTGTCCGTCAGGGGCGGGCGCCGATAGGAATGTGCCTGGCGCGGACCCGCCGCGTCACCGAGAGGAGCCCCCCGTGAGTCGACTCCGCGCTGCCGTCATGACCCTCGGCTGTACCGCCGCCGCCCTCACCCTGACCATGGGCACCGCACAGGCCGCGCCCGGCGACACCACCACCATGTGCGGATCCTCGCTGACCCCCAGCGGCTACGTGGACGTCCAGTGGTGGAACAGCGGCGGCTGCGGCTCCGGCTTCAACCCGAACACCAAGAAGATCATGCAGCTCACCGGCTACCCCGTCGGCACCGTCGTCAACGCCTGCGGCTCCACCTGGCCGCCGGCCGGCTGGACCATCGTCAGCAGCTTCTACAGCGCCGGCTGCAAGTACTCCGCGGTGCCGAGCCTGAACGACAACTCCTGGCAGCTCAAGCGCGTCTCCTGACGCCCGTCGGGAGGCGGCGGGCTCCCGCCGGCCCGACCGCTGCAGGCCCGGACACCCGTAGGTCTCAGCGGTCCAGCACCGCCTCGACGGCCTCGCGGACGTCCGGATGCGGGTCCCCGGCGAGGCCGGCCAGCAGCGCCGCGACCCCGGGGGTGGACCAGCCGCCGACGGCCCACACCAGCTCGGTGCGCACCCCCGGGTCCGGATGGGCGGCGAGCCGGGCGAGCCGGTCCACCGGCCCGCGGCGGCGCATCCCGAACCAGTGCAGGGCGGCCCGCAGTTCGGCGGCGTTCCCCGGCTCGCCGGCGGCGTCCAGCCGTGCCAGCAGCACCGGCACGGGCGGCGGCGGGCCGTCCAGCGGGTGCGGAAGGCGCTCGCGCAGCCGGCGGCCGCCGTACTCGCCGCGGATCCGGCAGCCGTAGCAGGTGCAGGGCCGGGTGCCGTGGGCGTCCGGCCGGTAGCGCCAGCCGGCGACCTGGGGCACCGGGCGGATCCGGTGCACCTCGCGGGGGCCCGCCGCCCGCGGCACGAACACCTCCCAGCCGCGCGGATCGGCCAGTGCGCCGATCCGGCGCACCGCCTCGGCGGCCGGCAGCCGCTGCTGGGCGGCCTGCGCGCGGTCCCGGTAGTGCCCGGCCAGTACCGGCTGCGCGTCGTCCAGCCGGAGGTGCACGGCGACCAGCGGGCCCCGGGCGCCGAACCGGGCCAGCTCGCGCAGCCACTGGTGGGTCAGCGGGTAGGACGGCAGCACGGGGAAGCAGTACAGCCCGCGTGCGCCGCCCTGCCCGCGGCTGTCGGCCCGGATCCCGGCGCGGCGGATCCGCGGCGCGTTCGCCGCGGCGGTCAGGTGCACGAACATCGCCATGGAGGGGGACGTTAGGGCCTCGTCCGGGCGGGGCGCGAGGGGATTTCCCGGTGCCGCCCCGTACGGCCACGGCCCGGGCCGTGGCCGTGGCCGTCTGCCAGAATCGCCGCATGGCTGAGCATCGTGGCGAGGACGGCTACCTGCTGGACAACCGGCAGTCGGAGGCCGGCGCCCGCTTCGGCGCCCTCGCCGAGCTGTTCGACCCGGTGACCTTCCGGCACGTCGACCGGCTCGGGATCGGCCCCGGCATGCGCTGCTGGGAGGTCGGTGCCGGCGGCCCCTCCGTCCCGCTCGGACTCGCCGAGCGCGTCGGCCCCACCGGTGAGGTCGTCGCGACCGACATCGACGTGTCCTGGACCGCCGGTGCGGCCGGCGGCGTGATCCGGGTGCTGGCCCACGACGTGGCGGCCGACCCGCCGCCGCCCGGCGGCTTCGACCTGGTGCACGCCCGGCTGGTGCTGGTCCACGTCGCCGACCGTGCGGAGGCCCTGCGCCGGATGGTCGGGGCACTGCGCCCCGGTGGCCGGCTGCTGCTGGAGGACGCCGACCCCGCCCTGCAGCCGCTGCTGTGCCCGGACGAGTCGGGCCCCGAGCAGCGGCTCGCCAACCGTCTGCGGGCCGGCTTCCGGACCCTGATGGCGGCCCGCGGTGCGGACCTCTCCTACGGCCGGACGCTGCCGCGGGTGCTGCGCGAGGCGGGCCTGGTCGACGTCCGGGCCGACGCGTACTTCCCGATCACCTCGCCGGCCTGCGCCGTGCTGGAGGACGCGACCGTGCGGCAGATCCGGCACCACCTGACCGGGCAGGGGCTGGCCACCGACGAGGAGATCGACCGCCACCTCGCGAACGTCGCCGCCGGCCGGCTGGACCTGGCCACCGCCCCGATGGTCTCCGCCTGGGGCCGCCGCCCGTAGGGCGTGTCCGGCGTCGCGCGCTCGGCACGATCCGCCGGGCCGTCCCTGAGGGCGCGTCCGGCTACGCGGCGCCCGTCCGGCGGCTGATCAGGGCGGCGAGGCCGTCCAGGATCCGTTCGAGGCCGAAGTCCAGGGCCTGGTCACGGCCGCCGGGCTCGGCCATGGCGGCGGCGACGGCGGGGTAGCGGTCGGCGTGCCGGTGCACCACCGTGCCCAGGGCGGCGAGCAGGTCGGCCTCGGGGGAGCCGTCCGGGCCGGCGGCGCGGGACTGTTCGGCGATGCTGCGGACGTGCCCGGCGAGCAGCACGGCGGCGTCCATGCGCTCGGGGCCGGTCAGTCCGTAACCGTCGAGGGCGGCCACCACCCGTTCCAGCCAGGCGAGTTCCCTCGGGCCGATGACCCGGGGGCCGACGGTGGCGTCCAGCAGCCAGGGGTGGCGGTCGAACGATTCGGCCAACATCCGGGCCCAGGAGGTGAGTTGATCCCGCCAGCCGAGCTCGGGCCCGGCGGTCGGCGGGTCGCCGGCGGCGGACTCGACCATCAGGGCGACGAGTTCGGCCTTGCCCGGCACGTACCGGTACAACGACATCTTGGTGAAGTCCAGCAGCCCGGCGACCTTCTGCATGGAGACGGCGCCCAGGCCCTCCGCGTCGGCGATCTCGACGCCCGCCGCGGCGATCCGCTCCAGGCTGAGGGCCGGCTTCGGGCCCCGGGTCGGCTTGGGGGCGGGGCCCCAGAGCAGTCGCACCACGGCGTTCGCCGGGTCGTCCGGCCCGACCGCGCCCTTCGGAGCGACCGTGCCCTTCGGGCCGGTGGTGTCCGCCGCGCCGGTCGCGTCCGCCGGGCCTGCGGGGTTGGCCGGCCCTGCGGGGTTCGCCGCCTCGCTCACGTTCCGCTCCTGTTCCTGTGGTCGCCCCCGGTCCGGGGGTTGCCCTCGGCTTGAACTGTGTCTACCGTACACAGCAAGCAAACAGTGTCCGGTGGACACAGTTCATCGTCCCTATCGAACGGAGCACTCCCATGAGCACCAAGGTCCTGATCTCGGGCGCGAGCATCGCCGGCCCCGCCCTGGCGCACTGGCTGGGCCGCTACGGATTCGAGGTCACCGTCGTCGAGATCGCCCCCGCGCTGCGCGGCGGCGGCCAGAACGTCGACTTCCGCGGCCGGACCCACCTGACCGTGCTGGAGCGGATGGGCGTCCTCGACGAACTGCGCGCACTCGACACCGGAGGCTCCCCGATGACCTTCCTCGGCCCCGACGGGCGACGAATCCTGCACCTGCCGGCCGAGTTCGCGGGCGGCGAACTGGAGATCCCGCGCGGCGAGCTCGCCCAGCTGCTCCACCGGCACAGCCGGAACCGCGCCGAGTACGTCTTCGGCGACACGATCACGGCCCTGGAGGAGACCCCTCGCGGGGTGCGGGTCGCCTTCCGGCACGGCGCGCCGCGGGAGTTCGACCTGGTGATCGGTGCCGACGGGCTGCACTCCACCGTCCGCCGGCTCGCCTTCGGCCCCGAGCAGCGCTTCGTCCGCCACCTCGGCTACTACGCGGCGACCTGGCAGCTGCCCAACGACCTCGGCCTGCCGCCCGGCTCCCTCGGCCTCAACGTCCCCGGCCGGCTGGCCGCGCTCGGCGGCGACCACCGCGACCCGACCAGGGCGGGCGCCTTCTGCCTCTTCGCCTCGCCCGAGCTGAGCTACCACCGGCACGACCAGGACCAGCAGAAGGCCCTGGTCCACCGGGCCTTCGCGGGCCTCGGCTGGGAGGCGCCCCGCCTGCTGGACAGCCTGCGGGACACCCCCGAGCTGTACTTCGACTCGATCAGCCGCGCCGACGTCCCCAGCTGGTCCACCGGCCGGATCGCGCTGCTCGGCGACGCCGCCTGCGGAGCCACCATCGGTGGCATGGGCACCGGTACCGCCGTGGTGGCCGCGTACGTGCTGGCCGGCGAACTGGCCCGCTCCGGCGGCGACCACCGCACCGCCTTCGGCCGGTACGAGGCGCTGCTGCGCGACTACGCCCGGGGCTGCCAGAAGGGCGGTGACCGCACCGGCCCGTTCCTGGCGCCGCGCACCGCCGCCGGCCTGCGGGTGCGCAACGGCCTGCTGAACCGGCGCTGGATCCTGGACCGGATGCTGCAGCTGGGTCAGGAGGTGTCCAGCGTCGAGCTGCCCGACTACGGGCGCGAGCCGTCCGTCCGGGTCAGTGCTGCGGGCTGATCCGGGTGCCGCCGTCCAGCACCCCCTCCACCTGGACGTTCGCCCGGACCGGGCGCTCCACGGCCAGGGTGTGGTCCGGAGCGGGCCGGTCGGCGGACCAGTCCGGGCCCTTGACGGCGAGCCGGGCGACCCGCCGGCTGCCCGCCGCCAGCAGGAACTCGCTGCCCTGCGGGGAACGCCACCAGGCCCAGCCCACGGTGTCCTGCTCGAACCGGCTGCACGCCCGGCCCGGGCCGCCGCCGGTGCGCTGCGGCCCCCGGGCGGCGGGCAGCAGAACGGCGGTGGCGGCGCTGCCCTCGCCGGTCCAGCGGTCGGCGCGCAGGCAGACCCAGGACG
Source organism: Kitasatospora sp. NPDC051705 (assembly GCF_044453265.1). Taxonomy (NCBI): domain Bacteria; kingdom Bacillati; phylum Actinomycetota; class Actinomycetes; order Kitasatosporales; family Streptomycetaceae; genus Kitasatospora; species Kitasatospora sp. NPDC051705. The sequence continues at coordinate 272,085 of NZ_JBITCO010000001.1, read as the reverse complement.
CCGAGCCCGCGTTCTGCGGCAGCGGCTGCACCGCGAAGGCCCACAGGTTGAGCTGCTTGACGCCGGGAGTGCCGTCCGGAGCCGCGCAGCCCGCCCGGGCCCAGGCCTGCAGCGCGTCCGGGCCGGTGGCCTCGCGCGGCTCGCGCGCCGGCTGGTTGCGGTCCGGGGGCGGCGTGTAGCTGAGGTGGGCGGGGACGAGCCCGCCGAGGTCGGCCAGCAGGAAGGCGTGCTTCTCCGCGATGACGGGGGAGGAGTGCAGTTGGAGCACGGTGGCGCCCCGGCAGTCCGTCAGCACGCCGCCCGGCGCCGCCGGGGTGAGGCCGTCGGGGTGCTCCAACGGGCGGGCGGGGGTGTCGGGCTGGTCGATCCGGCGGGTCTCGGCGGCCTCCACCCAGGGGGCCAGCAGGTAGCGCACGGAGGTGCCCTGGCGGCGCAGCACCACCGCGCCGGCCGTCGTGACGTCCGAGTCGTCGGCCCGGGCGAGGTCGAGGCCGCCGCCGCGTCCGTCGGTGTAGCGGGCCAGCCGCTGCCCGTCGTACAGCAGGACGACGGCGGCGCCGTCCACCGTCCCGGCGTAGAGCAGCCGTGGCGCGGTGACCGGCGGCGCGGTGTCCGCGCCCGGTTCGGCGCGGGTCTGCGGGCCGGGACGCTCCCAGGCGGTCAGCGCGCGGCCGAGCAGCGCGGCGTCCTCGCGGCGGTCGCCGCGGGCCGGCCAGGCGGTGAAGTCGACCCGGGCGGTGTGCTGCCACAGGTCCGCGGGCACCCGGACCAGGTGCGCCGGATCGGCCGTGGCGCTGGCGGGCGGGGCGGGCGCCGGCCGGGTGGTGGAGGCGGCGGGGCCGGTGCCGGTGAGCACGGCGGCCGTGGTGGTGAGGCCGAGCGCGCCGACCAGCAGCACGGCGGTCAGCGCCCGGCGGCGGCGCAGCAGGTCGGTGGGCTGGACCCGGACGGCGCACGGGTCGAACGCGGACGGGTCGAACGCGGACGGGTCGAAGCTCCTCGTGTCGAACGCGGACGGGTCGAAGGCGCCCGGCTCCGGGGCGGACGGGTCCGGCTCCGCCTCCGAGCCGACGCCGGCCGCCGCGTGGAGGGCCTGCTCGGGCTGCTCGACCCCGGCGTGCCGCAGGACTTCCGCGGCCTCCGCGCCGGTCAGCCCCTCCACGGCGCGCAGCGCGAACGCGGCCCGGGCGGGTGCGTCGAGCGCCGCGAGCGCGTGGTCCAGTGCGGCGTCCTGTTCGCCGCCGTGCGGGGTGAACAGCCGCAGGCCCCAGACCCGGGGTGCCAGCAGCCGGCGGGCGGGACGGGGGCGCAGTGCGTCGCGCAGCACCCGCAGCCGCAGTGCGGCGTAGACCGGGTCCTCGTCGGCCGGCGCCGGGTCGACCGGGCGGGTCCAGCGGGACGGCAGGGCGCGCTGGACGGCCGTGTGGGCGGCGAGGACGCGGCTGTGCCGGTCGCGGTCCGCGGGCAGCGCGAGGTACGCGAGCCGGACCAGCCTGCGGTAGTGGCGCACCAGGGCGGCCTCGGCCCGGGCCACCGGGCGCGCGGCGGTACCCCGGGCGGGCGCCGCCGAGTCCACCGTCCGTTCTGCCAACGGGCCCTCCCCGGAGTCGTCGGTGCTGTCGTGGTGGACGGTCCAACGAGTCGATCATGTGATGGTTGCGCCGTCCGGGGTCGCCGGCCGCCCGCGGGCCCGCTGCTGCGGCGGCGGGGGCGAGGGGGTGCGGGGTCGGGGGCGAGGGGGTGCGGGGTCGGGGGTGCGGCCGCGCCCGGGTGTCGCCGGGAACGTGCGAGCGGATGTCGGAGGGGTGTTCGGCGGGCGGGGGCCTTGGTCCCTCCCGTTCAGCCCCTTGGCCCCTGGCGGTCCGCGCGGCCGGGAGCGATGCTGCCGGTACGGCCGGGACGATCCGTGCCCGGGCGGAGTAGCGTCGTGGACGAGGTGAACCGGCGTGCGGCATGCCACCGTCGAATCAGTGATGACCAGCCCCGTGGTCCGGGTCGCGCCCGAGACCGGCTTCCGGGAGATCGTGGCGCTGTTGACCGACTACGACATCACCGGGGTGCCGGTGGTGGACGCCGAGGGGCGGCCGCTCGGCGTGGTGTCCGAGGCGGACCTGCTGCGCACCCTGGCCGCGCAGGAGGATCCGGGCGCCCTGCTGCCGGCCCCGGAGGCGGCGCCGCCTCCGGGGCCGGGCGGGGCCGTCACCGCCGCGGACCTGATGACCGGGCAGCCGGTCTGCACCACCCCCGGCACCAGCGTGGTGGCGGCGGCCCGGCTGATGAGCCGGCACGGGCTGAAGCGGCTGCCGGTGCTGGACGAGGAGGGGCGGGTGATCGGCATGGTGAGCCGCGGGGACCTGCTGCGGGTGTTCCTGCGCGAGGACCGGGTGATCCGGCGGGAGATCGTGGAGGAGGTGCTCGGCCGGGTCGAGGGGGTGAGCCCGGCGGAGGTAGGCGTCGAGGTCGACCAGGGGCGGGTGGTGCTCAGCGGGACGGTGCCGGAGCAGCACCTGGTGCCGATCGTGCTCAACCTGTGCCGCTCGGTGGACGGCGTGGTGTCGGTCACCGACCGGCTGGAGGCCGGGGGAGCGGCCGCACCGGTGGGCTGATCCGCCGATCGTTCGAGCTGCCCGGCACGGACCGGGGCGATCCGGTTCGCATACTGCGGAGCGTATCGGGTAACTCACTCTGTGTGCCCGGCGGTTCGGACCCCCGGGGCGCCGGAGCCCAGGGGAGGCGGCCGTGGCAGTCGTGTTCGACGCAGACTTCACTTCGACCAGGCAGTGGATCGCGGGGCGCAGCAGCGCCTATCCCCGGATGGGGCCGACCAACCGGAGCGACCACAAACTCGACTACCTCGGCCGCGCCTACTGCCCGGGCGGCGTGTTCACGGCCGTCCGGCGACTGACCGGCGGGCTGTGGACCTGCAGTCTGCTCACCACCGAGGGCAGCCCGGACGGCTTCCAGGTGCACACCGGAGACGTCGTGTCGGCCCGGGTCACGCTGCCCCTCCAGCTGGGCGCCTGGCCGGCGATCTGGACCTGGCGGGACGGCGGCAACGAGGTCGACCTCTTCGAGTACCACCCCGACAACCCGGACCTGCTGGAGATCTCCAACCACGTCCGGGGCGGCTTCCGCTACTGGCACGGCGCCGGCGCCGGGATCGCGCCGGGCGCCACCTTCGACCTGCGGGTCGTGCTCGGCGCCAACTCGGTGGACTGGTACGTCGACGGCCAGCTGGTCTACGCGGACCTGCACGGGGTCGGCCCGGGCTGGCACGCGTACCTGATCGTGAACCTGTCGGTCGCGGACGGGACGTACCACGACCGGCCGCCGCTGGGCGGGCCGGACCGGCTGAGCTGGGTGTGTCACAGTCTGCGGGTCGAGCGCTGAGAGGTCCAGCACTGAGAGGTCCAGCACTGAGGGGTCGGGCGCTGAGGGGTCGGGCGCTGAGGGGGCGTGGCCGAGCGGACGGGGCCGAGGGGAGTCGGCAGGTCTCAGGGGGCGAACCCGGCGGTGATCGGGCCGCGCGGTCCGGAGCGCTGGAACCAGACCGTCCGGCGCTGCGGGCCGATGTGGGCGGGGTGCGTCACGTACAGGTCGTCGCGCGGGGCGCGCTCGTTGCCGGGTGACAGCGCGGCGTCCACGGCGCGTTCGGCGAGCGCGTGCAGCAGGGCCGTGGCGGTGGCCTCGGCCGCGTCCGGCGCGATGGCGAGCGCGGTGAGCTCGTCCCAGAGCGCGGTGGACACGTAGGCCACCGGGGAGTGCCCGAGGGCCGGGTGGGGGTGCGGGTCCCCGTGGCGCCGGAGCACCCCGGCCGCGACGAGCTGCTCGGGTGAGCGGCGGTCGGCCGGCGGGTGGTGGTTCATGGGCGGCAACGCTACCCCGGTGGCGGCGCACCGGGCGCCGGAACGTTTTCTCAGACTTTCCTCACGACGCTTCGGCCGGTCGCGGGCGCACGATGGTGGTAAGGCGCTCATCGCCTCGACGGGCCCCGCGGCGGGGCCGGAGGAGGAGGTCCTGATGAGGCACTGGCACACGAACGGGTACGGCCACGGCCACGGGCTGGGCGGCTGGGGCATCGCGATCGCGGTGATCGGCTCGCTGGTGGTCCTGGTGGTCCTGGTGCTCGCCGCCATCGCCCTGTTCCGGTACATCACCCGCTCGCGGCGGCCGGTCCCGTACGGGGCGCCGGCCGCGGGTGCGGGTCCCGCGGCGCCGGGTGCCGGCCGGGCGGGTCCGGGTTGGGGCGGGGCCCACGGGTCGGCGGCGGGCCCGACGCCCGAGCAGGTGCTCGCGGAACGGTTCGCGCGCGGCGAGATCGACGCGGAGGAGTACCGGCACAGACTCGACACGCTCCGCTCGGCGGACGGGCCGGGCGGTGGTTGACCCGGGCCGGTGACCCGGGGGCAGGGGAGGGCCCGCCGCACCGGGGTGTGCGGCGGGCCCGTGCGCGGTCCGCGCGGCACCGTCGGCCGTCAGGGGAGCGGACCTTCGGCGGTCGGTCGCGGAGGTCCGTGTGCGGCCCGGCACGGCCCGGGCGGGGGCGGGTCCGGCGGGAGTCGGCCGCCGGACGCCGGGACGCCGGGACGCCGCCCGGGCCGGGCGCGGAGACTACTCGACGACGAGCTCGACCGGGATGTTGCCGCGGGTGGCGCGGGAGTAGGGGCAGACCTCGTGGGCCTGCTTGACCAGCAGCTCGCCGGTCTCGCCCGCGAGCGCCTCGGGCAGCTCGACCCGCAGCACGACGGCCAGGCCGAAGCCGGCGCCGTCCTTGCCGATGGACACCTCGGCGGTCACCGAGACCTCGCTGGTGTCGACCCGCGACTGGCGCCCGACCAGGCCCAGCGCGCTCGCGAAACAGGCCGCGTAGCCGGCCGCGAAGAGCTGCTCGGGGTTGGTGCCCTGGCCGTTGCCGCCGAGCGCGGCCGGCATCGCGAGCGCGAGGTCCAGCTGCCCGTCGGAGCTGACGGCGCGGCCCTCCCGGCCGTTGGCGGTGGCGGCTGCGGTGTAGAGCGCGTCCATGGTCCGTTCCCTTCGTCTCCTGTGGCGGCCGCGGGGCCGCCCTTCGCCATCAAGTAGAGCACGCAATTCAATTGCGCACAACTCAATCGCGCGGATGCGATCGGTACGATGGGGGCATGACCACGCTCCCCGGCATGGCGGACGAGGAACTGCTCCGCCTCGACCAGCAGATCTGCTTCTCGCTGAACGCGGCCTCCCGCGCCTTCGGCGGCGTCTACCGGGTGCTCCTCAAGGACCTCGGGCTCACCTACCCCCAGTACCTCGTCATGCTCGTGCTCTGGGAGGACGGCGAGCTGCCCGTCAAGCGGATCGGCGAGCGCCTGCGGCTCGACTCCGGCACGCTCTCCCCGCTGCTGAAGCGGCTGGAGGCGGCCGGGTTGGTCCGGCGCGAGCGCAGCCCGCAGGACGAGCGCTCCGTCACCGTCGCCCTGACCGCGGAGGGCGCCGCGCTGCGCGAGCGCGCCGGGCAGGTGCCGCGCCGGCTGCTCTCCGCGACCGGGCTGCCCGTCGAGGACCTGGCCGCACTGCGGGTGCTGCTGGAGCGGGTGACCGTCGCGCTGGACTCCTCGGCGGTGGAGCCCGTGCCGTAGGGGCGGGGCCTGTGCCCGGGGGTCGGGCCCCGCGTCGCGGGGCCGGGTGGGGTGGCCGGTGCCGTGAGGCTGTCAAGTCGGCGGCCCGCTAGGTGTGACGTGGGTCACGTGGCCCGCGCGGTGCGGCGCTCCCCGGCGGCGAACCGGCAGGTCAGCGGTGGTGTTCGGAAGTGACCGGAAACGGTCGCCAATTGTCCGCCCGATCCGGTCGACAACCCGCATCCCCCGGACGGTTACACCACGAGCCCCCAAGGGGCCGTCGGCGTGCCACCCGGTGGGCCGGCCAGCTGACCCACGGAAGGGGGGCGTGTGTGCTGAACACCCCCGGGCCGGGCGAGAGGCGGGGCCTGCGGGCGGACCCGCTCGACGACCTGCCGGCCGACTTCGAGGCCTTCTTCACCCGCGAGAACCCCGGCTACCTCCGGTACGCCCAGCAGCGCCTGCGCCACCGCGAGGACGCCCAGGACGCCGTCCAGAACGCGGGCGCCACGCTGTACAAGAACTGGCGCCGCGCCCTCGCCAGCGCGGACCCGCGCGCCTTCGCCTTCAAGGTCGTCAAGGACGCGGTGGTCGACCAGCTGCGCGAGCGCCGCCGGGCCGAACGCAAACGGCTGCGGGTGATCGCCCAGCACCGGCCCGACACCAGCCAGGACGAACTGGAGCGGCTCGCCGAACTCGACGCCCTGGACTGGGCCATGGAGGAGCTCACCCGCGCCGCCCCCGTCCAGGCCGACGTCGTCCGGCTGCGCCAGTCCGGCCTGTCCTACCCCGACATCGGCCACGCCCTCGGCATCGCGCACACCACCGCCCGCACGTACTACAGCCTCGGCCGGCGCCACCTGGAGTACCTGCTGGAGCACCCGGACGACGGGCCGGCGCAGTGAAGGTCGCCGAGCTGCTGCGCGCGGACGCCGCCGTGCTCGAGCGCGAGCTCCGCGACCACGACCCGGCGGCGTTCACCCGCCGGCTGGCCGAGCGCCTGGCCGCCGCCCGCCGACCCGCCCCGACCGCGCGCGAGCGGCCGGCCCGCCCGCCCGCGGCCGCCCGTCCGCCGCACGCCCACGACCGCGCCCCGGGGGCCGGCGGGCGGGCCGAGCTCCGCCGGGACCTGCGGCACCTGTGCGCCGCCGTGGCGGGAGCGGCGGAACCGGGGGAGCTGGCGCTGGACCTGGAGCTGGCCGAGAAGACCGCCTTCCGCACCCTCGGCTGCCTGCTCTACGGCATGGGCCGCGCCGCCGACGGCGTCTTCTGGTGGCGGATCGCCGCCCAGTACGGCGACCAGCTGGCCGTGCACTGCCTGGCCGTGCACTACACGGCCGAGGGCGAGGCCCGGGACGCGGCCCGCTGGGCCGCCCAGGCCCAGGACCTCAGCGCCCCGGGCCGGCTGCCCGCGCTCGCCCCGGAGGCCGGTCCGGCCGGCGCTGCGCGGCTGGCGCGGACGCTGGCGGAGGACTACGACGGGGAGATCCTGCTGACGCTGCGGGACGTGCTGGACGTGCGCCCCGGCGCGGACGACGGGCCGCGCCTCGGCCTGCGGTCGGTGCGCGGGCGGGGGGTGGTGCGGATCCGCTGAGGCGGGTGGGCGGCGGGCCCGCGGGCCGCCCGCCCGGCCCCGGGCCCGCAGGTGGGCGCGCAGGCGGACGGGAGGCCTCAGGCGAGCGCGGTGAGGGCGTCGCCGAGGTACTTCGCCCCGAGCACCGCCAGCACCGTGGTCGTGATCGCCGTGTTGTGGGCGGCCATCCAGGCCTTCCACTCGCCGAGCACCCGGGCCGAGCGGTCGCCGCCGAGCAGGTCGACCCCCAGCGGAACCAGCGTGCACAGGGAGCCGACCAGCACCATCAGCGCGCCGGCCGCCGCCTCGCCCCCGGGGCCGGCGCCGCTGGTCGCGATCGAGGCGGCCCCGCCGACGGCCAGCACCAGGTTCTTCGGGTTGGCCGCGACCAGCACGACCCCCAGTCCGGCGGACCGTCCCGGGGTGAAGCGGTCGACCGCCCGCATCCACTCCGGCGGCGCGGCGACGTGCCCCTCGCGCGGGCGGTCGCGCCACTGCTTCGCGGCCAGCAGCACGAACAGGGCGCCGAGCGCCAGCCGCAGCCAGGACGACCAGGTCGGGGCGGCGCCGCCCGGGCCCGTGCCGCCGCCCGCCAGCACCACCACCGCCACCACCCCGGCCAGGCCGGCCACCCAGCCGGCCGTGAAGGCCGCGCCGCAGGCCCGCCCGCGCGGCGTGGCGAGCATCAGGACCACGGTGACCAGTGCGAGCGGACTGATGGCGATGCCCACCGCCGACACCAGCATCGCGCCGACCGCCTCGCCCATCCCCACTCCCGCCTCCGGGCCGCCCGACCGGGTCCGTCGGCACCGGTGCTCCGTTCCGTCGCCCGACGCGCGTCCCGCCCATTCAGCTACGGCCGGGGCCGCCGTGCACGGGCTCCGCCGCCGTCCGGGTGAGTCGCCGGGTCGGGGCGGGGTGGGCCGGGTCGGGTCGGGGCCGGTCGGGGCGGGCCGGGTCGGGGTCGAGCCGGGGCGTCGCGGTGGGCCAGGCGGTCGGGCCCGCAGCCGGGGCGGCGCCCGCGCCGAACGCCCGAGGGCCGCCGCACCTCACCGGTGCGGCGGCCCTCGGGCGCGTCACTCGTCACTCGTCACTCGTCACTCGTCACTCGTCACTCGTCACTCGTCACTCGTCACTCGTCACTCGTCACGCGGGGGACCCGGGCGATCAGTCGTTGCCCGACTCGATCGCCGCGTTGTCCAGCGCGGTGGACTCCGCCGGGTCAGCGTCGGAGCTGCCGGCCGCGATCGGTGCGGCCCCGCCCGGGGACAGCTCGCCGATCAGGCCGCTCCACGGCGCCAGCTGGCCGTGCACCGCGTACTGCTCCAGCTTGCTGCGCGAGTCGGCGATGTCCAGGTTGCGCATGGTCAGCTGGCCGATGCGGTCGTCCGGGACGAACGCGGCGTCGACGCTGCGCTCCATCGACAGCTTCTCGGGGTGGTAGCTGAAGTTGGAGCCCTGGGTGTCGATGACCGAGTAGTCCTGGCCGCGCCGCAGCCGCAGCGTGACGCTGCCGGTGACCGGGTGGCCGATCCAGCGCTGCATGCTGTCCCGGAGCATCAGCGACTGCGGGTCGAACCAGCGGCCCTCGTAGAGCAGCCGGCCGAGGCGGCGGCCCTGGGTGTGGTACGTGGCGAGGGTGTCCTCGTTGTGGATGGCGTTGAGCAGCCGCTCGTAGGCGATGTGCAGCATCGCCATGCCCGGGGCCTCGTAGATGCCGCGGCTCTTGGCCTCGATGATCCGGTTCTCGATCTGGTCCGACATGCCGAGGCCGTGGCGCCCGCCGATGCGGTTGGCCTCGTGGACCAGGGCGACGGCGTCGGCGAACTCCTGGCCGTTGATCCGGACCGGGCGGCCGAACTCGAACTCGACGGTGACGTCCTCGGTCGGGATCTCGACCGCCGGGTCCCAGAAGGCCACGCCCATGATCGGGCTGACGATCTCCAGCGAGGCGTCCAGGTACTCCAGCCGCTTGGCCTCGTGGGTGGCGCCCCAGATGTTGGCGTCGGTGGAGTAGGCCTTCTCCGCGGAGTCCCGGTAGGGGAGGTCGCGCTCGGCGAGCCACTCCGACATCTCCTTGCGGCCGCCGAGCTGGTCGACGAACGCCTGGTCCAGCCACGGCTTGTAGATCCGCAGGTTGGGGTTGGCGAGCAGGCCGTAGCGGTAGAACCGCTCGATGTCGTTGCCCTTGTAGGTGGACCCGTCACCCCAGATGGAGACCTCGTCGTCCTGCATCGCGCGGACCAGCAGGGTGCCGGTCACGGCGCGGCCGAGGGGGGTGGTGTTGAAGTACGTCTGCCCGGCGGAGCGGATGTGGAAGGCGCCGCAGGCGAGCGCGGCGAGGCCCTCCTCGACCAGGGCCGCCCGGCAGTCCACCAGGCGGGCCTGCTCGGCGCCGTAGGCGCGGCCACGGGCCGGCACGTCGGCGAGGTTGGGCTCGTCGTACTGGCCGATGTCGGCCGTGTAGGCGTAGGGGACGGCGCCGTGCTCGCGCATCCACGCGACCGCGACGGAGGTGTCCAATCCACCGGAGAATGCGATGCCGATCCGTTCACCGACCGGCAGCTTGCTCAAGACCTTCGACATGAATGCACCCTTGACCCGCGCGGCGCGGGCTCCTGACTTAGCGACGTGTGAGTGGGATTCGGCGTATCCGATGCCCCGCACTTTGGCATAGGTTTGCAGAGTAACGCAAGAGAATACGATCGCGTACGGCGGGGGCGGTCGCTCGGGACGCCGCCGCCCGCCGCGGCCGGCGGTGTCAATCCGGCCTTCTCGCAGTCGTGTTGGGCCGGCCGTCGGCTTCCGGTCGGGCTGGTTCCGGGGTCGAGGTGGTCGGTCGTGGGGCGGGGACCGGGCGGTCGGGGTCGGGAACGGGGTGGTCGGAGCGAGGTCGGGGGGCGGGCTCAGGGGGTGGGGTCGGCGTCCGGGCCCTGGGTGCGCAGGCGACGGACGTGCTCCAGCGACTCGCGCAGTTCGGTGAGCCAGCTGTCGGAGTGGCGCTGCACCAGGCGGACGCACCAGGCGAGCGCCTCGCTGCGGCTGCGGGCGACGCCCGCCTCCACCAGCGTGTCGAGCACCTGCCGTTCGGGCTGGCGCAGCCGGGTCATGACGGGGGAGGAGACGGTGGTGAACATGCCCCGCAGGTCGCCGCACTCGGCGCCCCAGGAGACCTTGCGGCCGTAGCGGCGCTCGGCCTCGCGGGCGACGCCGATCCGGGCGTCCCTGGTCCGGTCGCGGAACTCGGCGATCCGGCCCTCGAAGGCCGCCTCGCGTTCGGCGTCCGGCGCGGCGCCGTCGAGGTCCGGCTCGGGGATGCGGCCGACGACGGTGATCTCCTCGCGGTCGGCGGTGATCTCGACGATCTCGGTGTAGAGGTCCGCGGGGAGGCGGCCGGTGAACCATCCCCGGAGTTCTTCGGGTGAGGTTGTAATCATGTAATCAGCATTACTCGCTGTGCGGAGATGGGCAAGGGCCGGGACAGGACCCGTGGTGACCGATTCAGCGTGCGGCGGGTACGGACGTCCGAGGAGCCGGCACCCGGGCGCGCAGCCAGGCCGTCCGGGCCGCGAGCACGCCGATCCCCAGGGCCACCAGGTGCCCGGCGTCGGCCAGTTGCTGGTCCAGCGCCCAGGCCACGGCCAGGGCCGCCGCGAGCACCGGCGGGCCGTACCGGCGCAGCGGTGCCGGGCCCAGCGCCACCAGGCAGCCGACCGTCGCCACCAGCCCGTAGCTGATCCCCACGTCACGGGCGCGGGACAGCGCCCCCGGGATCCGGGCGGTGAGCATCACCCACATCGCGCCCTCGGTCAGCAGCGTCGCCCCCAGGTGACCGGCGACGAAGACCGCGCCCGCCCGGGCCGGCCCCCAGCGCCACTCCGCCAGCCCCAGCGCCACCGCGACCGCCGCGATGCCCGCCCAGGCCGGCACCCCGTCGACCACCAGGCCGCTGGTGAACATCGTCCACCACTTGCCCACTTCCATGTGGTGGACGTTGCTGCTGTTGTGCCGGACGAACCGGGCCCGCGCCGCGTGGCCCTGACCGGCCAGCCACCAGGCCGTCACGGTCAGCAGCAGCACGTACGCGGTGGTCAGCCGCAGCCGGGCCGCCACGCGCAGCGCCGGGTGGCGGGTGTCGGGTCCCGAGCCGGTACCGGCGCCCCGGTCCGCGGGGGCCATCGTTCCGCCGTGCTGCCTCATCGTGCCCGTCGCCCCCGCTGTGCGCTGCCCGGTGCTGCCCCGGGTGGTGGTGACCGGTGCTGGCGCCCGGCCGGTCCCCGGCGGCCCGCCCCGGCGGTCGGATCGCCAGCGTACGCCAGCCGCCGACCCCGGCAGGGCGGCCGCGGGCGCCCCCGTCCCCCGATTGCAGCAGCGGGCCTGGCAGGTACGGGCCGCAGCACGGAGGGTCGGGAGGAGGGCGGTGAAGGGAGGCGGACCGGATGCGTGACGCCGACGGCGACGGACTGGACGGCGGGTTCACCTCCGCCGTGCTCGAGGCGCTGTTCACCTCGGCGCCCCTGGGCCTGTACGTCCTCGACGGGGACCTGCGCGTCCTGCGCTACAACACCGCCGCGCGGGGACTGCGCGGCCTCCCCGTCGAGGAGGTCCTCGGCCGGCGCCTGGACGAGCTCGTCGAGGGCTTCCGCACCACCGAACTCGCCGCGCTCGCCCGTGAGGTGCTGGCCACCGGGCGGCCGCTGCGCGGCTACCCGCTGCGGGGCCGGCTGCCGGACGCGCCGGAGCGCGAGGCGGCGGTCTCGGTCTCGGTGTTCCGTCTGGAGGGCCTCGCCGCGGACCGCCACGGACTGGCCGTCGCCGTGGAGGACGTCACCGAACGGGAGGCCGCCCGGGACCGCCTCGACGTTCTGCACGAGGCCCACCGGCTGATCGGGACCACCCTGGACGCCGTCACCACCGCCGAGCAGCTCGCCGAGGTCGTGGTGCCCGCGCTGGCCGACGCCGCCGTGGTGCACGTGCTCGACGAGCTGCTGCGCGGCGAGCGCCGCCGGCCCGGACCGGTGGCCGCCGACCGCCCGTTGCGCCGGGCGGCCGTCCGCACCGCCGGCCCCGGCTGGTCCCTCGCCGGCGACGCCCTGGAGACGCTGCCGTTCGCGACCCCGTTCAGCCGCGCCCTGGAGGACGGCCAGGCGCGCCTGATGGCGCGGCTGGACGACGACGGTGCCCGGGCGGCCCTGGGCGCCGAACGCGCCGACCGGCTCGCCGCCGCGGGCGTCCACTCGCTGATGACGCTGCCGCTCACCACCGCCGACGCCGTCCAGGGCGTGCTCACCCTCTACCGCGCCGCACGCCCGGAGGCCTTCACCGGGGACGACCTCGACCTCGCCGAGCAGGTCGCCTCCCGCGGCGCCCTGAGCATCGACAACGCCTGCAGCTACCTGCGCGAGCGGACCACCGCCACCGCCCTGCAGCGCCACCTGGTGCCCAGCCGCACCCCCGAGCTCTCCGCCGTCGAGACCGCCCACCTCTACCTGCCCGCCACGGCGGGAGGGGACTGGTTCGACGTCATCCCGCTCTCCGGCGCCCGGGCCGCCCTGGTCGTCGGGGACGTCTTCGGCCACGGCCTCGAGGCGGCCGCGGCGATGGGCCAGCTGCGCACCGCCGTCCGGAGCCTGGCCGTGCTCGACCTGCCGCCGGACGAGCTGCTCGCCCGGCTCGACGAGACCGCCGCCCGACTGGACGGGACCACCGCCCGGCCGGACCCGGCGGACCGGTCCACCGTCCCGGCCATCGCGACCTGCACGTACGCGGTCTACGACCCCGTCACCCGGCAGCTCACCGCCGCCCGGGCCGGGCACCCCGAGCCGCTGCTGGTCTCGCCCGACGGCACCGTCTCCCGGCTCGACCTGCCGCCCGGAGCCGCCCTCGGTGCCCCGCCCGGGCAGCGGGAGGACCCGTACGAGGCGCTCACGATCGAACTCGCCGAGGGCACCGTCGTCGGCCTGTACACCGACGGCCTGGTGTCCGGTGACGAGAACGCCCCCGCCGCCCTGCGCCGCATCCTCGCCCAGCCCGACCGCCCCCTGCCGGACCTCGTCGACGCCGTGGCCTACGCGCTCGCCAGCGACCGGGCCGAGGACGACGCCGTCCTGCTGCTGGCGCGCACCCGGGGGCTGCCGGACGACCGGACGGCGAGCTGGACGCTGCCGCACGACCCGGCGGTCGTCGCCACCGCCCGCGAGCTGGTCCGCCACCAGCTGGCCGCCTGGGAGCTGACCGGGCCGGCCTTCGAGACCGAGCTGATCGTCAGCGAACTGGTCACCAACGCCATCCGGTACAGCGAGGGCCCGGTGCGGCTGAGACTGGTCCGCGACCGGCGGCTGATCTGCGAGGTCAGCGACTCCAGCAGCACCTCACCGCACCTGCGGCACGCCCGGGCCACCGACGAGGGCGGCCGCGGACTGTTCCTGGTGCGCCAGCTCAGCGAGCGCTGGGGCACCCGGTACGGCACCCGCGGCAAGACCGTCTGGACCGAACTGGCGCTGCCCGAGGACTGATCCAGCCCTCACCCGGAGGGCCGAACGCGCCCTCGCGCCGCGCCGCGCCCCGGGAGAGGGTGAAGCCCGGGGGGACCGCGCGCGGACCGTGGAGGAGGCACCGATGAGCGGCAGCACCACCCGGGCGGGCGAGCTGCACCGGCGCCCCTGGTGGGCCCGCCTCGCGCACGCCGCCTGGGCCTACGTACGCCGCGCCCCGGGCACCTACGTCTGGCTGGCGATCCTGCTCGTCACCACCCAGGTCATCCGCCACGTCGACCCGCTGACCGCGGACCGGATCCTGGAACGGCGCTCGACCAACCTGCACCACCTGCAGACCTCGCCGGTGCGCGTGCTGATCACCAGCGCGCTGTGGATCGCGGGCGGGGGCTGGCCGAGCTACTTCCTGCTCTACAACGTCTTCCACGTGCCCGCCGAGCGCTGGCTCGGGACCCTGCGCTGGATCTCGGTCGCGGCGGCCGCGCACGTCGGCGCGACCTACCTCAGCGAGGGCGTCCTCGGCTGGGCGATCCACCGGGGCCTCGCGCCGCCACGGGCCGTCTACACCCTCGACTACGGCGTCAGCTACGCGCTCGCCGGGGTCGTCGCGGTGCTCACCTACCTGATCGTGCGGCCGTGGCGGTACCTGTACGCCGCGGGCGTGCTGGGGTTCTACGCCCTGGGGGTGGTGCAGAGCCGGGACTACACCAGCGTCGGCCACTTCAGCGCGGTGCTGATCGGCCTGGCCTGCTACCCGATCACCCGGGGGCGGCCGGGCTCCTTCGACCCGGTCGCCACCGGCCGCCTGCTCCTGCGGCGGCTGCCGTGGCGGAGCCCCGGGTGACGCGCCGTGCGGCGTCGTCTGCGCGGTGCGGTTCGGTGCGGCGCGAGCGGCGTGGTCGGGCGGCTCAGCGGAGATGCCGTTCCTCCGGGGAACCGGGATGCCGCTCCTCCGGGGCGGGCGTGGTCAGGTAGGCGTTCAGCGGCGGCTCCTGGGCGAGCACCGCCCCCGCCGTGATCGCGAAGGTGACGGCGACGCAGATCGCGATCAGCCACGACAGGATCATCAGGACCAGGCCCAGGGAGCCGTACTGGCTCAGCGCGCGGTTCAGCGCGCCCGGCATGTAGATCCGGGCGCTCAGCGCCATCGTGGTCACCGCGGTGGCCGTCAGCAGGGCTCCGGGCAGCAGCGGGAGCCACAGGACCCGGCCGCTCAGCAACAGGTGGGTGGTCCACCACCAGACGATCAGGGACACCAGGAAGGTCAGCGGCAGGCCCAGCCACAGGCCCGCGCCGAAGCCGCTGCGCAGCGGGCCCTGGAACATCAGGACGGTCACCCAGCCCACGATCCACAGCACCCACCGCCACGCCGCGACCCTGGTGGCGGCCTTCGGCAGCCGCCACGCCCGCTCGCACACCCGGGACACCGCCCTGCTGCAACTGGTGGCCGACAGCAGGGCCATCACCAGGCCGATGTACCCGCTGGTCTCGCGGAGGTCCCCGGTGCCGTACAGCGACTGGTGGAGCTGCTGGTCCGCGGAGCCCGAGATGCCGAACAGCGAGCGGACCGACGAGACCAGCTGGTCCCGCACCCCGTCCGGGGCGAACGCGGCCACCGCGAACAGCAGCGGGACGGAGGTCAGGAAGACCTGGGAGGCCATCCGGGTGGCGGCGTCGAGCAGGCCGGGGGAGAGCAGGCGGGCCGTCAGCTCGGTGATCACCGGGAAGCGCCGTTCGGCCTCGGCCCGTCCGTGCTCGAACCGGGTGCGGGCCCGGACCAGCCGCGCCTGCCAGCGGGCGGCCACCTCCCTCGCCGACACCATCCCTCGGTCCTCCCACAGCCGGGCAACGATCGGCACCAGTCAAGGCGAGGCCGGGACGCTCCGCCACCGGGGGAGCCCGTTCGGGACGGCGGTGGCCTCGACGGACGTCCGGCGCCCGCCAGGCGGTGGCCGTGGTGCGGCGTGCGCGGCGCCTGCGGGGAGGTGAGGCCTGCCGGCGGCGAGGTCTCGGGACCGTGCGGTCGTCGCCAACTGCCCGCTCCTGTCAGGCCTTTCACCTGTCCGCGTCGCCACCTCTCCGGGCCGGTGTCTCCGCCGCCGGTCGGCCTGGTGAGGTCAGCGCGTGCAGGAGTACGTGAAGGTGGTGTCGGCCCGGAGGGCCTGCGGGGCGAGGATCTCCACGACGGCGTCGGCGCGCATGCTGCCGGGGCCGTCGAAGGTCCAGCGCAGCACCAGGCCGACCTGGCGCTCCCCGGAGCGGACCGGTTGGGACAGCTCGCCGGAGGTCGTGCCGTCGCTGCGCAGCCAGTGGTAGCGGATGGTGCCCGGGTGGCCGTCGGTGGTGACGGTGGCGGTGATGACGGCCGTCCCGCCGCAGGACGGCCCGGCCGCCGGATCGGCGGCGACGGTGACGCCGGTGACGGTGAGCGGCGGGTCGGTGCGGCAGCGGTTGAGGAGCAGGGCCAGCAGGGCGAGCAGCACGGCCGCCCAGACCAGCCAGCCGGCCGCCCGGCGCCGGGCGGGCCGTCGGGGCGGATCGACGGGCGCGGCGGTACCGCGCCAGGCCGCGGCGGCCCGCGGGGGGACGCCGGGGCCGAAACGGCGCAGCTCGGGGGCCGTCGGCGCGGGGGCGGGCTGGGGGACGGGTCGGGGGGCCGGCCCGGGGCCGGCCTCGGAGGTGGCGGTCACGGTGGCGGTGGTGGTGGGTGGGGTGGCCCAGGCGGTGGGGTCGAGGGCGGTGGCGACCGGAGCCTCCTCGGCCCGGTCGACGGGGCTCGGGTGGTCGGTGTGGTCTCGGTTGGGTGGGGTGGCCCAGGCGGTGGGGTCGAGGGCGGTGGCGACTGCAGCCTCCTCGGCCCGGTCGGTGGGGCCCGGGCGGCCGGTGGCCGGGGAGGGGTGGGCGGGCGCGGGTCCGCCCGGGGTGAGGCGTTCGGTCGGTTCGTCGTCGGGAGCGGGTCCGGTACGGGGCACGGGGTCCTCCAGGCTCTGACGGGGCGGGTGGCAGGGACTCCGCCGGGCCGTTTGCCCGGCCCGGGTGGTGGCGGGGCGGATCAGCCGGGCTCGTGGCAGCCCGGGGAGTACAGCTCCCGGTAGGTCGTCGAGGCGCGTTCGGAGAAGGGTGCGGTGGCCACCTGCAACCCCCACTGCAGCCAGTTGTCCCCGGTGCCGAACTGGTGGCGGACCGTCACCGTGGAGCGGCCGACGGCCAGTTTGACCGTGTCGCTCGCCACCACCGTCGAGGTCGGGTCGCGCGGGGCGGAGTTGTGCATCCAGTTGATCTCCAGGGTGGCGCCGGGCGGCCCGGAGGTGACCACGGTGACGTTGGCCTGGACGCCGTAGCCGCCGTCGCAGGCGATCGAGTCGATGTTCAGCGAGGTGACGCGAACCGGCGGCGGGCTGGTGGTGGGGGGCTTGCTGGTCGGCGGGGTGGTGGGCGGCGTGCTCGGTGGGGTGGTCGGCGGTGTCGTGGGCGGGGTGGGGACGGTCGGCGGGTGCGGGGGTGTCGTCGGCGGGGTGGTGGGCGGGTGCGGCGGTCCGGAGGTCGGCCGGCCGGTGTTGCCGCCGGTGCCTCCGTTGCCGCCGCCGGTACCGCCGTTGCTGCCGGAGGAGCCGTGCGAGGGGGACGTGAACGGCGAGGGGGACGGCGACGGCGAGTGCGGTGCGGTGGGCGACGGTGAGGGCGACGCCGTGCCGTGGTCGGCGGCCACGGTGGGCGGAGCGGCGCGGCCGGACGGCTCCCCGGTGGTGCCCCCGGCCGCGGACAGCGTGGTGGTCGCCAGCGGCATCGGATCGCCCGCGACCGTGCGCTCGTTGCGGTCGGTGACCCCGGCCAGGGCGATCCCGGCGATCGACGCCAGGACGAGGGCACCCGTCACCGCCCCGATGCCCAGCCGGGCCGGTCTTCGCGATGCCCGCCGCCGTACGGGCCGCCGCACCGCCGTCGCGGTGGCCGTGCCCGTGCCCGCGGTCAGCACGGTGCGGGCGAGGGCGGTCGTCCCGGCGGCGGCCGGGCTCGGCCCGGGCCACGGCAGCAGCGCCGCGAGCAGGGCCACCAGGGCCGCGAGGTCCTCGTGCCCGCGCTCCTCCCACCGTTCGCCGTACCCGGCCGTCGCGACCGCGTCGAGCCGGCGGACGAACTCGGCCGCGCCCGCGGGCCGGTCCGCGGGTCGTTTGGCGAGCCCGGCGCGGATCAGCGGCCGGACCGGCTCGGGGACCAGTTCCTCGGGGACGGGCGCGAACCTGTGCTGCTCGCCGATCGCGCCGATGCCCTCGGCGGTGAACGGGCGGTGGCCGACCAGGCACTCGAAGAAGGTGACGGTGGCCGCGTACACGTCGGCGGCGGGCGCGGCGGGGGCGCCCTCCCACTGTTCGGGCGCCAGGTAGGCGGGCGTGCCGGAGACGTCGCGGTCGTCGCCGCCGGGCACGGCGATGCCGAAGTCGACGAGTTTGGAGGCCCCCTGACGGTCGACCAGGACGTTGGCGGGCTTGTAGTCGCGGTGTACCAGCCCGGCCTCGTGGGCGGCGGCCAGGCCCAGCAGGGAGCCCTTGAGCACGGTGAGCGCCGCCTGCGGGGTGGTCGCCCCCAGCTCCTTCAGCAGGGTGCGCAGCGAGAGGCCGTCCACCAGCTCCATCACGAGCGCCGGGGACGGCCCGCCCTCCACGTACTCGTAGAGCCGGGTGACGTGCGGCGAGTCGACCCTGGCCAGCATCTCGGCCTCCCGGCGCAGCGCCGGGCCGCCCAGGCCGTCGTGCAGGTACTTGATCGCGACGGGTGTGCCGGTGGCCTCGTGGAGGGCGAGCACCACCCGGCCGCCGGCCCCCGCCCCGAGCTCCCGCTGGTGCCGGTACCCCGGCAGCTCCCAGCCGGTGGTGTCCCGTGCGGTGTCCTGTGACGCGTCGTCGTGCATCCCGACCCCCTCGGCTCCGGGCCGCCGCCCGTGCTGCGGCCGTTGCCATCGACGCGGCCGTGGACGGCCGGGTTCCCGCTCCGGAGGCCGTCCGAACCCGCGCCCGGGGGTGGGTCGTGCACCACCTCCGCGTTCCCGCAGGCAGGCCGCCCCACCTGGCCTTTCGAGGATCTGGGACGCACCGGCGCACTCGGGAGTCGCGCGCGGAGGCGGCTCGCGCCCGTCGTGCGCGACAGCGCCCCGACGAGGGCTCCCGGCGGGCCTGACGCACCGTCACCGGGGTGGGGCGTCGGCGCGGGACGCCGGGGGCACTGGGGGCCGCCGGGTCGCGGGGTGGTTCGGGCAAACGGCTTCCGAGCGGCGGCCCCGCGCGCAAGGATGTGCGCCGTCGAATGATTGACGGAGGATCAGATCATGAACGAAGTGACGCCGCCGCCGCGGTCGGGGGACGACGCGGAGGCGGGCGGGGGCCTGAACGTCGTCAACGTGATCGCCAACTCGACGGTCAACGGCCCGGTGGTCCAGGGCGGCACCGTCCACCTGCCTCCGCCGGCGCCGCCGGAGTGGCCGGTCTCGATCGGCGCCATCCCGATCCTGGCCAGCGCCTTCCAGCCGCGCACCGCCGTGCGCGAGGCGGTCGACCGGGTGCGGGCCGGCAGCGAGACCGTGGTGCTCTCCCAGGTGCTCGCCGGCGGCGGTGGGGTCGGAAAGAGCCAACTGGCCGCGCACTACGCCTGGCAGGCCCTCGAGGACGGCGTCGAGGTGGTGGTCTGGGCGGCGGCCGCCGACCCGGTCACCGTCCTCCTCGCGTACGCCGAGGCGGCCGCCGCCGTCCAGCTGCCCGGTGCCACCAACGCCACCGACCGGGTCGAGAAGGACGCCCAGCGCTTCCTGAGCTGGCTCCGCAGCACCGAGCGCAGCTGGCTGGTGGTCCTCGACGACGTCACCGACTTCACCGCCACCGGACCGCTGTGGCCCGGGCGGTCCCGCCGGGGCAACGGCCGCGTCCTCGCCACCACCCGCCAGCGCGGTGCCCACGCCTCCGGCGGCGGTCGGGCGATCGTCCCGGTCGACGTCTACGACGCGGCCGAAGCCGTCTCCTACCTGCGCGAACGCCTCACCACCGCCGGCTACCCCTACCTGCTCGACCCGCAGGCCGGCGAACTCGCCGAGGCGCTCGGACGCCTGCCGCTCGCCCTCGCCCACGCCGCCGCCTACATGGTCAACCAGCAGCGGACCTGCACCGCCTACCTGGATCTCTTCCGGGAGCGCACCCGGACCCTGGAGGCCCTGCTGCCGCCCGAGGCGGACACGGAGCTGTACGGCAGGCCCGTCGCGGCCGCGCTGCTGATCTCCCTGGAGGCCGCCCAGCGGACCGAGCCCCGGGGGCTCGCCGTCCCGGCGATCCGGCTGGCGGCCCTGCTCGACCCGGCCGGACACCCCAGGGACCTCTGGACCACCGCATCGGTGACCGACTACCTCACGGAGCAACGCGCCGCCGCGGACGCTGCCGCGGTTTCCGGTCGGCCGTCGCCGACCGGCGTCCCGGGCGCGGAGCCCGCCGAACCGGGCGAACCTCCGCCGGTCAGCGCCGACGACGCCCTCACCGCCCTCGCCGTCCTGCACAGCTACAACCTGCTCAGCAGCTACCCGGCCGGAGTCGACCTCCCCCACCGGGGAGCGGTCCCGGCCCACCGGGAGGTCTCCGTCCACGCGCTGACCGCCCGCGCGGCCAGGGACACCACCCCGGAACCGACGCCCGTCCAGTCCGCGGTGATGTTCGCGATGTACCTCCTCTGGCCCGAGGAGGACCACACCGACCACCGCCTCGCGGCCAGCCTCCGGGCCAACACCGCGATCCTGCGCGACACGGTCGGCAGCGAGGTGCTGCGGCTCTTCCCCGGGTTCGTCCTGCGGACGAAGGCGGGGATGAGCCTGCTCCACGCCGGCCTGCACGAGCTTGCCATCGCCCACTGGGAGGAGGAGGTGGAGGGGGACACCCGTGAACTGGGCGTGGACGACGACAGCACGCTCGCCTCGCGGGCCAACCTCGCCGCCGCCTACCGACAGGCCGGACGCACCGCCGAGGCCATCGCCCTGCAGAAGCAGGTCGCGGTCGCCACGGAGCGCCGTCACGGCGCCGACGCCCCCGGGACCCTGACCGTCCTGGCCGGTCTCGCCGGCTCCTACAGCGATGCCGGCCGCTACAGCGAGGCGCTGGCGCTCAGGGAACGCGTGCTGGAGGCTCACGAGCGGGTCCGCGGAGCGTTCCACCAGGACACCGTTCGGGCGCGGGGAAGCCTGGTGCGCGCCTACCACGACGCCGGCCGGTCGGAGGAGGCCGTCGCGCTCGCTGAACGGGTCGTGGCCGAGCGCGTGCAGCTCGACGGCCGGCGCGCGGAAGGCGGCCAGGAGCATCCCGAGACCCTCAGCGCCTGGGCGAACCTGGCCGTCGGGTACAACGCGTCAGGGCGGTACGCCGAGGCGATCGCGATCCTGGAGGCCGTCCTGCCGGCCAGGACCCGTGCGCTCGGCCCGGACCACCGCGACACCCTGAACACCAAGGTCGAGCTCGGGGTCTCCTACGCCCGGAGCGGCCGTGCCGAGGAGGCGATCGTCCTGGAGCGGCAGGCCGCGGCCGATCTGACCCGGATCCAGGGCCCGGAGCACCCCGACACCCTCACCGCGCTGGCGAACCTCGCGGTGTCCTGCCGCCGGACCGGGCGGCGCGGGGAGGCCGTCGAGCTCTCCGAACGGGTCCTGCCGGCCCGGGCCCGGGTCCTCGGGCGGGACCACCCGGACACCCTGGTCTCCGCGGCCAACCTGGTCAACGCCTATGCCACGAACGGAGAGGTCGCCCGTGCGCTGAAGCTCGCCGAGGCCCTGCGGCCCCAGCAGGAGCGCGTCTTCGGCCCGACGCACCGCGACACGCTGATCGGACGCCACGCGGTGGCCCTGCTGCGGGTCCACCGGGGCGAGGCCGTCCTCGCCGAGGACCCGGACCAGGCCGCGGAGGACGCGGCGGTGGCCATCGAGGCCGTCGGCCCGCACGTGGAGCCGCGGGTGCCCGAGATGGACGAGGTCCTGCCCGGTGCCCACCGCCTCGCGGAGGCGGCCCGGGCCGCGCTGCGGGCCCGCGGCGGAGTGCCGGGCGCGCCGGGCGTGCCCGGCACGAGCACGAGGCGGAGTGAAGGCGAAGGCTGATGATGCCCCCGGGCGCGCCGTCGCGGGCCCGGGGGGCACCCGTCACCTCCGGCTAGTGTCCCTGGTTCTGCCTGTCCACCACCGGGTGCACGGGCGCGGCGGTGTCGGTGGCTCCGTCGGCCCCGAGGGCCCTGTCGGCCTGGTGGGTCGCGTCGGCCGCGTGGGCCGCGGACACCGGGGCCTGCGGCGCGGCGGCGTGTGACGGTGTCGCGAAGCCGAACGCGGCGCTCGCCACGACGGCGCTGGTGACGGCCATCTTCGCGAGCCCGCCGGTCACTTCCGGCATGTGCTGCCTCCCCCGTTCATTTCCCGTCGTGGTGACGGGAGTTGACACGAGCAGCAAACCACCGCCCCGAGCCGTGGGCAAGCCTTCGAGGAGCCGCCGGGGAGTCCGAGGTCAGCCGCCCGCCCCGGGCGCGGCCGGCTCCGGGACGGGCGGTGCTCCGGCAGCGGTTGGCGGGGCGAACAGGGCCCGGACGGTCTCGGCGGCGAGGTCGCGCAGCCAGGCGTGGGCGCGGTCGTCGTCGTAGCGCTGGTGCCACAGCAGGTACAGCGGGACGTCGGGCAGCGGGAGTGGCAGCGGCAGCGTGACCAGGCCGAGCCGTTCCCGGGCGGTGCGGGTGACCGCGTCGGGGAGGGTGACGACCAGGTCGGATTCGAGGGCGAGTTGCAGGGCGAAGGCGGCGGTGGGCCCGGCGGCGACGACGCGTCGTGTGAGAGCGCGCGTGGTGAGCGCGTCGTCGATCGGGTCGCGCAGGCTTCCGCGGCGCGACACGGTGAGGTGTTCGGCGGCCGCGTAGCGCTCCAGGTCCGACGGGCCTTCGGTGAGGGGGTGGCCCGGCCGGACGGCGACGACCAACCGATCGCTGCCGACGAGGCGGTGGCGGATGTCGGGGAGTTCCGGGGCGCGGGAGCTCGATTCGAGGTCGACCTCGCCCCGGCGCAACTCGGCGTCGTCCGCCCCGGGCTCGGCGGACAGGCGCAGCCGGATGCCGGGGGCCTGCCGGCGGACGGCCGTGGTCAGGGCGGTGCCGCAGGCGGCGGTCAGGGCGTCGTGCCAGCGCACGGTGAACACCCGGTCCAGCGCTGCCAGGTCGAGCTCCTGATGGGCCGACAGGAGGTGGTGGGCCTGCTCGACGAGGGCGTGGACCTGGGCGCGCATGGCCAGCGCGCGGGTGGTGGGCACCATGCTGCGGCCGGTGCGGACCAGGATCTGGTCACCGGTGGCCCTGCGGATGCGGCCCAGGGAGCGGCTCATCGCCGGTGAGGTGACGTGGAGGCGTGCCGCGGCGCCGGCGACGCTGCCTTCCTCCAGCAATGCGTCCAGTGCTGTGAGCAGGTTCAGATCCAGCTGCATGGAGGGAACTCTACAAGTGCGTGGCATGCACTCGTTGTTAACGATCGAGGCCGGGGCCGCGTATCTCCCGGGTGGCGACCGACGCCGAGCAGACCGTCACCGGCCTGCTCGGCGACCGCGGCTGGCAGCCGTCACCGGTCTGCTCGGCGACCGCGGCTGGCAGCCCGTACAGGTCGAGGAACTCGGCGGCATCACCACGGCCCGCACCGCCGGGGCCATGCCTCGTGATCCCCCGCCCCCCCGCGACGCCACGGCCTTACCCCCTTCGCGGTCTCCTCCGCCCGCTGACCCCGCCGGACTCAGGACCGGGTCCACCCCCGGAGCCGGGCGCGGCCCAGCACGGGGCCGGTCGAGCGCCGGCCCCGGCAGCCTCCCTCAGCGGCCGCCGCCCCGGTGCAGTGCGGCGCCGATCCTGCCTCCGCCGAATCGGGCGGGCGGGTGCGGTGCTATCCGGTGGTGCGTTCGTTCACGCAGAGGATGTTTCCTTCGCTGTCCTTGAACCAGGCCGCGCGCATGCCGTCGTCGTCGGCGACGCCGTTGACGGTCTTCAGACCGGGGAAGTCGTAGTCCTCGAACGTGACGCCGCGGCTGCGGAGGGCTTCCATCTCGGCGTCGAGGTCGGCGACCTTGAAGCTGGCGAGGGTGTGGGCGGCCTGCCCGGCGCTGGGCGTCTCGTAGAGGCCGACCTCGGTGCCGCCGCACTGGAAGACGAGTTCGTGCGGGTTCTCCTCGGTGAGCTTCAGACCGAGGGTGTCGGTGTAGAACGCCTTGGCGCGGGCCAGATCGGCGGCCGGGATGATGGCTATCAGGGGTGCGTCTCCAAGCATGTCCATCGCCTCCTACCACCAGGCTAGGTACGTCCGCGCCGGCCTGCTCGGGGAAACGTGGGCCACGGGCCCTCCCCGGGCCGGTCCTCGGTCGGTGGCCGGCCCTCAGCCGGAACCGGGTGGCCAGGCCGCCGGGACGCGTTCCA
The DNA here is from genome assembly GCF_044453265.1 of Kitasatospora sp. NPDC051705. Taxonomy (NCBI): domain Bacteria; kingdom Bacillati; phylum Actinomycetota; class Actinomycetes; order Kitasatosporales; family Streptomycetaceae; genus Kitasatospora; species Kitasatospora sp. NPDC051705. The sequence goes on along the minus strand of NZ_JBITCO010000001.1, from coordinate 247,984 downwards.
GCACGCCCGCGCCGAACAGCTCGTACAGCGGCAGGGTCTCCAGGTGGACGTAGCCGATGTGGCAGTCGCAGACCCGCAACGGGCAGTCGCGCGGCCCCAGCCGGGTGCGGTACGAGCCGTCGTAGAGGTTGCCGAGGACGTCCCGGACGAAGTGGCACCGACGCACGGTGCCGTCGCCGTCCACCGAGAGCACGGACTCCCCGGTGCGGCAGGGGCGGCCGGCACTGGGGTGGGCGTGCCGGCTGTAGCCGAAGTGCGGATCGAGCGCCGTCCAGTCGGCGGCCTCGGCGTCCGAGTACGTCCGGCCCTCGGCGGCGTTGATCCAGAGGTAGACCTCAGGGGCGAGTTCGGCGCGCAGCCGGCGGGCCTCCGCGAGGTGTTCGGGCCGGCCGACCACCCCGACGCTGTACCGCACGCCCAGCGCGTCCAGCTCCCGGCACCGGGAGAGGAACCGCTCGCGGGAGACCTGGCCCGGGTGGTACGTCACCCAGAGCGCGAGGGTGTCGAGGTCGGCCTCCGCCAGCCAGCCGGTGCGGCAGCTGAGGTTGGTCTGGATCGCCACCCGGCGCACGTGCGGGAGCCGGCTCAGCCCGACCAGGGCCTGCCGGTACCAGGAGCGCACCAACCCCTCGCCCCAGGGCGTGAACAGCACCGAGAGGGTGTCGCCGCTGCCCGCCCGCCCGGCCGCCCAGCCGGTGAACCGCTCCAGCGCCGCCCGGTCGGCGCGCAGCTGGTCGGGCGTGTCGCGGCGCTTGGCGAACGGGCAGTAGGGGCAGTCGTAGTCACAGGAGGCGAGCGGACCGCGGTAGAGCAGGGTGAGAGCCCGCGGACCGGGCTCCACCGGGGCCGCGGTGGCGAGGCCCGGCACGGGGGCGGCGTGCGGGGGCCGGACGACGGGCAGGCCGAGGAAGGTCATTTCGCCTCGTAGGCGGCCATCAGGGCGGCGACCCCGGGTGAGAACAGCATCGGCCCGGCCGCGTCCGAGTGGGCCAGTCCCTCCGGGGTGAGCAGCAGGCGCTCCCCGTCCTCGGCCAGCCAGCCGCGGGCGGCGAACTCGGCCAGCTCGACCGGGAAGTCCTCGGTGGGCGTGCTGCCGAACCGGGCGCGGTAGTCCGCCAGCGGCATGCCCGCGGCCTGCAGCAGGGACTGCACCAGGTGCCGCCGGCGGGGCTCGTCGCCGCTCATCCGGTGGCCGACCTCCGCGTGGTGGAAGTCCTCGGTGGCGACGAAGTCGTCGATGATGCCGCGCACCTCCGTGGCGTTCACCGCGTAGTCGAAGGAGTAGTGCAGCCGCGAGGTGTAGGAGCGGGCGCCGCAGCCCAGGCCGACCATGCCGTCGGTCTGGCAGGCGTACTCGCCGGCCCCGGCCTGCGGGGAGGCGGCGCGGCGGAACATCCGCATCGACACCTGCTGGTAGCCGCGGGCCAGCAGGTGGTCCCGGCCGGCGCGGTAGAGCGCGAGCCGGCGGGTGTCCCAGGCGGACGGGCTCTCCTGCTCGCCGCGCCGGGCCAGGCCCGTCAGCGGGCGGACGTACAGCGGGTAGAGGTAGAGCTCCTCGGGCTGCCAGGCGAGCGCCGCGTCCAGCGAGTGCAGCCAGCTGGCCTCGGTCTGGCCGTCGATGCCGTAGATGAGGTCGATGTTGAGCACCGGGAACCCGGCCGCGCGGATCCGGCCGAGCGCGGCCTCCACCTCGGCGCGCCGCTGCGGGCGGACGGCGGAGCGGGCCTCGGCGTCGACGAAGGACTGCACGCCCAGGCTCAGACGGGTGGCGCCCCGGGCGGCCAGCACCTCCAGCCGGTCGGCGGTCGCGGTCGCCGGGGAGGCCTCCACCGACAGCGGCACCGCCCGCAGGTCGGCGCCCATCCGCCGCTCCGCGATGTCGCACAGCTGCTCCAGCTCGCCGGCCGTCAGGTAGGTGGGCGTGCCGCCGCCGAACGCGGCCAGCGCGAACCGGGCGTCCTCCTCCAGCGCCGCGCGGACGGCGACGGCCTGGCGCTCCAGGGCGTCCAGGTAGGCGGTGGTCAGGCCCTCGGGGCTGCCGATCCGGGTGAAGAGGTTGCAGAAGCCGCAGCGGACCTCGCAGAACGGGACGTGCAGGTACAGGGAGAGCGCGTGCTGCGCCTCGCCGGCCCACAGCTCGCGCAGCGCCGGGCGCTCGGGCAGCGGGCGGTAGGCGGTCTTGTGCGGGTAGGCGTAGACGTACGAGCGGTAGGGCGAGTCGGGGCGCGGGGGTGCGGTGGTCATGCGCGCTCCTCGGTGGCGGTGGCGGGGTCGGTGGTGGTGGCGGCGGTACCGGCTCCGGGCCGGGCCGGGATGGTGAAGTGGGCGTACGGGACCGTCCAGACCACCTCGTGGCCGATCCGGTGCCCGGTGTAGCCGTCCTCGCCGTACGCGGTGCCGTGGTCGGAGCAGACGATCGCGAAGCAGGGCCGGCGGGCGCTCATCGCGGCGAACAGCCGCCCGATGTGCGCGTCCACGTACTCCAGCGCGGCGGCGTGGCTGTCCCGGGAGTCACCGTGCTCGCGGGTGGCGCCGGGCAGGTGGAACCAGTTGGGCTGGTGCAGCGCGGAGACGTTCAGGAAGAGGAACAGCGGCTGCCCGGCGGGCTGTTCGGCGGCCACCCGCTCGGCCCGGGCGACCTGTTCCTCGAAGGACGTCGGTGAGGGCACGCCCATCGCGGGCTCCCAGTGGCTCTCCTGGAACAGGCCGGGCAGTACCGAGCCGAGCGGGCCCTGCTTGTTGAAGAAGCCGACGCCGCCGATGCAGACCGTCCGGTAGCCGGCCCCGGCGAGAGCGGTCGGCAGGTCGGGCGCGTCGAACACCCAGGTGCGCGGGGCGGTGCTCTCGGAACCGGCGAAGCGGGCCGCGAACAGGCGCGGGTGCGGGCCGTCGGGGGAGGCCGGCGTGGGTAGGAAGCCTGCCAGGATGGCCTGGTGGGAGGCGTAGGTGAAGCTGCCGGGCGCGTGCCGGCGCTCCCAGCGGCCGCCGGGGAGGAACGCCGCCAGGTGCGGGATCCGGCCGGCGGCGGCGAGCTCCTCGGCCACGTCGTAGCGGAGCGTGTCCAGGGTGACGAGCAGGAGGTCGTGGGTACCGACCACGGCGTTCATGTCCGGAGCGGGCGTGGGCGCCGGAGCGGGAGCGGGCTCCGGGGCCGGAACCCGGCTGGCCCGCGGCCGTACCGGGGCCGGGGCCTGGGCGGGGGTGCGGTCGGGAGAGCGGTGGTTCATGGTGCGTGTTCCGTCATCTGGTGGGTCGTCGGGGCGGGGCCGGGGGCCCCTCCCGTGGAACGGGTGAAGGCGGCGGGCCGGGTGAGCGCGGCGAGCTGGGCGCCGTAGGTGTCCAGGCCCTCGGCGGGGCCTCCGGACAGACCGGTGAGGTTGGGCAGCAGGTCCCCGAAGGCGTTCACCTCGCCGACCAGCGCCCGCCGCCAGCCGGCCGCGGGCAGCACGTCGACACCGACCATCGGCGCCCGGGGGAAGCAGGCCGCGGCGCGCTCGGCCGTCTCCAGCAGGACCGGCCAGGCCGCCCCGGCGGCCTCCCGGGCCAGGTCGACGCTGCCCCGGGCGCCACCGAGGTGCAGGTTGGTCATGGGCTGGGCGCTGGTGCGCACCACCACGTGGGTGGCCCGGCCTGCGACGACCACCACCCGCAGGTCGGCGGAGCGGCCGGACTGGGAGGCCTTGGGGATCCACTGCTCGACGTGCAGGCCGTCCGGCGCCAGCCGGTCGACGATCGCGGCGACCTCCGCCTCGTCGCGGTAGCGGCGGACCCGCAGCGAGTTGTGCAGCCGGCCGTCGGCCAGCTCGACCGAGGTGGTGGCCAGCACCTGCCCGCGCGGCCCGAACTCCAGGGCGAGCACCCCGGAGGCGGAGGAACCGTGCGCGGGCTTGACGAAGATCCGGTGCAGCCCGGCCTCGGCCAGCCGGCCGCGCAGCTGCTCCCAGCCCGTGACCTCCCCGCCGAGCGCCCGGGGCACCGGCACCCCGGCGGCCGCGAGCAGCGCGTGCGACCGCCGCTTGTCGAACATCACGCCGATCTCCTCCGGGTCGCCGAGCAGCCGCACGCCCGGTCGGGCGGCCAGCCCGCGCAGCGCGGCCAGCACGCCCGCGTACCAGGCTGCCGTGCCCTCGACCCTGGTCGGCGCGTAGGAGGGGCCGAGCGCCGGGCCGCGCAGCAGCTCGTCGACCCGGGCGTCCTCGCCCGGCGACTCGATCCGCAGCAGGCCGCCCGTGGGCGGCCGGTACTGGCCGCGCAGCACGTCCAGCCAGGGCAGGACGGCGGGCTCGGGCAGCCCGGCGGCCCGGGCCGCGGCGGCGAACAGCGTCACCCGCCGGTGCCCGGGATTGCCGAGGACGGTCAGCTGCGGCGTCATCGTGCCCCCCACCCGCCTACTCGGCGACCGCGACGTAGCGCCAGCCGTCGTCATCGTCGTCGTCCTCGGCGTCGCCGAGGTCGACCGCGACCCCGGGCAGGGCCTCGGTCAGCCGCTGCTGCATCTCCTCGCCGAGGTAGTGGTGGTGCAGGTCGAGGCTGCGCAGGTGGGTGAGCGGCTGGCCCTCCAGCAGGGCGGCCGCACCCTCGTCGGAGAGCACGCCCATGGAGAGGTCGAGCGACTCCAGCCGGGCCACCACGGGCGCGTGCGCCACGGCCGAGGCGATCTCGTCCTGGATGTCGCTGTTGGCCAGTCCGAGGTGACGCAGGCTCGGCAGGCGCGCGCCGTCGAGGAAGGGCGCGAGGTCGTCGATCGTGGTGTCGCCGCCGTACTCGTCGGTGCCCAGCCAGAGCGTCAGCCGCTCCAGCGCGGGGAGTTCGGAGGCCGCCACGGCCCGCACCACGGCGGCCGGCAGCCCACCGGCCTCGAACCGCAGCGCCGTCAGCCGGTCGTGCCGCACCGGTGCGAGGACGAGGTCCATGCCACCGCGGACGGTCAGTTCGGTGAGCCCGGGGAACGCCGTCAGCAACGGTGTGACGTCGTCCATCTCCATCCAGGAGATCTCGCACTCGTCGAAGGTCACGTCGCCCAGGAAGAGCGCCTCCAGGGCGGGCAGCCGCGCGGCGTCGGCGGTGACGGCGGCGACGGCGGCGGCCACGGAGACGTAGCCGTCCTGCCACCAGGGGCCGATCACCACGGCCCGGACCCCGGCCGGGTCGACGGCGTCCAGGAAGGCCTTCCAGAGCCGGTCGAAGTCGTGGTCGGTGTCGTACTCCAGGGCCAGCCGCCAGGCGACCTCGCCCGCGGCGGGCCGGGCGGCCGCGGTGGGGTCGAAGGGGTGGATCGGCAGGTCGTGGAAGCGGTCGGGGTGCTGCGAGACGGTCATGTTCGGTCCAGGCGGGGAGTTCGGCGGGCGGGCGGGGGTGCGGGGTGGGGCGGGAACCGGCCGTCGGGCTGTGGCCGGTAGGGCTGCGGGTCGGTCGGGTCGTCGGTCGGCGGGGGTACGGCCGGCCGGGTGCGGCGGCCGGTGACGGGTGCCGGGCGGCCGCCGCTACTCGGAGACTGCCACGTAGCGCCGGCGGTCGTCGGGCTTGCCGGCGCCGGAGAGGACGAGCCCGACCTCCGGCAGGGCCTCCCGCAACCGCTGCTGGACGTCCTCGGTGAGGAAGTGGTGGTGGAGGTCGAGGGTGCGCAGGTGGGTCAGCGGCTGGCCCTCCAGCAGGGCGGTGACGCCCTGGTCGGTCAGCGCGCCCATGGAGAGGCTGAGCGACTCCAGCCGGGCGACCACCGGGGCGTGGGCCACCGCGGCCGCTATGTCGTCCTGGAGCAGGCTGTTCTGCAGGCCCAGGTGGCGCAGCGCGGGGAAGCGGGTGCCGTCCAGGAAGGGGGCGAGGTCCACGACGCCGGCGTCCCCGCCGTAGTGGTCCACGCCGAGCCAGAGCTCGAGCCGCCGCAGGGCGGGCAGGTCGCAGCCGGCCACCGCGCGCACCACCTCGACGGGCAGCCCGCCGGTCTCGAACCGCAGCGCCGTCAGCGCCTCGTGGCGCACCGGCTCGAGCCGCAGGCCCGTACCGCCCCGCACCACCAGCTCCGTCAGCCGCGGGAAGGCCGTCAGCAGCGGGGTGACGTCCTCCATCTCCAGCCAGGAGATCTCGCTCTCCTCGTAGGTGATGTCGCCGACGAACAGGCCGCGCAGGGCGGGCAGCCGGCCCGCCGCGCCGGTGATGGCCTCGAGGGCCGAGCCGAGGCCCTCCGGCTCCTCGGAGAACCACGGGCCGATCACCACGGCCGCCACGCGCTCGGCGTCGACCGTGTCGAGGAACTGCTCCCAGCGCTCGGTGAAGGCTTCCTCGGACTCGTAGTTCAGTCCGATCCGCCAGGCGACGGTGGTGGGCTCCGGGAGGTCGGGGAGCACCGCCCCGCCGGCCTCCGCGGCGGCGTCCACGGCCTGGACGAAGTCGAAGACCGGGAGACCGTGGAACTGCTCGATGTGGTGGTTGACGGTCATGCGCTGCTCCTCTGGGGTCGGGGCCGAACAGATGTCTACCAGCAGGGTCTGACAGTCCGGTGCCCGGGTGGCGGGCGGGGGCGGGTTGTCGGACCCGTGCCCTACGTTCGGGTCCTGGCTCCGGAACGTGACCGCGCAGGGCACGGCGGAGCCGCGGGGTCCGGTGTCCGCCGGGCCCGGTCCACGGTGAGGGGAGACTGATGTACCGCCAGGGCGATGTGCTGATCGTGCCGGTCGAGGAGGGCGCCGTGCCGGGCCGGGTCGCGGCGCTGGCCGAGCAGCCGCGGGACGGGCGCGGCCGGATGGTGCTGGCGCTCGGGGAGGTCACCGGGCACGCCCACGCCGTGGTCGGCCCCGGCGCCCTCCGGCGGGAGGCCGGGCCGTTCGGCGCCGGCTGGCTGCACCTGCCCGAGGGGGGCCGGGTGGTGCACGAGGAGCACGCGGCGATACCGCTGCCCAGGGGCTGGTACCGGGTGGTGCGTCAGCGCGAGTACGTCCCGGGCGCGGTGCGGATGGTCGCGGACTGAGCGGACCGACCGGCCCGCCGGCACCGGTGCCCGGACCGACCGGCGTCGGGAGCGACCGGCGGTCGGGCGGCGTCGGTGCGGGCGGTGCGGCGGGCGGCACGACAGGCAGCCCGGAACTCGGAACGGAACGGCAGCATGCGGCCGGGCGGGGAGCCCGGCCGGGAACGGAGCAGGACGATGCAGACGGTGATTCCCGACGACGCGGCAGGGGCGGCGACGGCGGACGGTCCCGCCGGGGTGACGGCCCGCTGGCGGGCGGTCGCCGCGGCCACCGGACCGGCCGACCGGGCGGCGGCAGAGCGGGCCGTGCGCGCGGCGTACCGGGCGGCCGGGCTGGCCGAACCCGCGGCCGTCCGCTGGTTCGGCTCGCCGCTGGCGGCCGCCGAGGCGGCGCTGGAGCTGCGGGCCGCCGGTGCGGTGAGCGTCCGCGAGGCCGTGCGCACCGGGCCCTGGGAGCGGGACCGGCGGCGGGCCGTCGACCGGGTCGGCGCCGCCGGGTGGGCGGCGCACTGGGCGGTCACCGGCGGCGAACTCGGCCCGGTCACCACCCCGCTCGCCGACCGCGTCCGCAACGCCGTCCTGGACCGGCTCGCCCCCGAGGCGGACCGCGCGCAGGCCCCGGGCGGGGCGGCCGACGCCGCCCGCGCCCGCCGCACCGCCGCCCGGCTCGCCCTGCTGGACGCGGTGCGCGGCCAGCACGACGCGCCCTGGTTCGCCGCCTTCGAGGCGGCGTTCGGCACCGACGAGCCGGGTGCCGGCGCCGCCGAGCCGCTTGCCGCGGTGGCCCGGGAAGCCGGCTGGTGGTGGCCGTACCAGGACGTCGCCCTGGTCAGCGAACGCCCGGTCGCCCTGCACCGGGACGAGGCCGGGCGGCTCGACCGGGCGGACGGCCCCGCCCTGGAGTACGCCGACGGCCTCGCCCTGCACGCCTGGCGCGGCATGCCGGTGCCCGCCGAGTTCCTGGCCGGGCTCGGCGACGTCACCGCCGAGCGGATCCGCACCGAGGAGAACGCCGAGCTGCGCCGCGTCCTGCTGGAGCACTACGGCTACGACCGCTACCTCGCCGACTCCGGCGCCGTCCCGGTCCACCGTGACGAGACCGGAGTGCTCTGGCGGATCACCCTGCCCGACGACGAGCCGGTGGTGATGGTCGAGGTCGTCAACTCGACCGCCGAGCCCGACGGCACCTTCCGCACCTACTGGCTGCGCGTCCCGCCGAGCACCCGCACCGCCCGCGCGGGGGTCGCCTGGACCTTCGGCGTCCCGGAATCCGAGTACCACCCGCAGCGCGAAACCTGACCGGGCCGCCGCCGGGCCCCCTGACGGCCTGAGCGGCCCGAGCGGTCGGGCCGCTCAGGGCCGCTCAGGGTCGCGAAAAGCGCTGGACACGCTCGGGACACTGGTGGGCATGGCCGTCACCCAACAACTCGCCCGCGTCCCCGTCGCCTATCTCGAGCGCTGCCGCACCCTGGCCGCCGAGCGGGCCGACGGCGACCACGGGTTCGACCCGCCGGCCGCGGACTGCCTCGACCTCGACTGGGCGCCCTTCCTCCTCAAGCGCGTCGCCGAACTCGGAGGCCTCGACCAGGCCCCGCTGGCCGCGCTGCACCTGGCCCTCGACGGGGATCCCGCCTCCGACCTCGCCTTCCTCAACCGGTACCCGCACGCCATCGCCGCGTTCGGCGGCACCCCGACCGCACTCGCCCCGGCGGAGGTGGCCCGGGTCGCCGGGCTGCTCCACGGGATCGACCTGCCGGCTCTGTGGGAGTCCGTCTCGCCCGAGGACCTCGGCCCGCTCTCCCAGGGCATCACGGGCGGCGCCCGGCGCTACGCGGCCACCCACTTCGCCGCACTGCTCGGCTTCTACGCCGAGGCCGCCCGGCGGGGCCTGGCCGTGGTCCTCTGGTGGGACTGACGGCGCCCCGGCGGCAGGGCACCTGGTAGGCGGAGTGACTCAGGCCGAGAACCGAGCGATGTATTCGGCGAACGGTGGGATTCCGACTTCTGCCCGTCGCTCGTCCATGAGCTCGGGTTCCTCGCAGGGCCACGGGACCGGCGAGCCGTCCCTCACCCCGGCGATCTGCGTGCCGTAGATCTGCTTCTGCCCTTCGTTCACAAGCGTGCGATCCCGCAGGAAGGCGAGATCGCGAGGGCTGGCGGAGCCGTCGGCCACGGCCTGCTCCATCAGCCGCAGCGCGCGCCGCTGAACGTCGAGCTGCCGGTCGGCGTGTTGTGCGATCAGCCACGCGGCCCGGGCCGCGTCGTCACCGACAAGTTCGGCGGTCGGCCATCCGTGCGCGGCCATGATCTCGCTGAGGCGGTCCGCGTGCTGCGCGGTCAAACGACGCCACGCCAACTGCTCCGCCGGGTCGTCACTGTTCGCCTTGCGCGCGGCCTGGTGATCTGCCGCGGCCATCACGTTGAGCTCCGCGGCCACTGCGGCACGGTCGGATGCCATCCCTACTCCAGATCAGATCGACGTTCCCGTTGGTCATCCGCAACCCTAAGTGTGCAGAATGCGACAAAATCTCCTCCGCGAGGGCGGTGACAGGCGCATCCGGCGATTGGGATACTTGATCTATCCACGGAGCCGGGGCCGGATCGGCGCCACGGTGACGGTCCCGTGGAGGAGACGGGCGAGCTCGTCGAGCCCGCCGGCCGACCACCTCGGTCGCCGCAGCGTTGCCGGTCGGAGCGCGGGTCCTGGAACTCCGCAACGGCGTGCTTGATCTGACGTCCGCACAGGTAGTGGTCGCCGCCTGGGACATCGACCGGCTCGGACGACGGCGCGGCCTGGGGACCGGTGACGGCAGGACCCGCGAGTCCGATCAGACGGCCGTCACCATCGCCTCGATCCTGCTCTGGATCTGACCTTTGAGGACGACCCCGAGTGGGCGGCGGTGCGGCCGACGTTGAGGGGCAGCACCGCCCGCGGAGCTCGGTCCGCTCCCGGCGGACGTCACCGGTGGCGCTCGCCGGCGTCAGGGGGCCCGGGCGATCAGGACGGGCTGGAAGAAGCCCGTTTCGGCGGGCTGTCGCCAGCGGACGGTGGTGAAGCCGGCCGCGGTGGCGAAGGCGGTGAGCCGGGGCGCGGTCAGTGCCCAGTAGGTGGAGCGGTGGACGTCGACCTGCCAGGCACCGGCGGCGTCCGGGACGAGGCGGAAGAGTTCCAGGTCGTAGCGTTCGCCGTCCTCGTGCCAGTGCCAGAGCTGGAACACGACCGATCGCCGGCCGTCCCGGTCGACGGTCTGCGGCGGGGTGGACGCCGGGCGGGTGCGCCGCAGCTCGTCGTAGGGCCGGGTGCTGAGCAGCAGCAGGCCGCCGGGCCGCAGGACGCGCCGCAGTTCGGCGAGCGCGGCGTCGACGTCCTCGGGGGTGAGCAGGTGGGGGAGGGCGTTGTCGGCGCAGACGACGACGTCGAACCGGGCGTCGGGGAAGGGGAGCCGGCGCATGTCGGCGGCGGCCGTCGGCAGGTGCAGGCCCCGCTGGCCGGCCTCGTCCGCGGCCCGGGCGGCGGCGACCGGACTGAGGTCGGTGCCGGTGACGCGGTGGCCGAGGCCGGCCAGGCCGATGGCCTGGGTGCCGATGCCGCAGGCGCAGTCCAGGACGTCCAGCGGTGGTTCGCCGGGGCGGTCGCCGAGGTCGGTGCGGATCAGGGCGTCCAGGGCGGCGCCCTGCCGGCCGACGGAGGCCGACCAGTCGGCGTAGAGGAGGTGGTAGCCGGCTGCGAGCCCGTCGTAGAAGTGCCCGACCGGGCCGGTGGGACGGGCGGGGCCGGGGAAGCCGGCGGCGTCGGCCGTGTCGGCGGGGAAGTCGGTCATGGCGTCTGGCCTCCACGGTCGGCGGGGCGGGGCGGGCGGTGGGACCGACCGGACGTGGCACCCCGGCGGTCCGCCCGGTCGTCGTGCGGCTATCCTCGCCCAGGTCGAGCCGGGCCGGACAGCGGTTTTCCGACGGTGCATCACCCCGCGCCGACGGCGTCACCCCGCGTCGACCACCCCGGGCCGGGGCCCGTCCGGGAACGCGGCGGACGAGGCGGACGCGGCGGACGCGGGGCACGGAAGGGGCGGGCAGAGCGCGGGCGGAGGACTGGCAGAGCGCGGGCGGAGAACGGACGGAGGACGGCGGAGCGGTGGAACGGATACCGGACGAGGACCCGCTGGGCGGGATGCGCCCGTTCCTCGAGGCGGGCGACGCCGTGCTGGGCTACGAACCGGTCGGCCCGGGGCACGGGTTCGCCGATCGCTGCTGGGTACTGCACACCCTGCGGGTGGACGGGCGGCGGGTGCGCTGGGCCGACGCCCTCGCGGCGGCCGGCCGCCGGCTCGCGGACTGGCCGTTCACGCTCTCCTCCCTGCTGCTCGACGGGGCCGTGCACGCCGCGCTGCCCGGCGGGGTCGAGTACCCGTGGATCGGCGTGCCGGACCGCGACTGTCTGACCCGCCTGGTGGAGCTGCTGGCCCGGCACGGAGCCGACGGGACGGCGACGGAGTGCTACTGGGCGCAGGCGGCGATCGAGGACCTGTCGGCGCCCGTCCCCGCCCATCGCGGCCGGCTGGGCGAGGCCGTGGCCCACCACGAGGCCTGCGAGGGCCCGGCCCGTGCGAGCGGACTGCAGTTCCCGGCCCACTGGTGGCCGCTGGACGGCTCCTGGTTCGTCCTCACCGACTGGGACCTCAGCGCCACCGAGGTGTTCGGCCCGCCCGCCCTGATCGAGGAGCTGCTCGCCGACGACGTCCTGGAGGCCGTTCGCCACCCGGCCGTCGCCGAGGTCCAGGGCCGCCCGGCCCGATGGCCGGGGTGACCTGAGCGACCGAGGCGACGGCGCGCCCGATGGTGCCCGCCCGGCGGTGCTCGCCGGGTGCAGCCGACCGGGACGGACGGTGGCGTCGCAACGGGAGGGTCCGGTCGCAACGGGACCGCCCGGCCGCCGGCTCGGTCGAGCGGGCGACCGGGCGGTCCGGTGCGTCGGGGCGTGCGCGGTCGGCGCCGCGGGGTCAGACGGTGACGGTCTCGGTCCGCTCCGCCCGGGGGCCGGTGGTCCGCTCGGCGGCCGGGGTGTTCTCCCGCGGCGCGGGGAGCACGGCCATGATCGCGGCGGAGATGACGATGGTCGCCGCCCAGGCGAGCCCGTACCTGCCGACGGGGGTGTCGGAGAGCGGTCCGGCGAACCAGTCGCACTTGGTGAAGGCGAGCCCGCTCAGGAGCGCGAGCACCCAGGACACCATCGCCTGCCAGCAGAAGCCGCCCACGTACCAGTACCGGCTGTTCCTGCCGGTGTCCATCAGCGCGGCGGCGTCGTAGCGCACCGCGCGCGTGCGGCGGCGGAACATGTCCACCGCGTAGACGCCGATCCAGGCCGAGAAGGAGACGGCGAGCAGGATCAGGAAGGTGATGAAGGAGCCCAGGAAGCTCTTGGCCACCAGCATCAGCAGCAGGCCGCCGACCAGCGAGATCACGGCGTTGATGCTGACTGCCAGGGCGCGCGACAGCCGGACGCCCATGGTCTGCGCGGTGAAGCCGGCCGAGTACATGGAGAGGCTGTTGATCAGCAGCATGCCGACGATCGCGGTGAGCAGGTAGGGCACGGCCAGCCAGGTCGGCAGCAGGTCGCCGAGGAAGGAGACCGGGTCGGCGGCGTCCGCCAGGCCGGGCGAGGCCACCGCCATCACGGCGCCCATCAGCACCATCGGCACCATCACCAGGCCGGCGCCGGAGACCGTCACGCCGACGATCTTCCTGCCGGAGGCGGCGTGCGGCAGGTAGCGGGCGAAGTCCGGGCCGGTGGGGACCCAGCTGATGCCGCCGGCGGCGATGGTCCCGATGCCGGCGATCATCATCGCGGTGGTGCCCGCGGGCTTGGAGAAGACCTCGCTCCAGTGCATGGTGGCGACCAGGTAGCCCAGTACCAGGACGCTGAAGACGCCGAAGAGGTACGTCGACCAGGTGTTGCAGACGTTCAGCGCCTTCCGGCCCATGCCGGAGACCAGGAAGGTGCAGGCGACGAAGGCGAAGAGCGTGATCACGATCAGCGCGGTGTTGCTCTTCACGCCGAAGAGCAGGTCGAGGACGGTCAGCACGGCGTAGGCGCCGGTGACGGCGTTGATCGTCTCCCAGCCGAACCGGGCGATCCACAGGATCGCGCCGGGGAAGAGGTTCCCGCGCACCCCGAAGGTGGCCCGGGAGAGGGTCGCGCCGGGCGCACCGCCCCACTTCCCGGAGACCGACAGCACGCCGACCATGCCGAACGAGACGAGCGCGGCGCACGCGGCGACGATCAGGACCTGCCAGAAGTTCAACTGGTTGAACACCACCAGGGCAGCGCCCATGGTCAGCAGCAGGACGCTGATGTTCGCCGCGACCCAGGTCGGGAAGAGCTCTCGGACTCTGCCCTGGCGCTCGTGGTCGGGGACGGGTTCGATACCGCGCGTCTCGATCGCGCCGTCGACGTCGACGGCGGACGGGTTGTCCATGAGGGTGGCTCCGTGCGTGTGAAGCGGGAGATGAATCGGGCAAATGGAACATTTATGGAAGTCTCCGCGCGTAGCGCGGAAGTTGAGTCATCCTACTTGTTCACGATGTGGCCCGATTGACGCGGTTGTCCCCCGGCGGCGGCGAGCAGCCGGGGAAGGGGCTGACGCGTACCCCGTGGTGCGGCCGTGCGGCGTGGCCCGGGTCGCGGGAAATCGGCTGGTCAGGGCGGGGCGGTGCCGGGATGATGCCGGTATGCGCACCTTCGAAGAGCTCATCGCCGAGGCCGGGGCCGTGTCCGTGGACGGCTGGGACTTCTCCTGGCTGGACGGCCGTGCCACCGAGGAACGGCCGTCCTGGGGGTACCAGCGGATGCTGGCCGAACGGTTGGGCACGGCCTCGGCGGCCCTGGACGTGCAGACCGGCGGCGGCGAGGTCCTGGCCGGCGCCGCACGGCTGGCGACCGCGGCGTTCGGTCCCTCCGGTGCCTCTGCAGCAGGGGCCGGGGCAGGAAGCGGAGCCCCCCGCGCGCTGCCGGCCGCCCTGGCCGCCACCGAGTCCTGGCCGCCGAACGTCGCCCGCGCCACGGAGCTGCTGCACCCGCTGGGCGTGGTCGTCGTCGCGGACCCGGACGAGCCGCCGCTGCCCTTCGCCGACGGCGCCTTCGACCTGGTCACCAGCCGGCACCCGGTGAAGGCCTGGTGGTCGGAGATCGAGCGGGTGCTGCGGCCCGGCGGCACGTACTTCGCCCAGCACGTCGGCCCGGCGTCCGGCTTCGAGCTGGTCGAGTACTTCCTCGGCCCGCAGCCGCAGGCCCGGCAGGCCCGCCGGCCCGAGGACGAGAGCGCCGCCGCCCGGGAGGCCGGCCTGGAGGTGGTGGACCTGCGCTCCGAGCGCCTGCGGATGGAGTTCCGCGACATCGGCGCGGTGGTCTACTTCCTGCGCAAGGTGATCTGGATGGTCCCGGGCTTCACCGTCGACGCCCACCTGGACCGGCTGCGCGAGCTGGACGCCCTGATCCGGGCCGAGGGGCCCTTCGTCGCCCACTCGGCCCGCTTCCTGATCGAGGCCCGCAAGCCAGAGGCCGGGCGGTGACCGTGCCGGCGGTCGGAGTCGTGCGCGGCTGATCGCCCGGGTGGCCGGGGTCGCGGGGTCGGCGGGGTCGCCCGGGGCCGCTCGGCGCGGGTATTCGCTGTACCCGGGCCGTGCGGGCCGGGAGACTGCCGCGCATGGAGTTCTTCTGCTACCACCGTGATCGGCCCGGCTCCCTGGAGCTGCGGCAGGAGCTGCTCGAACGGCACTGGTCCTACATGGACGGGTACGCCGCGGAGATGATCGCCCGGGGGCCGACGCTGTCCGGCCCGGACGGAGCCCCGACCGGCAGCGTGCACGTCCTCGACCTGCCCGGCCCGGCCGCCGCCCGGGCCTTCGCCCTCGACGAGCCGGGCTACCAGGCCGGGGTGTACCGCGACCTGCTGCTGCGGCGGTGGCGCAACCTGTTGGGCCGCACGATGTGGGACTTCCCCGGAGGCCGGACCGGCGGCAGCCGGTTCCTGGTGCTCGGGCTGGGCCCGGCCGGGCCGGCCGGCTCCGCAGCAGCGCCCGTGGGGCTGCCCGCGGGACTGCCGCGGGACGAGCTGATCGCCTACGGGCCGCTGCTGTCCGACGACGGGGCCGACTGGCTGGGCACCGCGGCGCTGGTACGCGCCGCGGGCCCCGCGGAGGCGCGCGCCGTGCTGGGCCCGGAGCCGTACGCGGACGTCGAGGTGCACCGGTGGCAGTTCGGCGGGCGGGAGCCCTGAGCCGGGCAGGGTTCCGCCCCGGCCCCGCGCGCAGCGGCCCCGGCCCGTCGGCTACGCCAGGGTCACCAGCTCCAGGTACGAGTCGTGCCACAGGTCCTCGTCGCCGTCCGGCAGGAGCAGCACGCGGTCGGGGCGCAGGGCCTCGATGGCGCCCTGGTCGTGGGTGACCATCACGATCGCGCCCGGGTAGGTGCCGACCGCGGCGAGCACCTCCGCCCGGGAGGCCGGGTCGAGGTTGTTGGTGGGCTCGTCGAGCAGCAGGACGTTGGCGCCGGAGTGGACCAGGGCGGCCAGGGCCAGCCGGGTCTTCTCGCCGCCGGAGAGCACTCCGGCCGGTTTGTCGGCGTCGTCGCCGCGGAAGAGGAACGCGCCCAGGACGTGGCGCAGTTCGCCGTCGGTGAGGCCCGGGGCGGCGAGCGCGAGGTTGTCGCGGACGCTGCGCGCCGGGTCGAGGGTGTCGTGCTCCTGGGCGAAGTAGCCGAGCCGCAGTCCCGGGCCGGGGACGACCCGGCCGGCGTCGGGGGCCTCCTGGCCGGCCAGGATCCGCAGCAGGGTGGTCTTGCCGGCGCCGTTGAGCCCGAGGACCACCAGCCGGCTGCCCCGGTCGACGGCGAGGTCGAGGCCGGCGAGCACCGGGCGACCGGCGTAGGACTTGGCGAGTCCGACCGCGCCGAGGGGCGTCCGGCCGCACGGCGCGGGTTCGGGCAGCCGGATGCGGGCCGTGCGGTCGGCCTGCCGGACGGCTTCCAGCCCGGCGAGCATCCGGTCGGCCCGGCGGGCCATGCTGCGGGCGCTGGTGGCGGTGGCCACGTTGGCCCGCATCCGGTCGGCCTGGGCGTGCAGGGCGGCGGCCTTCCGTTCGGCGTTGGCCCGCTCGCGGGTGCGGCGGCGCTCGTCCGCCGCGCGCTGGGCGAGGTAGGCGTGCCAGCCGGTGTTGTGGACGTCGAGCGCGGCGCGCTGCGGGTCCAGGTGGAAGACCCGGTTGACGGTGTCGGCGAGCAGGACGGGGTCGTGGCTGATCAGCACGAGCCCGCCCCGGTGGGCGGTCAGGAAGTCGCGCAGCCAGGCCACCGAGTCAGCGTCGAGGTGGTTGGTGGGTTCGTCGAGCAGCAGGGTGCCGTGGTCGGCGAAGAGGATCCGGGCCAGTTCGACCCGGCGGCGCTGGCCGCCGGACAGGGTGCCCACCGGGGCGTCCATGACCCGGCCGGGCAGCCCGAGGCCGGCGGCGACCCGGGCGGCCTCGGCCTCGGCCGCGTAGCCCCCGCGGGCCTGGAACTCGGCTTCGGCGCGGGCGTAGGCGTCCATCGCCCGGCGCTGGTCGGCCGGCTCCTCGGCCCGGGCCATCGCCTGCTCGGCGCCGCGCAGGGTGCGCACGGCGGTGTCCAGTCCGCGGGCGGACAGGATGCGGTCGGTGACGGTGGAGGCCGGGTCGGCGGCGCGCGGGTCCTGCGGGAGGTAGCCGACGGCGCCGGTGCGGGTGACGGTGCCTGCGGCGGGCGGCAGCTGCCCGGCCAGGGTGGCCAGCAGGGTGGTCTTGCCGGCGCCGTTGCGGCCGACGAGGCCGATCCGGTCGCCGGGGGCGACGTGCAGGGTGACGTCGGACAGCAGGAGGCGGGCGCCGACGCGCAGGTCGACACCACGGGTGGTGATCATCAGGTAACGCTCCGAAACAGCGAACGGACACACGGGTGGCGTGGGAGTGGGTCCGTCAGCTAGGAGATTCGGGGCGTCGACATGCGGCCCAGGGTAGCGGGCCGGTCGGATGGTACGCATCCGGATTACCGGCGGTGGGCGTGGAGCGGCGGGCATGAAGCGCGGCGGGCACGGAGTACGGCGGGCACGGCGGGCGCGGAGCGCGTGGGACGTACGGGGCCTGCGGGCGTGTCCGGTCGGACCGGGGCGTCGGCCGGGGGCGTGGGGGTGCGCGCGGGTTTCGGCCACCCCGGTGGGTGACTGGCGCGCGGGGCCGTCTTGCCGGGCCCCGGGCCGCTCGCTTCGATGGCCGCATGGGCCGAGACGACCTCGTCATCCTGACCGATCACAGCTCGACCGAAGGCAGCCGGGAGGTACTGGCCGACGCCGCACGGGCCGTCACCGGCCGGGCGCCCGTGCTGCTCGACGCCCGGTGCTTCATGGCCGGCGGGGGCGGCCGGATCCGCTCCGACGGCCTCGGGCTGCGCCTGGAGGCGGAGGGGCGCGTCGTGGCCGCCGACACCGTGGTGGTCTACGAGATCCCGCCGCACCGGCGGCGGGAGTTCGCGGCCTGCCAGCGCCTGCTGCGCGCGCACGGAGCCCGTTCGCTCGGCACCGACCCGCGCTCCTGGCGGGCCGCCACCGAGAAGGACGCGACCGTGGCACGGTTCGTGCGCGACGGCGTCCCGCACATGCCCACCGTCGCGTTCTCCCGGCCGGGTGCGCGGGCCGTCGCCGCGGCCTTCGAGCGCCTCGGCGGCGACGTCTGGGCCCGCCCCTGCGTCGGCATGGGCGGCGACGACGTCTTCCACGTCACCAGCCACGCCCAACTCGCCGCCGCGGCGCGGTACTACGAGCAGGCGGGACTGGACTGGCTGATCGCCCGGGACGCCCGCAACTTCACCCCGGAGGGCGTCCGTCACCAGTACCGGGTGGTGGTGCTCGACGGCAGGGTGGTCCGCGCCGTGGAGCACGTCCAGGCCGACCCGGACGCCCCCTGCAACGAGAGCCGGGGCGCGGTCTCCACCGTGCTCGCGACCGATGGACTGCCCGCCGGCCTGGACCGGTTGGCGATCCGGGCGGCCGCCTCCCTGGACCTTCCGCTGGCGGGCGTCGACCTGGCGGCCGAGAGCGGCGGTGTGGTGTTCGAGGTCAACGTCCACCCGGCGTTCGGTGACGGCGCGCTGGAGCAGGTCGCCGTGCCGTACGTGGCCGCGCACCTGACGCCCGGGCACCGCCCCTGACCTGCCCCGGGGGCACGGCCCCGGCACCGCCGCCGACCGGCCCCGGGCGCAGTGCACTGCCCCAGCCGTACGGGCCCCAGCTGTACGGCCAGTTGTGCCGGCCCCGGGCGCACCGCCCCCCGGTGCACCGCCGCAGGGCACCGCCGCCGGGCCGGCCCCCGGCGGCGGTCAGCTCCGCAGGACGGCGGCCAGGACGGACGGGCGGAACAGCAGCGTCGGCGGTGCGACCAGCGACATCACCTCGTGGAAGGCGGCGGTGACCGCCGGGTCGTTCACGGAGGCGGCCAGCACCTTGTCCAGGAAGCGGTGCTGGAGCTTGAGCAGGGCGCCGGAGGGGGCGCCGGTGGTGGCGGCGAACCGGGCGTCCTCGCTGCAGGACATCACCCACGGGTTCTTCGACGCGGTCGCGATCTCGCGCCGGGCGTCCCGGGCCGTGGCGTGGCCGATGCCGCCGTGCCGCAGGGCGGTCCGGCGCAGCGCCTGGGCGCAGAACAGCGCGACCGTGACGCCCTGGCCGTAGACCGGGTTGAAGGTGCTGACGGCGTCGCCGACCACCACCAGGCCGTCGGGGGAGCTGCGTTCGTAGTGCCGGCGCACGCCCGGGCCGGGGACGAAGCCGCGCACCTCGCCGTCCGGTTCGGCGTTCCGGAGGGCCTCGCGGATGCTCTGGTCGCGCAGCAGGCCGACCTGCTTGGTGAACCCGGCCTCGCCGGGCTCGGGTTCGGCGCCGCGCATGCCGGCGACGCTGACGATCCACCGGTCGCCCTCGACCGGCAGCAGCACCCCGAGCCGCGGCGCGTCGGGGGCCTTGGTCTGCAGGTAGATCGCCCGGTGGCCGAGGTCGACGCCGGCCGGGCGGTGGAAGATCCGGGAGGAGTAGGAGGCGCCGGCGTCGACCCGCTCCTCGGGCACCGCCGGGTGGCCGAGTTCGGCCAGCCACTGCGGCACCGAGGTCGAGCGGCCCGCCGCGTCGACCACCAGCTCGGCCGGGATCTCCCGGACCTCGCCGCGCTCGGGGCCGCGCTCGCGGATCCGCACCCCGGTGACGGCCCGCGCCGAGCCGAGCAGGCCGACCACGTCCACGCCCTCGAGGAACTCGATCGAGGGCTCGGTGCGGACCCGGTCCAGCACCACCTTGTCCAGGACCGGCCGGGTGCAGGAGAGGAAACCGAGCTGGGCCGGGTACTGCGCCATCCAGCCGGCGGAGCTGAGCCACTTGAGGTCACCCGAGACGGCGACCCTGGTCGCGCCCGCGTCGGCCAGCTGCTGCCTGATGCCGGGCATCATCTCCTCCAGCGCCCGGTGGCCGGCCTCCAGCACCAGGTGCGCGTGCCGGCCCTGCGGCACCCCGGCCCGGAACGTCGGCTCCGCCGGGTAGCGGTCCCGCTCGACCACCACGATCCGCTCGGCGTGCCCGCGCAGCGCCCAGGCCGCCACCGTGCCGGCGAGCCCGCCGCCGATCACCACCGCCGTGCCCCGCCCGGGGCCCCTGTCCGAAGAAGTCATGACACGTAGCGTAGTGGCGCTGACGGGGCCGGTGGGCGGGCCGGCCGAACGAACGGGCCTGGTCCGGGAGGGTGTTGACGCCCCCGCGCGCGGGGCGCACGACCCGCGCCGGACCGGGTGCCCGAGCGCCCGCCGGACCGGGTGTCGAAGAACCGGGTGCCGAAGAGCCGCGCGCCGGCGGAGCACCGCGCGCCGACGGAGCACTCGGGCTCGGCCGGACAGCCCGCGGGGCCGGTGGCGGACGGATCCGCCACCGGCCCCGGGCCGTCGTGGGACCGGGCCTACGGTGACTCCTCCTGCAGCAGCGCGGCGATCTGGAAGACGTCGTCGCTGACGTCGAAGAAGGTCTCGATGGTCGGGGTGGCCGCACCGTTGACGGCCACGAAGAAGGTGCGCAGGCAGCCGTTGTTGGTCAGCAGGTAGCCGGCCACGGCCTGGCCGCTCACCGCGAGCCGGTTGTTGAGGCGGTCGCCGCCGATCGCGCTGCCCGGTTTGACGAACACCTTGCCCTTGGCCGGGCAGTCGGTGGTGCAGGTGGTGGCACCGGAGCCGTCCACGCCGAGGATCGGCAGGGAGAGTCGGAAGGCGTCCGCGTCGGGGGTGCGCAGCCAGTACGCGAGGACCTGGTTGAGCCCCCGCGGGGTGACCCGGTCGACGGGGTCGCCGCCGCGTCCGTCGGCGAGCTGGAACTGGTCCGGGTCGGCGTGGGCGACGTCGGCCAGGAAGGCGTGGACGACGGGGTAGCCGGCGTCGCAGTCGGTGCTGCCGGTGGCGACGGCCATGTTGCACAGGGCGAGGTTGGCGCCGAGGTTGTGGCTGATCTTCAGGATCAGCTTGGCGTACTGGCTGTACGGCGGGGAGACGAAGGCGGCGACCTGCGGGTCGCCGGCGTAGTCGGCGGGCAGGGCGTCCTGCGGGTTGGGGCCGGTCGGGTCGGCGGTGACGGTGACGCCGGCGCGGGCGAGCGCCTCGATCAGGGCGGTGCGCCCGAAGGCGTTCGGGTCCTTGACGGGGGCGGTGTGCAGGACGGGCTGCGCGTCGGCGGCGACCGTCCCGGAGAGGGTGATCCGGGTGCCGTCGGGGGAGGCGGAGACCTGGACGTCGGTCGGGCCGCCCGCCTCCACGGTCCGGACGGTGGACGTGACCTGGTACGGCGCCACCTGCGGGCGCCAGTCCAGCCGGGCGGCTTGCCCGGGTGAGGTGGGGGTGGCCAGCAGGTCGATCAGGTTGTCGTTGATGATCAGCGGGGTGGGCTGGGGGTCGAGTGCCGGGGGAGTGAAGATCCGGGGGTCGACGATCACGTCGCCGTTGACCCGGGTGATCCCGGAGTCGCGGACCTGCCGGGCGAGCTGGTCGATGCCGGCGAGCGGGTCCTCCGGGGTGAGGGTGGCGCCCGGGAGGTCGTTGGCGTAGGTGTGGTCGATCACGGTGTAGTCGACCGAGCCGTCGGGTTTGGTGCGCCCGCCCATGGTGAGGTCGCCCTGGGCGACCAGGGAGAGGTCGCCGGTGAGGGTGGAGCCGGTGCGCCGGCCGATGGCGTGGATCGGCGTGGTGAAGCGGTGGTCGGGGCCGAGGGCGTGCCAGGCGCCGGAGATCGTCACCACCTTGGCGGTCGAGCCGGGGATGAAGCGCTGGTCCGGGAACTGCGCGTGGATGGTCTCGCCGGTGGCCGGGTCGACCTCCAGCAGGCCCCACTGGGCGTGCTGGTAGGCGGGTTTGGCCATGATGGCCCGGATGGCGGGGGAGAGGCGCTCGCCGGGGTCGGGGGCCGGTGCGGCGGCGGCCGTCCCGGTCGCCGCCGGCCCGGTGACGGCCAGCAGCGCCGCGCCGGCGGCGGCCCAGGTCCGGAGCCGACCGGGGGTCGTCAGTCTCATGGGAGATCAGCCGTTCTGGAGTCGGGGCCCGGAGGCTGCCCGGGCGGTCACCGCCGCATCGTAGGGAGGCGGGCGGTGGTCGGCGGGGCGGGCCGCGCCGGGTGGCCGGAGTGCGCGGCGAACGTCATCCGGTCGGCCGACCGGCACCGGCACTGGCCGCGGACCGGCCGACGGGGGCGCCCGGGGCGGGCCCGGCGGCGCGCACGGTGTGCCGGTTTGACAAACGCCCTTGCCGTAGCGGCGAATGGCGGACATGGCCGACGAAGACTTCGAGAACGTCCTCACCACGGTGGGCCCCCGGCTGCGCGCCCTGCGGCGCGAACGCGGCACCACGCTCGCCGCCCTGGCCGCCGCCACCGGGATCTCGCTCAGCACCCTCTCCCGGCTGGAGTCCGGGCAGCGCAAGCCGACCCTGGAGCTCCTGCTGCCGCTGGCGCGGGAGTACCGGGTGCCGTTGGACGAGTTGGTCGGTGCACCGGCGACCGGCGATCCCCGGATCCACGCGCGCCCGGTGACCAGGAACGGCCAGACCGTCGTCCCGTTGACCCGTCACCTCGGGGGCCTGCACGCCTACAAGCAGATCATGCCGCCCGGTCACGGCACCGGGCCCGGGCTGGAGTTGAAGGTGCACGAGGGCTACGAGTGGCTGTACGTGCTGTCCGGCCGGCTCCGCCTGCTGCTCGGCTCGCACGACCTGGTCCTGACGGCGGGTGAGGCGGCCGAGTTCGACACCCGCACCCCGCACGCCTTCGGCAACGCCGGGCCGCAGCCCGTGGAGTTCCTCAGCCTGTTCGGCCCGCAGGGGGAGCGGATCCACGTCAAGGCGCGCCCGGGAACCTCTGTTCGGTAGGTTCGTTCCCTGACAGGGAGTCCGTTCCGGGCTCCCGTCAGGCCGTCGGGAGGGGCCGCGAATTATGAGTGTGCAGCAGAGCACGGAGTCCGGCGAGAGCGGTGGAGCCGGGGAGCGGGTGGGGACCGCGGCGGCCGGGTCGCCGGGGCCGGGCGGGAAGGCCGGGCGCAGGAAGCGTCCGTTCTGGCAGGAGCTGCCGATCCTGCTGGTGATCGCCCTGCTGCTCTCGCTCGGGATCAAGACCTTCTTCGTCCAGGCGTTCTCGATCCCCTCCGGCTCGATGGAGCAGACCCTGGAGATCGGTGACCGGGTCCTGGTCGACAAGCTGACCCCGTGGTTCGGCGCCGAGCCCGAGCGCGGGGAGGTGGTGGTCTTCCGCGACCCGGGCGGCTGGCTGGAGGGCGCCCCGACGCACTCGGGCGGTTCGGTGATGAGCACCGTTCAGAAGGCCCTGAGCACCGTCGGTCTGATGCCCTCGGCGGACGAGAAGGACCTCATCAAGCGGGTCATCGCGGTGGGCGGGGACACCGTGGAGTGCAAGGCGGGCGGCCCGGTGAAGGTGAACGGCGCCGCGCTCGACGAGCCGTACCTGTTCCCCGGCTCGACGCCCTGCGACAACGACCCGGTGGGCACCGTCACCGTCCCCAAGGGCAAGCTCTGGGTGATGGGCGACCACCGCAACAACTCCCGGGACTCCCGGCCGCACCACAACGAGACGGGTGACGGCTTCGTGCCGGTGGACAACGTCGTGGGCCGGGCCTTCGTGGTGGCCTGGCCGCTCTCGGACTGGTCCACGCTGCCCGTCCCGGACACTTTCGACAAGGTGCCGTCGGGTGCCGCCGCCGCGCCGGCGGCGACGCCGTCGGGTCCGGGGGCGGTCGCGCTGGGTGCCGTGCTGCCGGTCGCGCTCTGGCGCCGCCGCCGGGGTGCCGCTCCGTCCCCGGTCTCCCGGGCGCGTTCGGTGCTGAGTGCCCGTCGGGGGCGCGACTGAGACGGCCGCGGGCCGCGGGCCGCCCCACCGTCCGTGGCGAAACCCCCTCCGTGATCCTCTACACGCCTGTAGAGTCCCGGGGTGAGCTGTACGCGCGGTCGCGTGGCCGCCCGACCGGGGAGGCCGCGGCCGGGGCCGGGTCGGGAGGCGGAACCGTGATGGAGAGTCGGCGCAGTCCTGCGCCCGCCGGGGAGCCGGCGGAGCCGGACGTCCAGTGGGTGTACCAGCCGGTCGAGGTGGACCTCGGCGGCGGCACCTGGGCGTCCGGTCGGATCAGCGGCTGGTGGCGGGACGACGCCGGGGAGCGGTGGTGCCGGCTGAGGGTCAGCCGCAGCGGCCGGCCGGCCTGCTGGGAGCGCTTCGACCCGGCGCGGGTCCTGCTGCTGCCGGTGGCCGGGCTCTGAACCACCGTGCGGACCGGGGCAGGCCCGGGCCCCGTGCGCCGGGCCGGGTCGATCGGGGCCGGGCCGACCGGGGTCCGGGCGGGCGGTGACCGGTCCGCCGGGGAGCCCCCGCGGGGCCGGAACCGGGCCGGCGGGCGCGTGCGTCCCCTGGAGCGGCGATCGCGAGACGCTGCCGCGGACGGCTTTACCCGTACGAGATTCACAACGGATGAAGGCGTGTGCGATTCTGTGCAGCGCCTCGTGACCCGCCGTCCTTGTCGGGACCCGGGGGCCCGGGGACCGCCGACGCGCCACTTCAGCCACCGGGGACGACGTGAGTTCCGAGATCTACTTCAGCAGCAACTACCGCGACCTGTGCCAGCAGCACGGCACCGGTGCGGGGTTCCAGTTCGAGTTCTACTGCTCCCGCTGCTCCGACACCTGGCGTTCGCCCTTCGAGGCGTTCACCACCGGTCAGGTGGCCGGCTGGATCGGCAAGGGCGTCAGCGCCGCCTGGAACCTCATCGGCGGCAACGCCAGCACCATCAGCAGTGCCGCCGACGGCCTGGCCGGGCACACCTGGGGCAACGCGCGCGACGCCGCGTTCCAGCACGCCATCGGCAACGCCCAGAGCCACTTCAACCGCTGCGCCCGCTGCACCCACTACGTCTGCGGCCGCTGCTTCGACCCGGGCCAGGGCCTGTGCCACACCTGCGCCCCGGACACCGCGGCCGAGGCGGTGGTGGCGCAGCGGCGCGGCCTCAACGACATGGTGTCCGACCGCGCCTACCAGCAGGGCCAGCAGTCGGGTGCGGAGTTCGACGTGCGGACGCCGCGCCAGCTGGTCTGCCCGCAGTGCTCGACCGAGACGCACGGCACGCCGTTCTGCCCGGGCTGCGGCTTCCGGCTGGCCCAGCCGGTGCAGTGCGGGCAGTGCCACCAGAACGTCCCGGACGGCGCCGCCTTCTGTCCGACCTGCGGCGCCAGGCGCTGAGCCGGTCCGAAGCGGGTCCGTTCTCGAGCCGGGGCGTCCCTTCGGGGGCGCCCCGGCTTCCGGTCGGTCGCCGGTCGGTCGACGGTGACTCGCCGGGTCAGCCGTCCGTCACCCGTACGAGACGTTCGCGCACGGGTCGTCGTCCGCCGAGCGGGCGGCCCCGGCCACGCTGCTGGGCACCGGGGCCGGGGCCGACGCGGCCCCGGTGGTCGGCGCGGTGGCGGTGCCGGCCGGGTTGGCGGCCGCGAAGTCGTGGCCGAGGACCAGGCTGATCCCCTTGCCGCCGGGCTGCACGGTCGCGCCCGGGAACAGCTTGGCGACGGCGTCGGCCGCGGCGTGCTCGCCGGTGCCGTACTCGACGACCGTGGCCGCCCGCGGCCGGCCGGGCGCGTTGCCGACGGTGGTGACGGTGTAGCCGGCGCCCTTGACGGTCTCCGCGGCCTTGCCGCCGAGCCCGGCCGCGCCGGTGCCGTTCAGCACCGTGACCTTCACCTCGGCGGGCTTGACCTCGCCGCTCCCGGCGGCGGCGTCCGGCGAGGCGTCGGGGGTCGCGCTGCCCGGGGCGGTGGGCGCGGCCGATTCGCCGGCGGCCGGGGCGGCGGCGCTGGCGTCCTGCCCGTCCAGGGTGCGGTCGGCCTTGAGCGCGGCCCAGAGCTGGTCCACGTCGGGGTGGACCAGGGCGACCCGGGGGCCCTCGTAACGCCACGGTGTGGTCACGAACTTGACGTCGTGCAGGTCCACGTCCTTGACGGACATGGCGAAGGAGAGCAGCTTCGCGGCCGAACCGAGGTCCGGGTCGACGGTCAGCGACTTGGTGGCGGCGTCGGCCAGCGGGAGCAGCGTGGTCGGGTCCATGCCGCCCGCCTTGACCTGCTTGATGAGCGAGGAGAGGAAGGCCTGCTGGCGCTTGGTGCGGCCGATGTCCGAACCGTCGCCGATGCCGTGCCGGATCCGTACGTAGTCGAGCGCGGACTGCCCCTCGACCTTCTGCCTGCCCTTGGGGTACAGCAGTTTGCCCTTGCGGCCGAGGTTCGGGTTGAGGTCGCCCTCGTGGACGTCGTTCGGCAGGCAGACCTCGACGCCGCCGACCGCCTTGGTCATCGAGGCGAAGCCGTTGAAGTCCACCACGATGGTGTGGTCGACGCGCAGGTTGGTCAACTTCTCGACGGCGTTCTGGGTGCAGGCGGGGTTGCCCTGTTCGGTGTCGCCGACCGAGAAGGCGCTGTTGAACATCACATTGGTCTGCTCCTTGGTCCACTTGCCGTTCGGGAGCTTGCACGGCGGGATCGTGACCAGGGAGTCGCGGGGGATCGACACACCGGTCGCGTGCCGGTGGTCGGCGTAGACGTGCAGCAGGATCGCGGTGTCCGACCGGGCGCCGCCGTCCCCGCCGCCGCCGAGGTCGCTGTTGCCGTTCCCCCGGCTGTCGGACCCGATCAGCAGGATGTTGACCGGGGTGCGGCCCTGGGCGTCCGGGGCCGCGGCGGCCGGGCGGTCCTTGCTGACGGCGTCGCCGTCGAAGGTGGTGATGTTGCCGTTCAGCCTGTAGTAGACGGCGCAGCCGCCGAGGACGAGGAGGGCGGTGCAGCCGGCGGTCACCCAGAGCACCTTCTGCTTGGTGCTGCGCCCGGGCTTCGGCTTCGCCCGGCTCGCGGGGCGGCCCGCCGGGGGGCCCTCGGTGGACCGGCGGGGTGGCGGTGGGCCGTCGCCGGAGCGGCGCGGTGGGCTGTCGGTGGCCCGGCGCGGCGATTTTTCGGCTTCGCGGGAACCCCTGCGACCAGCCACGTCGTCATCCTCCACAGTTGCCACGAGACCCCCGTCGGAGCGGCGGGCGTGCGTGGCCGGGGCCGGAGCCGATCCGGGCAGGCCCGTCGCTAAACTTTTACACCGCTGTAGAACTTCAGTGGAGCATACTAGGCGCAGATGAGAAAACCACCTGGTCAGACCAACGGATTCGGTCGGCCGGGCTCCTCCGCGCTGCTCGGAACACGTACGAGGAGCACGATGACTCACCGGATCGCACGTTCGATAGCCGGCGCCCTGGTGGCACTGCTGGCCGCCGCCGGCCTCACCGCCGCGGCGTCGAGCGCGACGGCGGTGGCCGCACCCCGGGCCGTCGCGGCCACCGCCCCCGTCCAGGCACCCGTCGCACCGGCGGCGGGCCGGGCGGCCCCCGCCGCGCCCGCGGCCCCCGCCGTCCAGGCCGTGGCCGCCGGCGCCCGCAGCGTTCAGGCCGCGCCGGTGGCGCACCTCGCCGCCAAGGACAAGAAGAAGTCCGGCTTCTTCGCCAAGCTCGGCAAGTTCCTGATCGTCGTGGTGATCCTGATCATCCTCTTCTTCGTCCTGCTGATCGTCGGCGTCGTCTACGCCGCCAAGCGGATCTTCGGCCGTCGCAAGTGACGTGCAGGTGCGTCGACTGGTGCGCCGACTGGTGCGCCGACGTCACGGCGCGGCGGCGCGCTCCCGCGTCGAGACGTCGACGCGCTGAGTCGTCGATGCGCTGATGCGTCGATGCGCTGATGCGTCGATGCGCTGATGCGTCGACGGGTCGACAGGTCGACGCGCTGACGCCCCCCACCGCCCCGGTGCCGCTCTGACGGCGCCGGGGCGGTCGGCGTCCCGGCGCCGCCCCCGGGCGGAGTCAGCGGGGCCTGGGCCGGGCGGCGAGGAGGGCGATGTCGTCCTCGGCATTGCCGCCCGGGGCGCCGGTGGCGGGGGGCGCGAGGGCCTGCAGGACGGCGTCGAGGAGGTCGTCGAGGTCGCCGGCCGCGGGGAGACGGAGGGCGGCGAGGCGCTCCAGCGACGTGTCGATGTCCTCGTCGCGGCGTTCCACCAGGCCGTCCGTGTAGAGGAGCAGGGTCTGGTCGGCGGTGAGCGGGTGGGTGGTCTGCTCGTAGCCGCCCAGGCCGGTGCCGAGCGGCGGGCCGGTCGGGACCTCCAGCAGTTCGGTGGGGCGGTCGGGCGTGATCAGGGCGGGCGGGAGGTGGCCGGCACTGGAGAGCGTCCAGCGGCCGCGGCCCGGGTCGGCGAGGACCAGCAGGCAGGTGGCCGGCCGGGCGCTCTCGATGGCGGAGATGACGGTGTCGAGCTGGCGCAGGATCCGGTGCGGGGGGAGGTCCATCCCGGCGACGTCGCGCAGCGTGGAGCGGTAGTGGCTCATGTCGACGGCGGCCTCGACGCCGTGCCCCATGACGTCGCCCATCGCGAGCAGGGTGCGGCCGAACGGCAGCCGGACCGTCTCGTACCAGTCGCCGCCGACCACCGAGCTGCTGCCGGAGGGCAGGTAGCGGGAGGCGAGGCCCAGGTTCTGGTGGGGGTTGCCGGGCTCGCTGAGCAGGGCCCGCTGGAGTTCCAGGGCGATGCCCTGGGAGCGGGTGTAGCGGCGGGCGTTGTCGATCCCGGTGGCGGCGCGGGCGGCGAGGTCGCCGAGCAGCGCGGCCTCGTCCGGGGTGTAGGCCGGCCCGGCCGCGGTGCGGCCGAGGGTGAGCAGGCCGATGAGGCGGCCGCGGGCGGACAGCGGGAGGACGAGCAGCGAGCCGATCCCGGCCGGGGCGGGATCGGCGGGCCCGGCCTCGGTGAGGACGGCGATGCCGCCGGCGAGACTGCGGGCGGCCGCCGAGCCCTCCGGCTGGCGGACCGACTCGCCGGGCCCGGCGAGGTCGGCGAGGGCGGGGCCCAGCGCCGGGACGGACTGGACGGCCGCCCGGTGGAGGCGCCGCGGGACGCCGTGGCCGGGGCGGGCGGGTTCCGCGTCGGGCGGCAGGACGTCGACGGTGGCGAGGTCGGCGAAGGCGGGCACCGCGAACGCGGCGAGTTCGGCGCAGGTGGCGCCGACGTCGAGGGTGGTGCCGATGCGTTCGGCGGCCGCGTCGAGCAGGGCGAGCCGGGCGCGGGCCCGTTCGAGCTCGCGCAGCTGCTCGCGGGCCGGGTCCGGGTCGTCGAGGACGACGACCACGACGCCCGTGGTCCGCCCGGCGCGTTCGAGCGCCCGGTAGCGCACCCGCAGGCCGGGCGGTACGGGGGAGCCGGGTCCGTCGGGGCCGCCGGTGGCGTGTTCGCGGTCCCGTCCGTCGGTGAGGGCGCCGTGCAGGGTCGCGGCGGCCGGGCCGAAGGGGGTGGCGCCGGCGGGGCGGCTCAGCAGGTCGGCGCGGCGCAGGCCGGTGACGGCGGTGAAGGCGGCGTTGAGGTACTGCCAGCGCAGCTCGTCGTCGAGCAGGGCGACGCCGATCGGGGCGGTGGCGAGGAGGTCGCGGAGGAGGTCCGGGCTGTCGCTGTCGGTCATCGCGCCGTGGCTCGCCGCGAGCGCCGCCGCTGCCGTGAGTGACCGGGTGTCCGGTGTCGCGGACTGGGCGCCTTCTGCTCGGTTGCCGTGCCGGGACTGCATACGCCCATGATCACGCGCCGGGGCGCGCCACGCCCACAAGAGGGTGAAACCTTGACCGTCCGGGGCCGTCGCGGTAGGGGGCGGCACAGGTGTTTGCGTGTGCGCGCACACAAATGTAGAGTGCGTGCACACGCACACATCCCTGCCCGGGGCGACGCACCCCGGGCCGCCCGAGGAGAGACCCGCATGGACACCGCCGCCGCCACCCCGATCGTCCTCATCACCGGCACCTCCTCCGGGATCGGCCTCGCCGCCGCCGTGGCCGCCGCCCGGGCCGGCTACGGCGTCGTCGCCACCATGCGCGACACCGCGCGGGCCGAGGCGCTGCGCCACGCCGCCGTCGAGGCCGGCGTCGGCGAGCGGATCGAGATCGAGCGGCTGGACGTCACCGACCCGGCGTCCGTCGCCGCCTGCCTGGAGACCGTCCTCGCCCGGCACGGCCGGCTGGACGCGGTGGTCAACAACGCGGGCGCCGGATACGTCGGCACCATCGAGCAGGACGGCATGGCGCCCGTGCGGTCCACCATGGAGGTGAACTTCTTCGGCGTCGTCGAGGTCACCCGGGCCGCCCTGCCGCACCTGCGGGCCACCGGCGGCCGGGTGATCACCGTGACCAGCGTCGGCGGCGTGGTCGGGCAGCCCTTCAATGAGGCGTACTGCGCGGCCAAGTTCGCCGTCGAGGGCTTCATGGAGGCGCTCGCCCCCGTCGCCGCGACCGTCGGCGTGCACGTCACCGTCGTCGAACCGGGCGCGGTGGCCAGCGAGTTCATCGGCAACCAGGCCATCGACCTGCCCGCACTGCTCGCCGCGGCCGGTCCGTACGCCCCGGCCCTGCAGGCGTACGTCGACCGGACCATGAAGGCCTTCGGCCAGGCCCAGACCCCGGAGGAGGCGGCCGAGCCGATCGTCGCCGCGCTGACCGCCGAGCGGCCGCCGGCGCGGGTGCAGACCTCCGAGCGGGCCCGCGCCTTCGTGGGTGCCAAGCTCGCCGACCTGGACGGCTCGGCGGTGCAGACGATGACGGGCGGCTGGGTGGCCTGACGGCTGGTCGGGACGGTGGAGCCGGGCCGGTCGGCCGCCCGGCCGTGGCGGGCGGGGCCCGGCCCGGCGGCAGGCGCTTCCGTGGCGGGTGCGGGGCCGGCCCGGCCGGGCGCGGTCGGACCGGGTCGCGCGTCGTCGCGCCCGTCCGGCCGCCGGGCCTGCGGCGGGCGACGTCCGGTATCCGGGGCGAGAACGGAATGATCACCGGTCATACTTGGGCGGCGGCTCCCGACACCGGGCGCCGGGGGCGGTGCCAGGCGCGGCCCCGCCCGCCCCACCCGCAGTCCGGCCCACCCGCCGGTCCGTTCACCCCGGAGGAACCGATGAGCCGCCACCTGCCGACCCACCGCCCGGCGGCCGGGGCCCCGGCGGTGCCGTGGAACCGGCAGCGGCTGCGCAGCAACAACGAGTGGCTGCTGCTCGAACTGCTGCGCACCGGAGGAGGCTCCTCCCGCGCCCAACTCGCCCGGGACACCGGGCTGTCCAAACCCACCGTGTCCGCCGCCCTGGCCACCCTGGAACTGGCCGGACTGGTCCGCGAGGCCGGCCGCCTGGCCCCCGAGCGCGGCCGCACCGCGGTGCTGTACGAGGTCGACCCGACCGCCGGGCACGTGCTCGGCGTCGACATCGGCCGGGCCCGGCTCAGGGTCGCCGTCGCCGACCTCGCCGGGACGGTCGTCGCCCGCCGGGACGTCGCCAACCGCGGCCGCTCGGCGAACGCCGTCGCCGACGCCGTGGTCGCCGCCGCCCACGACGCCACCGCCGAGGCGGGGCTGGACCCCGCCGACATCGTGCACGCGGTGATCGGCACCCCCGGCGTGTGGGACGAGCAGCGGCGCGGCGTCCGCTACGCCACCAGCCTGCCCGGGTGGGGCCGACCGGGGCTGTTCGACCGGATCGGGGAGGGCCTCGGCGCGGCCGTCACCGTCGCCAACGACGCCAACCTCGCCGCGCTCGGCGAGTACACCCTGGGCGCCGGCCGGGGCAGCCGGATGTTCGCCTACCTGCTGGTCGGCACCGGCCTCGGCGTGGGCGTCGTCAAGGACGGCGAGCCGCTGCTCGGCGCGCACGGCGCCCTGGGCGAGATCGGCCTGGTGCCGCTGCCCGAGCGGTCCGGCGAACCCGCCGCGACGATCGAGCAGCAGGCCGCCGCCGACGCCGTGGTGCGCACCGCCACGGAGCTCGGGCTGGACGGCGCGCGCACCGCCAAGCAGGTGTTCGAGCTGGCCCGCGCCGGCGACCCGGCGGCGCTGCGGGCGGTCGACCACGAGGCCGGGCAACTCGCCTACGCCGTGGCCGTGCTGTCCGCCGTGCTGGACCCCGACCTGGTCGTCCTCGGCGGGGGCATCGGCAGCAGCGCCGACCTCCTCCTGGAGCCGCTGGAACGCGCCCTGCACCGGATCACCCCGATGCGTCCGACGCTCGCGCCCAGCCTGCTCGGGGAGGAGGCGGTGCTCCTGGGCGCCGTCGCGACCGCCCTGGAGACGGCCCGCCCCGAGGTGTTCGAACGCCGCACGTCCGGCCTGCCGTAGGGGGAGGGGTGGACCTGCCGTAGGGACCGGCCCGCCGTAGCGACCGACCTGGCCTAGGGGTCGACCTGGCCGTCCCGGGGGTGGTGACGGCGGATCGGGCGGGGTGGCGGTGGGCCGGACGGCGGGCGCTGGTGGGCGCGGTCGCCGCGGAGGCGCAGGGTGACGGTGGCCCCGGGGCGGTGACGCCGGGTAGCGGGAACATCTCGATCTGCCAACGAGTGGAGGATCCGTGCGCAGGAGGTGTGCGGGCTCTGCTTGAATCACGCACCTCATCCCAACGGAACGGAGCGTGCTCCACCCATGCCCTCACGCATATCCGGGCGCCGGCGCGCCGGCCTGGCCGGATTCGCCGGACTCGTCCTCACCGTCGGCCTGGCGCTGACGGGTTGCGACCCGTCGGCCACCGACGGCACCACCGCGCCGCCCTCGCCGAAGGCCGCCGTGACCACGGCGACCACGCCGCCCGCCGCCCCGGCCACGCCGCCCGCCGCGCCGACGACCCCCGCGGCGGTGCCGCCCGTCGCGCCCCCGACCAGTGCCGCCCCGACCGCGCCGGACCCGGCCCCGACCAGGACCGCCGCCCCGCCGTCGGCCGTGCCCAGCGTCCACGCCTCGGCGCCCGCGCCCAAGGCACCGCAGCCGAAGGTCACCACGGCGCAGCCGCCGACGGACCCGGAGCCGCAGCAGACCTCCGCGGCCGGCGCCACCGGGTGCGAGATCCGCTCGAACGCCGGGAACTGCTACGCGGCGGGGCAGTTCTGCCGCGAGGCCGACCTCGGTCGGAGCACCCATGACGCCAACGGCCGGATGATCTACTGCCGGATGGTGAGCGGCAAGCCGCACTGGCAGGCCTGAGCCTGCCGGGGGCCGGGTCCTCGCCCGGTCCCCACCACCCTCCGCCCGCCCCGGGCCTACGGCCGGCAGCGGCGATCAGACGACCGACCGGCGGCCCTGCTCGAAGAAGGCCAACACGTCGTCCACGCCGCCGAGTTCGCGGATCGTGGCCACCGCGCCGAACGGCGCGTTCCAGTACTTCCCCTGCTGCCGGGTGTGCGGGCCGACGTAGGCGTACGGCTCCGCCTGGAAGCCGTCGCCCGGGGAGACCCCGTAGTTGACCGCGTCCACCGTCACGCCGATGTCGAAGTGCTCGGGCCAGATCACCGGATCCGCCCCGGGAAACATCCGGCGCAGCGCGGCGTCGCCGACCGCGAAACCCTGCGCGATCCGGTGCGCCGACTGCGGATCGGCCTCGATCACGTCCTCGGGGCCGACACCGGATCCGTCCTGGTAGAGCCCCGCGGGTGCACCGGCCGTGACCCCGATCGCAGCCGCCAGCGCGGCGCACGTGGTCCGCTCGAGGAACAGGCGCTGCCCGGGCGCCACCAGATCCGCGCCGACGACCTGGACCTTCGGCTCGGCCCGGGTGGCGAAACCTCCGACGGAGGCGCGCAGCCTGATCGTGCCACTGGTCCGGAACTGCGGTCCGGCGAGGACCAGCTCCGCGACCGCGTGCAGGGCACGGCGGGTGCGTACAAGCGATTCGATGTCCATGACGGCATGCTCTCCCACGGCGGCGCCCGGCTCCCGCATCCGGCGCGGTCCCCACCGCTCACACGCCGGATCACGACCCAGCCGGCCGTCGGCGCCGACCCGGACGCAGGCGGCGGTGGTCCCACCGAGTACGGCGATGCCGGGTCTGCCCGGCGCGCGGTCGGGGTCGAGGGCGGCGCTGATCGGCGCGAGGTGGGTGAACACCCTCGGGAAGCCGCCGAGCTGCTCGCCCGTCGGGCGGGACGAACTCGGCCATCGGCATCAGCAGCACCGAAGCGTCCAAGCTCATCGCCGTTCAGAGCCTGGGCGAGCGCCCCCCGGCGCAGGATCAGACGGACGTCGACGGGTCGCCGGTGCGGTGTGCGGCGGGCGCGAGCCAGGGGGCGGCTTCGGGCAGGCGGTTCGGGTTGAGCGGGACGTGGGCGGGGTCGCCCCGGTAGCCGTCGAGTGCGGTGACGAGGATGCCGACGAGGGCGGTGTCGCCGTGGTCGAGAGCGGCGATGTGGCTGCCGCAGACGGGGCAGAAGCCGCGCATGGTCCTTCCGGCGTGGGTGTCGTACCAGGTGGGCTCGCCGTGGTCGCCAGTCCAGGACAGGCCGGCCAGCGGGAAGCCGGTCCACCACTGGAACGGGCTCCCGGCCCGGTGGGAACAGTGGGCGCAGCCGCAGATGTGCGGGTCTTCGGGCTCGCCGGTCACGGTGAACCGGATCGCTCCGCACAGGCAGCCGCCGGAACGGCGCTGGGTGCGGGCGGGGTGAACGGGGAGGTGGGGCACGGGGGTTCCTCCGGAGTGGGCAGTGGGGTGCTTCCGGCTGCCGGCGGGTCCGGACGCCCGGTCGGGGCGCGTGGGCGCCGGGTTCGGCGGCGGGGACCGGACCGGTCGTCGGCCACGGCGGAGTGCCCTACGGTCTGGGCCGGTCGAGGGTGTCCCAGAACAGGTGCTCGTAGGCCTGGAGGAGCAGGGCGTGCTCGCGGGCCGCGGCGAGGGCCGGCTGGTCCAGTGCGTCCGGACTGAGGGCTTCGGCGGCCTGCTGCTCCAGTGCGGTGGCGGGCTGGGCGAAGAAGTCGAAGAAGGCGCAGGCCTGGTCGGAGAAGCCGTAGTGGCGCCGCAGTGCCCGGGCGACGGTGGCGCAGTAGCCGCCCCAGGCGGCGAAGTTGGCGACCAGCGCGGTGGCCGTGGCGGCGGGACCGCCGTTCAGGGCGAGCCAGGCGAGGTAGGACGGGTAGGCCTGGCAGCCGGCCAGTGGGGGGCGGGCCGGGAGTTCCGCGGGCGCGAGGCCGCAGGCGGCGGCGAGGTCGGGCAGGGTGCGCAGGGCGGCGCTCTCGCCCTCGGCGAGGGTGGCGAACCAGGCGCCGAGCGGGCGGTCGGCGCACCGGGTGGCGAGGAGCAGCAGGCTGCGCCGGTCCGAGGTGATGATCCGCTGCTGCTGGGCGGCGAGTTCGGCCAGGGCGCCGAGCGGGGCGGTGCCGTCGGCGAGTGCCGTGACGAGTGTGGGGGCCGCGTCGCCGGGGGCCAGCTCGGCGCGCAGGTCACTGATCCGGTCGCGGATCGGGTCGTTCACCGGTGCCTCCGGGGTGCGGTGCGGGTCCGGTGCCCATTCCTACCGTGCGGCGGGGTGCCCGCCGTGGCGACAGGCCGGGGCGGGCGGAGGTGGTCGTCCGCCCGCCCCGGTGGGTCGGTCAGGAGTCGGCGCAGGCCTTGGTCACGTCGCCGGCGGCGTCGGTGATCGCCCCGAGGTCGGGCACCTTGCCGTTGGAGACGGCGTTCTGGGCGTTGTCGACGGCCTTGGTCAGCTTGTCGGTGGCCTTGTCGATCTTGTCCCCGCTGTTGTGGTCGCGCAGGTTCCTGATGTCGTCGCCGACCTTCTTCAGCGCGTCGGCGGTGTGCTTGCGGCGCTCCTGGTCGCTGAGCTGCCCGACGTTGACGGCCGAGGACGCGAGGTCCTGGACGTCTCCGGCCAGGCTGACGGCCCGTGATCCGCAGTCGAGCGCCTGGTCGACGTCCTTGCAGGCGCTGAGCAGCGGGGCGGCGGCCAGTAGCGCGAGCGCGGCGGCGGCCATTCGGTACGGTTTCCTTGTCATGTCTGTATCCCTCCCGCCGGGATCAACGCCGGATCGGCGGCCGGCGGTTCCGCCCCGGCGGGTGAATCATGGGTGAACCTTGACCGTCGGCACGGTCGACGAACTGATGGATCGTCATTCCTGCTGGTCGGGAGGGTGGTTCACGGGATGGTGGTGCACGGGAGGGTGGGTCAGGAGAGTTCGCGGACCAGTCGGGTGAGGGTCGGGGTCGCGACCCCGTGCGCGGCGGCGGCCCGCAGGACGGCGCCGCCGACGGCGTCCAGCTCGATCGGTCGGCCGGCCTCCGCGTCCCGCTGCATCGAGGACTTCATCGGCCCGGGCACCCGGTCGAAGGCGGAGAGCAGGGCGTCGGCGTCAACCGGTGCGCCGGCCGCGGCGGAGACGGCGGCGATCTCCGTGACGGCGGCGGCGAGTTCGCCCCGGTGCTCGGTGCGGACCACGCCGATCTCGGCGGCGTGCCGGGTGGTGAGCAGGGCGAACGGGGCGAGGAAGGAGAGCTTGCTCCAGAGCATCGCCGTCTCGTCCTCGCGGAGCGTGACGTCGAGGCCGGTGTGCCGTAGCTGCTCGGCCAACCCGGTGACGGGCGCGCCGAGTTCGACGGCGGCGAAGGGGCTGCTGTGCTCGATCCGGCCGGGGGCGGTCCGGGTGGCCTCGATCCGGATCGTGCCGGCCACGACCCGCCCGTCCGGGTAGCGCCGGCGCAGCACCTCGACGTGTTCCAGCCCGTTGAGCAGGGGCACCACGACGGCGTCGCCGAGCACCTGCGCCGGCACCCGGTCGAGCGCGGCCTCCAGCGCGGTCTCCTTGACGGTCACGAACAGGGCGTCGACGGGCTCGCGCAGCTCGGTGGCGGCCTCGACCTGGGCGGTGAACGTGCCGAACCGCCCGCTGCGGACGTGCAGTCCGTCCCGCTGCAGCACGGTGGCGGTCGCCTCGCCGGCGAGGCAGACGACCCGGTGGCCGTCCCGTGCGAGCAGGCCGGCCAGCAGGCCGCCGACACCGCCCGGTCCGAGGACGGCGGTGCGCAGCGGCGGGGTCGTGGGGGTGGTCGTCATGTCGAGCTCCTGGGGCGTGGGGTCGGATCGCCGGCCGGCCGCGGCCGGCCGGAGGGACGGGCTCACCGGACCATGATCCCCCGGGCTGGTCCGGGGCCTTCCTCCGGGTCCGCGGCGCCGGAGCAGGAGGTCGGCCCGGCCGACGTCCCGCTCCGTGGCGTCCCTTCCCCCGCGCTGCGGTGTCCCGCGGGCCGCCGGGGCCTACCGCAGGGCCGCGAGGTAGTCGAGGACCTCCTCGCGGGCGTCGGCCGGGGCCGTGAGCGCGATGTGGTTGTCGGGCCGGACGAGGACGAGGGCGTCGCCGGTGATCCCGTAGTCCCGGCGGGTGGTGCCGTCCGGGTCGTCGAGCAGGACCGGTCGCACGTGGTCGGGCAGGCCGGTGAGGGCGGGGGCGGCGGCCGCGCCGAAGCCGAGCAGGGTGAAGTGGTCGCCGGCGAAGTGGTCGAAGAGGCGGCCCGGCCGGCCGTCGGGGCCGGTGCAGACCGCGTCGGGCGCCCGGTCGCCGGCGCGCACCGGGCCCGCGAGGCGGTCGACGGCGAGCCGGCTCCACGGGTAGCCGAGGGAGAGACCGGTGAAGTCGCCCACCCGGCCCGCCTCGACGCCGATGCCGGGGGTGTTGATCCCCTCGGAGACGGCGTCCATGCCGGCGGTGCTGACCTCCAGCGTCCAGGCGGCTATCGGCAGCCGTTCCTCCTGGTAGGTGTCCAGCAGGGCCGGGGCGGCCAGGCCGCGCAGCACGTACCCGAGCTTCCAGGCGAGGTTCCAGGCGTCCTGGATGCCGGTGTTCATGCCGAGCCCGCCCGCGGTGGGGTGGACGTGGGCGCAGTCGCCGGCGAGGAAGACCCGGCCGGTGCGGTAGCTCTCGGCCCTGCGGACGTTGACCCGCCAGGTGGAGAGCCAGGTGGCGTCGGAGAGCTTGAGGTCCGCGCGGCCGGTGTGCAGGGCGGCCAGCCGCTGGAAGCTCTCCAGGGACGGGGCGATCGCCCGGCCCTCGGCGTCCGTCTCGGGGCTGGACTGCAGCTGCCAGCGCCGGGTGCCCTCGAAGGGGCAGAGCATGAACACGCCCTGCGGCCCGAACCACTGGTGCCAGGCGCCCCCCTCCAGGCCGTCGACCTCGACGTCGCCGCAGACCATCATCGGCTCCGGGTCGCCGACGCCGATGAAGGCCGTGCCGAGCAGCTTGCGCACGGTGGAGCGGCCCCCGTCGCAGGCGACCAGGTACTCGGCGGCGATCGTCCGGCCGTCCGCGAGGCGCGCCCGCACGCCGCCGTCGTCCTGGCTCAGGTCGACGAGCTCGGTGCCGAGCTCGACCGCCCCGCCGAGTTCGGCCAGCCGCTCGCGCAGCAGGCGCTCGACCCGGGTCTGCGGCAGCCAGATGCTCGCCGGGTGGGGGACGGCGGCGGTGGGCCCCGCGTCGGCGAAGGGCTCGGTCTCGTTGACGAACTCGCCGGCGTAGTACTTGCGGAACGGCAGGTGGGTGCGGCCCGCGGCGGCCAGCCGCTCGCCCAGGCCGAGGTCGGCGAGGACCTCGATGCTGCGGGGGTTGAGCGTCTTGCCGCGCGAGCCGGTGTGGAACGCGTCGGCCTTCTCGATCACCCGGACCGCGACTCCCTGGCGCGCCAGCCCGCACGCCAGCGTCAGTCCGGTCGGCCCTGCTCCCACGATCAGCACGGTGGTCATGTCTGTTCGTCCTCCGGTCGTCGCTGTGCTCCGTCGATGGACTCCATGGAATAGCAACCGAGTAACAAAAGCAACTGAGTAACAAACGTTTCCCGGTTATGATCGGCGTATGAGTACGAGCGAGTCCGAGACGGGCCTGCGGGCCCTCAAGAAGCAGCGCACCCGGCGCGCCATCGCCGAGGTCGCCATCGCCCTGTTCCTGGAGCGGGGCTTCGACCAGGTCTCGGTGGCC
This sequence comes from Kitasatospora sp. NPDC051705, assembly GCF_044453265.1. NCBI lineage: Bacteria > Bacillati > Actinomycetota > Actinomycetes > Kitasatosporales > Streptomycetaceae > Kitasatospora > Kitasatospora sp. NPDC051705. The sequence continues at coordinate 209,653 of NZ_JBITCO010000001.1, read as the reverse complement.
GAGATCGCCGCCGCCGCCGAGGTGTCCAAGCCCACCCTCTTCCGCTACTTCGGGAGCAAGGAGGAGCTGGTCCTGCACCGCTTCGCCGACCACCTCGGCGAGGCCGGCCGGGTCGTGCGCGACCGCGCGGCCGGCCTCAGCCCACTGGAGGCACTGGAGCGCCACCACCTGGACGGCCTCGCGGCCCGCGACCCCAACACCGGGCTGACCGACCACCCCGAGGTGCTCGCCTTCCTCCGCCTGGTCTACGAGACGCCGAGCCTCTCCGCGGCGCTGCTCGACTACGTCGCCGCCGACACCCGCGCGCTCGCCGAGGCGCTGGACCCGGACGGGAGCACGGCCGCCCGGCTGGTCGCCGCCCAGTACTCGGCGGTCCGCCAGGTGCTGGCCCACGCGGCCTGGTCCCGGCTCGCGGCGGGGGAGGGCGTCGAAGAGGTCGGCCGGGTGGCCGTCGCGGAGACGGTCGAGGCGTTCGCCCTGCTGCGCGGGGGTGCGGCCGTTCGCGGCTTCTGAGTCCGGTCCGCGGGGTGCGGGGCCCGGGGTCCGGCTCCCGGGCCCGGTTCCGGGGATCCGGGGGAGGAGCGGGTCGCCACTGCGAGCGATGCAAGGTCGAAAACGTCATCGGCCTTGGATTTGCAGGCTGCATGTGAAGTGTGCCAATCTATTCGCAGACATTGGCTGAGTTGGACACCTGAAAGCGAAGGATCATGTCGGACGGCGCACGCGTCATCGTCGGAGTCAGCGGCTCGCTGCACAGCCTCACCGCCCTGCACCGCGCGGCGGAGGAGGCCAGGGCCCGGCAGGCCGTCCTCGTCCCGGTGTTCGCCTGGACCCCGGTCGGCGGCGAGCGCAACTACCGCGCCCAGCCGTGCCCGCCGCTGCTGCGCGCCTGGGAGGAGGCGGCCCGCACCCGCCTGGACCGCGCGCTCGACCAGGCCTTCGGCGGCCTGCCGGTCGGCGTCCGGGTGGAGCCGCTGGTGCTGCGCGGCGAGGCCGGCCCGACCCTGACCGCGCTCGCCGACCGCCCGGACGACCTGCTGGTGATCAGCACCGGCCGGCAGGGCGCCGCTCGGGGCACGCTGCGCCGGCTGCTGCGCGGATCGGTCACCCGCCACTGCCTGAGCAGGGCGCGCTGCAGCGTGCTCGCCGTGCCGCCGTCCACGCTCCACGCCGACCTGCGCGCCCTGCACCGCGGCATCGACCTGCGCGAGCTCATCGCGGCCTGAGGCACGGCCCGAGGCCCGGTCCGAGCCGCGGCCCGACCCACGGCCCGAGCCGGGACCGCGGACCCGCGGCCCGAGGCGCCCGAGGCGCCGCGCGCGGCACCGCCCGGAGCCGCCAGGGCCACCCGGGGTTCGGTTTCCCGACCCCCGGATCCGGGGGTCGGCCCCATCGATCCCCCCGCCCCGAATGCCCAGGATGAAGGGCATGAACGGAATGACGACAGCCGCCGTCGGGGCGGCACGGGACGAGGCCGCGGACGCGGCACTGACCGGTGAGGGGCTGCACCGGGAGTACGGCCGCGGCGCGGCCGCGGTGAGGGCGCTGCGCGGGGTCACGGTGGCCTTCGCGCCGGGCACGTTCACGGCCGTGATGGGCCCCTCCGGCTCCGGCAAGACGACCCTGCTGCACTGCCTCGCCGGCATGGACCGCCCCACCCGGGGCACCGTCCGGTGGGGTGCGACGGAGGTGTCGGGGCTCCCCGAGCGACGGCTCGCCGCGCTGCGCCGCACCCGGGTCGGCTTCGTGTTCCAGGCCTTCAACCTGATGCCCGCGATGACCGTCGCGCAGAACGTGGCACTGCCCGGGCGGCTCGCCGGGGCCCCGCCGGAGCGGGCCCGGGTGCTGGAGGCGCTCGCCCGGGTCGGGTTGGCCGGGCGCGAACGGCACCGGCCCGGGCAGCTCTCCGGCGGGCAGCAGCAGCGGGTCGCGATCGCCCGGGCCCTCGTCACCCGCCCCGCCGTGCTGTTCGCGGACGAGCCCACCGGCGCGCTCGACCGGGCGACCGGCCACGACGTCCTCGACCTGCTGCGCGCCGGCGTGGACGAGGACGGGCGCACCTGCGTGATGGTCACCCACGACCCGGTGGCCGCCGGCTACGCGGACCGGGTGCTGCTGCTGGCCGACGGACTGCTCGTCGACGAACTCGACCGGCCGAGCCCCGGACGGGTCGCCGAGCGGCTCGCCCGGCTGGGCGGGTGAGCGCGATGGGTACCGTCCTGCCCCTGGCCGTCGGTCAGATCCGGCGCCGGCCGGCCTCGTTCGTCGGGCTGGCGGTGGCACTGCTGCTGGCGGTGGCCACCCTGACGCTGTTCGGCTCGCTGGTCGCCGCACAGGCCGCCGCCCCGCCCGCGGTCTCCCGGACACCCGTCGACGGCCCGGGCGTGATGCTGATCGCCGGGGCGTTCGGCGAGATCGCCGTGCTGGTCGCCCTGTTCGTCGTGGTCAACGCGCTGGGCTTCACCGTCCGTCAGCAGTTCCGCGACCTCGCCCTGCTGCGCACCGTCGCGGCCACTCCGCGGCAGGTGCGCCGGCTGCTGCGGGCGCAGGTCACGGCGACGGTCCTGCTGGTCGCGGCACCCGGGTGGGCGGTCGGCGCCCTCGCCGCGCGGGGCTTCCTCGGCGCACTCCAGCGGCGCGGGATGGCCGCACCCGGCCTGCGGATCCCCGGCGCGCCGGTCGCGATGGCGGTCGCGCTGGGCGTCGCGCTGCTGGTCGGCCTGGCCGCCACCGCGCTCGGGGCCCGGCGGATCACCCGCCCCACCCCGGCCGCGGCGCTGACCGCCGACACGGCCGGGCAGCGGCGGACGGGCGTGCTGCGGCTGCTCGCCGGGGTGGCCGTGCTCGCGGGCGGGACGCTGCTGCTGAGGCTCGCGGCCACCAGGGCCCCCGGGGAGGTGGACAAGGCGGGGCAGGCGACGATGCTCGGCGCGCTGGTGCTGCTCGTCGGGCTGGCCCTGCTCGGGCCGCTCGCCGCCCGGGTCCTGGCCACCGTGCTCGGGGCGCCGGTGCGGGTGCTCGCCCCGCGGGTGGGCTGGCTGGCCGACGCCAACCTGCGCGGCTACGCGGCCCGGTCGTCCTCCGCGGTGGTGCCGGTCGCGCTCCTGGTCGGGCTGTCGGGCACCATGCTGATCATGACGAGCACCGCGGAGCGGGCGGCCGGGGCGGCCGGGATCGCCACCGGCGTCACCCGGGCCACGGACGTCTGGCTGCGCGGGGCGGAACTGGGCATGCTGGTCTGCTTCGCCGCGGTGTCGACCGTCAACACGCTGGTCGCGCTGACGGCCGACCGGCGCCGTGAGTTCGCGCTGCTGCGGCTGGTCGGGGCGACCAGGCGCCAGCTGCTGCGGATGCTGGCCGTCGAGGCGGTCCTGACCACCGCGGTGGGCGTGCTGCTCGGCTCGGCGGTGGCGGCCACCGCCGCGGGCGCCTTCGCCCGCTCGGTCACCGGCTCGGTGGTGCCGGCGGTCCCGATCGCGGCCTGCGCCTGGGTCCTCGCGGGCGCGGCGGCGCTGACCGTCCCGGGGATCCTGGGCACCGGCCTGCGCGCCGTCGGCGGCGGGGTGCCGGAGGCGGTCGGCGGTGAGCGGGAGTGAGCGCAGGCGGGCGGCGCGGCGGGTCGGCTCGCCGATGGTGGGCCGACGAAGCGGTGAGGAGTGGTGAGGAGCGGTGAGGTGGCTGGTGGCCGAACGACGGCGGTACCTGTCGGCGCGGGGCGGGGACGTGGCGTTCGCGCTGCTCGGGCTGCCGATCGGGGTGCTGGGCGGGGTGTACGCCGTCGCCGTCCTCTACGCGGGCGCGCTGCTCTCGCTCACCGTGGTCGGGCTGCCGTTCGTGGTCGTGGCGCTGCTCGGCGCGCGCGGGCTGGGCGGGCTGCACCGGCGGCTGGTCGGGCGCCTGCTCGCCGAGCGGGTGCCCGCCCCGGGGGCACGGCCCCGGCGATCCGGGGTGTTCGCCAGGGGCGGGGCGGTGCTGGCCGATCCGGTGGCCTGGCGGGCCCTGCTCTACCTGCTGCTGCGGCTGCCGCTCGGGGTGCTCGGCTTCCTGGTGGTGGTCGGTCTGCCGCTCGCGGCGCTCTGGCTGACGGGGTTCCCGCTCTGGGTGCGGCTGCTGGAACCGGGGCCGAGGGCGGTGGACCTCCTGGACGTGGCGGCGGCGCCGGTCGGGCTCGCGGTGCTGGCCGCGGTGCCGGCCGCACTGCGCGGCGTGAGCGCCGCCGATCGTGGTCTGGCCCGGCTGCTGCTCGGCCCGGTGCGCTCGCAGCAGCGGGTGGGCGAGCTGAGGGCCGCCCGGGCCACCCTGCTGGCGGAGAACGCGGACCGCCTGCGCCGCCTCGAGCGTGACCTGCACGACGGCACCCAGGCCCAGCTGGTCGCGCTCGCCATCACCCTCTCGCTCGCCGACGACGCCCTGGGCGCGGCGGCCCCGGGCACCGGCGCGGCGGGTGACGGCCTCACCGGCGTCCCGGACGGGATCACCGGGGCCGCCGGGGCCGGGGTGCCGGACGCCGCCCGGTTGCGGACGCTGGTCGACCGGGCCCGCCGCCAGACCGACGACACCATCGGCGGTCTGCGCAGGCTCACCCGGGGCATCCACCCGGTGGCGCTGGACGGCGGCCTCGCGGAGGCGCTGCCCGGTCTCACCGCCACGTCGCCGGTGCCGGTCGCCGTACGGCTGGACCTGCGGGAGCGGCCCGACGCGGCGATCGAACAGGCCGTCTACTTCTGCGCCGCCGAGCTGCTGACGAACGTGGCCAAGCACAGCGGCGCGACGGCGGCGGAGCTGACGGCGGGCTCGACCGGCGGGCGGGTCCGGCTGTCGGTGCACGACGACGGCCGCGGGGGCGCCGCGCCGACGGCCGGATCGGGGCTGGCCGGCCTCGCGGAGCGGCTCTCGGCGGTGGACGGCGTGCTGCGGGTGGACAGCCCGCCGGGCGGTCCGACGACCGTCACCGCCGAACTGCCCGTCCGTCTGTGACGAACCCGCAGCGGTGGCGGACGCGCATCCGTGACGGACCCGTGTCGGTGGCGGACCCGCACCCGTGGTGCGTGCCGGACCACGCCCCGCGCCGGACGTCCTCAGCCGCCGCTCTCGGCGAGGTAGGTCAGGACGGCCTTGACCCGGCGGTTGTCGGCGTCGGTGGCCGGCAGGTCGAACTTGGTGAACACGGCGGCCACGTGCTTCTCCACCGCCCGCTCCGAGACCACCAGCAGGCCGGCGATCGAGCGGTTGGAGTGGCCCTGCGCCATCAGTTCCAGCACCTGGCGCTCGCGCGGCGTGAGCGTGTCCACCCGGCTGCGCCGCCCGCCGTGCAGCAGCCCGTTGACGATCTCCGGGTCGAGCGCCGTGCCGCCGGCGGCGACCCGCTGCAGGGCGGAGACGAACTCCGAGGTGCGGGCGACGCGTTCCTTGAGCAGGTAGCCGATGCCGGAGGCTCCACCGGCGAGCAGCCGGGCCGCCCACGCGGTTTCGACGTGCTGGGAGAAGACCAGGATGCCGACCTCGGGCGCGGCCGTGCGGATCTCGACGGCGGCGCGGATGCCCTCGTCGGTGTGGGTGGGGGGCATCCGGATGTCGACCACGGCGACGTCGGGCCGGTGCCCGGTGACGGCGGCGAGGAGGTCGGGCGCCGTCCCGGCGGTGGCGACCACGGCACAGCCGCGTGCGGTGAGGAGTTCGACCATTCCGTCCCGGAGGATCACGGAGTCCTCGGCGAGCACGACGCGGAGCTGCTTGTCGATCATGACGCCATTATCGGGGGCGGGCGGGGGCCGTCGCCCGCCCGTCCCCGCCACCGGTGGTTGACGGTCGGTCAGTACGTGTCGGTCAGTGTGTGTCGGCCCGCCGCCCGCGCCAGGCCCGCACGCCGGGGGCGACCTCGACCACCTCCGAGGGGTAGGCCTCCCGGACGCGCTCCAGCAGGGCGTGCTGCTCGTCCAGCCAGCCCGGGGCGGGGGACAGGACGACCCGGAGGGTGACGCCGGACTCCTCGGCGTCGGAGACCGTCACCCACACGCCGCCGGGCCGGCCGGGCTCGATGCGCAGCTCCGGCCCGTGCTCCTCGTCCAGCCAGCGCACCGCCTCACCCCGGGCGAGACGCTCCAGTGATGCTTCCCAGTCCAGGAGTTGACGTCGCGTCACCAGTGTGACGAAGTGCCCGCGGGCGGCGTCGGCGGTCACGGTGATCTCGCAGTCCAGCCAGTCGTGGCCGAGCAGCGAGCCGGGGGCGTGCCGCCCCAGTACCCGGACCCGTACGCTCCGGCCGCCGGTGCGCCCCTCCCTGCCGGGGGCGTCGTCGGTGCCCGGCCGGTCGGCCAGTCTGATCAACTCGTGCTGCTGCGAAGCGACTTCACGCACTGTCTACTCCCGGTAACAGTGGATCCAAGGGCTGACATCCTCGCGCAGGCGTTCGCCCGGTGCCAGTCCGTGGCGGGGGTTCGTCCCCGATGCGCCGACGGCCCGTCCGACCGGGGAGGTCGGGCGGGCCGTCGGGGGCGCCGGAGGGGACGGACGGCCGGGCGGGCCGTCGGCGGCGCCGGGCCGGTCGGGCGGGTACGGAGCGGTAGCGGCGGGCGGTGCGCCCCTCCCGGCCGGGGGCGGTCAGTGCCCGTCGGCGTGGCCGGTCAGGACCGTGGTGAAGATCGGCTCGCCGTGCTGGTAGCCGCTCACCGTCGTGGTGATGGCGTCCCGGTCGGGCCCGGGCGTGTGGCGGGCGGTGATCGTGGTGGGGGCGTCGTGCTCGGCGTACCGGTGGTAGGTGGTGGCGGCGGAGGCCGGGGTGACGGTGGTCGGTGAGACGAGCGCGTTGGCCGCCTGGCGGGCCGCCTCCAGCAGGACCATGCCGGGGATGTGGTCGTTCGCGTGGTCGAAGAGGATGGGGTGGCGCAGGTCGGGGGTGAGGTGCCACGTCGCGGGGGTGTCGGCCGGGGTCAGCACGACGTCGCAGGGGCGGAGCCGGCCGACCCGCCCGGGAGCCAGCGGCTCGGTGGTGACGGCGGGTGCCGGTGCCCGGTCGGCCTCGCGGCGGGCGCCGCGCAGCCGCCGGTAGGTGGAGTCGGGCACGGTGGTGAACCGGGCGTGGCCGGCGGCGGCCAGCTGGGGGCCGCGCCGCAGGACGGTGTTGAGGGTGAAGTCGACGGTGCTGCCGGTCCGGCGGGCCCGCGGGACCAGTCTGACCTCGATGGTGAGGTCGGTGGGCGTCGAGCCGATGAACAGGTGGCGCGGGCGGGTGGTGTAGTCGAGGTTCCACATCATGAACTTGTGGTCGAGGGGCACGCCGAACCGGGTGTGGGCGAGGTAGATGCCGGCCTGGCGGATCGTTTCAGCGGCCTGGAGCGGGTCGTGGTGGGTGCCGTCCGGGGTACTGAAGAAGGTGTGGGCGCGCGGCCACTGTGCGCTGACCGTGAAGGTGGTCTCGTTCAACTGCTCGCTGCCGGTGAGGAAGACCTCGGCGTGGCAGGCCCGGTGGACGTACTCCTTGGCAACGGTCGTGGTCAGGCGCGGTGCCGGGGCGGTCTCGCCGGCCGGGGCGGCCGGGTCGGCGGTGAGGCCGGGCGTGCTGCCGGGGGTCGCGCCGGTGGCGCGGGCGTCGGCGGGGGCGCGGTAGGCAAGCAGAGTCATGGGAGCGCTCCGGAAGGCCGTGACGGGCGGGGTGGGCTGCTCAGGGCTCGTAAGATACGTACCTTCCGGTTTGGTTTTCAAGGCGCCCGAACGAAGGTTCGTTGGCGGCCGAGCGTGCCCGCGCGGTGGCTCGGAGTGGCGGCCGGTGGTCGCAGGCCTCGGCCGGGGGGTCGGTTCACCTGTCCTGACCTGCGGGGGAGTGGGTGTGGATCGCGTGACAGGTTCATTATCACGAAAGGGTGTTCCGGGTGAAGGGCGACCGCAAGTGAGGGGGTGTCCTCCGTCTCTGCCTTCCCGCGGAGTGGCGCCGGTCGCCTGGGAGTCCCATACCGTCCACGCGGTTTTCCCTCGCCCCGGGGTGGTGGACGCGACTCCGCCTCGAGGGATCGGCGACTGACCGGCGGGTAAGATACGGGGTGTTTGGTTTTGTTTGCCGAGCGTTGCGGGCGGGGTGGTGGCGGTGGTGCGGCAGGAACGGGCGGTCCGGACGCGTCGGCTGATCCTGGAGGCGGCGGCCTCGGTCTTCGATGAGTACGGGTACGAGGGGGCGACCATCGGCGAGGTGGTCGCCCGCGCGGGCGTGACCCGCGGCGCGGTGTACTTCCACTTCGCGTCGAAGCGGGAGCTGGCCCAGGGTGTCGTCGAGGAGCAGTTCGGCAGTGACGAGATCCCCGAACGGCACTGCAAGCTGCAGGAGTTCGTCGACCTCGGCATGGTCGTGGCGCACCTGATGCCGCGCGACCCGCTGCTCAGTGCGGGGGCCCGGCTCTCGCTCGGCCAGGACGACTTCGGCGACCTCGGCGGCGGGGCCGCCCCCGGGTGGATCAGTCGGGCGGAGGCCGTGCTGGCGGCGGCGGGCGAGCGGGGCGAGTTGCTGCCGCACGTGCAGCCGGACGAGACGGCCTGGCTGGTCACCGGAGCCTGGACGGGCGTGCAGATCCAGTCCCAGAAGATGTCCGGCCGGGCGGACCTGGAGCGCCGGGTGGCGGCGCTCTACCAGCACCTGATGCCGAGCATCGCGGTGCCCGGGGTGCTGGCCACTCTCGACCTGGCGGCGGACCGCGGCGGGCGGGTGGCGGCCGAACTGGCCTCGTCCCGTGCGGGCGTCGAGGGCTGAGGCCGGCCGCCGCCCCGGCGCCTCCCGCTCGCCGCCCCGGCGACCCCGCTGCTCTCTGCGCCCCAGTCTTCCCCGCCCGCTCCGGGCGCTGTGGGGGCCGATCCTCCGTTCAAAAACAAACAGCGCGTTCGGTTTTGTATTGACAAACCGCCCGTCCTGTTTTTGGATGTGCGGCGGGTGCTCCACCCCCGCGGCCGGCCGGTCGCACGGCGGCGGAGTACCGGCCGGCCGGTGGCCGTCGGGGTCGCCGATCCGTCTGGATAGGGGTGGTCATCATGGAGATCCGGGTGCTGGGGGCCTTGGAGGTCCGGGTCTGTGGGCAGTCGGTGGTGCCGTCGGCGCCGAAACCGCGCCAGGTGCTCGCCCTGCTGGCCCTGCGGGCCGACCAGGTCGTGCCGGCGCGCGCCCTCGCCGACGAGCTGTGGTCCGGCCGGCTGCCGCGCAGTGCGCGCACCACGGTGCAGACCTACGTGCTCCAGCTGCGCGACCTCATCGACCGTGCGCTGGAACGGAGTTGCGACACCCCGGCGGGGCTGGGCGCCAAGGACGTCCTGACCACCCTGCCGGGCGGATACCGGCTGAACAGCGACGGCGGGCGGGTCGACCTCCGGGAGTTCGACCGGTTGGCCGGCACGGGCTACCGCGCCATGGACGGCGGGGACTTCCCGCTCGCCGCCCGGCAGCTGGCGGAGGCGCTGGGCCACTGGCGCGGCCCGGCCTTCGCCGACGTCCCGCTCGGCGGTCAGCTGGGGGTGGAGGCGAAGCGGTTGGAGGAGACCCGGCTCTGTGCGCTGGACCAGCGGATCGAGGCGGACCTGCGGCTGGGCCGGCACCGGGTGCTGCTCGCCGAACTGACCGTGCTGGTGGACCGCTACCGCACCCACGAGAGCCTGCACGGCCAGTACATGATCGCCCTGCACCGCTCCGGCCGGCGCGGCGAGGCGCTGGAGGCCTACCAGCGCCTGCGCAACACCCTCGTCCGGGAACTGGGCATGGAGCCCTCCGCCGGACTGCGGCGGCTGCAGCGCTCCATCCTGCTCGCCGGCCCCGACCGCGCCGACCAGGAACGCCCCGCGGCCGTCGACGCCCCCGTGGCCCCCGTGCCCTCCCCGGACCCGGCGCCGGTCCGGGGCACCCGGCTCACCCGGGTCGGCTGACCCGGGTCGGCGGGCGCCGGGGCCCGGCCCGCCCGTCGCGTCCGCCCCCGCCGGCCGCGCCCGCCCGGCGTCACCCGGACGGCGGCCGGCCCGGCGCACGGGCCGGGCCCCGGTGCGGCACGCCCGGCGGGAATCCTCGGACAGGCCCTACGATCGGAAGGAGATCTTCCGAATGTCCGCATGGTCGCCGAGACGGAAGCCAGGTCGCCGATGGCCCCGGGCCCGAGGTCCGCGCAGTGGCCGCCGTACGTGCGGTTCGCGCCGTGGTGCCTGATCCTCGCCGGGCTGGTCTGGAACGCGCTCGACCCGGCCGACTACTGGGGCGATCCGATGCTCGCGGCCGCCGCCGTACTGGCCGGCGCGCTGCTGACGCTGCGGGACGTCCTCGCGGTGGGCGCCGCCAACGTGGCCGGCATCCTCGTGCTGGGCGTGCAGGACGGGACGATCGGCACCCGGGCGGGGTACCTGGAGCTGGCGAACACGGTGTTCGCCGCCCTGCTCGGGGTCTGGGTGAACCGCGTGGTGGACCGGTACGGGCGACGCCTGGAGCGGGTGCGCTCGGTGGCCGAGGCCGCGCAGCGGGCGGTGCTGCCGGAGCCCCCGGCCCGGGTGGGGCGGCTGTCCGTCGCGGCCTGCTACCGCGCCGCCCAGACCGAGGCGCTGATCGGCGGCGACGCCTACGCGCTGCAGGAGACGGCGTTCGGCGTGCGGGTGCTGATCGCGGACGTGCGGGGCAAGGGGCTGCAGGCGGTCGGGGCGGTGTCGGTGCTGCTGGGTGCCTTCCGGGAGGACGCGCACCGCGCGCCGGACCTCGCGGCGCTGGCCGACGGCCTGGAGCGCGCGCTGGTGCGGGAGAGCGGCCTGCTGGCGGAGGAGGTGCGGCTGGAGGGGTTCATCACCGCGTTGCTGGTGGAGTTCCCGCCGGGCGGGGACGTCGTGCGCACCCTGGACTGCGGGCATCCCGGCCCCTACCTGCTGGGCGGCGGGGAGCCGATGCGCCGACTGGACGCCGCGGACCCGGGGCTGCCGCTGGGCATGGGGTCGCTGGGCGTGGCGCGCCCGGCTCCGGAGGCGTGGCCGTTCCCGCGGGGCCGGACGCTGCTGCTGGTGACGGACGGGGTGACCGAGGCCCGGGACGCGGCGGGGGAGTTCTACGAGCCGCTGCACGGGCTGGGGCCGCTCGGTCCGTTCGACGGTCCGCAGGGCGTCGTCGACGCGCTGGTGGCGGATGTCGAGCGGTGGGTGGGTGGTCCGCGGGACGACGACATGGCGGTGCTGGCGGTGACCCGGCGCCGGGCGGACTGAGCGGCGCCGGGTGGACTGGGCGGCGCCGGGCGGACCGGGCGGGGCCGGGCGGGGCGTGCCGCTGGCGGCGCCCGGCCGGGGCGTTCGGGCAGGTCACCGCGCCGTCCGCGGAATCGGTGGGTTGTAGTCCTTGACGGCCGGCGGCGGCGCGGCCGGTATCACGATCAGATGACGGAGGGTCAGCGCTTCACGTAATCCGGCCAAGTTGAGCGGGGGCGTCCGATGGCCGGAATGCCGATGCCCGGATAGCGGACTCCCGTCTGGACGTGCCGCCGCCCGGCCGAGGCGCCCCGCGGCCGGGCGGATTCCTGCTGGCAGACGGGCTGCCCGGGGCGTCCGGCGGGTTCGTCGGGGGCCGCCGCGGGGTCGTGGGCGGAGCTCGGAGGGCTGGCGTGATCCGGCCGATCCCCGGTTCGTCCGGAAACGGACCCGGCGGTTGCCCGGCGGTGAAGGGGTGGCCGAGAGTCGCACTGATGAACGAGACGCCAAGCCCCAGCCCGACCCGCCTGTTCGGACACCGCGACTTCCGGCTCCTGCTCACGGGAGCCGCCGCGGCCCAGACGGGCAGTCAGGTCACCCTGGTGGCGCTGCCGCTGGTCGCGGTGGTGGTGCTCGATGCCACCCCCTTCGAGGTCGGCCTGCTGACCGCCGCCGAGACCGCCGCGTTCCTGCTGGTCGGCCTCCCGGCCGGGGCCTGGCTGGACCGGATGCGCAAGCTGCCGGTGCTGATCCGCGCCGACGTGGTGCGCTGCCTGGCCGTCGGCTCGATCCCGCCGGCCGCGGCGCTCGGCGTGCTGACCATGGCCCAGCTCTACCTGGTGGCGCTGGTCACCGGGGTGGCCACGGTCTTCTTCGACGTCGCCCACCAGTCCTTCCTGCCGTCGGTGCTGCCGCGCGAGCAGCTGGTCGGGGGCAACGGCGCGATCGAGACGGTCCGCTCCTCGGCCCAGATCGTCGGGCCCGGGCTCGGCGGCGGGCTGGTCCAACTGCTCGGCGCGTCGATCGCCATCGTCGCCGACGCCGTCGGCTACCTGGCCTCCGCGCTGCTGCTCGCCCGGATCCGGGTCGAGGAGCCGCGCCCGGAGCCCGATCCGGGCGCCTCGCTGCGTGCCGAGGTCGCCGAGGGCGTCCGCTTCGTGCTCGGACACCCGCTGCTGCGGGCGATCGCCACGGCCACGGCGGTGTCCAACCTGTTCGGCGCCGTCCTGGCCGCCGTGCAGACGGTGTTCTGGGTGCGGGTGCTCGACCTGGCGCCGGGTGCCATCGGCGTGCTGCTGTCGGCCTCCGCCGTCGGCGGACTGGCCGGGGCGCTGTGCGCGGGTCGGCTGGCCGCCCTGGTCGGCCAGGCCCGGCTGATCTGGCTGGCCACCGTGGTGACGGCGCCGTTCGCGGTGCTGTGGCCGTTGTCCGGCCGGGGCGCGGGCGTGCTGCTGTTCGGCATCGCCTCGGCGGTGGTGCTGTTCGGCGCGGTCGCCTACAACGTCGCCCAGGTCAGCTTCCGGCAGAGCCTGTGCCCGCCGGAGCTGCTCGGGCGGATGAACGCCACCATGCGCTTCCTGGTCTGGGGCACGCTGCCGCTCGGTGCCCTGGTCGGCGGCGCCGTCGCCGACGCGGCCGGGCCGCGCGCCGCGCTCTGGCTCTGCGCGGCCGGCTTCCTGATCGTCCCGGTGCCCCTGCTGCTGTCACCGCTGCGCGGCATGCGGGACCTGCCGACCACCGGGGCCGCCGCGACCACCGGGGCAGCCACCGGAGCCGACCCGAGCACCGGAGCCGACGCCGCCACCGCGGCCGCGCCCGCCACCGGGGCCGCTGCGACCACCGCGGCCGACCCGGCCGCCACCACCGGGGCCACCACCACGGGGTCCGCCACCGCCGCCGGGGCGGCCGAGCAGGAGCCCGCCGCGCGCCCGGCCCCCTGACCCCGACCCGAACCGACACCGGAAACCGGAGACCGTTCCGTGCCCGCCAGCATCACTGCCGCCTACCTCGCCCGGTACCGCTCCGCCGCCGCCGACGCCACGACGGACCTCCTCCCGCTCACCGGCGCCCAACGGCGCTTCCTGATCACCCGCCGCCTCGCCGCCGCGGGCCGCCCCGACGTCGTCCCGCTGTTCTTCGCCTACCCGCGCGGCACCCTCGACCTTGACCGGCTGGGCCGCGCGGCCGCCGCCACGGCGGCCCGCCACCCCGCCCTGTGCGGGGGCTTCGCCACCGTCCGCGGCACGCCCGTGCTCCGGGTCGGCGGCCCCTCCGCCGCGGCCGGGGCGGTCCCCGTCGCCCCCGGCGGCACCGCCCGCTCGGCCCTGCGCGAGGCCCTGCTGGACTGGCCCGCCGACGGGCCCGCCCTGCGCCTGCTGGTGGCCCGGGAGCCGGACGGCGAGGAGGAGCTGCTCGCCGTCGCCGTCGACCACGCGGCCTGCGACGAGCAGTCGCTCGGCATCCTGACGGCCGACCTCACCGAGGCCTACGCCCGCGACGAGGCACCCGCGACCGCGCCGGACCGGGCCGCCCTGGACGGCTACCGCGAAGCCGTCGAACGCCAGCTGGCGGCCGAGGACGCCGCCGCCGGGGCGGCCGCGCAGGCCCACTGGGGCCGTCGGCTCGGCGGCCTGAGCGGTGCCGGCGGCGGCGCCGCCCCCACCACCGGCATGCTCAGCCACCGGCTGCCCGCCGCCGAGGGGGCCGCCCGCAGCGCCGTCTTCCCCGCGCTGCTGGACGCCACCGCGGTCGCCGCGCACCGGCTGCACGGCCCGGTCGGGCCGCTCGCCCTCGGCTACCCGTGGGGCGGCCGCCCGCCGGGCGCAGCGCCCGTGCTGGGCTGCTTCCTCAACACCCTCGTCCACCCGGCCGACCCCGGGGCCGCCGCCCTCGACGACCTCGCCGACGCCTGGTGGGACGACCTCGACCACGCCGACACCCCGTTCGACGAACTGGTCCGGGCCGCCCGCACGGCCGGCGCGCCCTGGACCGGCGCGCTGGACGGCATGCTCACCCTGGAGGACCTGCACCGCCGGCCGCCGCTGGTGCTCGGCGGGGTGCCCGGCCGGGAGACCCACCTCGCCGGGCGGCCGCTCGCCGCACCGCTCGCCGTCGCCGCCTCGCACGGCGACGACCTGCTGGTGAGGCTCGCCTGGGACCGCGAACGGTTCCCTGAGGCCACCGCCCGGGCCGCCTTCGAGGACCTGCTGGCGACGCTGCGCCGCCACCTGCACGCGGCCTGACCCGACCCCGACCGGAGACCCGCCGCGCACCGACCGACGGACCGCGACCGGAGAGCCGCCGCCCACCGACCGACGGACCCCGACCGTCCCGGACCCCGACCCGCCGGACCCGACCCGACGGACCCCCGACCGTCCCGGACCCTCACGCCACCGACCGCCGGACCGCGCCACCACCCCGGCACGCCCGGCCCCGGCCGGGGCGGACCACCCCACACCGCCCCGCCACCGCAGTACCACCACGCCCACCACACAAGGGAGTCCCCGATGTTCCCGCTCTCCTCCTCGCAGGAGATCGTCTGGCTGCACGAGCAGATGCTGCCCGGCAGTCGCGCGTACAACTTCACCGCCGTCCTCGACCTCTGGGGAACCCTCGACGAGGACGCGCTGCACGCCGGCCTGACCGCCGTGCTCGCCCACCACCCCGGCCTGCGCCTGGAGCTGGTCGCCCGCGCCGAAGGGCTGCCCGGCCAGCGGGTCGCCGCACCCGGCGAACCCCTGCTGCGCCGCAGCGACTTCACCGCCGAGGCCGACCCGGAGGGCGCGTTCCGCACCCTGCTGGCCGCCGAGGCCGAGGAGCCGCTGGACACCTACCGGGCGCCGGTGCTGCGCTGGCACCTCGTCCGCCTCGGCGACGACCACCACCGGCTGATCCACGTCGAGCACCACCTCGTCCACGACGGCCACTCCTTCGCGATCCTGCTGCGCGACCTCTTCACCGTCTACCGAGCCCACGTCCTCGGCGAGACCTACGAGCTGCCCGCCGCGCCCTCGTACGAGGAGCACGCGCGCACCGCCGTCGACCCGGACGCCCGCGAGCGCGCCCTCGCCTTCTGGCTGCGCGAACTCGCCGACGCCCCGCGCGAGGTCACCCTGCCCGGACTGGCCCGGCCCGGCGCGGTGCGCCGCCACCGCGGCGGCCAGCTGCGCCAGTCGATCGGCGCCGACCTCGCCGAGCGGCTGCGCACCCGCAGCAAGGAGGACGGCCACACCCCGTTCAGCACCCTGCTCGCGCTCTTCGCCGAACTGCTGCGCCGCCACAGCGGCCACCGCGAGCTCGTCGTCGGCACCGCCGTCGGCAACCGCCCGGCCGGCTTCGAGGGCACCGTCGGCATGTTCGTCAACACCGTCCCGCTGCGCCTGCGGCTGGACCCGGCCGCCCCCGGCACCGAGGCCGTGGACGAGGTCACCGACGTCCTGCTGCGCGCCCTCCCGTACCAGGACCTGCCGGTCCAGGAGCTGACCCGCCGGCTCGGCCTGCACACCGGCGGCGCCGACAACCCGCTGTTCAACGTCATGTTCAGCGCGCACGACGCCGCCCTGCCGGACGTCCAGGCCCCCGACCTCGACGTCTCGCTGTACGAGGGCTTCAACACCGGCACCACCCGCTTCGACCTCGACCTGGTGCTGCTGCCCGACGACCGCCGGGTGGTCGGCGAGAAGCACGGCGCCGCCGGCATGACCCTGGTCTGGGACTACGACGCCGACCTCTTCGGCGAGGCCGAGGCCACCCTGCTCTCCGAGCGCCTGCTCGAACTGCTGCGCCGCTACCTCGACGCGCCGGACGCGCCGCTCGCCGCGCTCGACCCCGCCCCGGCCGCCGCGCCCGCCACCGCCGTGACGCCCGCCGGTCTCGACCCGGCCGCCGCCCACGACCCCGGCGCGCTCGCCCTGCTGGCCGGCACCGAGCGCATCAGCTACGGCGAACTCGACCGCCGCGTCAACCAGTTGGTCGAACGGCTGCGCGCCGCCGGGGTGCAGCCCGGCCAGCCGGTGGCCACCGTCCTGCCGCGCGGCACCGACAGCGTCGTCGCCCTGCTGGCCTGCCTGCGCCACGGCGCCGTGTACGCGCCGCTGTCCTCCGAGGACCCGGCCGCCCGGCTCGGCCTGCTCCTGGAGCGGCTCGCCCCGGCGCTGGTGCTCGCCACCCGGCAGAGCGCGCTCGCCCTGCCCGTCGAGGGCGTCACCCCCGCCCTGCTGGACGGCCCGGCCTTCCCCAAGGCCGAACCGGCCGCCGTCCTGAACGGCGCCGCCTACCTGATCCACACCTCCGGCTCCACCGGCGTGCCCAAGCCCGTCCTGGTCGGGCGCGAGGCGCTCGCCGGGTACGTCGCCGCGATCACCGACCGCTACGAGCTCACCGCAGCCGACCGGGTGCTGCTGTTCGCCCGGCCCTCCTTCGACGTGGCCCTCGAGGAGGTGCTGCCCGCGCTCTGCGCAGGCGCCGCCCTGGTGGTGCCCCAGCGCGAGGTCCCCACCGGCCCCGAGCTGGTCGCCGTGCTGGCCGCCCGCGGCGTCACCGTCGCCAACCTGCCGACCAGCTACCTGCTCGCCGTCCGCGAGGACCTGCGCGAGGCGCTGCGCGACGGCCGGTGGAACCCCCGGCTGCTCGTCCTCGGCGGCGAGCGGCTGCCCGCCCGCGCGCTGGCCGGGCTGACCGAGGCCACCACCGTGCTGAACGCCTACGGCGTCACCGAGGCCACCGTCACCTCCACCGTCCACCAGGTCGGCGCCGCCGACCTCACCGAGGACGGCGAGATCCCGCTCGGCGCCGAGCTCGACGGCGTGCGCCTGCACGTCCTGGACGAGACGCTGCGCCCGCTGGCGGCCGGCTGCGTCGGCGAACTCGCCGTCGGCGGCGCCCTGCTGGCCGACGGCTACCTCGGCCTGCCCGAGCCCACCGCCGCCCGCTTCGTCACCGTGCCCGCCCTCGGCGGCGAGCGCGTCTACCGCACCGGCGACCGCGGCTACCGCGACCTGCGCGGCCGGCTCTCCTTCCTCGGCCGCGCCGACAACCAGGTCAAGCTGCGCGGCCACCGGATCGAGCTGGAGGAGATCGAGGCCGCCGCCTCCGCCGAACTCGGCGGCCGCTCCTGCGCGGTGGTCCTGCACACCGACCCGCAGTCCGGCCCCCGCCTGGTGGGCTTCCTGGAGGGCGCCGACCGCCCCGACCAGGCCGCCCTGCACGCGGCCCTCGCCCAGCGGCTGCCCGGCGGGCTCGTCCCCGCCACCTGGACCGCCGTCGAGGCGATGCCCACCCTGCCCGGCGGCAAGCCCGACCGCGCCGCCCTCGCCCGCCTCGCCGACGAGGCCGCGGCCGAGCCCGAGCCCGAGTCCGCCGCGACCAGCGCCTTCACCGACCCCGGCCAGCAGCTGGTCGCCGCGGCCTGGCGCGAGGTGCTCGGCCACGACCGCTTCACCGCCGACTCGCACTTCTTCGAGGTCGGCGGCCACTCGCTGCTCGCCGCCCAGCTCGCCGCCTGGCTGGAGCCGCACCTGGGCAGCCGCCCGCCGCTGCGCACCCTGTTCCGCCACGCCGTCCTGGCCGACCAGGCCCGCGCCCTCACCGGCCAGAACTGAAAGGCAGCGTCCCCGTGACCGCCCCCTCCGCCGTCCTGGAAGACGGCCACCGCGAACTCGTCGAGGCCTTCGAGAGCTTCGTCCGCCGCGAACTCGTCCCGCTGGCCGCCGAACTCCCCGAGACCGCCGACGAGATCCCGTCCGACCTGCGGGCCTACGTCCGCAAGCGCTCCGCCGCCCTCGGCTTCTACGCCGGCGACTACCCCGAGGAGCTCGGTGGCGCCGACATGCCGTTCACCGCCGTCGTGCTGCTGCACCACGCCGCCGGACGCAGCGGCTGCCCGCTCGCGCCGTACGCCCTGGCCGGCTCCGACGGCCCCAGCCCGCTGCTGCGGCACGGCACGCCCGAACAGATCGAGCGCCACCTCGTCCCGCTGGTGCGCGGTGAGCAGACCCGCTGCCTCGCCCTCACCGAGCCGCACGCCGGCTCCGACGCGTTCCGCCTCACCACCACCGCCGTGCGCACCGCCGACGGCTGGGTGCTCAACGGGCGCAAGACCTTCGTCAGCAACGCCGGCCACGCCGGCATCGCCCTGGTCGTCGCCGCCACCGACCTCGGCGACGGCGCCGGGCCCACCGCCGGCGCCACCGCCTTCGTGCTCCCCATGGACCAGCCGGGCCTGCGCCTCGGCCAGCGCTACGAGGGCATGTCCGGCGAGCCGCTGTTCGAGCTGCTGCTCGACGGCGTCACCGTCACCACCGAGGCCGTGATCGGCGGCGAGGAGGGCGTCGGCGCGGCCACCGCCCTCGCCATGGACAGCCTCTCCCGGGGCCGCCTGGTCGTCGCCGCGATGTGCAACGGCATCGCCGAGTACGCGCTGCGCGTCGGCCTCGAGTACGCCCGCGAGCGGCGCGCCTTCGGCCGCGTGATCGGCGAGTACCAGCACGTCCAGGAGCACCTGGTCGCCACCCGGGCCGAGGTGGAGTGCTCCAAGCTGCTCACCCTCGCCTGCGCCCGGCTCGTCGACGAGGGCACCGAGGCGCCCGAGAACGCGGCGCTCGCCAAGCTCACCGCCTCCGAGACCGCCGTCCGCGCGGTCGACCGCTCGCTCCAGGTGCACGGCGCCACCGGCTGGGTGCGCGGCCACCCGCTGGAGTTCCTGTACCGCTACGTGCGGATGACCACGATCATCGAGGGGACCTCCGAGGTCCAGAAGGTGATCGTCGCCCGGGCCATGGGCCTGAACTGACGAACCGTCGAGACCTGGAGACGATGATGGAAAACCTGAGCATCGGGTACGGCCGTCCGCACCAGGACGGTGCGGTCCTGGACCTGTTCACCACCTGGGCGCACCGCACCCCGGACGCCCCCGCCCTGATCGACGGCGCCCGCACCCACAGCTACGCCGAACTCGACCGCCTCGCCGACGCCGTGGCCGACGAACTGCGCGACCGGGTCCGCCCGGGCGACCTCGTCGGCGTCTGCCTCGGCCACTCGGCCGCCCTCGCCGCGGTCACCCTGGCCACCGCCAAGCTCGGCGCCGTCCACCTGCCGCTCGGCCCCCGCCCCGGCGAGCGCCGGCTGCAGGCCGTCGCCGAACAGCTGCGGCCCGCCTGCCTGGTCGGCGACCCGGCGGTGCTGCCCGAGGGCGAGCACCGGACGCTGGACCTCGACCTCGGGGACACCCCCGTCGCCGTCGCCCTCGTCCCCGGCGAGCAGGTGCAGGTCCCGGCCGGCACCCACTACGCCGTCCTCACCTCCGGCTCCACCGGCACGCCCAAGGCCGTCGCCGTCGGGGAGCCCGCGCTCGGCGCGCTGCTCCAGTGGTACCGCGAGCTGGCCGGCCTCGGCCCCGGCGAGCGGCACAGCCTGCTGATCGGCGTCGCCTTCGACCCGCACGTGATGGAGCTGTGGGCCACCCTCACCTCCGGCGCCGCGCTCGTCGTCGCCCCCGAGGCCGTCCGCTGGGACTCCGGTGCGCTCGCCGACTGGTGGCGCGAGGCCGGCATCACCGCCGCCGTCCTGCCCACCCCGCTCGCCGAGCCCCTGCTGGCCCGGCCCTGGCCGCGGGGGCTGGCGCTGCGCCACCTCACCGTCGGCGGCGACCGGCTGCGCCGCGCCCCCGGCCCGGACGTCACCGCGACCGTCCACAACGCCTACGGGCCCGCCGAGGCCACCGTCACCACCACCGTCCACACCATGGCGCCCGGCGGCGACCACGGCACCGGCGCCCCGCCGATCGGGCTGCCGATCCCGGGCGCGGTCGTCCTGGTCACCGACCCGGACGGCCGGCCGGTGCCGCGCGGCGAGGCGGGCGAACTGCGCATCGGCGGCCGCGGCCTGGCCGCCGGCTACCTCGACCCCGAGCTGACCGCCCGCCGCTTCGTCGGCGTGCCGGCCGGCGTGGAGGGCGTCGACCGGCTCTACCGCTCCGGCGACCGGGTGGTGATGCGGGCCGACGGCGTCCTGGAGTTCCACGGCCGGCTCGACGACCAGGTCAAGGTCAGCGGGGTCCGGATCGAGCCCGCCGAGGTCGAGGCGGCCTTCGAACGGGACGGGCGGGTGCGCCGGGCCGTGGTCGCCGCCGCGACCTCGGCGGGCGTCACCCGCCTGCTCGCCTACGTCCAGACCGCCGCGGGATCCCCGGCGGGCGGCGCCGAGGACCTGCTCGCCGCGGTGCGGCCGTGGCTGCCGGAGCAGGCCGTCCCCTCGGCCGTCCGGATCGTCGACGCCTTCCCGCTGGACGCCAACGGCAAGGTCGACCGGGCCGCCCTGCTCGCCCTGGAGGAGGAGCGGGCTGCCGCGGCGCCGGACACCGAGGACGGCGACACTCCCACCGAGCGCACCGTGCTGCGGCTCTGCCGCGACCTGATCGGCCGAGCCGACCTCGGGCCGGCGGACAACTTCCTGGCCGCGGGCGGCAACTCGCTCGCCGCCGCCCGACTGCTGGAGGCCCTGGAGGCCGAGTACGGCGTCCGGCTGCGGGCACCCCTGGTGCTGCGCCAGCCCGACCTGCGGGCCGTCGCCCGGCTGGTGGAGGAACGGCGGCCGACGCCCGCCACCACCGCCTGACCGTCCGCCCGCAAGCACCTCCTGCGCAGGGCGCCCCGGCCGGCTCACCGGCCGGGGCGCCCGGAAGGGAACCACCATGCCCACCGCCACCCTCCCGGAACTCGTCGCCCGGCACGCCCAGGAGCGCCCCGACGCGCTCGCCGTGACCGACGGCGACACCGCCCTGACCTACGGCCAGCTCCTCGACGCGTCCGGCCGGCTGGCCGCCGCCCTGGCCGAGCGGGGGATCGGCCCCGGCAGCGCCGTCGGCCTGCTCTGCGCCCGCTCCACCCGCCTGGTCGTCGCCCAGCTGGCGATCTGGCGGGCCGGCGCCCACGCCGTCCCGCTCGACCCCGGCTACCCGCGCCCGCGCATCGCCGAGATGACCGGAGACGCCGGCGCCCACCTCGTCCTCGGGGACAAGACCCTCCTCGCCGAGGCCGGGCTGCCCGAGGAGCGCACCCTGGTGCTCACCGAGCACGGCGCCGAGACCGCCGCCCGCCCGGTGAGCGCGCCCGACGCCGCCGACCCGGACACCACCGCCCTGCTCTTCTACACCTCCGGTTCGACCGGCCGGCCCAAGGGCGTCCTCGTCCCGCACAGCGCCGTCGCCGACCTGGTCACCGCCGCCGACGCCGTGCCGCTCGGCCCCCGCGACCGGGTGCTCTTCCACTCCACCGTCAGCTTCGACGCCTCCACCTTCGAGGTGTGGGCCCCGCTCGCGCGCGGCGCCGCCGTCGCCGTCTCCCCGGCCGACCGGCCCACCGCCGAGGACCTCGTGCGCGACGTCGAACGGTTCGGCGTCACCACGCTGTTCATCACCACCGCGCTCTTCCACCACCTGGCCGCCCGGCAGTCCCGGATCTTCGGCGTGCTGCGCACCCTGGCCGTCGGCGGCGAGGCGCTGTCCCCCGAGTACGCCGGAGCGGTGCTGCGCGCCTTCCCCTGGCTCGAACTCCTCAACGTCTACGGGCCGACCGAGGCCACCACCTTCACCACCCTGCACCGGATCACCCCGGCCGACTGCACCGGCGGGCCCGTCCCGATCGGCCGGCCCTTCGGCGGCGCCCGCACCCTCGTCCTCGACGAGCGGCTCGACCCCGTCGCGCCGGGCACCGTCGGCGAACTGTGGATCGCCGGCGACCGGCTCGCCCGCGGCTACCTCGACCGGCCCGAGCTGACCGCCGAGCGCTTCCGCGACCTCCCCGGCACCGGCCGCGCCTACCGCAGCGGCGACCTCGTCCGCCAACGCCCCGACGGCGCCCTGGAGTTCCACGGCCGTACCGACGACCAGGTCAAGGTCCGCGGGTTCCGGATCGAGCCCGGCGAGGTCGAACACGCCCTGCTGCTCCTGCCCGAGGTCGCCGAGGCCGCCGTCGTGGTCCGCCGCGCCGGCCACCCCGACGCCGCCCTCACCGCCTGCCTCGTCCTCGCCGAGGGCAGCCGCGCCGCCGCCGACACGCTCCGCGCCCGCCTCGCCGACCGGCTCCCCGCCCACCTGGTGCCCACCGCCTGGCACGTCCTCGACGCGCTCCCGCTGACCGGCAGCGGCAAGATCGACCGCCGGGCCCTGGCCGCCGCGGACGGCGACACCCCGGCCGGCGGTCGGACGGCCGCCCCGCTCACCCCGATCCAGCAGGCCGTCGCCGACGCGTGGAGCCGCGCCCTGGAGCGACCGATCACCGACCCGGGCGCCGACTTCCTCGCCGAGGGCGGCCACTCGCTGCTCGCCATGTGGGTCGTCGACGACCTGCGCGAGGACCTCGGCGTGGAGCTCTCGCTCGCCGACTTCCTCGGCCACCCCACCGTCGCCGGGCAGGCCGACCTGCTCGAACGCGCCCTGCGCGCGGCGCACGACCACACTGCGGAAGGAGCCGCCCGATGAACGCCACCGAGCACCCGGCCGACGGGCAGCCGGCCGACGGGTACCCGATCGACGGGCAGCCGGCCGATGGTCAGCCGGTCGATGGTCAGGCGACCACGCCGCGTACGGACACCACGCCGTCCCCGGCCCCGCAGGCCGCCGGCGACCAGGCCGACCAGGCGGACCTGCTGCGCCGCGCCCGCCGCAACCGCCCCGCCGCCGCGCCGCGCCCGGCCGCCCCGGAGGACGGCCCCGCCCCGCTCTCCCACGCCCAGCAGCGGATGTGGCTGATGGAGCACCTCGGCCAGGGCGGCGCCCTCTACAACGTCCCGCTCGCCACCCGCCTGCGCGGACCGCTCGACCCCGCCGCGCTCGCCACCGCCCTCACCGGCCTCACCGAGCGCCACGCCGTCCTGCGCACCCGGTACGGCAGCCACGGCGACCAGCCCCACCAGCAGACCGACCCGGTCACCCCCGTGCCGCTGCGCACCGTCGACGCCACCTGGGAGGACGGCGCCGGCAACAACGCCCCGGCCCTGCTCGCCGCCGAGGCCGCCCGCCCCTTCGACCTCGCCGCGGGGCCGGTGCTGCGCGCCCTGCTCCTGCGCCACGGGCCGCAGGACCACACCCTGCTGCTGACCATCCACCACATCGCCGTGGACGGCGGCTCGCTGCCGGTGCTGGCCGCCGACCTCGCCGCCCTCTACGCCGCCGCACGCGACGGCCACGCCCCCCGACTCCCGCAGCCCGGGCCGACGTACGCCGAGTACGCCCGCGGCGAGCGGGCCCGCGACGCCGAGCTCACCGCCGCGGCCGACGCCCGCGCCGCCCGGCTCGCCGGGGCCCGCCCGCTGCCGCTGCTGCGCCCCGTCCCCGCCGGCGCCCGCGAACGCCGGGCCGCCCTGCACACCGCACCGCTCACCCCCGCCACCGTCGAGGGGCTGCGCCGGCTCGGCGCCCGGCACGGCGCCACCCTGTTCGCCGTCGTCCTGGCCGCCGCCTTCGCCACCCTCGCCACCGCCGCGGGCCGCACCGACCTCACCCTCGGCTGCGCCAGCGGCCAGCGGCTGCGGCCCGAACTGCGGCGCACCGTCGGCCTCGGGGTCAACACCCTCGCGGTGCGCACCGACCTCGCCGGCGACCCGACCTTCACCGACACCCTCGGCCTGGTCCGTGCCGCCCTGCTCGACGCCCAGCAGCACCACGAGGTGCCCTTCGACCTGGTCGTCGAGCGCCTCGGCAGCGCCGCCCGAGGGGCCGACGGCACCCCGCTGCTCTCCGTCAGCTGCGACCTCGTCCACCCCGCCGAGCCGCTCACGCTGCCCGGGCTCACCAGCGAGAACGTCGAACTCGACCTGGGGCTCGCCAAGTTCGGCCTCGCCCTGCTGGTCGAGGACGGCCCGCAGCCGCGCTGCCTGGTCCAGCACGACCGCGACGCCCTGGACGAGGCCACCGCCGGGCGGCTGCTGGACGCCTTCGCCCGGCTGCTCGGCGCCGTCGCCGAGGACGCCGACCGGCCGCTCTCGGCGCTCCCCGGCGCACTGCTGGCCGGCGCCCCGCACCCCGTCGTCAGCGCGCTGACCGCGGACCCCCGGGTGGTCGAGGCCGCCGTCGTCGAGGCCGCCGACGGCCCGCCGCTCGCCTACGCCGTGGTGCGCGGCCCCGTCGCCCCCACCGGCAGCGAGCTGCGCGCCGCCCTGCGCCGCCACCTCGCCCCCGGCCGACTCCCGCGCGCCGTCACCCTGGTGGACGCGCTGCCCCGGCTGCCCGACGGCACCCCCGACCGCGGCCGGCTGCCCGGCGCCACCCCGGCCGCCCCCGACGCCCGCGGCCCGCTCGACACCGTCCGGACGGCCTTCGGCGAACTCCTCGGCACCACCCCGGGAGCCGACGGCGACTTCTTCGCCCTCGGCGGCCACTCCCTGGTCGCCGTCCAGCTCGCCGAGCGCCTGCGCACCCGCACCGGACTGCCGCTCACCGGCCTGGACGTCCTGGAACAGCGCACCCCGCGCGCCCTCGCCGCGCTCCTCGCCACCCGCGAGGACGAGCGCCGCGCCGCCCGCGCCCGCACCGGGGCCCGCCCCGGCGCGAGCGCCCGCTCCCGGGCCGGCACCGTGCTGCTCACCGGCGCGACCGGCGGCGTCGGCGCCGCCGTCCTGCAGGAACTGATGGCCCAGGGCCGCCCCGTCCGGGCCCTGGTGCGCCCCGAGTCCGCACACCTGCCGGCCCTGCACGGCGCCGAACTCGCCGAGGGCGACCTCGCCGACCCGGACAGCCTGCGCCGCGCGGTCGAGGGCGTCGACGCCGTCATCCACGCCGCCTGCACCTTCACCGAGCACGCCGTCGACCTCGCCGCGATGCGCGCCCTCGTCGAGGGCTGGCGCGGCGGCCCGTTCGTCTTCGTCAGCAGCATCGACGCCTACGGGCGGCCGGCCGGCACCGACGTGGCCGAAGGCGGCCCGACCGGCGAGCCCGTCAGCCCCTACGGGCAGGCCAAGCTGGACTGCGAGCGGATCCTGTTCGAGGCCGCCGCGGCCCCCGACCGGGGCCCGGCCACCGTGGTGCGCGCCCCGATCGTCTGGGGCCCGCACCAGCGCCTGCGCGACCAGCTCCGCTGGGGCTCCACCGGCGCCCTCTACCAGGCCGCCCTGGCCGGCCGCCCGATCACCCTGCCGACCCCGGCGCCCGACGGCCGCCCCGGCTGGTACGGCGCGTCCTGGGTGCACGCGGCCGCCCTCGCCCGCGCCCTCGCGGCCTGCGTCGGCGAGCCGAACCCGGCGGCCGGGCGGATCGTCAACGCCGTCAGCGGGCACGTCTCCTGGA
The DNA here is from genome assembly GCF_044453265.1 of Kitasatospora sp. NPDC051705. Taxonomy (NCBI): domain Bacteria; kingdom Bacillati; phylum Actinomycetota; class Actinomycetes; order Kitasatosporales; family Streptomycetaceae; genus Kitasatospora; species Kitasatospora sp. NPDC051705. The sequence goes on along the minus strand of NZ_JBITCO010000001.1, from coordinate 184,197 downwards.
CGGACTTCGGCACCGAACTGGTCCGCCTGCTCGGCTCCGCGAGCCCGCTCGACCTCCGGCCCGACGCCGACCCGGAGCTCCGCCGCCCCTGGCACTACCGCGCCGAGGCCCTGTCCGCAGCGCTCACCCCGGAGCCCGGGGAGGACTGGCGCAGCGTCCTGGCGGCGATGGTCGGCTGACCCCCGCCCACCCGGAGCCGCCACCCGGCGGCGGCTCCGGGCGGCTCCGGGCGGCAGACCGGGTCGCCACAGCCCGGATCCGGGCCCGCGCGCACGGGTGTCCCGGCGGGGTCTGTGTCCGGTGGACACAGGGGTCCGAACCGGTGTGCCCTCAGGGGGAGTCGAGTCGGGCGAGGGCCGTGCGGAGGTCGGCGGGCGTCGCCCCCAGGCCGTACTCGTGCCGGATCGAGCAGGACACGTCCCGGACCCTCAGGTAGCGGGCCCGCCACTCCTCGGGTGCGGTGTGGCGGGGGTGGCGGGAGACGGCCAGGTCCAGCTCGTCCAGGGCGCGTTCGAGGTCGGCCTCGACGCCGGGGCCGTCGGGGGCGGCGAGGTGGCGCTCGAGCGCCGCGCAGAGGCGATCTCCGGCCTCGACCAGGCCCGGTGGGGGCGCCGTCACCTCGCCATCGCCGTCGATCATCCCCCGAGCCTAGCCTCGACGGCCCGGGCCCGGGGCGGCCGTCCGGATGTGCCGGTGTGCCCGGTACGGGGGTCCGTACCGGGCACACGGGGTGGGGGCGGGGTGGGTCAGATGGTGAGGTCGAAGGAGACGCCGGTCGCGCCGCCCGGGGTGCCGGGGATGACGCCGTCGTGCCAGCCGGAGGCGTCGGTGTAGATCTCGTGCAGCGTGCCGTCGATGACGGCCTCGATGACGCGGTCGCCGGTGTTGTTCTTGACCTTGACGGAGACCGAGGTGATGGTGCCGCTGATGCCGGGGACGACGTTGTCGCGCCAGGTCGTGCCGTCGCTGTAGATCTCGTGCAGCGTGCCGTCCACGACGGCCTCGATCACCCGCTGGCCTGTGGCGTGGTTGATGGCGAAGCCGAGGGTGCTGATGTTGCCGCTGACACCGGCGACGGCACTGTCGTGCCAGCCGTTGGTGTCGGTGTAGATCTCGTGCAGCGCGCCGTTCTCGACGGCCTCGATGACGCGGTCGCCGGACGTGGTGTACGCGAAGCCCAGGGCGCTGATGTTGCCGCCGACACCGGGGACGACGCTGTCGTGCCAGCCGTTGCCGTCGGCGTAGATCTCGTGCAGCACACCGCCCTCGACGGCCTCGATCACCCGCTGTCCGGTGTTCGGGTTGTAGGCGAAGCCCAGGGTGTCGATGGTGCCCGACACGGGCACGGCGCTGTCGTGCCAGGTGCCGCCTTCGGTGTAGATCTCGTGCAGGGCGCCGTTCTCGACGGCCTCGATCACCCGCTGACCGGCCGGGTTGTACGCGAAGCCCAGGGTGGTCAGGTTGCCGACGCCGGGGACGGCGCTGTCGTGCCAGCCGTTGGCGTCGGTGTAGATCTCGTGCAGCGCGCCGCCCACGATCGCCTCGACCGTCCGGTTGTTGGCCGACGGCGCGGGCGGCGGCGTCGTCGGGTCGTCGACGATGTTCTTGTACCGCAGCGCGGTGTAGCCGCTCATCGGGTGGGAGGAGAGCGTCGAGGCGTTGAGGTTGCCGTCGGTGTTGTAGTTGGTCGGCCGGCTGCGGCTGCTCTCCTGGTAGTAGTTGAACGTGCCGGCGTTCTTGTCGCGCCAGCCGGCGAAGATCACCACGTGCTGGTCGCTGTTGAGCACGTCACCCGGCTGCATGTCCCACTTGTTGATCGCGTTGGCGTACGACGGCAGGCCGCCGGTGTTGGGACTGTCCTTCAGCTGCCAGGCCATGGAGACGAGTCCGGAGCAGTCCTGCCGGTAGCGGCCGCCGGTCTGTGCGTCCGACCACCAACTGTACGGCGCCTGAAGGCCGTTGGAGCTGTACGGGACGTACTGGTCGACCCAGTCCTGCGCCCGGGCTATCACCTGGCTGCGGGTGACCTGACCGCCGGGGGCCGCGTTCTTGCCCAGCGCGCCCGTCGAGGTCGAGCTGAACGAGATGCCCTGGACGCTGTCGGCGTGGGCGGGAACGGTGGCCAGCACCACGGAGGCGATGCAGGAGGCGGCGAGCACGCCGACCGTGCGGCGGGAGGTCGACTTGAGCACAGACATGGGGAGTCCTTGGGTGGAGGGTCGGGTGGTGACGCGGTGGGACGAGACGGAGGGGCGGCTGCGCACGGGATCAGCCCTTGGGCCCGAGGGCCGCGACGGCGGCGATCACCGAGGCGTCGGTGCCGGTGTCGTGGGCGGGGCCGGGCCGCTCCTGCAGCTCGTCGAACTGGAAGAGGGTGAGGTCGGCGCCCTGCTGGAGGGCGTAGACGTGGTTGGTCTGCAGGTCCGGGGCGGACAGCCCGCCGGCTCCCGTCCAACGGCGTGACCAGGAGGTGCCGTCGGGGGTCTGGGCGGTGCGGGCGACGGTCGCGTCCTGGGCGACTCCACGCTCGGCCTGGAGGCGGCGGGATGCGTCCTGGCAGCTGCCCATGTCGGCCAGCAGCTGACGGTAGGCGGCCTGCGCGGCCCCGGGCGTGGGGAAGGCGAACAGCTGCTGCCCCGCGGGATTGCGGGCGGCGCTGAGGTAGCCCTGCTGCTGCCAGGTGACGGCGCCGGAGACGCTCGTGCACTCGTTGAGGGTGATCGTGCGACCCTTCACGTCCTGGCTGGCCAACGGGCCGTCGGGCTTCCAGCCGAAGGACGGGGCGATGGGCAGCGCGGCGAGGCCGGCCGGGGCGACGGCGGCGGTGAGTGGTGCGGCGGTGCCGGCCGGGCCCTGCGGCACCGGTACCGCGGCGGCCGGGGGCGTCGGTGTGGCGGTCTTCGGTGCGGGGGCCGACGGCCGTGCGGCCGACGGTGCCGTGGCCGTAGCCGCAGTGCCGGTCGGTGCCGGTGTCGGTGCCGACGACGGCGTGGTGGCCGGAGGCGTCTGGGTGGTCGTGGGTTCCGGGGCCCCGGTCGGATCCGCCGCCGTCCTTCCGTCCGCCGCGGCGTTCGTGGTTGCCACGGGAGCGCCGACGCCGGACACCGCGGCCTCGCGGGTGTCCGCCTGGGCGGCGGCGCAGCCGGCCACCACCACGGCGGTGCACAGGGCCAGGGCTGCCGACGACACGGCGGTGAAGGTCGAGCGTCGAGGGCGTGCGGGCATGACGGCTCCCGGAACGGAGGGGGGACAGGGGTGGCGGAGGCGCCCGCATTCGCGCGGTTGACGCCTCGCCCGGTGCCGCCCGGGCGGTGGGCCCTGGTGGCGATGACTACTGTCGTCGCAGCTCAGCGCGGGTGGAAGGGCCTCCGACTGGACGGAAGCGGTACTGGACGGATCCGTCCAGCGGCAGGGTGGCGCGGACCTGGAAACGGCCCGACCGCCCTTCCGGGGCGGGAGGGCGGTCGGGCCGTCGGAGGCCGGTGCCGGGGTGACGGTGCGCGGGTTACGCGGAGCGGGGGACGGGGAGCGGGCGCGGGTTACGCGGAGCGGGGGACGGGGAGCGGGACGGGGGTCAGTTCGGGAGGGGCCGGGTCGGGCGGGTGGCGGGGGCGTCGACGATCGAGTCGGTTCCGGAGCCCCGGCCGGCGGTGGCAGGCGTGCCGGTCGTGGCCGTCGCGGCGGCACCGGCGCTCAGCCGGAACGGCCGGGTGCGCCAGTCCCATCCCTGGCTCAGTACCAGGGCGGTGAAGTCCAGCCAGGGCGGGCGCTGCCCGCCGACCGCGGCGACCACGTGCGGCCAGCCCAGCACCGCTCCCTCCGTCAGCAGCGGGCCGATCCGGTCGACGAGGACCGGGTCCGGTCGGTGTTCCTCGATCAGGGCACGGCTACGGTGCCCGTCGGTGACCAGCAGGCCCCAGCCGCGCTCGCGGCACAGCCCCTCCAGGGCGCGGTACTTGGCGATGTTGACGGCGGTGGCCATCTCGAAGAGCGCCTTGACCTCGACCAGGACGCAGCGCCCGTCGGCGGTGGCGACGAGCAGGTCGGGGAAGTAGGTGCGGGCGCGCCCGTCGAAGTCGTAGCCGATGGCCAGCGGCTGCTCCTGGTAGTAGGCGATCTGCGGTGCGTGGGAGAGGAGTTGGATCAACTGGAGCTCGGGATCCGACTCGTACGCGACGTCCCGGCCGAGCTTGGGGCAGTGCCAGGAACCGGAGCGCGGGTCCTCGTCGTGGGCCTGGCGCAGTGCGGTCAGCTCGCTGCGCGGGGGAGCGCTCCCGGGTGCGCCGAACCACCGCACGAACTCCGCGAGGCGCTCCCACCGGGCGAAGGCCCGTTCGACGCGCTTCTGCAGGGTGGCCTCGCGGCGCTGTGCGTCGTGGCGCAGCGCACGGACTGCCACGGCCCGCGCCGCGAGGTCGTCGGCGGGTGCCCTGCGGACCCCGGCCAGGGCGGCCAGCAGGGCGACGGCCTGGCGCGGTGCCAAGGACGGCACCAGGACCTGCGCCAGGTCGAGCATCCGCTCGGCACCGGACGGACCGTCGTCCTCGGGAAGGGGTCCGTCCAGCCGTCCGAGCCCGGCGAGGAGGGCGCGGAGCCGGGCGATGGCGGGAGCGGTGCTGCGGGCCATCGCGCGCACGGCCCTGTTCTGCAGCTGGCGGACGCGCTCGCGGGAGAGCCCGTGGGCGGCACCGATCTGCCCGAGGCTCTGGGCCTCGTGGTCGCCCACGCCGAACCGGCGGGCCAGGATCCGGCGGTCGCGTTCCCCGGGGATCTCGTCGACGGCCGCGGCCAGCAGCTCGCGCAGGATCAGTGCGGTGTCCTCGTCGTGCCCGGCGACGGCGCTCCACGGCGGGTCGAGCGTGGCGGCGCCCGGGCATCGGCACTCCAACGACCAGTCTTCCAGGAGCAGTTGACCGGTCTCCCGCCACAGGCGCCGTCCGGCGTCCAGGCGGACCGCCTCGTCGACGACGGCGAGCGTTGCGAGCGCCGGGCGGGCGAGGAAGACGGCCCGGCGCTCGGGGGCGAGGGCGTGCCCGGTCAGCTGCTGCCACTGGGCGAGGACCTCGGCCGCGGCGGGATCCGGCCGGTCCGGTGCGGCGGGCGCGTCGTGCCCGGGCCCGGGGTCCCGGTCCGTGCCGCCGGGCCCGCGGTTCCAGTCCGTGCCGCCGGGCTCGCGGTCCCTGTCCGTGCCGCCCGGTTCGCCGCCCCGGCCCGCGCCGGCGGCGTCCGGCCCGGGGGAGGAGGACCTCACCCACCGCAGCAGCTCCTCGTCGGTGGCCCCGGCGAGCGGCACGTGCCGGGCCAGCCGAGCGCGGATCGCGCCGACGGTGCGGCCGTGCCGGGCGGCGAGTCCGTCGAGGCCCAGGCCCTGCCGCGCCCCCTCCAGCAGCCGGGCGTCCTCCGCGCCGTCCCACGGCTGACCCGACCTCGGACCGGTCGAACGTTCCTGCACAGTCCCCCCACGGCTCGTGACAACAGGCTGGAGTATGCCCCGGCGCGCGCCCTTCCGCGCACGCGGGAGCCGTTGGCCCCCGTCCACCCGGCCGGTGCCGTGATACCCGTTCCGCTCCGCGCGCGCGGCTTCTAGGGTCGGTCCTCGGACCCCCGTCGCCCCGCGGACGCGGGTCCGAAGACGGACCCTCGGGTCGTCTCCCACGCATGACCGGGGTTCGGACTCCTGAGGGGGATCATGCACATCCACTGCGACCGCTGCGGCTTCGAGCGCGACTACACCGGGGCGATGAACCAGGACGGCGTCCCGTGCGCCGTCTGCGTCCACGGCCGGATGCGCAACGGCGTCCCGGCGCGCGGCTTCACCGTCGTCCAGGGCGTCCCCGTCCCGCGCGACATGCAGGTCCCGTACGTCCCGTTCGGGACGGGCGAGATGGACGACCCGACGAGCTTCCACTACTTCGCCGCCGGGAACGGCCGGGCGTACGAGGCGTTCGTCCGTGCCAACAGCTGCTACGTGGGCCGGATGACCAACCTCTGGATGCCCGAACCGGGGCGCTTCGCCTGGCTGTCCCCGTACACCGGCAACATGCACAACCGGGCGCACTTCACCCAGCTCGTGATCGCCCGCGTCGCCCGGGCCAAGTTCACCGACAACGGCGGGAGGTTCCCGCGGCTGATCGAGCCGTTCGTCGGTTCCGGGCAGGTCTTCCTCAACGCCACCGCCTTCGGCCCCGGCCTCAACGACGGTATGCGGCTGTTCCGTTCGGTCGTCGCCGGCGACCTCAACCCGTACGTGCTCGGCGCCTACCGGGCGCTGGTGGAGCACGGCGGCGACTTCGTCAGGGAGTACGGCGAGCGCGCGGCCCGGTGGGACGAGGCGCCGGCGGACACCTACCGCCGCCTGCTGGACCACCTGGAGGCCAACGGCCGGCGGGAGATCGCCGAGACCGACGCCTACCCGGTCTCCGCCCGGCGGTCCGTCAGCGCCTACATCTGGCTGGTCAACCGCTGCACCCGCGGGACCAAGCTCTCCGAAGGCGGCGGCGTGCAGGGCACGTTCAACCCTGAGGCGGGCCGGCGCCTCGCCGCCATCCGCGCCCGCGAGACGGCCACGCTCACCGCGATCGCCGAACTCTGCGGCACCGCCGGCATCGAGGACTTCGCCTGCCGCGACTTCCGGACGACGTGCGACCTCGCCGGCCGTGAGGACGTCGTCTTCCTGGACTGCCCGTTCCCCAAGTTCAGCAACTCCGTCCCGCCCGGCTTCCTGGCCAGCCCCGAGACCTTCGGCTCCCAGTCCGCCGCCACCTACGGCACCGGGAACGACGGAGCCGCGTTCCAGACCAGCATCGTCGCCGCCGTCCGCGAACTCGTCGAGCGCGGCACGACCGTCCTGGTCTGCAACTTCGCCAACCCCGGCCTGGTGCAGGCCTACGCGAGACTCCTCGGCCGCCTCCCGGACGGCGCCGAGGCCCGCCACTACACGTACACCTACCGCTCGCCCACCACGACCAGCGAGGCCTACCAGCTGACCCTCCTGCCGGGCCGCGGCAACCCGGCGGTCGCGCTGAGCCCGCAGCGGATCCTGGCCGACTGGGTGCGCGCCGGCGGCGACGACGCGCTGAACGAGGAGTTCTTCCGGGACACCGGCGTCTTCGCCATGGAGGAGGACGAGGACGACGTCCGCCACGCCCGGCGCGAGCAGCTCCGCCAGGAGGCCCAGACCGAGTACGTGGTGAGCGGCGACGAGGACGAGTCCTTCGACGACGTCTGACGGGCGTCGGGACACCGGCCGGTGTCCCGCACGCGGAGCAGCGACGACGCACGGCCGCCCCGCCCCGCCACGGCTCTGGACAGGGCCGCCGGAGTCGGTCAGTCTTCACCACCATGACCCTCCCGCTCCCGCCCCACGGCCCCGGCCGCCGCCCCGGCGACGCGCGCGTCGCGCTCTTCGAGGCGCTCACCGCGGTCGGCGACGAGACCGTCGCCCTGCTCGCCGGCTGCCGCGGCGACACCCCGATACCCGGTGCCGAGTGGACGGTCGCCGAGGCCGCCGCCCACCTCGCGATGGCCAACGAGCTGATGGCCGCCCTGGCCGCCGGCGAGGAACGCCCTTACGGGGACGGCACCCCGGGCTCGCTGGCCGCGGCGAACGAGGCCTCGCTGGCCGCCCGCCCGGAGCGGGACCCGGACCTGCTCGGCGCACAGATCGCCCGGTGGGCACGGGAGTTCACGGCGGCGGCCGGCCCCCGCGCCGGCACCGAGCCGGTGCGGACCCCGCTCGGCCCGATGGACCTGGACACCCTCGGCGCCTACCTGCTGACCCACATGCTCGGCCACCTCTACGACATCGCCGTCGCCCTCGGGCGGCCGCACCCGATCGACCGGCACCGGGTCGAGCTGGCCCTGCCGTTCCTGCGCACCGCCATGCCCCGGGTCACGGACGCCCGCACCGCGGCCGGTCACAACGCCTGCTACCGGCTGCGGATCCGCGGCCTGCGCGGATTCGCGGTGACCTTCACCGACGGCGCGGCCGTGGTCACCCAGGAGCCGCCGCGCCGGCCGGACTGCACGATCCTCACCGAGCCGGTCGCCTTCCTCCTGATCGCCCTCGGCCGTTACACCGCCACCGCCGCCCTCACCCGCGGCAAGGTCCTCGCCTGGGGCCGCCGCCCCTGGCTGGCCCCAGCCTTCCCCCGCCTCTTCGCAGCCCCCTGACGGCGGTCGCCCCCTGACGGCGGCCGCCCGCTGACGGCGGCCGCCCGCTGACGGCGGCCGCCCCCTGACCGCGACTGCCCGCTGACCGCGCGGCTTCGGCACCACGCTACGGAGGTTGTCCCCACCCCGGATCCGGGTGCCGTCGCCATGCCCGTCGGCCCCGTGCGGGAGAAGGATCGGAGCACTGACACACCGGCCATGGGGGCCCGGACACGGTGCTGGAGGACAGGGTGACAGGTACGGGGATCCACGCGCGGGCGGTTCGGACGAGGGAAGGACACCGGAGAGTCGGAGCCACCGGGCCGTCGGCACTCCCGCTGCTCCCGTTGCGGGCGCTGCTCCCGCTACTCGGGTTGCTGGCGGCGCTCCTGGCGCTCCTGGCACCCACAGCCGTCGCTGCACCGTCCGCGGCCCCGGCGGCCCCGGCGGCCCCGGCGGCCCCGGCGGTCGCGGCAGCCGGGGCGGGTGATCCGGCGCGGTCGGAGGTCTCGTTCGCGAGCGCCGACGGCACCGTGCTGCACGGGGTCGTGCTGGCCCCGCCCGCACCCTCCGGCACCGGTGGGCCGGGCCTCGTGATGGTCGGCGGAGCCGGCCCCGGTACGGTGACCGACCTGGAGGACGCCGCGGCGGCGTACGCGCGGCGCGGCGTCACGACGCTGGTCTACGACAAGCGCACCGCCGGCTACTCGACCACCCGCCGGGACTACGGGAAGCTCGCGGACGACGCCCTCGCCGCCGTCGCGGCGCTGCGCTCCCGTCCGGGCGTCCAGCCGTCCCGGGTCGGTCTCTGGGGGCGCTCGGAGGGGGCCTGGGTGGGGGCGCTGGCTGGATCGGCGGCCACCGTGGGCGCGCTCGGCTACCTGCTGTTCCTGGCGGTCACCGCCGCACAGTTGACCGGGCCGGTGCTGCTCGGCCGCCCCGTCGTCTGGGCGGCCCTGCAGCTGTGCGCCGTCTTCGCCGTCGGCGCGTCCGGCCTCGCCGCGGTCGGTGGCCTGCGCGGGCACCGCGCCCTGTCGTCCGGCTGTCGGGCCCGGCTCGGCCTGCTCCTGCTGTCCAGCGCGGTGTTCGTCCCGTGGGCGGGCTACTGGGGGCTCCTGCTGCCCTGAGGTGCCGGAGTCCGGCCGGCAGGTCGGCTCGCGGGCCGACGGCCCCGGCCTCCGTCGCCGGGGCCGCGTCCCGCTCACTGCAGGATGTTGATCGCGCGGGCGATCACCAGGGTGGCCACGATCAGGGAGGTCGCGGCCTCCACCATCATCAGCAGTTTGGCCCACGGCTTGATCGCGGAGACGTCGGTCGGGCTGAACGCGGTCGCCGTCCAGAACGACAGCGACAGGTAGTCGACGAAGCGCGGCACCCAGTCGGCCGGCGCGTGGCCCGTGTGCTGCATCTCGGGGAACACGAACGCCGGTTTCGTCGAGGGCCGGTGGGCGCGGGCGGCGGCGCCGCCGCGGTCCAGGTCCCAGTACCAGAGCGCGAAGGCGATCACGTTGGTCGCCCAGGTCACGCCGCCGGTGGCCAGCAGGCCGGTGGCGTTGTTGGCGAACAGCTTGTTGTTGGTCAGGATGTCGGAGACCAGGTGGACCCCGGCGTACAGGTTCGAGCCGGTGACGAAGGCGATCATGGTCTCGGTGACCACCCGCAGCCAGACCTTCTGACGGTCGATCCTCCCCGGGTCGCCGACGATCAGTGTCACCAGCAGGGTGAACATGACCACCGGGACCACCCAGACGGGGTCCAGCCGGTACGTCGTGGGCAGGGCCACATGGAGGAGCGCGGTGGCGGTGACGGCCGACGCCACAGGCCACCAGTGCTCGCCGCGCTCGGCGGCCTGACCGGGTGCCACCGGCGGCGGACCGGCCGGGTCGGGGCTTGCTCGCATGCCTCATTCTGACCTCGCCGCCCCGTCGGTGCCGCGCGGTGCGCCGCCCGACACGCCACGCGGGATCCCCGGGATGGCCCCCGGCGCCGGCGTTCCCCGGGCGCGCGGGTCCGGTCCGCCTCAGCGCCCCTCAGCCACAGCCTTAGTCACCGCCGCCACTGTTGGTGTTCCGCCTGATGCTCCGCCGCCGGTTCCGGCCGACCAGGCGCACCAACTCGCCAGCGGCGAGGGTCACGGTCGCCACGGTCCGGACCCACGGCGGCCCGCCGCGCTCCGCCCACACCACGCACACGCACCCGCCGACGGCGAGCACCAGGGCGCCCACCAGTACGAGACTGATCATGTTTCTTCCCGTCTCCGTCGTGTCGGTCGACACGGCTCCGCCGATCGTCTCAGCCCGCCCCGTGCAGGCCAAGCCCGACCTCGCGAAACGCCGCCGGCCGGGAGCTCCGCTACTGCCGTGCCTCCGCCGCCGCCCGCAGGAGGTCCGCGAAGGCCGCCGCCGCGGGCGGTGGGCGCTGCCCGCGCCGGGTGGCCGTGTAGACGTGCCGGACGGGCGTGTCGTCGGGGTGGAGGGGGACGAGGGCGAGGTCGGCGCGGGCGGCCCGGGCGGCGAGGGAGGGGATCAGCGTCGGGCCAAGCCCGGCGGCGACCAGGCCGAGTTTGGCGGTCCAGGCGGCGACGGCGTACTCGATCCGGGGCTGGAAGCCGCTGCGCAGGCACGCCGCGAGGAGGGTGGACTCGGCGTGACGGCTGGCGGCGATCCAGGACTCGTCGGCGAGTTCGACCAGGCGCAGGCGCCGTCGGCGGGCGAGGCGGTGGCCCCGGGGGAGTGCGACCAGTACGGGATCCGCCAGCAGCGGTTGCAGCTCGAACCGTTCGCGGTCGTAGGCGTCCTCCGCGTACGAGGCGACGACCGCGAGGTCGATCGTGCCGGTGCCGAGCAGGTCGAGCAGGTGCGCCGAAAGGCCTTCGGTGAGGCTGATCGCCACCTGCGGGTGCGCGGTGCGGAACGCGGCCAGGGCGCCGGGGACGAGGGCCGCGTTGGCGCTGTCGAAGGCGCCCACCCGGAGTCGTCCGGCGGTGAGTTCGGTGAGCGCGGCCAGGTCCCGCCGGGTGCTGTCGAGGCGGTCCAACAGGGCTTCGGCGTGCGGCAGCAGGGCGTGGCCGTGTTCGGTGAGCCGTACGCCGCGGGGCAGGCGGTCGAACAGCGGAGTGCCCAACTCGGCTTCCAGGGTGGCGATCTGGCGGGAGATCGCGGACTGGGTGAAGCCCAGCCGCTCACCGGCGGCGGTGAAGGAGCCGAGGTGTGCGACGGTGCGGAAGACGTCCAGCCAAGCCATGTCCATCCGGCATGGGTACCATGCGAGACATTCGTTTGTCGCCTGGGTGGTGACTGCCTAGCGTGGTGGCCATGAAGAAGATCGCTTTTCTGGGGCTGGGCCGGATGGGCCTGCCGATGGCCCGCCGACTCGCCGCCGCCGGACACCCGTTGACCGTCTGGAACCGTTCCCCCGGCCGTGCCGACGGCCTCGTCGAGGCCGCCACGCCCGCAGCGGCGGTGCGGGGCGCGGACGTCGTCGTCACCATGCTGTCCGACCCGCAGGCCGTCGCCGACGTGGCCGGGCGGTTCGTGCCGGAGCTGGCGCCGGGCACGCTGTGGATCGACATGTCCTCGATCGGCCCGGACGCCACCGCCGGGCTGCGTGCAGGACTCCCCGACGGCGTCGGACTGGTGGACGCGCCGGTGGTCGGCAGCGTGGGCCCGGCGGCGACGGGCGACCTGGTGGTGTTCGCGGGCGGCACGGACGCCGACCTCGACGTCGCGCAGCCCGTCCTGGAGCTGCTGGGCCGGGTGCGGCGCTGCGGCGGGCCGGGGTCGGGCGCGGCGTTGAAGGTGGTGGTGATCGGCGCGATCGTCGCCTCGGTCACGGTTGTCGCCGAAGTCCTTTCGGTGGCCGAGGAGTTGGGCGTGCCGCAGGAGCTGGCGCAGGGGGTGCTGGCAGCCGGGCCGCTCGCGGGGGTGGTGGCCCGGGCGCTCAGCACGGACGCGGACTTCCCGGTCCGCCTGGCCGCCAAGGACCTCGCCCTGGCGGGCGGCGGTCCGGTCCTGTCGGCGGCCCGCGCGGTGCTCCTGGCGGACCCGTCGATCGCCGACCGGGACCTGTCCGCGGTGGTGGGCTCCCTCCGCCGCGGGTAGGCGGGAGGCCGGACGGGTGCGCCCGGTGAAGGGAGCCGCCGCCGCGTGCGCATCCGGGTACCGCCGTGCGGCCGTACGAGGTCCGGGCAGGGGCCCGGGACGGGCGGTCCGGTGTCGGCGCCGGTCAGCTCCAGGCGGCCCGCGCCCCGGCGACGGCGAGTACCGCGCAGACCGCCAGGTTCGTGACGGGGTAGGCGGTCAGGACGGCGGCGAACTCCCGCAGCGTCGCATTGGGCCAGTAGTAGGCCGCCGTGGGGGCGCTGGCGGCCTCGCCCCGCACCCCGGCACGGCGCGCGGTGATGGCGGCCCGCAGCGCGTGGAAGTCATTGGTGACGACGACGCAGCGGTAGCCGGGCCGGAGCCGTTCCATCATGGCCCGGCTGAACTCCAGGTTCTCCCGGGTGTTCGTCGACGAGCGTTCCTGCACGATGCGCTCGCCCGGTACGCCGCGCGCCGTCAGGTACTCCGCCATCGCCTCGGCCTCCGAGAGCCGCTCGTCCGAGCCCTTGCCGCCGGAGACCAGGAGGACGGGCGTCCGCCCGCGCGCCGCCTGCGAGCGGACGAGGGCCAGGGCCCGGTCCAGCCGCGCCGCCAGCAGCGGCGGGACGGTGGATCCGTTCGTCAGCCCGGCCCCGAGCACGACCACGAAGTCGACCGGGCGGTGCGTCGCCACCCGCTGGTAGAGGAGCGCGTACCCGACGAAGCAGACGAGGAGGAACGACAGGTAGCCGGCCACCAGCAGGGCCGCGGTGGCCACGGCGCGGAAGGGGCCGTCCTCGGCGCGGGCGCACGCCACCAGGAGTCCGAGGGCCGCCAGGATCGCCGACCCGGCCAGGAGGGAGAGCAGGTTCGCCAGCCGGCCGCCTTCGGCGCGGACCATCCGGACACCGGTCGCCAGCAGGAGCCCGGAGACGACCACCGCGCTCAGCACCGCGCCGACGACGATGCCGCCCGTCACCGCCCGGGCCACCGGGCGGGGGAGGCGGTCGAGCTCGAGGGCCGCGCCGACCAGCAGGACCAGCGTGCACAGGCCCAGCAGGACTCCGTTCCCGAAACGGCGCTGGTCACCGCGGAAGCGTTGGACGAAGAGCAGCAGGAGCAGTACGGCCACGAGCCAGGAGAGGGAGAAGGGGAAGGCCGTCATGGTTCCTCGCAGTGTTCACGGTTCGAAGCACGGTTCCGGCGAGCGGGCTCGGACGGCGGGACCGGAGTCCACGCCGCCCGAGCCCGCTCGCGCAGGGACGCCCCGGCGCACGCGGTGGCGGCGGTCGGCGACGGCATGCTCCTGCCCCGGCCCCGCCGAGGCATGCGCCGGACGGTGCACCCTGCTACGTCTACCCCGGCACCGGCACCGCAGCACCCCTCGTCATCCGGCTCCGCACATGACCACCCGGACGGAACCCGGGCCGGAATGAGACCCTAGTCCTCCAGGCTCATCTCGTAGTCCGAGCCCTCGTTCTGGCGTTCCTCCTCGGACGCGTCGTGTGCGTCCTGGTAGGCCCGGTCCGCGGCGGTGAGGACGCGCTGCCGCGGGACGAAGAACTCCTGCTGCGCCACGTCGTCGCCGCCGCAGGCCAGCCAGGCGGGCAGCAGGGTGGTGGGGACGCGGGTGACGTTGGCGTTCCCGAGGCCGGGGAGGATGGTCAGCTGGTACGCCTCGCTGGTGGTGCTGGGCGAACGGTAGGTGTAGGTGAAGTACTTGAGGTCCTCGGTCGCCACGCCGTTCTGGACCAGCTCGGAGTACGCCCGGATCAGGCCCGGGTTCGCGAAGTTGCAGAGGATGACGGTCGTGCCCTTCGCCACCAGGGCCGCCGCGGCCTCCAGGATGGCCTTCTGGAGCGCGGCGCCGTCGTCCCCGACCCCGTAGGTGTGCGCGGCCTGCGCGTGGAAGGTCTCCGGCGAGGGGTGGCCGAGCGGGGGCACCAGGGTGGTGAACGCCGGGAACGGGCAGTCCATCACGACGACGTCGGTCGGCTCCGCCTCCGCGCAGGTCAGCCGGAAGTCCTGCCACTCGACCGAGAAGTCGACGGCCAGCACCTGGGCGACCACCGCACCGAGCCGTGCCCGCTCCCGCTCGCGCAGCTCGTCGAGCTGGTCCTCGGAGAGGCCGCGGGGGGTGCCGACCAGGCCGCCGGTGTCGGTGAGCTTGGTGCCGTGCACGCAGCGGTTGACCAGCCAGATGTACTTGAAGACGGTCTTCAGCACGTGCGCGGGGTCCGCGTCGGGGTCGCGGAGCACCGCCTTGCCCTCGTGGAGGTCGGTGATCAGCTGGTGGTAGATCAGGGCCTGGTCGTTGCAGTCCCAGATCACCGCCTGCTTGACGTAGCGCGTGACGAAGGAGGAGCCGTACTGCTGCATCAGCCGGTACGCGACGACCACGTAGTGGTTGAGGTCGCCCGCCAGGACGGACCGGAACAGCGGTATGCCGTCGTTGATCGCCTGGCCCCAGCAGGAGGAGTTGAGGAAGATCTGCCCGGATCCGACGAACGGCTCGATCAGCCGGGGCAGCCGGCCCTTGTTGTCGGCGAACTTGGCGCGGGCGACGTGCGCGAGCACCAACTGCGTGAAGTGCGAGCGGTTGTGCTTGTTGCCGGTGTACGGCGACAGCCAGCCGAACTGGTTCGCCCGCGGCACCGAGAGGTTGGTGAGCCGGCCGACGTAGCAGGTGCGCTGGCGGACGAACTGGAGGAAGGACTGGCCCGCGACGCCGGAGAAGTAGTTGAAGTCGCCCGGCGTGCCCATCTGCCCGGTGAGGACCGGTTGGTAGGCGGGGACGGGGAGGTTGAACGGCTCGGCGTGGAAGCTGTCCGTCAGGCGGTAGCCGCGGTCCGGGTGCCCCCGGCGCAGGTGGCCGGAGCCGCAGGCGCGGCACGGCTGGCCGTGCTGGTCCAGGGCGCCGGTGTGGCGGTGGATGTACCCGCAACGGTCACAGTGGTAGTACAAGGTGCCCCCTCGGGATCGAGCTGCCGGGCGGGAGCATGGCGGACCCGACTACACGGTCGATAAACGGTGGGGGTTCGGCGCAGGATCGGGCCCGGCCGGTTCGGGGGGAGCCCTGGACCACTGGGCGCTGGACGGGTCCGGTGTCCGGGCCCCCGCTCTGCCTAGCCGTTCCTCGCCCAGGGGCGGAGCTTCTCCGGGTTGCGGACGACCCAGATCCGGGTCACCCGGTGGTGCGTGACGTCGAACGCCGCGACGGTGAGGACGGCGCCGGCGCGGTGGGCGACCAGGCCCGGCGCGCCGTTGACCGTCCGTTCGAGGAGTTCGAGGCCGGGGGCCCGGTCGGCGATGGCGACCATGTACCGGGCGATGCACGCGCCGCCCTCGATCGGGTGCAGGGCGGTGCCCACCATGCCGCCGCCGTCGGCGGTCATGACGGCGGCCGGGTCGAGGAGGTCGACGAGGGCCGGGATGTCCCTGCTCTCCCAGGCCGCCTTGACGCCCCGTACGACGTCGCCCGGTACCGCGTCGCCCCGCCCGGCCCCGGTGGGCCCGGCCGCGCCCGTGGTGCGGGTGGCGCCCGCCCGCCGCCTGGCGGAGGACGCCAGTTGCTTGCAGGCCGCCGGGGTTCGGTCGAGGACGGCGGCGATCTCGGCGAAGGGGTAGCGGAAGACGTCGTGCAGGACGAACGCCACCCGTTCGGCGGGTGTCATCGACTCCAGGACGACGAGGAAGGCCATGGCCACCGACTCGTCCAGGACCAGCTGCTCGGCGGGGTCGGCGGTCTGCCGGTGGTCCCACTCGCGGAGGTCGGGCAGCGGCTCGGGCAGCCAGGTGCCGACGTAGCGCTCCCGCCGGGCGCGCGCGGAGCCGAGGACGTCCAGGCAGATGCGGCCGGTCACCGTCGACAGCCAGGCGCCGGGGGAGCGGATCTCCTGCCGCCGGCTCCGCGGCAGGGCGTACCAGCGCGCGTAGGCGTCCTGGACGGCGTCCTCGGCCTCGGTGAGCGAGCCGAGCAGCCGGTAGGCGACGTTGATCAGTTGCCGCCGTTCGCCGGCGACCGGATCGGTGCCCGTCCCCGTCGTCCCCATGCCGGACCGCCTCCCCGTCTGACCTTTCGCAGGCCCGTCTCGTCGGACCGGTGAGACCTTACCGATCTCCCGCCCGCGGGCGGGAAGAGGGGACCGTGACATGGCCGTCCAGGCGACAGAACAGCGCAGCTTCCCGTTCCTGCGCTTCGCCGTCACCCTGCAGACCCTGACCATCTTCCTCCAGGCGGTGTCCGCCGGGCTGCTGCTCACCTCGTCCTACGGGGAGACGCTGCACGGCGTCGGCGCCCGGGTGATGTACGGGGCGTCGATGCTGTACGTGCTCGCGGCGGTGCTGGCCTGGAAGCCGGGCGGCGGCTCGCCGCGGCCCGTCTGGCAGGCGTCCGGGTTCCTGGCCCTGGCCTCCGTGCAGGTCGTGCTCGGGGTGGCGCACGTCCCGTCGGTGCACCTCCCGCTGGGCGTCCTGATGTTCGGCCTGAGCGTGCTGGCGCTGGCCCGGCGCTGAGCTCGGGGGAGCGGGCAGCCGCGGGGAGGAAAGGCGGGCGACGCCCCGTCCGGCGGCCTGCCGGCCCCGCCGATGCCGCATAGGATCACCGCACGGCACCCCCGCCCGGGTGAGCCGTCGAGCCCGCCGAGCCCGCCGAGCCCGTCGATCCGTCGTGCTTGCCGAGCCCGTCGAGCCCACTGAGCCGTCGTGCCGCGGCGCGCCGCGGCGGGGGCGCGATCCCGGCCTCCGTGTCCGGCGCACGGCCGGAGGCCCCGTCGTCCGTCCACGCCCAAGAGAAGGGATCCGCCATGACCTACGCCGTGGATTTCACCACCGTGTCGACCGTCGGTCTGGAGTCGTCGCCCGTCGCGGAGGCTCTCGCCGGTCTGCGGGCGAACGAGGCCCGCTACTTCAAGACCAAGTACGACCACGTCTTCACGGTGGAGCCCGCGGCCGAGGCCGCGGACGTCGTCGAGTGGGTGCACCGGATCCTCCGGGAGGAGCGCGAGATCGTCATCGCGTCCACGCCCCTGGAGGCCACCGGGTTCGAGGTCGCGGGCATCCGGATGGCCTACGTCTTCTACGAGAGCGGCCTGTCGGTCAACGTGATGTACACCCTCGACGACGGCGGGAAGCGCGCGGTCGGGTTCAAGCTCTCGGACGGGATGGAGGTCCCGGAGGAGCTCGCCTCCCGGTTCAAGTTCGCGCGCCAGAAGTCGAAGCTCGCCGGGACCATCCGCGGTTCCTTCTTCGTCATCAAGAACGAGCACTGAGACCGGGGCCGGGCCCGGCCGGTGCGCCACCCGGCGCGGCCCGGCGCGGCCCGGCCGGCCCGGCCGGCCCACCCGTGCCGCTCTGACCCGAACATGGCGGCGCCGCGCGGGAGATGGGGTTAGCCTGTCGACATGGTTGCAAACTACAAAGAAGAAGTGGCCATGAACGACGCGGAGTTCATCAGCGCCCCCGCCTTGATCCTCCGCTCCCTCTCCCGCGACCCCGACCGGCCGGCCGTCACCACCGCCGACGGCGTCACGATCACCGCCGGCGAGTTCGCCGCCGCCACCTACCGCCTCGCGCAGGAACTGGTCGCCCGGGGCGTCACCCGGGGCGTCACCGTCTCGCTCCTCACGGGCAACACCCCCGAGGCGCTCAGCGCCCGGTACGCGGTCGGCATCGCGGGCGCCCGGACGGTCAACCTGTACGACGGCATGAGCGTGCCGGTCCTCGCCCGGATCGTCACCAGCGTCGACACCACCGTCCTCCTCGTGGACGCCGAACGGTACGCGGACGCGCCCGAGTTGCTCGCCCTCGTCGACGTGCCGACCGTCCTCACCCTGGGCCCGGGACCGGCGCCGACCGCCGGGGCCGCGACCACCTCCACGTCGACCGCCGGGGCCGCGACCGCCACGGCCGTGATCGGCGAGGACGTGATCGCCGCCTCCGCCCGCCACCCCGCCGAGCCGCCGGCCGTACGGATCGGCCCGGACGACCACCTCGGCATCCGCCACACCGGAGGCACCACCGGCGTCCCGAAGGGCATCCTCAGCCTGCACGGCTCCTACCGCAGGGCCTTCGACGTCCCCTTCGGCCCGGAGGGCGACGAGCCCCGCCTCCTCGCGGCCACCTCCCTCGCCCACTTCGCCGGCGTGCTCTCCGACCTGACCCTGCACCACGGCGGAAGGGTGTTCATCCACCGCTCCTTCGACCCCGGCGAGGTGCTGGCCGCGGTCGAGCGCGAGCGCATCACCGATCTGTGGGTCCTGCCGCCGCTGCTCTACCGGCTGCTGGACCACCCGGCGATCGCCCGCACCGACCTGTCCAGCCTGCAGCGCGTCCTGTACGGCGGCTGCGCCTCCTCGCCGAGCCGGATCAGGGAGGCGCTCAAGGTGTTCGGGCCGATCCTGGCGAGCGGCTACGGGATGTCGGAGGCGCAGAACATCGCGGTGCTCGGCCCGCAGGAGCACGACCGGGTCGGGCACGGCGGTCAGATCTCCGTCGGCCGCCCGGTGCCGGGCGTCGAGGTGGTGATCCGCTCCGCCGACGGCGCCGAGCTGCCGACCGGTGAGCAGGGCGGGATCCACGTCCGCTCGCGCACCCTGATGGCGGGGTACTGGAAGCGGCCGGACCTCACCGCCGAGGTGCTGCGCGACGGCTGGCTGAACACCGGCGACATCGGCTACCTCGACCAGGACGGCTACCTCTACCTGGCCGACCGCCTCTCCGACAAGATCATCGTGGTCGGCGGGCACGTCTACCCCTCCGAGCTGGAGGACCTGCTCGTCACCCACCCGTCCATCGCCCAGTGCGCCGTCTTCGGCGTCCGCGACGCCCAGCAGGCCGAACACGTCCACGCCGCGGTCGTCCCCGCCGCCGGACGGCACCCGGAGCTGGCGGAGGTCAGCGCCTTCGTCACCGCCCACAAGGGCCGGATCTACGCCCCGGAGGCCCTGCACGTGGTGCCCGAGATCCCGCTCACCCCGGTGGGCAAACCCGACAGGAAGCGCCTGCGCGCCACCCTTCCGGTCTGAGTCCGTGCAGGGCGCCGACCGCGGCCCGTCGGCGCGGTGACGGGCACGGGCGTCCGCCGACGGCCGTCGGTCCGGCGACGGCGCTCCGCCGGGGACTGCCAGCGCCGTGACGGCGGGCGTCGGTGCCGTGACGGTGGCCGTCGGTGCCGTGACGGCGAGGTCCGGCATGTTCTCCGGGGGCCCCGCCCCGGTTCCGTCCGAGGCCGACCGCCCGCACCCCCGAACCCCCGCACCCCCGAACCGAAGGAGAGCGCGCATGACGATCGCCATCCGACCGGGAAGCACCGTGATGTTCACCGGAGACTCCATCACCGACTGCCGACGCCGCGAGAGCGAGGACGGCCTCGGCTACGGTTACCCGCTGCTGGTCGCCGGAGCCTGGGGGCACCGGCACCCCGACCGCCCGGTGACCTGGCTGAACACCGCGAACGCGGGCGACAAGGTGATGGACCTGCAGGCCCGCTGGCGCAGGGACGTGCTCGACGCGCGCCCGGACGTGCTGTCGGTCCTGGTCGGGGTCAACGACATGGGCTGGCACACCTTCGACCCGAAGGGCTTCGTGATCCCGGCGGAGCGCTTCGAGGCGGACTACGACCGCCTCCTCGCACCGCTCGCCGAGGCGGGCACCCGGCTGATCCTCGTCGAACCGTTCCTGCTGCCGATCCGGGCCGTCGTCGAGGCCGGTGAAGGTCCCGGCGGAGACGCCGTGCGGATCGGGGAGGAGCAGCGCGACGCGTGGCGCGCCGACCTGGACCCGAAGATCCAGGCCGTCCGCCGGCTCGCCCGCCGGTACGGCGCCCGTCTGCTCGCCGCCGACGGCATGTTCGCCGAACTCGCCACCACGACCGAGCCGGAGCACTGGGCCGCGGACGGCGTCCACCCGACGCCCGCGGGCCACGCCGCCCTCGCGGAGGCCTGGCTGCGCCTGGTCGAGTGATCGGGCCCGGGCCGAGCCGCGGGCCTCTACGCTGTCGCCGGGCGCAGACCGCGCCCGGCGCCGGCGCGCGCAGACCCCGGGGGGCCCACGTGATACGCGTACACCACCGCACCTACACCCTGATCCCGTGGCCGTGGCGGGTCATCTCCTGGGCCCAGGCGCCCGAGGGGCTCGAGTTCACCCTGTACGACGTCGACGACCCGGTGCTGCGCGGCGTCGAGGTGCCCGGCACCCCGGAGGAGGCCGCCCGCTGGAAGACGGCCCACGACGCCTACCGGGCGTTGCTGCGCGAGGCCGAGGACGTCGTGCGCCACGCCCACGGCGTGCGCTGCAGGAGCGGCCTCATGGTGGACCTCCGCTCGGTGCGGCTGCGCCGCTACGACCTGATGCCCAACCGGAAGGCCCGCTCCCGGCGGCTGTTCGCCGAGTGCCTGACCCGGATGAGGGCCGCCGAGGAGGCCTACCGCCCGGTCCTCGAGGCGATCGAGGCCCGCCTCCCGCAACCCCCGGCGGACGCGGCCTGAGACCGGGGCCTGAGACCGGGACCGTGACCGACACCGTGGCCGAGACCCCTGCCGTTCAGACCCTGCCGCCGAAGAAGACCTGCACCTCCCGGATCAGGCCGTCCCGCACGGTGATCGCCTCGACGTTGCGGTACCGTCCGCCGTCGGCGAGCTCGTACTCGTACTGGACGAAGACGAGCTCCCCGTCGGCGGGGGTGACGTGCAGCAGCCGCTGCTCCGTGAACCGGTCGGCGGTGGGGAAGCACTGCCGGAAGAACGCGGCCCTGTCGATGCGGTCGTCCTGCGGGCTGGTGAACGTGAAGTCGTCGGCGTACAGCGGCAGGGCGGCCTCCCGGTCCTGCGACCGGTAGCAGCGGAACGCCGCCTCGACGACGCTTGCGGGGCTGGCGTTCATACGATCTCCGTCTGTCGGCCGGGTGAGTGGGGGAGCGTCCCGCCGGGACGAGCGCCCGCGGCGGAGCAGGAGCCCCGGAGACCGAGCGCCCCCGGGGCGGACCCAGCAGAGGTACCTCGCCCGGCGCTCGGCAAACCCGCCGCCCGCGCCGGACGCGGGACCTCGGAACCGGGGCCCTGGGTGCCTCCGACGGACCACGCGGCACCGTGTCGGAGGCACCTGGCAGGATGCCGGTACCGGGCCGGCCGCACGGCCCGACCGGGTCCGGACGAAGGGGGCGCAGATGGCGGCCGAGGTGATCAGGTTCGCGGACCGCACGCAGAGCGTGACGGTGGAGCTGGAGGACAGGCCGGGCCGCGGACGCCGCGACGGCTGGCACGAGGCCGAGATCGTCATCAGGACCGGCTTCGTCACCGCACAGCTGCCACTGCCCCTCACCGGGGCCGACCTCGCGGACCTCGCCGACTTCCTGGCCACCCGCGCCGCGGCCGAGGAGAGCGGTGCCCTGCCGGGCGGCTCCGCCACCGACTGGCCCCAGGCCGGCCGCAGCGCCTACCTGCGGCTGTACGCCGCCGACCCGTTCGTGGTGGAGATCCGGGACCCGGTGCAGAGCGGGGTCACGGTCAGCGTGCCGCTGCACCTTCGCGACGGCTGGGCCGCCCGCGCCGCCGCCCGGCTCGACGGGCTGCGCACCGCGCTGAGCGGCTGAGACCGCGACCGGGCGCCCGCCCGCGGGCCGCGGCCCCGCCGATGGGGCCGTGCTGCCTCACAGCGGGGTGAGGACGTCCTGGTGCGCGCCGTCGAGGACGAAGCCGTTGTCCCACCGGACCCGCACGGTCACCCGCCTGCCCCGCTCCCGGTGGGCGGCCCATTCCGGCTCCAGGACGGCGATCTGTGCCTCCAGCCGTTCCCGGCTCGCGGCCGGCATGGTGTGCCCGTAGTCCTCGAACAGCGACCTGAGCCGCTGGTACTCGAGGACCTCGTGGCTCTCCGGGAGTTCCCCGTCCACCCGCTCGACGGTGCCCTCGATCCCGGCGCCCAGCGACAGGAACCCGACGACGCCCCCGGTCTCGCCGCTCTCCCCGGCCTCCCCGGGGCCGGCGGCGAACGCCTCGCCGATCCCGATGTCCTCGGCCAGCCTGACGCGTCGGCCTTCCTCCAGGGTCATCCGTCCGCTGCCTCTCGATCGATGGGTCGTGCGCCGGCGCAGCCGGGCCGTGCCCCGCCATTATCCGCCAGGCGCACCACCCGGCCGGGCGATGGATCGCCTGGCATGTCCGCGGCCGGAAAATCGCAGGTCAAAAGGCCTTTTCCGGAGGGCGCAGGGGGTCTAGCATTCCCGTCACGGCAGCCCCTTCACCCCCTCGATCGGCTGCCGAGCAGACCGGCCGCGTCCCCCCCATGACGGCCGGTGCCTCCCACAGCCGGGGCCCCGGGTTCTCCCCGTCCCCGCGGCCCCGGCTGGTCGGCGGTCACACCGAGGGGGCGTGCGCCGGCGCGAAGCCCCGCGCCCCTGCCCTCCGCTTCCCCACCACCTCCCGCGGCCGTCGCCGTCGTCCCCCGGCCCCGGGCAGGTCCGCGGGTCAGCGCCCGGCCAGCCGACGGGAGGTGAGCCGGACCTCCGCGAGCTGGGGGGTGGTCAGCCGCCGCGCCTCCCAGATCACCGCGGCCACGTCCGCGGCCCGGGAGTGGAGCGGCGGCAAGGACGGCTTGTTCCTGGCGGCGACCGAGGTGGGGATCCCGGTCCCCGACTCCTTCGACGGCGACCGGTCCGGGCTCGGCGAGCGCCTCGCGGCGAACATCGTCCGGCGCTGGTTCGGCGCCGCCGGGGAGGACCCGCTGCTCGTGCTGCACCGCGCCTCCGGTGAACGACCGGCGGCGGCGGAGGCGCTGGCCGCCTTCCTCGACGCCAACTCCCTGGAGCCGTTGCACCGTTACCTGCGTGACAGTGGTCTGGACGACGCGGAGGCGGGCCGCCGGGCCGCGGCGATCGACGCCTTCGTCCTCGGCGTCTCCACCCGCCGCCGGATCCTGCGCTCCGACCTCGGCGACCCCGACGACCTGCGGGCCTGGCTGGCTGCGGCCATCCAGCGCCTCGCCGACGGCTGAGGTCGCGGGCGCCGCGGGGGTTCCGCGGTCCGAGCGCCAGGCCCGGGCCCGGCCGAGTCCCGGCGGCCGCACCCCTCCGGCGCACCCCTCCGGCTGAATCCCTCCGACTGCGCCTCCCCGGCCGAACCCCTCCGGCCAACGCGCGGAGTCGATCGTATGAACATCATCTGAAGCGGCGTCATGGTGGGTGACGGCTCCCTAGGCTGCGGCCGTCCGCCCCGATCACTCCAGCCCGAGAGACCCCACCATGCTCATCCTGTCCCTGCTGCTCCTGGCCGTCGGCATCAGCCTGCTCATCCTGCGGTGGCGCAGGATCGGCTCCTGGCCGGTCGCCCTCGGCGGCATCCTCACCGGCGTCCTCGGGCTGCTGCTGGGGCTCACGACCTTCGTGCACGTGGTCGAGCCGACCGAGGTCGCGGTGCCCACCAGCCTCGGCAAGGTCGGCCGCACCTGGCAGCCCGGGCTCCACTTCAAGTCGCCGCTGACCGACGTGACCACCTTCTCGACCCGCCCCGCCGACCTCGACCTGACCGGTGACTCCACCGTCGAGGTCCGCTCCTCCGAGGGCGGCGTGCTGTACGCCGACCTCACCGTCAAGTGGTCGATCGACCCGGAGCACACTGCGGAGCTGTTCCGGCTGGCCGGCAGTGCCGAGGCCGTCCAGCAGCGCCTGGTCTACCCGGACAGCCGGGAGATCGTCCGCAACGTCTTCGCCCGCCACACCAGCGTCGAGGGCTACTCCTCCCAGCGGGAGGCGATCAGCTCCGAGATCGACAAGCTGATCACCGCCCGGCTGGCCCCGCGCGGCATCCTCGTCAACGGCGTCAACCTGCGCAACGTCCGCCCGAGCGACGGCCTGCAGAAGGCCATCGACCAGAAGATCCAGCAGGACCAGGCCACCGCCCAGGCGGAGGCGGCCGTGCGCACGGCCAAGGCCGAGGCCGACAAGCGCAAGATCGAGGCGGACAGCACCGCCGCCGCCAACGCCGCGATCGCCAACTCGCTCACCGACAAGATCCTGCTGAGCCAGTGCATCGACGCCTTCAAGGCCGCGGCCGAGAAGAACCCCGTCTACGCCAGCCCCTGCGGAGCCAACGGCACGCCCGTCATCGTGGACGGCACCAAGCGCTGAGCGGCGTGCGCCGGACCGGACGGGCTCGCAGCCCGGTGCCCGTCCGGTCCGGCGGTCCGACCGTCAGCGGGCCCGGTGCTCGGCGGCCGAGGCCTGCTCCTGCAGCAGCGCGGAGATCTGGTTGACGTCGTCGAAGATCCCGATGAAGCTCGGGATGTCCGGGCTGGCCGCGCCGGTGACACCGATGTAGAAGAGGTGCAGGCAGCCGTCGTCCGTCTGCAGGTAGCCGGCCTCCTCCTGGGCACCGACCGCGATCTGCTGGTTGAGCTCGTCGATCCCCAGGGTGGTGCCCGGCTTGGCGAAGACCTTGCCCTTGGCCGGGCAGTCGGTGGTGCAGGAGATGTCGTTGCTGCCGTCGACCCCCAGGATCGGCGGGGACGGCCGGAAGGCGTCCGCGTCGGGGGTGCCGAGCCAGTAGGCCAGGAGCTGGTCCAGGCCGATCGGGGTGGCCCGGTCCGATGCCACGCCGCCGCGCCCGTCGGCGAGCTGGAACTGCTTGGGGTCGAGGTGCGCGACGTCGGTGAGGAAGCCGTGCTCGATCCCGAAGGCGTCGAAGCAGTTGCGGCTGCCATGGACGACGGCCATGTTGCACAGGGCCAGGTTGGCGCCGAGGTTGTGGCTGATCTTCAGGATCAGCTTGGCGTACTGGCTGTACGGCGGGGAGACGAAGGCGGCGACCTGCGGGTCGCCGGTGTAGTCGGCGGGCAGGGCGTCCTGCGGGTTGGGGCCGGTCGGGTCGGCGGTGACGGTGACGCCGGCGCGGGCGAGCGCCTCGATCAGCGCGGTGCGGGCGAAGGCGTTCGGGTCCTGGATGTTCGAGACCCGCAGCAGGGGCTGGGCGTCTGCGGCGATCGTGCCGGAGAGGGCGATCCGGGTGCCGTCGGGGGAGGCGGAGACCTGGACGTCGGTCGGGCCGCCGGCCTCCACCGTCCGGACGGTGGAGCTGACCTGGTACGGCGCCACCTGCGGGCGCCACATCAGCTGGGCGGGCTGCCCGGCGGCCGTCGGGGTGGTGAGCAGGTCGATGAGGTTGTCGTTGATGATCATCGGGGTGGGCTGCGGGTCGAGTGCCGGGGGAGTGAACAGCCGGGGGTCGACGATCACGTCGCCGTCGACCCGGGTGATGCCCGCGTCGTGCACCTGCCGGGCGATCTGGTTCAGCCCGGCGAGCGGGTTCTCGGGGGTGAGGCCGGCGCCGGGCAGGCCGGCCTCGGATCGTCGGTCTCATGCGTTCCGCCGTTTCTGGGGTCGTGGAACCCCGGGTCGAGGAGGCGGCCCCGGGCTGTCGGACCGGGCCCGACGCCGGCCCGCGGCCCGCGGCGCGCGGGCCGCAGGCCCCGGGCACGGACGCCGGGGCGCTCACGGCGGAATCGTAGGGACGCCGGAGTCGTGGTCCGGGCTGTCCGGGGCACGGTGACGGCGTGTGGGCCGAACATCATCCGGTCGGACGATCGCCGCGGGTGCTCGTGGGGTCACCGGTCAGGGTGCACTCCGGCGGCGCACCGCGCGTTCGGCGGGGCCGCGAACGGATCACGCCCTAGCGTGACCCGGGACCGATCCGGGCGGGACCGCCGTCGGGATCCAGGCCCTACGGAGACATCGTGACCACGACCGCCGGCCTCGCCGCGCTCACCGGGGACTACGTCCTCGACCCCACCCACACCCGGATCGGCTTCGTCGCCCGCCACGCCATGGTGACCAAGGTCCGCGGTGCGTTCCACCAGTTCGAGGGCACGGCCCACCTGGACGGCTCCGACCCGTCCCGCTCGACCGGCCAGGTGGTGATCAAGGCCGAGAGCATCGACACCGGAGTCGAACAGCGCGACCAGCACCTGCGCACCAACGACTTCCTCGACGCCCCCGCCTTCCCCGACATCACCTTCCGCAGCACCGCGGTCGAGCGGCACTCGGACACCGAGTACCGGGTCACCGGCGACCTCACCATCAAGGACGTCACCCGCCCGGTCTCCATCGACTTCGAGTACACGGGCAACGCCGTCGACCCGTACGGCAACCTGCGGGTCGGCCTGGAGGGCTCGGTGACCATCTCCCGCAAGGAGTTCGGGGTGACCTGGAACGCGGCCCTGGAGGGCGGCGGCGTCCTGGTCGGCGACAAGGTCGTCCTGGAGTTCGACATCTCCGCGATCAAGCAGGGCTGACGGCGCGGGCGGCGCTCCGCGGCACGGACCCCGCCGTCCGGGCCGCACGCCGCTCCGTCACCCCCGGCGGGGGAGTCCGGCACCGACCGGCCTCCCCCGCCGCGCTCTCCCCGGCCCCGCCGCCGCTACAGGTCGAAGGCCGCCACCACCGGTGAGTGGTCGGAGGGCCTGTCGTGCGGCGCGGCCGGCCGGGCCTCCAGGACGTTGGGCAGCTTGCCGCCACCGGTGGACACCGTCCGGAACCCCGCCAGCAACGAGTGGCTGATCAGGACGTGGTCGATGAGCTCGTGCTGGCCCTCGAAGACGCGGGAGAACCCGCCCTGTTCGAGGATCCTGGGGGCGAGGTTCCACAGGCGCTCGGCGTCGCCCCGGTCGGGGCGGTCGAAGCCGCCGGTGCCCAGCTGGGAGCCGGGCGGCCCGTAGAGGATCTGGGTGGTGGCGGCCTGCCACTCGTCGTTGAGGTCGCCCAGCACGACGACGTCGTGGGTCCGGCCGTCGCCCTGGAGCAGCTCGTCGGCCAGGGCGCGCACGGTGACGGCCTCGGCGGTGCGGCGGAAGAGCGCGTAGGCCTCGTAGCGGGCCCGCAGGCGCTCGTCGGCGGTGCTGTGCTGCCCGTCGGGGAAGGTCAGCAGCTTCGACTTGAGATGGCAGACGGCCACCTGGAGGCTCCGGCCCGGGGCGGGTTCCACCCGTACGGCCAGGGCGCCCCGGCCCATCTCGCCGGTCTCGTTGCCGGGCACGCCGTCGTCCTCGACCTGGACGGGGCGGAGGTGGCCGGGGAAGTCCTTGCGCTGCCGGACGTCCAGCAGGGGGAAGCGGCTGATGACGCCGACCCGGATGCCGCGCGGGTCGGGGTGGTCCGACAGGGAGGTGTGCCAGGTGCCCGGCAGCTGGGCCACCAGGTCGTCCAGCGGCTCCTGGCCGCCCACCTCCTGCACCCCCAGCAGGTCCGGGCCGATCTCGGTGATGACGCCGGCCAGGGCCTCGACCTTGGCGTCGTACGTCGCCTGGTCCTTGGCCGCGCACGTGCCCGCGCCGGGCGGGCTGCCGGCCGGTAGGGGGCGGCAGAAGTTCTCCAGGTTCCAGGTCCCGATGATCGTGCTCATGGCCGCTCCCGGCAGGTTCTCGGTCAGCACCGCGCCGACCCGTCCCCGCCGTTATCCCCTCGGCCGCGGCCGGCCCCGGACGACGCGCCGGGCCCCGCCGTCCCGTTCACCCGCAGGCAGGCGCCGCGGAGCACCCCTGGTCCGGAGCGGGGCGTTCCGCGGGCGTCCCGTGGATCGCCCGTGGGCGGCGGGGCGGCCCGCGCCGGGGCCCCGCCGCGCGCACGACGTACGATCGCGGTCGGCGACCACTCGGAGGGGGACGGGCCATGAGCACGATCGGGGTCTACCTGGCGCATCCGCGGCCGGGCAGTTTCAACCACGCGCTGTACGAGGCGGTGGTGGACGAACTGCGGGGGCGCGGCTGCGAGGTGCGGGCCCACGACCTCCACGCGGAGGGCTTCCCGCCGCTGCTGACCGCCGAGGAGACCGGCACGGTGGACGCGGCGGACCCGTCCGCCGACCCCGTGCTCGCCCTGCACCGGGCCGAGGTGGCCACCCTGGACGGCCTCGTGCTGATCCACCCCAACTGGTGGGGCATGCCGCCCGCCGTCCTGGTCGGCTGGGTGCAGCGGGTGCTGGCCCCCGGCGTCGCCTACAAGCTCGGCACGGCCGACGGCGAACCGGCCGGGCTCCTGCGGGCCGGGCGGGCCCTGGTGCTGAACACCTCGGACACGCCCGAGGCCCGGGAGCGCGACGAGTTCGGCGACCCGCTCGAGCGGGTGTGGGCGGCCTGCGTGCTGCCGTACGTCGGCGTCACCGACGTCCGGCGGACGGTGTTCCGCACCGTCACCGACGCGCCCGCCGCCGAACGCGCCGACTGGCTCCGCCAGGCGCGCGAGCAGGCCGCCGCCCTGATCGGCTGACGCCCCGCCCGGCGCGCGCCGCCGCTCCGGGCCGGGGCGGCGGTCAGCCGCGCACGTGCAGGCCGAAGCCCGTGCGGCCCGCGGGCTCCAGGCCCTCCTTCAGGTGCAGCGAGGGGATCTCGTAGTCGCCGAAGTTCTGCGGCCGGTACGCGATCGGCTCGGTCGACTCCAGGGTGAGCAACCGCTGCTCCCAGGCCCCGGCGACGGCCGGGTAGTCCTCGTCGGTGATCCGGTCGGCGCCGTACACGACGAACGGCGGCAGCACCTCGATGCCCGGGTAGTAGAGGATGCCGTGCTGGAACGGGAACAGCAGGTCGTCGACGGGGCCGTTGATCCCGCGGGCGCCGTAGTGGGACTGCGGGCCGCCGACGGTCACCGACAGCAGGGCCCGCCGGCCCGCGAGGGTGCCCTCGCCGAAGCGCTCGCCGTACTTGGTGGCGCTGTGTTCGCCGACGCCGTACGCGAAGCGGTAGGTGAACACCCGGTCCACCCAGCCCTTGAGGATCGCGGGCATCGTGTACCACCACAGCGGGAACTGGAAGACGATCGTGTCGGCCCAGAGCAGCTTCTCCTGCTCGGCGCGGACGTCCGGGCCGAGCGTTCCCCGCTCGAAGGCGCGGCCGGAGTCCAGCGGGACCTTCAAGGGGTTCGAGGCTTCGGGGCCGTAGTCCGCGGCGTCCACCACCGCCTTCCAGTTCATGGCGTACAGGTCGCTGACGCGCACCTCGTGCCCGGCGGTCTCCAGGGTGGACACCGCGAGGTCCTTCAGCGAGCCGTTGAGCGACTTCGGCTCCGGGTGGGCGTGGACGATCAGCGTCTTCACGGGAACTCCTTCGGATCGGATGCCCCGATTCTGGGCGCCCCGCGGCCCGGTGTTCAGGGCCGCGACTTCCGTAGGACCGGACTTCCTGGTACTGGCAGGACCACCCTCACGGGGCGCGGCCGCCGCCATACTCGGGGCATGGACGATCTTGCGGGTTTCCTTCGGACCAGGCGTTCCCGGGTCGACCCGGCGGCCGTCGGCATCCCCGTCGACAGCCGCCGCCGGGTGGAGGGGCTGCGCCGCGAGGAGGTCGCGCACCTGTCCGGAGTGAGCGTGGACTACTACGTGCGCCTGGAGCAGGGCCGCGCGACCCAGCCGTCCGAGCAGGTCCTCGACGCGCTGGCCCGGGTCCTCGACCTCGACGAGACCGAGCGCGAACACCTCCACCGGCTGGCCCGGCAGCGCCGCCGCCGGGCGAGGACGCCGGGCGGCCGGGTCCGGCCGGAGCTGCTGCGCGTCCTCGGTCTGGTCACCGGCGCACCCGCGCTGATCATGGACCACCGCCTGGACGCCCTCGCCGGGAACCGGCTCGCCGGGCTCCTCTTCGGCCGGCCGATGCCGGGCCTCAACATCGCCCGGCACATCTTCCTCGACGAGGCGGAGCACGGTCTCTACGCGGACTGGGAGAACTGCACCCTCGACGTGGTGGGGCACCTGCGCCTGGCCGTCGGCAAGTACCCCGACGACCCCCGCCTGGCCTCGCTCGTCGGCGAGCTGGCCATGGGCAGCGAGCGCTTCCGCCGCCTCTGGGCCCGCGCCGACGTGCGGGCCCGCACCCACGGGCGAAAGGCGTACCGGCACCCGCTGGTCGGTCTGCTGGAACTGCACCAGGAGAACTTCACGCTCCCGGACGAGTCGGGCATGGAGGTGGTGGTGCTGTCCGCGCCCCCCGGGAGCCCCGCCGAGGACGGGCTCCGCCTCCTCGACCGCCTCGGCACGGACGACGACACCCCTCCCGCCGCGGCACCCGCAGACCCCGCCCCCGTCGCCGCCCCCGTCGCCGAGCCCCGCGACCAGGTCTGACCGGCCCCGCGACCGGGTCCGACCGGCCGGGACCCGTGGTCGGTGGACGGGGCCGTTCGGCTGGACCTCGCGGCGTGGCGGGCCGGAGGGCGGGGTCGGGCGGAGCCGTGCCGGGCTACCGTGGTGCGGTCCGTCCCGTCCCGTTCGTCCCCGTTCCGGGAGAGTGATGCCGGGTATCCGCAGCTTCCGCTCACGGTGGCTCACCGCCGCCGCGGGCCTGTTGGTGTTCGCGTCGGGCCTGGTGGGCTGCGGGAGCAGCGCGCAGGGCGGCCCGGTCACGCTGAACTGGTACAACTTCCCCGACGACTCGGGGGCGTTGCAGCAGGCCGCCGACCGCTGCGGTCAGCAGTCCGGCGGCCGGTACAGCATCAAGTACAACAAGCTGCCGCGCGGCGCCGACGGGCAGCGGCAGCAACTGGTGCGCCGGATGGCCGCGCACGACGCCGAGGTGGACGTCCTGGGGCTGGACGTGACCTGGCCGGCGGAGTTCGCGCAGGCGGGCTGGATCCGGGAGTGGACCGGGGCGATGAAGGACCGGGCCACCGCGGACACCCTCGCGGCGGCGGTGCGGACCGCGACCTGGCAGGGGCGGCTGTTCGCGGCGCCGTACAACTCGAACACCCAACTGCTCTGGTACCGGGACGACCTGGTCCCCGACCCGCCGAAGACCTGGGCGGAGATGCTGGCGCAGGCGGACGCGCTGGCGAAGCAGGGCAAGCCGCACTACGTGGAGATCCAGGGCGCGCAGTACGAGGGCCTGACGGTCTGGTTCAACACCCTGATCACCAGCGCGGGCGGGTCGATCCTCACCCCGGACGCGCAGGCCCCCTCGCTCGGTCCGCCGGCGGTGCAGGCCGCACAGGTGATGCACGACACCGCGACCTCGGCGGCCGCCGACCCCTCGCTGCCCAACCAGATGGAGGACCAGAACCGGCTGGCGATGGAGTCGGGGACGGCCGCGTTCGAGCTCAACTACCCGTTCGTCTACCCGTCCATGAAGAGCAACCAGCCCGAGTTGTTCCAGCACTTCCGCTGGGCGCCCTACCCGTCGGTGCTGCCCGGCCGGCCGGCGACCGTCACGATCGGCGGCATCGACCTGGCCGTCGGCGCGTACAGCCGGCACCCGGACCTCGCGTTCGAGGCCACCCTGTGCCTGCGGGACCGGGAGAACCAGCTCACCAACGCGCTGAAGGGCGGCCTGCCGCCGTCGCTGCGCAGCCTCTACCAGGCGGCCGAGCTCACCGAGAGCTACCCGTTCGCGGCCGACGTGCTGACCGCGCTGGACAACGCCAGCGTCCGGCCGCAGACCCCCGCCTACCAGAACGTGTCCATCGCCATCTCGCACACCCTCTCACCGCCCGCCGACATCCGCCCGGAGAGCAGCGTGGCCGACCTCCGCGGGCAGATCGAGGCCGCCCTCGGCTCCAAGGGGCTGATCCCGTGACACCTGCCACCGCACTCGGCGACCAGGCCGGGAAGAAGAAGAGCGCGGGGCACTCCGAGGGCGCCCGCCAGGAGCGCCGGCTGGGACTGCTGCTGTGCGCGCCCGCCGCCGTCGTGATGCTGGCGGTCACCGCCTACCCGATCGCCTACGCGGTCTACCTCTCCCTCCAGCGCTACGACCTGCGCTTCCCTCAGCAGGCCCACTGGGTGGGGCTGTCCAACTACGGTGCGGTGCTCAGCTCGCCGTTCTGGTGGCAGGCGCTGTGGGTGACGGTGCTGATCACCGCGGTCTCGGTGGTGATCGAGCTGGTGCTCGGCATGGCCCTCGCCCTGGTGATGCACCGTACGGTGTTCGGCCGCGGGACCGTCCGGACGGCGGTGCTGATCCCGTACGGCATCGTCACCGTGGTCGCCGCCTACTCCTGGCAGTACGCCTGGACGCCCGGTGTCGGCTACCTCGCCGCACTCCTGCCGGAGGGCAGCGCCCCGCTGACCGACCAGTGGCAGGCGATCGGCCTGATCATCCTGGCGGAGGTGTGGAAGACCACGCCGTTCATGGCCCTGCTGCTGCTCGCGGGCCTGGCGCTGGTCCCCGAGGAGACCGTCCGGGCCGCCATGGTCGACGGCGCGACGTTCTGGCAGCGGCTGCGCCTGGTGATCCTGCCCCTGATGAAGCCGGCGATCCTGGTCGCCCTGCTCTTCCGCACCCTGGACGCGTTCCGCGTCTTCGACAACATCTACGTGCTGACCGGCGGCTCCAACGACACCGGTTCGGTGTCGATCCTCGGCTACGACAACCTCTTCACGGCTCTGAACTTGGGCATCGGGTCGGCGATCTCGGTCCTGATCTTCCTCTGCGTGGTGGTCATCGCCGTCGTCTTCATCAAGGTCTTCGGCGCCGCCGCGCCGGGCGGCGAACCGGAGCGCAGATGAGCAGCCACACCCGCACCCTGTCGAGCTGGGGCGTCGCCAACCTGATCGTCGTCCTGTACGCGCTGTTCCCGGTGTGGTGGATCGTGGCGCTCTCCTTCAAGACGCCGAGCACGCTCACCGACGGCGACTTCATCCCGCGCGAGTGGACCTGGGAGAACTACCGGGGCATCTTCCAGACGTCCGAGTTCACCCGCGCCCTGATCAACTCGATCGGCATCTCGGTGATCGCCACGACCATCGCGGTCGTCCTCGGCACCATGGCCGCCTACGCGGTGGCGCGGCTGCGCTTCCCCGGCAAACGGCTGCTGATCGGCGTCTCGCTGCTGATCGCCATGTTCCCGCCGATCTCGCTGGTCTCGCCGCTGTTCAACATCGAGCGCGTGCTGGGGATCTTCGACACCTGGGCGGGCCTGATCATCCCGTACATGACCTTCTCGCTGCCGCTGGCGATCTACACGCTGTCGGCGTTCTTCCGGGAGATTCCCTGGGACCTGGAGAAGGCGGCCAAGGTGGACGGCGCCACCCCGTGGCAGGCCTTCCGGCTGGTGATCGCCCCGCTGGCGGCGCCCGGCGTGTTCACCACGGGCATCCTCGTCTTCATCTTCTGCTGGAACGACTTCCTGTTCGCGATCTCGCTGACCTCGACGACCTCGGCCAGGACCGTCCCGGCCGCCATCGCCTTCTTCACCGGCAGCTCGCAGTTCCAGCAGCCGACCGGATCCATCGCCGCCGCGGCGGTGGTCATCACCATCCCGATCGTGATCTTCGTCCTGCTGTTCCAGCGCCGTATCGTCGCCGGCCTCACCGCCGGCGCAGTCAAGGGATGAGACCGCCCCACCGGGCGGACCAGGAAGGCGGACCGTGGCCGAGATCGTCCTCGACGGCATCACCAAGCGCTACCCCGACGGCGCGCTCGCCGTCCACCACTTCGACCTCACCATCGCCGACGGGGAGTTCGTCATCCTGGTCGGACCGTCCGGCTGCGGAAAGTCCACCACCCTGAACATGATCGCCGGGCTGGAGGACATCACCGAGGGCACCCTGCGGATCGGCGGACAGGTCGTCAACGACCGCGCCCCCAAGGACCGCGACATCGCCATGGTGTTCCAGAGCTACGCGCTCTACCCGCACATGACCGTCCGGGAGAACATGGGCTTCGCGCTGCGCCTCGCCAAGGTCGACAAGGCGACCATCGCGGCCAAGGTCGAGGAGGCCGCCGGCATCCTCGACCTGACCCAGCACCTCGAGCGCCGTCCGGCCAACCTCTCCGGCGGCCAGCGCCAGCGGGTCGCGATGGGCCGGGCCATCGTCCGGGACCCCAAGGTGTTCCTGATGGACGAGCCGCTGTCCAACCTCGACGCCAAGCTCCGGGTCCAGATGCGCACCCAGATCGCCGCCCTCCAGCGACGCCTGGGCACCACCACCGTCTACGTCACCCACGACCAGGTCGAGGCCATGACCCTCGGCGACCGGGTGGTCGTCATGCGCGCCGGCGTCGTCCAGCAGGTCGGCGAGCCGCAGCACCTCTACGACGCGCCGGCGAACCTCTTCGTCGCCGGCTTCATCGGCTCGCCCGGCATGAACTTCCTCGCCGCGACCGTCGAACAGGGCGCCCTGCGCACCTCCCTCGGCGACCTCCCCCTGGACGACCGCACGCGCCGCGTCCTGGAACGGGCGGACGCGCCGCGGGACGTCATCGTGGGGATCCGCCCCGAGGACTTCGAGGACGCCGACCTCGTCGACGACCACGGTGCGGGCCCGCACTTCACCGTCACCGTGGACGTGCGCGAGTCCGTCGGCTCCGACGTGTTCGTGCACTTCGCCGAGACCGGCGGGCCCGCCCACGCCGAGGAACTCGCCGAGCTCGCCGCCGACTCGGGCCGGGCCGACACCGGGATGAGCGAGCACCACGTCGTCGCCCGGCTGAACCCCGCCACCCGCGCGGCCGAGGGCGCCCGGCTGGACCTGCGGATCGACGCCTCCCGCATGCACGTCTTCGACCCCCGCAACGGCGTCAACCTGACCAGGCCCGACCAGCCGGAGACCTGACCAGGCCCGACCAGACGGCGACCTGAGTCCCGTGACCCTCGGCCGCCGGGGAGGGCCGGCCCGCCCGACGGCGGCGCGGCACGCGGGCAGGCATGAAGTCCGGGGGCGGGGGCACACGGTAGTCCGATCGGGTCGGAGTCGAACGAGGGGAGAAGACCGTGACGATCCTGTGGGCCCTGGTCGCAGGCCTGGTGGTGGGTCTGCTGGCGAAGCTCGTGCTGCCGGGCCGTCAGCCCGTCCCGCTGTGGCTGACCGTCCTCGTCGGCGCCGCGGGTGCCGTGCTCGGCAATGCCGCGGCGTCCTACTTCGGGGTGCGGCACACCGGCGGCATCGACTGGATCCGGCACCTGCTGCAGGTCGGCGTGGCGGCGGTGCTGATCGCGCTGGTGTCGCCCGCCTACGCGGGCCGGCGGCGCTGAGCCGGCGTGGTGAGTCTGTGCGCTGAGCTTTACGTGCTGAGTCTGTGTGCTGAGCCGACGCGCTGAGTCGACGCGCTGAGTCGACGGGCTGAGTCGACGCGCTGAGTCGGCCGTTCGGCCGGAGGACCCGAGGAGTGCCCTCGGGTCCTCCGGCCGAACGTGTTCGCAGGCGGGCGCCCCGAGAGCGCGCACGGCAGCTTCCTCCCGGCGCCCGTCGAGAGCTTCTCCGCCGGCTCGCCCCGGCCGCGACCGGGGACGGTCGATCAGGGACACCGGACCGCCGTTACCTCCCGTGACCTGGGAGGTCGTAACCTTCCTGGGACGCGTCCGTGGGACGAACGGGCGGCGTGACGGGTGACGGACACGCCCCCGGCGCGCTGGTCCGCCGCCCGCGCGGGCACCGGAGCGGGAACCGCCGGACCGTACACGGCGTACTTCCCTCCCGGGGATCAAGAGCGAGGCGGGGGAACAGTGCCAGAGGGGATCGCGGAGTTGAGGGAGACGAACGGGCCGGCGCAGCTGCTCCAGGAGCTGAAGAGTCGGTCGGGGCTCAGCTACGGCGTGCTGGCGAAGAAGCTGCACCTGAGCACCTCGACGCTCCACCGCTACTGCAACGGCGATGTGACGCCGACGGAGTTCGCCCCGCTGGACCAGCTCGCGCGGCTGTGCAAGGCGACGCCGGCCGAACTCGTCGAGCTGTACCGCCTCTGGGTCGTCGCCGATGCGATGCGGGGGAACAGGGCGCCCAGCGCCGCCCCCGTGCCGGCGGCGGTGGACGCGGACGAGGGCCCGGCGGCCCGGGAGGCGGACGCGGGGGCGACGACGGGAGTGGTCACAGCGGCAGAGCCCGCGGAGGCGGCCGCGGGCAGGGGAGGCGTGGGGGAGGTCGAGCCCGCCTCCGGCACCGAGCCCGTCGACGCCCCGGCCGTCGTCGGTGCGGACCCGGGCCGCGGCCCCGTCGTACCGCGCCGCTGGCACGTCCGTCACCGGGGCGTGCTCGCCGCGGTGACGGCCACCGCGGTGCTGGCCACCGTCGGAGCCGTCGCCGCCGGTCTGAAGGCGCACACCGACGCCGCCACGCCGCCGGCCCGGGCCGAGGGCGTCACGCCCTCCGCCGGACCCTCGACCCCGGGCGTCCACGACGTGCCGTCCGCCCCCGGCTCCCCGCCGCCCGCCGTCGGTGCCGACGTGCTCCCGTCGGGGCCGGCCGGCGGGACCGACCCGGCCCCGATCACCGTCTCGGTCGCGCCGGCCGGCTGGGACTCCGCCTGCGACCAGTACGTGGTGAACCGCCCGCCGTCCGAGGTCCCCCGGCCGCCCGCCGTGCAGGACGTGAAGGGCTGGGCCGCCGGGGTCGGTGCCGTTCCCGGCCACTACCAGGCGATCAACCTCACCGTGCAGGGCACCGGCAAGGACACCGTGGTGCTGACGGCCCTCAACGTCCGGATCGTCCGGAGCGCGGCCCCGCTCGCCTGGAACGCCTACTCCATGGGCGAGGGCTGCGGCGGCGGGGTCGAAGTCCACTCCTACGACCTCGACCTGGACGCGGCCCGCCCCCGTCCGGTCGTCACCGAGGGCAGCAAGGGCCTGCCGGTCAAGGTCAGCGAGGGCGACCCGGAGGTCATCGAGGTCACCGCCGAGACCACCGCCCACGACGTGACCTGGTACCTGGAACTGGAGTGGACCAGCGGCAACCGGAAGGGGACCTTTCCCGTCGACCTGGGCCACGGCACGCCGTTCCACACCAGCGCGATCAAGGGCCGGCCGCAGTACGTCTACCCGATCGGCGGCAAGGCCTGGGAGCCGAGCCCGTACCGGC
The DNA here is from genome assembly GCF_044453265.1 of Kitasatospora sp. NPDC051705. Lineage (NCBI taxonomy): Bacteria > Bacillati > Actinomycetota > Actinomycetes > Kitasatosporales > Streptomycetaceae > Kitasatospora > Kitasatospora sp. NPDC051705. Next base: position 147,209 of record NZ_JBITCO010000001.1, on the reverse strand, counting down.
GGTGACGGCGGCGCGGCGCGTCCTCGCCCCGGGCCGGGCGTCGGCGCGAGGCGAGGAGCGGCCTTCCGGGGGCTCCGGGAGTGCTGGGCGGAAAACCGGGTGCACCGGGGGAGCGGAGCGCGTTACCCTCGGTCCCATGAACGTCACCGGCCCGAACACCGCTACCGCGCGAGCGACCAGCTCGCCGGTTGCCGCCGCCTGACGTACCCCTCACCCCCCGGCGACCGGACACGGTCCGCCGGTGGTGGCCCCGAGGCGTTCCCTCCTCGGCCCCGATGATCGCGTGGACCAGTCCTCCGGCGCCCCACCACGGCCCACGCGAAGGAGCCACCCCCATGAACACCGACCGACTCGTCCGCACCTTCATCGAGTACTACGAGGAGCGCGGCCACCACCGGATCACGGGCTCGACCCTGCTGCCCCCGCCCGGCGACCCGGTGCTGTTCACCACCTCCGGCATGCACCCCCTCACGCCCCACCTGGAGGGGCGCCCGCACCCGCTCGGCAGTCGGCTCGTCAACGTCCAGCGCTGCCTGCGCACCACGGACCTCGACGAGGTCGGCGACCGCACCCACCTGACCGTCTTCGAGATGCTCGGCACCTGGTCCCTCGGCGACTACGAGGGCCCGCAGAGCCTCGACTGGGGCTACGGGCTGCTCACCGACGGCTTCGGCATCGATCCCGGCCTGCTCCACGTCACCGTCTTCGGAGGCGACGACCAGGTCGGTCCGGACACCGGCTCGCTGGAGCTGTGGCAGGACCGCGGCGTGCCCGTCGAGCTCACCGTCGAGGACAACTGGTGGTCCAACGGGCCGACCGGCCCCTGCGGCCCGGACTCGGAGATCTTCCTGTGGACCGGCGACACCCCGCCGCGGTCGACGCCCACCCAGGACGACCGCTGGGTGGAGGTGTGGAACCACGTGATGATGCGCCACCGGCGCCTCGAGGACGGCACGCTCGTGCCGCTGCCCCAGCGCAACATCGACACCGGACTCGGCCTGGAACGGCTCTCCTCGCTGCTGCAGGGCCGGTCGTCGGTCTTCGAGTGCGACGTCTTCGACCCCTGGCGCCACCACGTCCCCACCGTGTGGCGGCTGGACGAACCGTCACTGCGGCTGGTCTGCGACCACCTGCGCTCGGCCGTCGTCGTCATCGGCGACGGCGTCCGCCCGACCAACACCGGCCGCGGCTACGTGCTGCGCCGACTGGTGCGCCGGGTGCTCACCGTGCTCCGCCGGGACGACCCGCAGCGCGGCCTCGGCGACCTGCCGGTCGAACTGGTCCGGCACACCCTGGACCGCTTCCGCCAGGACGTCGACCCGGAGCAGGTGCGCCAGGTCCTGCTCGACGAGGAGCGCCGGTTCGGCCGTCTCCTGGAACGCGGCCGCCAGGTGCTCTCCCGACCCCGCTTCCGCGGCCCGCTGACCGAGGACGACCTCCACTACCTCCACGACACCCACGGCCTGCCGCGCGACCTCGTTCTGAACCTGCGGACGCGGTGACGGCGCGGGGCCCGGCGGTGTGGCCGTGCGCGGTGGATCCCCGGTGACGGAGGCGGGATCCACCGCGCGGCGGGGGGCGTGCAGCCGCCGTGCGCACGCCGGGTCCGCGGCCGGCGGCGGCGGCGTAGGGTCGGGCGAACCAGCAGGTCAGCGGCCGGTGGCCGGTGCCGGCGTTGGGCCGTCCGGGTGGTGGACTGGTTCGGCGGGGCAGGGTACGGGGCAGAGCCTCCGGCATGACGACTCCTTCGGCCAGGCACTCCCGGCGCCGGCAGCACCGTCCGACCGCCCCCGTGCGCACCCCCGCCGCACACACCGCCGCCGCCGTCCACACCCCCGCCGCCGGGCCTGCGGCCCCAGTCCCGCTGCGCGTCCAGAAGCCGTCGGCGCCGCCCCGGCGGAGCGGAGCGGGATGCTGCCGGACCTGGTCCAGCGAGCACCTCACCCGGGCCGGCCAGGTCGTGCGGAGGACCTGGCACGAACCGGCCTGCCGGACCTGGGACGGGGCCTGAACGCGTCGGCCGGGCCGCCGGTCTGACGGTGCGTCCGCCATTGTCAGTGGGGGGTGCAACACTCGGCGGGACGGCGGATCCCGACCGTGCCGTCGACGACACAGGAGGAGCACCACGTGGCTCAACTGCTCAGAGTCCAGAACTTCAACGTCTCCAGCGACGGGATCGGCGCCGGTGAGGACCAGACCCTGGAGCGGCCGTTCGGCCACGTCGACCCCGGGCGGCTCTTCTCCTGGGCCGGCGCCACGGCGAGCTGGCCCATGCGCACCGACCCCGGGGGCAGTCGCGGCCTCGACGACTACCTCACCCGGGACTACGCCCGCAACATCGGCGCCGAGATCATGGGCCGCAACAAGTTCGGTCCCCAGCGCGGCCCCTGGCAGGACCACGAGTGGCAGGGCTGGTGGGGCGACGAGCCCCCGTTCCGCACCCCGGTGTTCGTCCTGACCCACCACGAGCGCCCCTCGCTGACGCTCGGCGACACCACGTTCCACTTCGTCGACGGCGACCCGGCCACCGTCCTGGAACGGGCGCGGGAGGCCGCCCAGGGCAAGGACGTCCGGCTCGGCGGCGGGGCCACCACCATCCGGGAGTTCCTCGACGCCGACCTCGTCGACACCCTGCACGTGGCGGTCTCGCCGGTGAAGCTCGGATCCGGCGTACGTCTCTGGGAGTCCCCCGACGAGCTGCTCGACCGCTTCCACCTGGACGTCGTCCCCAGCCCGAGCGGGGTGACGCACCACCTGTTCTGGCGGAGGTGACACGGGGGCAAGCGTTACATTGGGGCGGAAACAGGCACGATCGCCGACGAGGTGTGGCCGATGCACGCGATCACCGACTGGCTGCGCAGCCTGTCCGGTCCGGTCGTGTACGCGGCCATCGGCGGCATGGTCCTCGCCGAGGACGCCCTGTTCTTCAGCTTCTTCATCCCCGGCGAGACCGCCGCCGTCCTCGGCGGCTTCCTCGCCCACCGGGGCAGCGTCTCCCTCGCCTGGATGGTCCTCGTCGTGGTCTGCGCGGCCGTCCTCGGCGACACCGTCGGCTACGAGATCGGCCGCCACCTCGGCCCGACCATCCTCCGCACCCGCCCGCTGCGGCGCCACGTCGAGCGGGTCGGCACGGCGCAGGACCTGATCCGCAGGCGCGGGCCGGCGGCCGTCTTCGTCGGCCGCTTCGTCGCCTTCTTCCGCCCGCTGGTGCCCTCGCTGGCCGGGATGTCCCGGATGCCGTACCGCCGGTTCCTGTTCTACAACGCCCTCGGCGGTGTCGCGTGGGGTGTCGGCTTCACCCTGTTGGGCTACTTCGCCGGAGCCGCCTACACCAGGGTCGAGGGCACCGTCGGCCGGGTCGCCGCCATCGCGATCGCCGGGATCGTCGCCGTCGCCCTGCTGGTCTGGTTCCTGCGGCGGCACCGCTCGCGGGGGAGCGCGGGCGGTGCGCCGTCGGACGACGGTGACAACGGCGGACCGAAGCCCTGAAGCGGGCGACTCGGGCGGCTCGGCTCCGGAACCGCTGCCGATGGGCACCGCGGCGACCCGAAGCACCACACGCGACACTTCTCCCTCACCGGCCCCTCGCGTGGTGGTCGGCGGGGCGCGTGTGTATCAGGACGTCTACAGGATTCGCGGATTCGCCTGCGGGGTAGCGCAGTTGGGTCGATCATGTCCGGGTGCTGACAGCCCCGGACCAGTCTCCGCCACCCGTGTCGCGTTCACCCTTCTGGCAGGAGAGGTCCTCGGTCTATCTCGGCGCGTGCGCCTCGCAGCTCTCGTTCTGGGGCCACGACTTCAGCGACGGGGCGTGGCCGGACGCCGAGGACCTGGGCATCCTGCTCGGCCGCACCGTCCGGGAGCTGGCCCAGGTCACCTCGATGCGCGGATGCGGAGACCTGCTGGCGCAGGCACTGCGGTCCCTCGAAGCGGCCCACCGGTGGTCGAGCCGGCCGTGCCCCGGGGCCCCGTCCATGGAGGCGCTGCACCTGCGGGAGGCCGCGGGCCTCATGGGCTCCGTCCGACGGCACCTGGCCGAGTCGGCGCCGCGCAGCGGGCCCTGCCTGCCGCCGCAGCGGAGCCGGGCGAGGACCGGCGGGACCCCGGCGGGGTAGTGGCGCGCAGCCCGTGCCGGGGCCCCCTAGGCTGGCGCGGTGCTGCTCCCCACCGTTCCCCGCACCCGCGTGCGGCCGTCCGACCGGCCGTCCGTCGACACGCCGTTCGGCCCGCTGACCTTCGCCACGGCCATCGGCGACGACGGCCTCCCGCCACTGCCCGACGAACGGTTCGACCTGGCGGGAGGCCGCAGCGTCGCCCGCTGGACCCGCCCCGCGGCGCGCGTCGAGCTGCTGCTGACCCCGTACGACGCCCGGCTCGACCCCGAGGCCTGGGGCCCGCTGACCGGCTGCCGTGCGGCGGTCTGGCGGATCGACGCCGTCCGGCCGCTCCGGCGGGTGCGGTTCTCGGCGGGGCTGCCCCTGCGGCTCCCGGAGACCGCCGACGCGGGCTGGGACGGCGGCCAGGGCCTGGCCGCGATCACGGTGGACGACGAGACGACCCGCCTCACCGTCGGCGGCAACGACGAGGAGGCGATCTGCTGGTCGGCCGAAACGGGCGAGGCGCCCCGGCGGTGGGCGGCGCTGATCGACGAGGTGCACGCCAACGCGTTCAACGGGTGGGGCGTCGACTTCGCCCGCCACCACGACCTCTCCTGGACGCTGCCACCCCTGGAGGCCGGCGACCACTGCGCACTCCCGGTGGTGGCCGCCTGGGCCCCGGCCGCGGACGAGACGGCGAACACCTGGTACGCCGCCGCGGTCTCGTCGACGGTGCTCCTGCGCCAGGCCGCGGAGCCGGCCTGACATCCTGTCGTGTGGAACACTCTGGCCGGATGAGCGCTGTGGCGAGGGCCCGGGCCGCCTCGTCGTGGTCGGGGCCGGTGGAAGCGGCAGTGATGTCGCGTCCTGTCCGACCGGTTCCCGGTGTCGCCGATCCCCGCACCGCACGACCCTGGTACGGCCCGACCCCTACACTTTGCCCACGCAGTGACTGGGGAGGACAGCGGGTGGATCGGCACGTGGTCACGAACACGATCAACGGGGGGACGTACGAGGCGCCGGTGATCCAGGCGGCCTCGGTCACGGTGCAGGCGCCCGCAGAGCCCGTTCCGCCGACTGAACCGTGGACCAGGGCTGTGTGGGAGTCGGGTGTCTGGGCTCACACTGCGCCGCGTGACGCCGAGCCCCACCGCCGGCACGCGGCCCGGTTGGCGGGGCGGCTGGCCGCCCTGCGCGACACCGCCGAGCAGCGGATCGCCGACGACCCGTGGGCCGATCCCGAGTTCGCGCCGCGGTTCGCGGACCGGGTGGAATGGTTGCTTGGGGAGCCCGATGGCGCGCTGGACCTCTACCCCGCCGAGGCCGGCCTGCTCGTTCTGCTGCCCTACCTCTACCAGGCCCATCAACTCCTAATGACGGCTTCCCGGTTGGAGGCAGACCCGGCCGACCTGCGCCCCCGGCCCGGAGCGTCCGGGCCGCGCGCCGGATACCAGTCGTCCCTGGGCGGCCACGACCTCCTGCTCAGCCGTGCCGACCTGCGGCCGGAAGCCGCACCGGTGATCGGCTGGTGGCTGTACCACCGCTGGCTCGCCGAGGAGGGGAAGGGGGCGGACGTCCTCGCCGGTCTGGCCGCCGAACTCGCCGGGGAGGGCGGTCCACTGACCGAGGTGCTGAGCGCGCGACGGCTGGCCCGGCTCCTCGCCGGCCTGCGGATCGGCGCGGACATCTGTCACCCCGAGCACCTCGGTCAGCTCGAAGCCGACGAGCTGCTGCCGGGCCCGGGACGGCAGCGGATCCGGGAGCGGCGCGCGAGCCTGCTACTGGCCGTCGCGTACGGCGCCGCGGTCGAGCCCGTCGTCCTCCCCGAGACGGTGGTCGAGCACATCGGCGTCCCGAACGCGGTGGACCTGGACGGGGTGCGGCGGACCGTGCGCGCGATGGCATGGGGCGGCTCGCCCGAACTGCCCGTCCTCAAAGCGGTCTGCGAACACGAGGCGGTGGTCGAGGCCCTGCGCGAGCACGCGGAACGGCTGGACGGCCTGCTCCTCGCCGTCGGGCGTGCCGTACCCGAGAGGGTCACCCAGCCGATGCCGCCGCTGCCCGCGCGGATCTCCGCCGACGGTGTCGTCCCGGCGCCGGGAACCTTCACCAGCGGTGCTCGGTTCCGGCTCAACGACCGCCGGGTGCGCGGTCTGCTGATCGGCACCCAGCTCTACAAGGACCACGGCCTGGCGGTGCGCGAGCTCTACCAGAACGCCCTCGACGCGTGCCGCTACCGGCGTGCCAGGACCCAGTACCTGGAGCGGTCCGGCCGGCCCTTCCACCCGTACGAAGGGCGGATCGACTTCGTCCAGGGGGTGGACGAGGACGGCCGTGACTACCTCGAGTGCACGGACGACGGCATCGGCATGGGCGAGGCGGAGCTGCGCGGCGTGTTCTCCCATGCCGGCGACCGTTTCGCTGAACAGCCCGACTTCCTGCTCGAGCAGGAAGCCTGGGAGCGGGTGCGACCCCCGGTGCGGCTCCACCCCAACAGCCGGTTCGGAATCGGGGTGCTGTCCTACTTCATGCTCGCGGACGAGATCCGCGTGACGTCCTGCCGGATGGGACTGGACAGCGTGCCCGGCCCGTTGGTCGAGGCCCATATCCTCGGGCCGAACCACCTGTTCCGGATCGTCGAGCAGGAGGAACGGGGCACGCGGCCGGGCACTCGGGTACGGCTGTACCTGCGGGAGAGGCGCCGCGCCTGGTCGGCCCTGGACGCCCTGGACGGCGTCCTGCGCATCGCCGAGTTCGCCACGACGGCTGAGCACGGCGGGCGACGGAAGGCGTGGGAGCCCGGTGTCCTCGCCCCCCGGGACACGGGCAGGACGATCGGCCGGGACCGCGAGGAGTTGGTGGAGTGGGCGGACAGTCCACCCGGCGTGCAGGTGATCTGGTGCGAGGCCGAGGGCATGTTGCTGGTGGACGGCCTCCGGACCGAGGCGGGCCGGAACGTCGGTGTGCTGTCGGGGCTCCGGGGCGTCGTGGTGAACCTGAGCGGAGACCACGCGCCACGCCACCTAAGCACCGACCGTCTCACCGTCCTGGACGACGTGGCGGCCCACGTGGAGGCGTTGCTCGTGGCGGCGGCGCCGGACCTGGTCGCGAGCGGGGCGCGGTTCCTCACCCTGGAATGGATGCGGGAGGTGGCAAAGAGCAGCCCGCGAACGGCGGACCTCGTGGCGGAGGCGGCGTTCGAGGCCGGCCGCGGACTCGGGGACCGCGGCCGGCCTCCGCTTCCCGCGACGGCCGGCTGCTTTCCCTGGGACCAGGCCATTCTCGACAGCCTGCTGGCGGCGAACCGTCGCACGACACGTTTGACGGACGGCGCGCTCCTCTCTCTCCCGGACCACATCCTGCTTTGGCGCATGCTGGCCCATGGGGGCACCGACCTGGCACGTGAACTGGCCGAGCTCGTGCCGGAGCTGGAGGAGCCGCGCCAGGTCGTCAGGGCTCGCCCATCCGATCTGGAAGCGCTCACCGGCAACCGCGGTGCGTTCGGGCACACCAGGCGCTCCGACGTGTTCGCGGTAGCGCGGCGCCTCGGCTGCGATCCGGCCGGCCCGGCGCAGCGGCGACGGCTGTTCGGAGTCGATGACCTCGTCATCGGTGCCGACACCGCCGCCCTGGACGGGCAGGACACCTCGGACATGACGTGGCTCGACGGGAGGTACGGCCATCGCCGCTCGTTCGCGACGGTCGGTGACCTGCTGGAGATCGGAGCTGCACTCGGAGTGACTCCGGGGCAGGCGGCCGAGCAGCTGCGGGTCTACGGTCTCCCCTCCGTGCCGGACGGGCTGCCGGAGGGCGTGCCCGACGAGGTCGATCTCCGGCTGCTCCACCGGGACGGCGAGATCGCCGACCACCGGGCCGTCTGGATGGACGGTCCCGTGCCTCCCGGACACGTGGCCCAGGCCGCTCTGCGGACGGGGCTGAGCCCGGCCGAGGTACGGCGGCGACTCGAACACTACGGCCTGGCCGTGGAGCCGTTCGAGTTCCCCGACGGGGTCGACCAGACGTACGTCAACTGGCTCAGCCGGGATCACGACGGCCGGTGGCCCTGGGCGAGCGCCGTCGGACCGCTGCCTCCCTGGCAACTGGTGGCAGCCCAGGGATGGCTGGACCTGTCCGCCGAAGAGGTGCGCGCCGAGTACCAGCGGCTCGGATTCGCCCTCCCGCCCCGGGCAGCCTGTCAGGAGTCGCCGGACGACTTCGAGCTGCTCTCAGGCCGCTGGGAGGTCGACTGGTCGCCGTTTCGAACGGACAGCGCGCCCAGCTTCCACCAGCTCTTGGAGGTGGCTCAGACCCAGGGCCTGAGTCTTCGGGCCCTGACCGACAAGCTGGCCGCGTACCACGTCAGGACCATGGTCCTGCCCCGACGGCCGACCGAGCTCGACCGCGAACTGTTCCGCTACGACGACGTGCTCCATAGCACGTCGGACGACATGGACGACGTCTGGTGGTTCCGGTTCGGCCCGGACGACGAGATCCCGTTCTTCGTCCTGCTCCTCGCCGCCAGGGACCTCGGCCGGCGCCCCCGGGAGCTGGTGGTCCGGCTGCGGTCCTACGGACTGCGCGTGTCCCATGACGACGTCCCCGCGGACCTGACCCAGCGGGAGGCCCTGCGCCTGCTGACCGTCGACGACCAGCGGCTGCCCGACCTGACCGAGTCGCCCATGCGGCTCGCCCAACTCGTCCGGATCGCCCGGCGCGTCGACCTGCCGGTGACACGGACCGCCCGCCACCTCCGTGACTTGGGTGTGCACGTCCCCGACCTGGCCGCCACGGTCCGGGCGGCCCTGGCCAAGGTGCCGACCGACTGACGGCGCCGGCGTCGAGCGTCGCGGGGGACCGCCAAGCCGTGACGCGGTCCGCCCCGGGGTGGGCGGGGCGCGGCTCGGGCGCCGGCGTCCTCCCGCTCGTCGACGGTGTGGCGGGCAGCTGCACGTCTGCCCAGGCGGGCAGTACATCGATGGTGTGCCGCAGGGTCTTGCCGAGCAGGGTGACCGCCACCGGGGCGGGTGGCGGTCACCTCGTTTTCGATCACACCATGGCGTTCAGGTCGGCGCCGTGTCGAGGTGGGGGGGACGTCTGGGTCACGACGGGGATCGCCCCCGCGCTACACGTCGTCGTGGCTGGGGCGTGTCGTCGCAGAACCGGGCCAAGGGGCAGATGAGGGCTTCGTCCAGCGCGGAACCGACTGGGAGTAGCGGCCGGACCGGGCCGCGTGGAGCCGCGACGACCTCGCCGCTACGCGGGCCGGGCGCGCAGCAGCGCGTCGGCCAGTTCCCGGGGCCGGCTGAGTGCGGCCAGGTGGCCGCCGGGGACCTCCTCGACCTCCAGGCCGAGCCGCTCACGGACGATCCTGCGCTGGAACTCCAGGGGGAAGAAGCGGTCGTCCCGCCCCTGGAGGAACCTGGTCGGCACCTGCGGCCAGTGCGTCAGCGGCCACGGCTGCGCGAACAGCGCGGCGGGCGGAGCCGAGCCGCCGAGCGAGAGCGCCTCCGCTGTCACCTCGGCCGGGACGTCGTGGAAGAAGTCGGCCTGCATGTCGAACGCGGGATCGGCACCGCGGCCCGTGGCGGCCGCGTGGGCGGACCTGGCCGCGGCCTGGCCGGTGTTCTCCCACCACTGCCCGGCGGTCTCCCCGGGCACCGGGACCATGGCGTTGAGCAGCACCAACTGGGCGACGGGCACCGGCAGCCGCCCGCACACCAGCGGGGCCGAGAAGCCCGCCAGCGACTGCGCCACCACCACCAGCGGCCCGGTGAGGCCGCCGTGCTGCTCCACGGCGGAGACGACGGCCTGCGCGCATTCCTCCAGCCCCGCGGAGTCCTCGCCCGGCAGGTCCATCGTGATGGCGTCGTGCCCGCGCGCCCGGAGTTCGGGCACCAGCCGGTGCCAGAACCAGGCATGGCCGTCGGCACCGGGAACGAGCGTGAAGGTGGCCATGGTGGTCCTCCTCCTGCGGGTCTTCGAGCCTGCGGGTCCGGGGGCCTGCGGTGGGCGGGGGTGTCTCCCACGCCCGGCCTGACGCTAGCGGGTGGCACTGACACTCTGACGCCGACGTCGCGGTACGGCATCCGGACGAGCGGCGTGCCCGTTCAGGCTTGCGGTGGTGGCAGCCGGGCTGGGCGAATGCGTGCGAGCAAGCCCGTACGCTTCGCCCTCCCCGCGAAGGCGTCCATCCTCAAGGCTTGCTCAACTCACGTGATTGACAGGGATCCATCAGTACGCTGCTGGAGAGTCGCCCTGATGATCGGGGTCGACCGGGGGCTTCATGACAGGCAGACCGCGCAACTGGGGGGTTCGGATGGTTGATCTGGATTTCGAGCGACGGGTGAATCCGTGGCTCTTCCCACGGCGGCTGCGAACCAGGTGAGGGTGGGGGCGGCCGACAGTTCGGGGCTGTTCATGCGGGCTGTCAATGGCTGAGGGCGGGCGGCGCCGGCGGCGGTGGCTCGCCGCAGGAGGGGTGGCCGTGGTGCTCGGCGGGGTCGGGGCGGGAGTCGCATGGTGGCGATCGGAGCCCGCGCCCGTGGAGCTGCCGGCCGGCGCCTGCTGGTCGGTGCTCACCCGCGCGGACCTCCTGCCCCTGGCGGATCACGTGCACGGGAAGCTGATGGAGCAGTACCAGTCGGACGATGACCACACCGAGCTCCACCCCGCCCGCGAGGCGCACCAGTGCGACGTGGGGCAGCAGACGGCCGAGGACCTGGTGTGGATCCAGGTGCTGTCGATCGACCAGGCCGTCATGACCGACACCCTGGGCCCGGATGCGTCGCGCCGCCGCGACGGGCCGAGCCGGCTCGACTTCGGCGCGGATGTGCAGGGGTGGGTCTGGCCAGAGCGGGTGTCGCTGGGGTTCCGGTGCGACAACCCGGACAGTGTGCGCATGGGCCAGCCGTACGTGGCGATCACGGTCAGGGCCGGCGAACTCACCGACCCGGCGTCCGAGAAGGTCGGCCGGGCCGTCCTCGGCATAGCACTGAAGTACGCCAAGCACGTCGTGGCCGGGTATCCGTGCACGAACGCGGTGCGGTTGCCGGACGGTGTCCCCGCGACGATGGGGAGCCCCTCGGATCCGGGCCGCTGACCGATCGCCCCGGCGGAGCGGCCTGCTCGGGCCCGGCCGAGGGTGCCCCGGATGGCGCGACCCCCTGACGCGCCTTCGGCGGCCGCCCCGGCACACCGGGCGCCGTCCAGGTGACGTCCGTCGGGCTCGTGCTGTGCCTGCCCTGCCCCGGGACGCCCGGACGGGACCGTGGGGGCGTGAACCGGGTCCGTGCCGTCGCCGCCGTCGTCCTGCTCGTCCTGACCGTGGGGGCGGGCCGTCCCGCGCGCGCCGCGGATCCGTCGCCGGGTGGTGTGGTCGAGGACGTCGCCCCGGGGATCGACTACCGGGCCTTCTCCTTCGCCACCGGGCACGGCGCCACCAGGGTCCACGTGCTGAGCGTGGACCTGGACGACCCGCGGGTACGGGTCGGGCTGCTGTATCCCGGCGCGGTGGCCGACCGGGCTCCGGTGTCCTCGATGGCCGAGCGTCAGGGGGCGGTCGCCGCGGTCAACGGGGACTTCTTCGACATCACCGAGGAGCAGCACCCCGGCATCCCGGCCACCGGAGCCGCGGTGGGGGCGGCCGTGCTCGACGGTCGACCGCTGAAGGCGGCCGTCCCCGAAGGCCAGCGGTTCGGTGGGGCCCTGCCGTCGGGGGCCACCGGCCAGGAGGTGATCGGGGTCGGCGTGGACGGTCGGGCCCGCACCGCACGCCTGACCCTCGACGGGGTCCTGCGAACCCCCGCCGGCCCGGTACCGCTGGGCGGCCTCAACCAGTACGCGCTCCCCGAAGGCTCCATCGGCGTGTTCACCCCGCAGTGGGGCAGCACCCCACGCGCCCGTGCCGCGTGCGGCCGCGACCACGACCGCGCGGCGCCCTGCACCCACGACACCTTCGAACTGACGGTCAGTCATGGTCGGGTCGACGCCACGGCCGAGGCCCCGGGCGAGGGGCCGATCGCATCCGGATCGGAGGTGCTGCTGGGACGCGAGGCCGGTGCCGGGGCACTGAAGGCCCTCGCCCCGGGCACCCCCGTGACGGTGGAGTACCGGCTGGCCTCCACCAGTCGCGTCCCCTTCGTCTTCGCCCTGGGCGCCTACCCGCTGCTCAGGGGCGGGCGCCTCCTGCCCGACCTGGACACCGCCACCGTGCAACCCCGGACGGCCGCAGGCATCGCCGACGGCGGCCGCCGGCTGTACCTGGTGGTCACCGACGGCCGGGAGGGGACGTCCACCGGACTCACACTCGCCGAACTCGCCGACCTGCTCGGGACCTTGGCCTGCGAGGAGGGCGTCTACCTCGACGGCGGTGCCTCCAGCACCCTCGTCACGCGCGACCACGCGACCGGGCGGGTCGACGTCCGCAACTCCCTCGACCACGGACAGGAACGCCGCGTCCCCAACGGCATCGCGCTCTATTCCCGCTGACACCCGGCCGGCCGTCCGACGGGCACTGCCGGACCGCCGACCAGGGCATCCGGCCGTGTGGTCACCGTCCGGGATCCCCGCCAGGTCGCCGAGGCGGTCCGAGGGCACGGCGAACGCGCCCTCGCGCTGCCGCTGGACGTCACCGCCCCCGGGCAGATCGCGACGGCGGTCGCCCGGGCGCAGGCCGCCTTCGGACGGATCGACGTCCTGGTCAACAACGCCGGCTACGGCTACCTCGCCGCCGTCGAGGAGGGCGAGGACGAGGAGGTCCGCGCCCTGTTCGACACCGACGTCTTCGGAGTGGTCGACACCACCAGGGCCGTCCTGCCGGGCATGCGCGCCCGCCGCGCCGGCCACATCGTGAACATCTCCTCGCTCGGCGGCCTGGTCGGCTTCGGCGCGACCGGCTACTACCACGCCACCAAGTTCGCCGTGGAAGGCCTCTCCGAGGCGCTCGCCGCGGAAGTCGCCCCCCTGGGCATCAAGGTGACGATCGTCGAGCCCGCCGCGTTCCGCACCGACCGGTCCGGGCCGTCGATGCGCCAGTCCGCCACCGCCATCGACGACTACGCCCCCACCGCGGGCGCGCGGCGCGCCGGCACCCTGGCCACCCACGGTCACCAGCCCGGGGATCCGGCCCGTGCCGCCCGGGCGGTCATCGACGCGGTCACGGCCGAACAGCCGCCGCTGCGCCTGCTGCTGGGCAAGGCCGCCTACGACATCGCCACCGCCAAGCTCGACGCGCTCGGGGCCGCCTTCGACGGCTGGCGGGAGGTCACTCTCAGCACCGACTTCCCCGCGGAGCAGGCCGCGAGCTGACGGCCTGCGGCACCGGGCCCGGGTGTCGGCTCTCCGATCCCCCGCCGGATCGTCGAGCTCGCGCCGATCCGGGGAGGGGGGAGCAAGCCCGGCCGACGTCGCAGCTCTCCGTCACCGTCGACCGACGTCGCGCCGCCCGTGGAGGGTGACGTCGGGCGGCGGCACGCCGGTCCGGGCGCCGGAGCCAGGCGAGCCGGCCTGGCGCCCGGGGCCAGGCCGGCTCGCCGGGTTGCCGGGGGCCGGCTCCGGCGCTCGTCAGGCGGGGGAGGCGGTGGTGAAGGTGACGTCGGCGGTGGTGACGGTGCCCGCCGTCCGGCCGGGGGCCGTGTGGTACTGCCAGTACAGGTTGGTGTGGGCGATGACCTGGTCGGGGGAGGGGGCGCCGAACCGGCTCAGGTCGGTGGTGGTGTGGGCGTCGGCGACCAGCGTGGTGTCGTAGCCGCGGGCGATGGCGCCGTGCAGCGTCGAGCGGATGCACGCGTCGGTCTGCGCCCCCGAGACGAGGAGCCGGCCGACGCCGCGCTCGGCGAGCACGGACTCCAGGTCGGTCTCCTCGAAGGAGTCGCCGTACGTCTTGTGCACCAGGGCCTCGGTGTCCCGCCGCACGAGCCCGGGCACGTACCGCCAGGCTTCGCTGCCCCGGGGCAGCTCGTCGCTGTTGTGCTGGACCCAGACGACGTCCACGCCGGCCGTGCGCGCCTTGTCGACCAGGGCGGCGATGGTGGCGATGACCCGGTCGCGGTCGTGGGCCTCCGCCACGACGCCGTTCTGCATGTCGATGACGATCACGGCGCTGTTCGGCCGGTTGGCGAGCGTGGTCATGGTCCCCCCGTGGCGTGTCGGATCGCGGTCCCGACCACCCTAGCCCGATCTTCGGACACCGGCGTCGGAGGGGCCGGTGGGCTGCTGGGGCGGTGGGGTGCGATCTCCCGCATGTATGCTTACCACGTAAGCTTACGTTGTACTCAAATGCTGCAGCCGCACGCGAACGCCTCGACCCGCAGGGGGATGTCCATGCACACGATCGCCGTCACGATGCCGCTGGTCTGGCTGGCCTGGCTGATGCTCACCGAGTGGGTGCCGATGTTCCCGCTCAACGACCTGAGAGGGGACAACCGCCGCGAGAGGCTCGGCGACGCGGCCGTCAACTACCCGATCCCGCTGCTCATCGCCGGCGGCGTCGCGCTGGACCACCAGGCCTCGCGGATCGCGGCCCTGGTGCTGTGCCTGCTGGTCACCGTCGGCCACGTGGCCAGCTGGTGGCTGCCCTACGCGGGGATCAGCACGGCGGCGCAGCGGGACTCCTACGCCCGGGACTACGCCCGCACGCTGAAGGTCCTGCCCACGCAGGGGCGCGCGGTGGTGCCCGACGTCCAGCACATGGTGGTCGGTGTCCTCACCCTGGCGATGACGGCCAGCACCCTCGCCGTCACCCTGGCCGGGTGACTCTGTCACGCTGAGGGCATGAACCAGGCATCACGACCCGGCCGGGGAGGCCGCCCCGCGCAGATCAGCGTGGACCAGATCACCGCCGCGGCGATCCAGGTGCTCGACCGCGAGGGGCTGGACGCGCTGACGATGCGGCGGATCGGCTCGCACCTCGGGGTGGCGGCGATGTCGCTGTACCGCCACCTCCCGGGCCGTGACGCCATCCTGTCCGCGGTGGTCAACCACCTGTTCGCCACCGCGCTGGCCGACCTGGACGCCGGGCCGACCTGGAGCGGGGCACTGACCGGATTCGCGGCCGCCTACCGCCGCATGCTGCTGGAACACCCGAACGCGGTGCCCCTCCTGGCCACCCACCCGGTCGACCCGGACACGGCCGTCCCGGTCCTGGCCGTGCTGCTCGAGCGCTTCACCGCCGCCGGCGTCGCGCAGGACGAGGCGCTGATCCGCATCCAGTCCGTCGGCGTCTACACGCTGGGCCACGCCCTGGCGCAGGTGGGAGCGCGCCCGGGCGCGGAGGGGGAGCGGGCCGAGGGGGGTGAGGGCGACGGGGCCGAAGCGGCGCAGGACCAGGCCGAGCTCGACTACTACCAGCGGTGGTTCGACGCGGGCCTGCAGGCCATGGTCACCGGGTTCGAGCACCGCTGATCGCCGGAGCGGGAGGCCGCCGCGGCGCGCCCGGCGGTGGCGGAGCAACGGCTCGCCGCCGCCGGGCTGCCGGCCTCCTGGCGGCCGACCGCCTGCACGTCCGAAGCCGCCGCGGCCTGTGTCAGGCCGGGACCACCCGGTAACTCAGCATCGCCCAGGGCAGGTTGGACTGGGCCAGCGAGCCGGTGGCCCACGGGACCGCACCCGTGCAGCCCGGGCCCGGGTACAGCGTCACGGAGGCGGAGCCGTCGGCGATCTGGACCGAGCGGGCGGGCGCCGACAGGGTGTGGCAGGTGCCGAGGTCACCCAGGTCGACCGTGGTGGCCGTCCCGCTCCCTCCGGTGCCGGTGTACAGGTGTGCGCCCGGCTGGAGCGGCGGCCAGCCGGCGGCCTGCGCCGGTCCGGCGCCGAGGCCGATCAGGGCCGCGACCGCGGTCGCCGCTGCGGCCGCGCCGCGGAGCATCGTCTTCGAGGTGAACATGCGTGAACCACCGTCCTTGGGTGTGTTGGTGGTGCCGGAAGGGCCGTGGCGACGAGGGGGCGGAAGGTGCTGCGCCGCGCCTGCTGCGCCGAGGGTCCCGGGCTGCCGGACCATGCGGTCCGGCAGCCCGGGGTGCTGCTCAGTAGACGTTGATCTGGTTGCTGCAGTAGGTCCAGAACGGGCGGGGCGGGGCCCAGCCGAGGTACTTGGTGCCACAGATCTTGATGCTCTTGATCTTCCCGATGTACTTCGTCGCGACGTCCTTGCCCTGGTCCACCGCCAGCTCGGTCTTCTCGGAGCCGAACTCGTCGGTGGCGCGGACGGATCCCTTGTAGTAGGTGCCGTCACCGACCTTGATCCACACCCATCCGTCGGAGCAGTTGTCCACCTCGACCTGGACGTTGTCGAACCGGAAGGCCTTGGTGCAGCCGGCCGTGGCGGCGGTGCCCGCCGCCGCCGGGGAGACCGAGAGGGTGGTCAGCGCGGCCACGGCGAGGCCCAGGGCGCCGGCCGTCTGGATGAGCTTGCCGGACAGGTTGTTCACGGTGATGACTCCGGTGGTGTGGTGATGGTGTGTCTGCTCGCGGAACGTCTCCACTGTCCCCGGCAGCCGCGGGCCGGGCATCCGTCATCCGACGGTGAACCGTGGTCCCGGGGGAGGGGTGGAGGATCAGCCGGATGACTGCATCCGTCCCGGCATCCGGTCGCCGGTCGGGCCCGGCGGCCCTCGCCCGGGTCGTGCTCGCGGGCATCTCACCGTCCGGGCGCGGGCATACCGCTCCGGTGCTGCTCCGCGGGGTCCGCGGGGTCCGTGGGGCTCTTCGGAGGGTCGTCGAGGGGGATGGCCAGGTGGTGTTCGCCTGTACACGGGTGCAGGGTCCGCCGCACTGGGCGGAAGTGGTGGAAGGCGCGGAAAGTGGCGGCGAGGGCGGCTATGAGGATCATGGCGACGCCGCAGCCGCACAGCACGACCGGCGCGGACACCCGGTCGAGGAGCAGTCCGCCGAGCGTGGCACCCAGCGGCGAGGCCGTGATGAGCACCGCGCTGCGGGCGGCGAGCACGGTGGTGAGCGAGCCGCTCGGCGTCCTGTCCTGCAGCAACGCGAGGGACAGTGCCGAGTACGGCCCGTAGACGATCCCCGCGGCGGCGAAGCCGATCAGGGACGGCACGGCGGTGTGCGCGGCCGCGAAGGGCAACAGTCCGACGCCGTGCCCCGCGACGATGGCGATCATGGTCGGCCACAGCGGCAGCCTCCTGGCCGCTCCCGCGCCGAGCGCCCCGAGGACGGCTCCGGCGCCGAACACTGCCCAGTAGGCACCGAGCAGGCCCGCGCCGTCGTCCAGGGAGTGCCCGACGAACAGCGGCAGCGCGACCTCGACCGGCCCGTAGGCGAAGTTGAACAGCCACGTCAGCACCAGCAGTCCCAGCAGCTCGGGGTGGTGCCGCAGCACCGCCAGCCCCTGCCGCGCGGCACCGGCACCGGCCGTGCCGGGAGTCCCGGCCGTCCTGCTTGCCCCGGCCGTCCTGCCGGCTCCGGTCGGCACCGTCGGCAGGGCGATCCGGCCGGCCTGCACCGCGAGCACGGCGAAGGTGGCGGCATCAAGTCCGATGATCCACGCCGGTGACACCGTGCCCGCCAGCAGGCCCGCCAGCGCGGGGCCGAGGACGGTCGCACTCGAGAGACTGGTGCTCAGCACGCTGTTCGCTGCCAGCCGCAGGCCGTCGTCCAGCAGCGGGGTGAACAGCGCGTACTTGCCCGCCTTGCCCCAGGCGTGGAAGAGCGACGAGGCGCCGAGCAGCACGACGTAGCCGGTCGGGCCGAGCACCCCGGCCAGGTGCGCGATCGGGATCGCGCCCAGCAGTAGTGCCCGCAGGACGGCGTCGGCGACCAGCAGCCGCTGCGCCGGCAGCCGCCGCAGCCAGCGGCCCAGCACCAGCGCGCCGAGCGCACCCGGCAGCGTGTACGCGGCGACGCTGACCCCGACCAGCGTGCCCTGCCCACCGGGCGGGGCGAGTGAGAGCGCCAGCCAGGCGACGGCGACGGTGCTCATGCCGTCCCCCAGGTCCGACAGTGCGAACACGGGCAACAGCCGGCGGAACGGGCGGACGGCGAACAACGGGCGGTAGGCGCCGGGCAGCAGGCGCCCCGGAGATGAGAACATGCACGTCACACTCGTGCTTCAAGCGCGCGTGAAGTCAACCCGGTTCGATGGAGCGTCGGCGTGAGGTATCTGGGGATCGGCGAACTGGCCCGGACGGCACAGGTGCGGGCGTCCGCGCTGCGCTACTGGGAGGAGCGCGGACTGCTGCCGGGCGCCCGTCGCGAGGCGGGCCGGCGGGTCTGGCCGACCAGCACGGTCCGGCGCGTCGCGCTGATCCGGATGGCGCAGCGGGCCGGCTTCACCCTCGCCGAGATCGCCGAGCTGTTGAACGGCGACACCTCACCCGGCGTCACCCGCCAGTGGCGCGAACTCGCCGCCCGCAAACTCCCCGAGCTCGACGAACACATCAGCCAGACACAGGCGTTGCGCCGGGCGGTCGCGGACTGCATGGCGTGCGGCTGCATGAACTTCGAGCAGTGCGTACTCCTGGCGGCCCCCGACCAGGCGCTGTAGCCCAGGGCCGTGGTGCTGCGCCTCCACGGGGCGGTACTCGGACGGGCGGAGCGCCGGGGCTAACGGGGCAGGGGTTCAGCGGGAGTAGACGCCGCCGGAGTGGATGTCGACGCAGGCCCACACGTTCGGGGTGTCGGTGAACGACCCGCACAGGTGGCCCCAGGCGACCTCGATGTCGGTCCACTCGGCGGTGATCCTCCCGCCCCGGGCGGTGCCGGTCATCCGCTCGTGGACCTCGACCTGCCGGTCGCCCTCGTGGAGCAGTGCCGTGGACCTGGCGGTGGCGCCCGGGTTGGTCCAGGTGACCGTCAGGCGCCGCGCCCAGTCGTCGTGTCCGTCGATGGCGATGCAGACCTGCGGACCGGACCAGTTGTGGGTGCAGGCGTCGCTGCTGCGCCGCCCGGTGGCCGCGCCGGCCGGGGCGGCGGTCGCGAGCAGGACGGCCGCGGCCGCGGTGGCGAGTGCGCAGGCCCTGGTGATGACCGGGTGCATCCGGCCCTCCTTCGTGTTCCCCGTGGGTGGGACCGCCGGGTCGGTCGCGGCGGATATCGGGGTTGAACGAGGAGGGCGGGGGAGCGGTACGGGCAGGTCACCCGGTCGGCCCATGGCCGCTGCCCGGCGCGCCCCACTGCTTCCCGGTGCCGCCCGTCCACCGGCGCAGCGGCCTGCCGTCCGGGCGGCCCCGGTGCCCCGGCGAGCCGGCCGTTGCTACAGGAGTGCCTCCGAGCCGTGGAGCTCGACGAAGCCGACCACGCGCCGCAGTTGGTCGAAGCTCGTGACGTTGTTGCCGATCAGCCGCACGGAGGCGGCGCGGCCCTGACGCCAGGCGTGGGCGGCCTGGGAGAGCCTGCCCCACTGGTTCTCCATGTCCCGGTAGTCCACGCTCAGCTGGTAGTTGGTCCAGCCGTTGATGTTCCCGTAGACCCGGTTGAAGATCGGGCCGAACCGGGCGGCTTCCGAGAAGATGGTGATCGCCATCAGCATGCCCCGGTCGATGGTCGTCTCGCTCCACTGGCCGACGTTGTGGAGTCCGTAGAGCGCGTCGAAGATGTTCGTGGCGCCCAGGTAGAGGTTCTCGCGGGTGCTGCCGCCGGTGATGCCGTTGTAGTTGCCGGTGCGCGGCATGAGGCGTGCGGTGATGCCGAGGTCGGTCTGGAACTGCTGCTGGCGGCCGTCCTGGAAGGCCCAGTGCTGGTTGGCGCCGGGGGAGTAGAAGCCGGCGATGTAGAGGTTGTCGGCCCACAGGTAGACGGAGACGAGGTGGGCCCCGCCGTTCATCACGCGGATCTGGATCAGCCGGTTCTCGTTGCGGGTGGTCTGCTGGACGAGTCCGCTGTCGGCGCCGGTCGCGTCGCCGTAGGTGTTGCGGTGGATCGCGTCGATCAGGTTCCAGTAGCGGGCTGCGTGTTGGCCCGCGCCGGAGGTGATGTCGGTGATGTCCCAGTCGATGATGGGCCAGCTCTGGAGTGCTGCGGCGCGGGCGGCGGACTGCGGCCGGCTCCCTGCGGCGGGTGTGCCGGTGAGGGCGGGCGCCGCGGACGCGGTGCCCGCGAGGGAGACCAGGAGAGCGGTGGCCGCCGAGAGTGACAGCAGCGCGGCAGTGTTCTTCTTCAACGCGGTTCCTTGGTGATGATGTCCCGGGGAACGCCGAGGCGCCCTCCGGGCGTGTTCCGGTGTGCCGGATCATCGTGCGCGGGTTCGCGCGTGCGCTGATGCCTGGTGGCGCATGCCGTCTGACCTGTGCGTGCACGGCCTTCGGTCCGGGACGCACCCCGGGCGTGGCCGTCGGCGTCCCGCTCGGCGGTCGGGTGGGCCGGTCGCGGCTGCTCAGTGGAGTTGTTCGGCCAGGCCGACGATGATGCCCTCGGGGCCGCGGAGGTAGCAGAGCAGGTAGCTGTCCTCGAACCGGGCGATCTCGCCGACGAGTTCGGCGCCGTGCGGCCGCAGGCGGGCGACGGTGTCCTCGATGTCGTCGACGGCGAACATGACGCGGTGGGTGCCCAGGACGTTGTGCGGCCGGTTGCGTGGTCCGGGGCTGGTCGCGGCGGGGCTGCGGTACTTCGCGAGCTCGAGCCGGCTGTGGCCGTCCGGGGTCCGGACCATCGCGATCTCGCAGTGGACGCCGTCGAGTCCGGTGCACTGGTCGGCGAAGAGGCCCTCGACCTCCCCCCTGCCCTCCAGTTCCAGACCGAGTTCCACGAAGAACGCGACGGCGGCGTCCATGTCCTCGACGACGATGCCGACGTTGTCCATCCGCTGAACCGCCATGCCGGTTCCTCCTTCTCCCTCGTGCAGCCGGTGGTGGCCACCGATGTCCCCGGGACGGAGCCGGTGGGGCGTTCTCGACATCCTGCCCCGGCCGCCGTCCGGGCGCCTGCTCCCGGTGGCGCCGCGCGCTGCCGTGTCGCGCTGCCGTGGCGGGCTGCCGTGGCGGGCTGTCGCCGGACGGCGCTGCGCCTTCGGGTGGGGCCGGTCGCCCGTGGTCACTCGCCCTGGCCGGCGCTTCCCATCGGGCCGATCTTCACCGGGGATCCGGCGGTGTCGGTGACGGGGAGCGAGCCGGCGCCGGGCCAGGGCAGGGTGACCGACTGGGTCTCGTCCGGCGGGGTCACCACCAGGCCGGTGATCCGGACGCCGGAGCCGCCCGTGGTGTTGGCCGGGTAGGTGATGCCGAAGTAGGTCGACTTGCCGTTCTTCACGGTGCCCGCGACGACCGGTTCGCCGGAGCGCTTCGCGGACAGGGTGCCGGCGGAGGTCTTCAGGTCGACGCCCGCGTATCCGGAGAGCGTGCAGTCCTTGCCGCTGTGGTTCTTCAGCTCGACGACGACGGTGTTGGCGGGGTCGCCGGTGATGGTGTGGTCCGTGGCGGTGAGGGTCAGGTCCGCGGTCCGGCACTTGGCGGGACCCCCGGCCGCGGTGGAGCCGGCCGGTGCGGCGGCGGGCGGCGTGGCGGTCTTTCCCGGTCCGCTCGGCGCAGGGGCGTTGGAGGCAGGGCCGTTGGGGGCCGGAGCGTTGGAGGCCGGGCCGTTGGGGGCCGGAGCGCCGCCGGGGGCGGCACCGGTGGTCGCGGCCGGGGCGGTGGTCGGGGCGCCCTGGGCGGTGCCCGGCTCGTCGTTCTGGCAGGCGGTGAGCGAGAGGGCGGCGGTGACGGCCAGGGTGGCGAAGGCGAGCTTGTGGACGCGCACGGTGTTTCCTCCAGGTGGGGCGGGCGGTGCTCGGTGCTCGGTGTGAGCGGGTTTCCGAAGATCGGGACCGTTCCGCCGGGCGAACCGTTCCGCCCGGGCCGCGGCCAGGACAGTGCTGTGACATGTACGGCCGGGAACCACCCGCGCCGCCACCCGCCACGCCGTCCCGCAAACCACCGCTGACCTGCCCTGACGCTGTTTCAGAACACCTCCGCACACCTCCCCCGTCGTGGCCGCCCGCCGGGACGGATCCGTGACGTGGACGACGTTGACCTGGGCCCGCGATGACGTCGCGACCACGGCAGCAGGTACCGGGGCCGACCCGCGTGGCCGGCCGATCCAGGGCCTTCGCGGTGTGCGGCGAGCGGCCCGGCGACCATCGCGCACCCCTGTTGGTCATGCTCCCGCCGGCACCCGGGGGATCGGGAGCGTCACCGCGTCCGCGAGGCGCCCGAACCCGCCCGCAGGAACGGTGCGCGAGGCGAGCCGGCGGAGGACGAGCGCGAGCACGATCGCCCAGACAGCTGCCGCGGGCGCAGCCGGCCCGCCCGCAGCCGGCCCGCCCGCAGCCGGGTCCGTTCACGGTGGTGGCTCCTTCGACCCGTCGGTGCAGTTCCAGCGTCCGTCGGCTGCAGCCGGTCGCCACTCGCAGCGTTTCGCTCGCCCGCGGTGCCCGAGCCGTGTGTTCAGCGGCTTGCGGGCATGTGTGTCAGGAGCGCGGCTGCGGTCCAGTCGGGGCCACGGGCGCGGATGCGCTTGCTGAGTTCGGCGGCCCCGCTGACGCCTCCGGCGAGGAGGTCCGCGACTGCGGATCCGGCGGATTCCGGGGTGAGCGTGTTGGGGTCGAGGCAGCGGCCGAGGTCGGCGCGCTCGGCGTCGTGGGCGATGGCGAACTGATCGCTGGAGAAGGGCAGGACGAGTGCGGGGACGCCGGCGTGCACGGATTCGGTGAAGGAGTTGTTGCCTCCGTGGTGGACCATGGCGGCGGCATGGGAGAGCAGTTCCTGCTGCGGGATGACCGGGGCCACGTGCAGCCGTTCGGGCGGGGCGTCGTGCAGCAACGCGTGGCCCGTGACATCGGCGACGCGGTTGCCGGCGGCGACGATGACGGAGGCCGAGGTGTGGCGGAGGATTCCTGCCGTGACGGTAGCCAGGACGTCGTGGCGGGCGGACAGGAAGGTGCCCAGCGCCACCAGCACCACGGGGCGCCCGTCTGCGGTCATGCGCGCTAGCACGGCCCGCCACGGCGCGTCCGGCACCGCGGTGCCGCGGTGCGGCAGCAGGTGGCCGGCGTACAAGGCCTTGGGGCCTCGCGGGGCGGGGGGAAGCCAGGGCAGATGTGGGTAGTTGAACACGACCGCGTGCGGTGAGCACAGGGTGAAGGCCCGGTCGGGCTCGGGCCTGCCGGGAGCGTGGAGGCGGGCGATCGCCTTGAAGACGGCGGTGAAGGCGGCGTCGTTGGCCGCGACCGCGGCGCGCAGTCGGTCGAGATCGGCGGGAGCGGGCCGGAGCGTTTCGGGCCACGCGTACGGCAGCCCGAAGTAGGCGTCGGGGGCCGGCAGATAGCTGGGGTGGCCGGGGCAGAAGGTGGCGTAGGGCAGGCCGAGGCAGTGCAGGGCGAGGGTTGCGGAGTAGGAGAGCTGGTCGACGAGGTACCAGTCCGGGCGCAGCTGTGCGTCAAGGGCCGCGAGGTCGCGCAGGACGCGTTCGGGTTCGGCGAGCATGTCGTCGCCGCGGTGGCGCGCCTGGGTGAGGAGGGTTGCCGTCGGCCCGTCGAACGTCGCGTCCAGGAATTCGCGAAGGCGCTGGGCCTCGGCGTCGTCCTGGCGGGTGGATTCGGCGATGCCGTGGTTGGCGTTGCGGGTGACGGCGAGTTCGGTGAAACCGAGCCCGCTCCGGGTGGCGAGGTCGTCGAAGGCACGGGTGCAGGCGAAGTCGACGCGTGCGCCGTGGTGGGCCAGTGAGGCACCGAGCGCGGCGAGCGGCCGAGCATGGGAGTGGAAAGGCGGGCTGATCACGGCGACGCGGGCCATGGTGTCCTCCGTCAAGGGCTTCGGATCGCGTGCGGCTTCCGATGATGCCAGGAATCCCCTGAGAGCCACGGATGGACGACGCGGCCGGGCCGTGCGGCGCAGGGCGGATGCCGTGGTGCCGGGACCCGACGCACCGTGTCCAATCCGTTCCACTACCTGCCTCCGAACGTGCCGGTGACCGTTCGGAGGTATGGGAGGAAGACCGATGACACACCAAGTCACGCCTGGTCCGGCCGCCGCAGCGCGACGGCCCGGTGCCGCGGGCGCCGGGGCTCTCGCCGCCTGGCGGCGGTTCCACTGGACCCAGGGCGTGGGCGCCGTCACCGGTGGTGATCTGCTCGGACGCCTGGCGCGGGCCGAGTACGGGGGAACCCGGGCCCGTCCGGACTCACTCCTGTCCCACTCGGACCGCCGTGCGGCACGGCTCAGGCGATTGGCCAGGCGCGAGCGCGCGATGCCGACCAGGGTGCTGGCCGCCGCAGGCGCAATCCCGGACCTGGAACCGTGGGAACG
This sequence comes from Kitasatospora sp. NPDC051705, assembly GCF_044453265.1. Taxonomy (NCBI): domain Bacteria; kingdom Bacillati; phylum Actinomycetota; class Actinomycetes; order Kitasatosporales; family Streptomycetaceae; genus Kitasatospora; species Kitasatospora sp. NPDC051705. Next base: position 122,884 of record NZ_JBITCO010000001.1, on the reverse strand, counting down.
GACCGCTCTCGCCGAGGCATGGGAACGCAGCTGCGATCCCGACGGCGGCCTCAGCGCCAGCGCCGAGATCCGCCGACGGCTGCTCGCGACTCCCGGTCCCGCCGGAACCGCCTTCCTGCTCGATGTGGCGGACGCGAACAGCCTCCGCCCCCTCTCCGCGAGGGAGGCCGCCGGACTGCAGCCCACCGGACGGCTCCAGAGGCATGCGCTCTGGCGCTACCTTTCGGGAGTGCCGGACGGGGACCTCGTGCTGCCGGGTTCGGACATCGGCCTGGACGCCTACGAGCAACTGCTCCTCGCCGCATGCCACGAGCGGGCCCGCCCCGGGTCGTCGGCGGGACAGCGGTTCAGGGCGGCGTTCGACTCGCTGACGAAGCCCTTCACGGCCTATCCGGTCGTCGCGCAGTCGATGCTGCTGGGCCGCCTGGAGGAACCCGGTGCCGGACTCAGCGGTGGCATGAGCGTGCTGCTGACCGCTCTGGGCGAAGCCCTGACGACCCACGCGCGCGCGGCACGGGTCCTCACCCTGACGGCCGCCCAGCCCTCGGAAGCCCAATGCTCGGAACAGGTGAGCCGCTTGAGCGCGGCGCACCTGCTTGTGCGACTGCCCGTGGACTCACCGGAGGCACTCGACCCGCAGAACGCAGCCGCACATCAGCCCGCACTGGCATGGTGGACGACCCGAGTCTTCGAACTCCCGGGCGCCCGACCGGACATCACTCACGTCAGGTTCGCCGACGACGCCTCCCTCGCCATCGCCCAGGCCACACGCCGCTACGGCGCCAAGCTCGCCTTCACGGTCACCCCCGATCCGCACCGGACGATGGACGAACGGCACGCCGGCCTGGCCCCTGAGCAGACCACTGATGCAGGCCGCACGCTGCGCCTGGACATGCACCGGATCTTCGTCGCCGACCGCCTCGTGGACCGCGCCGACCTGCTGGTCGCCATGCCCGGGCGGAACGGAGTGAAGGAACTATCGGAACACTTCCCGCAGTTGGACGGAAGGTCGGTCCATGTCCAGCCCGAGGGCATTGCGCCGTTCAGGCCCGCTCCTGACGACGCCGCGACCGGACACAGCATGCTCGCACGCCTGTTCCGCGGCGGTGGCAACGGCGGCGGCCTGGACGCCACCGATCGTGAGCTCCCCCTCCTGCTCTGCGTGGGGCGGCTTCACCCCGTCAAACAGCAGGAGCGGCTGGTGCAGGCCTGGCTGCTCGCCGGCCTGCACCACCGCACGACCCTGTTGCTGGTCGGTGGGTCGCCTACCGACCCGACCACCATCGAAACGGCGGTCAGCACCAGGGTCACCGAACTCCTGGCCGCGGACCCGGTCGCACGAAGCCGGGCGGCACTGTGGCCCGCCCTGCCCAACCGGCGTGTCCGTCTCCTGGAGAAGGCGTTGGCACGGCGCGGACCGGGATCGGCGCTCTACGTGTGCCCCAGCGCGAAGGAGGAGTTCGGCCTTGCCGTGCTCGAGGCCATGGAAGCCGGTCTGCCCGTGGCCGCCCCCCGGCGCGGCGGGGCCTCCCACTATCTGCACGACGGAGTCAACGGGCGGCTGCTGGCCACTGAATCGGCGGACGCGCTTGCCGAGGGCCTGCGCTCGTTCGTCCTCACCCCGACGGCCGAGCTCGCGGCCATGGCGGCAGCCGGGGCTGCGACGGTGCGGGAGCGGTTCGGTATCGACGCCGTGGCGGCATCCCTCGCGGACGCCTACCGGGCCACGTGCCGCACGGACCCGGCCGGTGCAGGTCGGGAAGGCGATGGGTGAGCTCCCGCCGAGGGAGGCGGCGTACGGCGGCGGCTCCACGACCCGCCGGCGCGCAGCACCGGGCGGGCCTCGATCAGTAGCACCGGGCGTCCGAACCCGGGCCGCCCTTCCCCGGGGCGGGGAAGCGCGGCCCGGGCTGATCGGCGAACACCCGGGTGCGGGAGCGGTCCGCTCACGCCGGCCGCCCGGGAAGGCCGGAGCGCGCCACCACGCCGGGTACCCCCGCAGGCCGGTTGCGAGCAGTCGACCGCGCGTGGCGGTGGCGCCAGTAGGGGTTGTCGAGCGGCAGCCTGCCGCTCACCCGCCCGTACATGCCGAAGGTGGCGATCACCAGTCCCATCGCGAAGCTGAACAGCACGTTCTGGATGCGGAAGGCCAGGACGTTGGCCGACGAGTCCAGCAGTGCCAGGTTGACGAAGCCGCTGAGGACGAACAGCGCGCCCACGGTGATGTTGATCGTGGAAGCAGTGTTCCCGCCGACGGCCGCACCGCCGACGAGTACGACGGCCGTCACCACCGACACGAGGCTGAGCAGACCGTTGCTGGACAAGCCCGCGACGGTCTCCCCGGAGGTGCTGAAGAAGGACAGCCCGTCCGCGAATCCGAGGCAGCCGAACACGAGGAGGGCCGCACCACACAGACCGGCCCCGACGCGGTAGACCTGGGACAGTCGGTGGTCGACCGGCAGTTCATCGTGCAGTTTCATGGTGTGCTCCATCTCGGGAGGAACCGGTGGGCGCGCACCGTGCGGCCCGTTCTGCAGACTCGGCCAGATGAGCCCAGGGGCGTAGTCGCAGCGGTGCCGCATCGATTGCGCTTCGATCCCCTGCCCAGCGCGTTCTCGCTTCTGGGGACCCGGCACAGGTGGTCGGCCTCGCCGGTCTCCGGCAGGGCGCCGGGCAGGTCGAGCCTTCCGGGTGGTTCTCACCGGTGTGGCGCGGCACCGGATGTTGTAATCTGTCATCCGGACGATGACACACATCAAGTCAGCGAAAGAGTGACGACATGGACACTCCGGACGTCGGCGCCGCCAGGGTGGGGCCGGCCTCGTTCCTGGCCGCCGCCGCCGCGCTGGGCGCGATGGACGCCGCCGCCCGAACCGCCCGCCACGCGCCCCCGGACGACGCAGGCCACCAGGACCCGGCCCAGGCCCTGTCCGCGCTCCTGCTGCTGCGCCATCTTCGCGAGGAACTCGCCGGCTGGGAGACCGGTCTGATCGAGACCGCCCGCGGCGCCGGCGCCACCTGGGCCGACCTCGCCGAACCGATGGGCGTCCAGAGCCGCCAGGCCGCCGAACGCCGCTACCTGCGCATGCGCCCCGACGCCGACGCCGGCACCGAGGCCGGCAGCACCGGGGAGCAGCGCGTCCAGGCCACACGCGATCAGCGCGCCGCCGACCGCGCGGTGACCACCTGGGCCCGCGACAACGCGGCGGACCTGCGCCGTCTCGCCGGACAGATCGGCGCTCTGGACGGCCTCAACGCCTCGGCGGCGCCCGTCATGGAACGACTGCTCGACGCGCTCGGCGACAACGACGCCGTCCACCTGCTCGCCCCGCTCGCTGCGACCCGGCCCTTCCTGGAAGCGGCCCACCCGGCCATCGCCGGCCGCCTCGATGAGCTCACCGTCCGCACCGACCGACTGCGCGCCGACAGCGGTCGGCACCGCCGCACGCCCCGGCCGGTGCGTGACGGCGCCGGCCAGGTCGGGGCCTGAGCGAGTCGACGCCGTGCGGCCCCCGTGTCCCCTGGCTGGCAACGGTGGTGGACCGTCACCGATGCCGGCGGCCCTGCCCCGCTGGCGCCGCCACCGAGGAGATGCCCGCGGCCGGCCGCGCGGCACGCCCGCACGGCCCGACAACCAGACTCGAACCCCTCACTGCCCGATAGCCTTTCGACTGAAGGAGACGCCTCCCGTGGCCAGCCCGACCGAGACGCTGGAGTTCCAGGCGGAGACACGCCAGCTGCTGCAGCTGGTGATCCACTCGATCTACTCGAACAAGGACATCTTCCTGCGGGAGCTGATCTCCAACGCCTCAGACGCCCTGGACAAGCTCCGCCTGGAATCCCTCACCGACACCGACCTCGAAGCCGACACCTCCGACCTGCACATCACGCTGGAGGTCGACGCGGCGGCCCGCACCCTGACGGTGCGGGACAACGGCATCGGCATGACCCGCGAGGACGTCGTCGACCTGATCGGCACCATCGCCAAGTCCGGCACCGCGAGCCTGCTGGCCAAGATCAAGGAGGCCAAGGACGCGGACGCCGCGCAGCACCTGATCGGGCAGTTCGGCGTCGGTTTCTACTCGGCCTTCATGGTCGCCGACAAGGTCACCCTCCACACCCGCCGAGCCGGCACCGATCAGGGCACCGTGTGGGAGTCCGACGGAGAAGGCACCTACACCATCGCGCCGGCGGACGGTCTGCCGGTGGGAACCTCGGTCACGTTGCACCTCAAGCCGGCGGACGGCGAGGACGGTCTCGGCGACTACCTCGCGGCGTGGAAGATCCGCCAGGTCGTCAAGCAGTACTCGGACTTCATCCGCTGGCCCATCCGCATGGCCCCCGAGCCCGTCGGCGCCACGGGCGAGGCCGAGGGCGCTGCCGAGTCCGCCTCCGGGGACGAGGCCGCGGGGGAGCCGGAGACGCTGAACTCGATGAAGGCCCTGTGGGCACGCCCGCGCTCGGAGGTGACGGAGGGCGAGTACCACGAGTTCTACCGGCAGATCAGCCACGACTGGCAGGACCCGGCCGAGACCATCCACATGCGCGCCGAGGGCACGTTCGAGTACGAGGCGCTGCTGTTCATCCCCGCCCACGCCCCGTTCGACCTGTTCTCCCGCGACACCAAGCGCGGGGTGCAGCTGTACGTCAAGCGCGTGTTCATCATGGACGACTGCGACGCGCTGATGCCGAACTACCTGCGCTTCGTCAAGGGTGTCGTGGACGCCCACGACCTGTCGCTGAACGTCTCCCGTGAGATCCTGCAGCACGACCGCCAGATCACCGCGGTACGCCGGCGCCTGGTCAAGAAGGTCCTCGCCGCCATCAAGACCATGCAGACCAAGGACAGCGAGACCTACACGAAGGTGTGGGAGCAGTTCGGCCGGGTCCTCAAGGAAGGCCTGCTCGAGGACCGCGACAACACCGACACCCTCCTCGAACTCGTCTCGGCCGCCTCCACCCACGACGTGGAGAAGACGACCACGCTGCGCGAGTACGTCGCGCGGATGAAGGACGGCCAGGACGCGATCTACTACCTGACCGGCGAGAACCGCGCCATGGCGGAGAACTCCCCGCACATGGAGGCCTTCACCGCCAAGGGTTACGAGGTCCTCATCCTCACCGACCCCGTCGACGAGGTCTGGACCGACCAGATCCCCGCCTTCGACGGCCACCGCTTCCAGTCCATCGCCAAGGGTCAGGTCGACCTCGACGACGAAGCCGACGGCGACGGCGGCGAGGAGGCGAAGGCGCAGAAGGCCCAGCGCGAACAGGACTTCGCCGCTCTGCTCGCGTGGCTCCGGACCGCCCTGGCCGACCACGTCAAGCAGGTCCGCCTCTCCACCCGCCTGACCACCTCGGCCGCGTGCCTCGTCGGCGACGCCCACGATCTCACCCCGACCCTGGAGAGGATGTACCGGGCCATGGGCCAGGACCTCCCCCAGGTCAAGCGCATCCTCGAACTCAACCCAGGCCACCCGCTCGTCACCGCCCTGCACCAGGCCCACCAGGCGAACCCCGACGACCCGGCGCTCGCGGACACCGCAGAACTCCTCCACGGCAGCGCCCTGCTCGCCGAAGGCGGCGACCTGCCCGACCCGGCCCGCTTCACCCGTCTGCTCACCGACCGCCTCGCCCGCACCCTGTAGCCGTCCGCGGGTGCGGCCCGCCGTCGTCGGCAGTGCCCGGCCGGCCGCACCCGCGTCACTCGGCCGGGACCGCCCGGGCCGACCGGCACACCAGCCGGGGCGGCACGCGATTCCAGGATCCCGTGCCGCCCGGTCGTCCCGGCGCGCCCGGGCCGCCGGTCTAGAAGCTCAGCAGGCCGATTGCGTGGCCGTCGGGGTCGACCACCGGCCACACGGCCAGACCGCGGGCGCGCATGGCGGAGGCCGCGGTGGCGGCGAGCATGTCGCCGGTGGCGAACGGGGCACGGTCGAAGGTGATGCCACGGACCGGGGTGCGCTCGGTGGACCGGGTGCGGACCTGGAAGGGGGCGAGGTGCCGGCGGGTCAGCAGCCCGGCGCAGCGGCCGTCGTCGTCGCGCACCAGGAGGTGGTCGGCGCCGGAGCCGTCGAGGATGTGGATCGCCATGTCGAGCATGACGTCGTCGCTGATCTGGAGCTCGGGGTCGGTCATGAGGTCGTGGACCGTGGTGGTGGTCGCGGGGCGTTGGAGGGTGAGGGCCATGGGGGCTCCGTGGTGTCGTGTCGTTCTCGCCGGGGCCGGCGGTGGTCGGGGTACGGGCGGCGGGACGGCCGCCTGGTCCGCCGGGGCCGAACCGCGGGAGCGGTCCGGCCCGGGCCTGTCCGCCAGGGCTTGTCTGACACTTCCCGCCGCGTGCTGATGCGACGCGAATCGTCAGACAAGCCGCTAGGCCGCGAGGGCGATGCGCCTGGGTGTCCGGCGGCGGCCGGAGGAGCCCCGGGCGCCGCGGCTCGCACCGTTGGCGCGAGTCTCGCCGCCGGTGGGGGCGGGGCGTCCGCGGTGGCCGCGGTTCGTGGCCGCGTTGCGGCGGGGGCGTTCGACGACCGGGTCGGGGATGGCGACGGGCACGCCGGTGGGGACGCGGGCGCCGGTGATGCGGGCGAGCTCCTCGTCGCCGGCGGTGACCCTGGTGGTGACGGGGGTGATGCCGGCGGTGGCCATCAGGCGGGCCGTCGCGCGGCGCTGGTTGGGCAGGACGAGGGTGACGACGGTGCCGGACTCGCCGGCCCGGGCGGTGCGGCCGCCGCGGTGCAGGTAGTCCTTGTGGTCGCTCGGCGGGTCGAGGTTGACGACGAGGTCGAGCCCGTCGACGTGGATGCCGCGGGCGGCGACGTTGGTGGCGATCAGCGCGGTCACCTGGCCGGTGCGGAACTGTTCCAGGGTGCGGGTGCGCTGGGGCTGGGACTTGCCGCCGTGCAGGGCCGCGGCCTTGACCCCGTTCGCGAGCAGGTCCTCGACCAGGCTGTCCGCGCCGTGCTTGGTGTCGGTGAACATGATCACCCCGCCCTCGCGGGAGGCGATGTGGGCGATCGTGGCGTTCTTGTCGAAGTTCTGCACCTGGAGCACGTGGTGCTCCATGGTGCTGACCGCAGCCGCGGACGGGTCCACCGAGTGCGTGACCGGGTCCTTCAGGAAGCGCCGCACCAGGCGGTCGACGTTGCGGTCCAGGGTGGCGGAGAACAGCATCGTCTGCCCGTCCGCGGCGACCTGTTCGAGGAGTTCGGTGACCTGGGGCAGGAAGCCCATGTCGGCCATCTGGTCGGCCTCGTCGAGTACGGTGACGCCGACGCCGTCGAGCCGGCAGTCGCCGCGCTGGATCAGGTCCTTGAGCCGGCCGGGGGTGGCCACCACGACCTCCGCCCCGCGGTTGAGCGCCTGAGCCTGGCGGCTGATCGACATCCCGCCCACCACGGCCGCCATCCGCAACCGCACGGCGTGCGCGAACGGAGTGAGGGCGTCGGTCACCTGCTGCGCGAGCTCGCGGGTGGGGACCAGCACCAGGGCCAGCGGGCGGCGAGGCTCGGCGCGATGGCCGGCGACGCGGGCCAGGACCGCGAGACCGAACGCGATGGTCTTGCCGGATCCAGTTCGTCCGCGTCCGAGGACGTCACGTCCGGCCAGCGAGTTCGGCAGTGTCGCGGCCTGGATCGGGAACGGCGTGGTGACGCCCTGGCGGATCAGTACCGACTGCAGGGCCTCGGGCATGTCCAGCTCGTCGAACGATTCGACTGCGGGCAACGCCGGGGTGGTGCTCACCGGCATCGAGAACTCGCCCTGGGGGGCGCCGCCCTGACGACTGCTCCGGCCGCCACCGGACGGCCGGTCCCCGTAGAAGGAGCCGCCGCGGGAGCGGGAGCCGTAGGCGGCGCCGGCGGATCGGGAGGAGGCCGAGGAACGGAAGTCGGCGTTCTGGTACTGGGAGCGGTGGGAGCGGTTCACGGGAAACCTCCTGGGGGTGGCACGTCGCGAGGCGGATCCGCGGCGCGGGGCGCCGGCAGGAGGTCGCGAGGAACGGGCCGAAGAGTGTGGAGCGCGGGGCGTGGACGGTGAAACCCGTTCGGCACGTCACTTCGGGTCGGCGCTCACCGCCGGGGCGGGAACGGAGATCCTCGAACCGTGGGATGTCACGGCAGGGGCGGCGGTCCGGACGCGGCGCTGCTCGTCTCGCGTGGGGATGGCCGCCGGTGGCGGAGCCAAGGGGCCTGAAAGGCCGGGGACGTGCAGGGCGGAGCAATGCCGAGGGGCCCGCACCGGGCATCGTGTACGCGGTGCGGGCCCCTCGCTACCAGGCGGGTGCCGTGGCAGAAGTACTACAGCGGGCGAATGTTCTCGGCCTGCGGGCCCTTCTGGCCCTGCGTGACGTCGAACTCGACCTTCTGGCCCTCGAGCAGCTCACGGAAGCCGTTGGCGTTGATGTTCGAGTAGTGGGCGAAGACGTCGGCGCCGCCGCCCTCCTGCTCGATGAAGCCGAAGCCCTTTTCCGCGTTGAACCACTTCACAGTGCCATTAGCCATAAAGAAATCTCCTTAGAGGGGCTGTCCGGAGCGCGCACAGTGCGCGCTCCGAGTCGCCGCGATGAGCACCCACCCGGGGAAGAGCCGGGACACAAAAATGCGCCTGCGAATACATCAGCAGGCGCACACAAAGTTCATGGGAACCACTACTGCAACTACAACGACTCTAGCAGGCCCGGGCCCGCCGTGGGTGGATGTTCCGACCCCGGTTCTGCGGCCGCCCTTGCCGGGAGGCGCTGGTCACTAGGTAGTAGTGCTTTCAAAGTGACTACCTGGCAACCTAGTTGGGAATATCATCCGCCACCTTCGGGCACCGGTCGGTCGCTCCCCGGGGAGGGCGAGCCGCGTAGGCGCCGGTCCTTCCCCCCGGCGCGGCGGGCCCGCGAAAGCGACGTGCCACGCCCACCGGCCGGCCGGAGGCACTCCGGAATCGAGTGGGCGAAGAAGGCACGCTCCCGCGATTTTCGGCGCATACTGCGGGGGATGAAGAAATCTCCAGCAGTCCGCCGTGTCCTGCCCGCCAGCCCCTTCAAAGCCCCGATTGAAGCACCGCGCAAGCACTTCGCCGTCGGTGACCGCGTCACCCACGACACGTACGGCCTCGGCCGGGCGATCGGTGTCGAAGGCGACAGCGCCATCGCGGTGCTCGTCGACTTCGGATCGCGGCAGGAACGCATTGCCCAGCCCTACGCCACGATGTTCAAACTCTGACACCGAACGCACGCGGTTCTCCGAGATCACCGGTGCCGGCACCACCACGGGCTCCGCGCGATCTGCCCGAGCTCCGCGCGCCCCAGGCGCAAGCCCCCCGGCGCCGGGGGGCGACGAGCCGGGCCAGCATGGGGCCGTAGCGGTCGGCGGCGAGGATGCCCTCGACGACGACGTGGAAGCCGTGGTCGAGGGCGTGACGGGCGACCAGGTCGATCAGGCCGACGTTCGCCCCACCCGCGACGTCGCGCTCCCGCAGCACGTCGCGCCGCAGGACGTCCTGGCCGACGACGGCGATCCCCCGGCCGTCCGCCGCCCTCACGCCGTCCGGCGCCCTCGCGCCGCCCCCCCGCCCGCCAGCCGGGCGGGCTGCGCCTCGTCAACCTGCGCACCACGCCCGTCCGGGCCGCTCCTGCGGCATCGGTGGCGGCAGGCTGACGGGCCGGACCGAAACGGAGCCCTTCGGTGGGAACGACGCCCGGGCCGCCGCCCCGGTCGGCGCTGCACGCCACTTCTGCTCGGCACTCGGCGTTCAGCACTCGACCCGTACGGCGGCGGCGAGCATCGCGAGCCGACCGGCCGGGTCCTCTCCGGCCACGCGCGGATTAGGGTCTTCCGTCATGGTCGAGAGTTGGCGGGACGACAGGATCGGCAGTGCGCTGAACGGCACGAACCCCACCGTGCTGCGGCGGCTCGACGCCGGGTTCGCGGTGATCGGTGACGTGCAGTTCCTGCCGGGGTATTCGGTTCTCCTGGTGGACGAGCCCGACGTGCAGCGCCTGTCCGAACTGCCGCGGAGCAAGAGGCTGGCCTTCCTCGCGGACATGGACCGGCTGGGTGAGGCCGTGGAGCGGGCCTGCCGGCGGCTGGACCCGGAGTTCCGGCGCGTGAACCTGGAGATCCTCGGCAACACCGACGGCTTCCTGCACGCGCATGTGTGGCCCCGGTTCGAATGGGAGAGCCCGGACCTCGTGCGCCACCCGGTGTGGCGGTACCCCGCGGAGAACTGGCGCGACCCGGCGAGCGCGCTCGGCCCCGAACACGACGCCCTGCGCGAGGCGATCGGCCACGCGCTCGACGTGCTGTCCGCCCCGGATGCTGGTCCGGAACGCGCGGGATGAGACAGGACGGGGGAGGGGCGGGCAGGGCCTTCCCGCGGTGAGGGTGTCTCGGGTGGTTCTCGGGGGCGGTGCCACCGGGGGTGGCTCAGGGGAGTGGCGGGCGTCGCGGGCGGGGTGCCGGATGGCTGAGGGTGGGCGGCTGATCGGTTGATCAAGGGCGCGACACGCGTGCATTAGTCACATCATGTCACTGGACCGTTACATCATGTGCCCCGTCCGTGTGAGTCGTGCCACCGCCGATGAGGGGTCCCATGTTCGTTCGACCGGCTTTCGCCAGGCTCTGGCCAGTGGTCGTTCCATCAGCGATCGGCGGGCTCCTCGCCGTCACCCTGGCGGGTGGGGCGTCCGCCGGGCCCCCGCCGAGCGGGCGGCCGTCGGGCGGGGAGAGGGCGGGCGCCGCGCGGGCCGCGGGTGACGCGGTGGTCGGGATCCAGAAGCGGGTGACGGGCGCGACGATGCCGGTGGAGGCCGGCGGGGTGTTCTCCTACGAGCTCACGGCGAGCTGCTCCTCGCTCACCACCTCCTGCGTCAACCCGGTGATCGAGGACGTCCTGCCGGCGGAGTTCGACATCACCTCGCTGCCGAGGACCACCGACACCCGCACGGTCGTCTACGACGCCTCGACGCGGAAGCTGACCATCACCTTCGCCGAACCGCTGCCGAGCCCGCCAGCGCCGGCCGGCAGCACCGGGCTGCCCGCCGGCGCCAGCCGCAACCTCCCGATCGGGATGCGGGTGCCGAAGGAGACCACCCTGCAGGACGGCGCGACCGTCCGGAACACGGCGACGATCAAGGCCGACAACGCCTCCCCGGCCGAGGACGGCGCCGACGTCACGGTGCGGATCCCGCGGGTCGTGCGGCCGGTCACGAGCAAGAAGTGGGCCGACGGGTCCGCCGTGGCGCAGTCGCGCGCCGACAGCACCGTCACGCTCGGGGTGCGCAACGGATCGTCCACCTCGGCGGCGGTGTCCCGGCTCACCGTCGAGGACGACACCCCGGCCACGTTCGACCACTTCGACCTCACCGGCGTCGGGCCGGTGACCCGGTTCCCGGCCGGTGCCGACCGGGTGCGGGTCCTGGTGTGCACCAAGCCCGTCGGCTCGCCGTGCGCGGCGGACGAGTACCTGGCCGGGCCGCCCACCGCGGGCCCCGACCTCCAGCTGCCGGGTCAGGCCCCGGCCGGCTCGGTGACCGGGGTGCGGCTGGAGTTCACCGGCTCCGGCGGCACACCGCTCCCGTACGACCGGGAGGGCGGGGAGGTGCCGCTGCACCTGAAGCTGCGGGACACCGTCCGCTCGACCGGTCAGCCGCTCGCGCCCACCACCCGCCAGAGCGTCCGCAACTGCGCCACCACCACGGCCGAGGACCCGGTCGCCGGGAAGGTGACGGGTGAACAGGCCTGCGCCGACTACGACATCCTGCCCAACATCGCCACCGTCGAGGCGGGCAAGGAGTTCTTCTCCGACACCGACGGTGACTTCACCGCCGACGGCAGCGCCGTCCTGGGCACCCGGGCCCCCGTCACCGTGCTCGCCACCGGCCGCAACACCGCCTCCTTCCCGGTCGCCTCCATCACCGTCACCGAGCCCTCGACGCACACCCCGAGCGCGTTCGACAAGGTGGACGTCGGCAGGCTGCGGGTGACCTTCCCCGCCGGCGCGAGCGCCGCCACGGTGCGGGTGACCTGCCGGGACGGCAGCACGCCCGCCGCCGTCAGCCTCGCCCAGCCGCCGACCACCCAGGACCTCCCCGCCACCGGGTGCCCGCCCGGCAGCCCCCCGAGCCGGGTGTCGGCCACCTTCACCGGCACCGACGCCACCGGCCTGGGCACCATCGCGCCGAACGCGGCCGCCGGCCTGGCCCTGCACGGCACGCTGAACGACCGGGTCACCGCCGACGACACCAGGGACGGCGTGCGCAACTGCGTGGACGCCACCGCGGGCAACCCCGTGAACGGGGCCGGGGAAGGGACCTCCACCGCCTGCCGGTCCCTGCCGGTCGAGGACCCGAGGACGGACGTCCGCCAGTCCAAGACGGCCAGCCAGAACGACCTGCCGCCCGGCCAGCCGGTGACCTTCACCCTCGACCTGGCGAACGAGGGCAACGGCCCGATGGCCCGGCCGGCGATCACCGACCCGGCCGACCCCACCGCGAGCGGCACCGTCTTCGACGCCGCCGGGCTCACCGACCTGACCGTCTCCTACCGCTACCCCTACGGACTGCCCGTCCAGCTGGAGGTGTACGACCCCACCGCCCGCGGGTGGGTCCCGTACGACGCCGCCGACCGGGCCCTGCTGGACCGCGCCCGGGGCGTCCGCGCCCGTGTGGACGGTGACCTGGCCCCGCACGGCCGACTGATCGTCACCGTGACCGTCGTACGCCGCGACGGCGTGCCGGACGGCCGGAGCTTCCGCAACTGCATGCAGATCACCAGCGGCGGCAACCCGGTCGGCGGCCCCGCCTGCACCCACGAGGACACCACCACCGCCCCCGCCCGCACCGGCGGATCCGTCCAGAAGAGCCTCGCCCCCTCCACCGTCGCCCGCACCCTGCCCGGCGTCCCCCGGCCGGAGGTCGACCTCAGGATCCGCGCCGAGAACACCGGCAACACCAACCTCCGGCAGCTCGTCGTCACCGACACCGACGCGGACTTCTTCGACGCCGTCGACCTCCTGCGGATCGCCGGAGTGAGCTTCCCGCCCGGCGCGGACCGCGTCCGGGTGGACGCCTGCACCGCCGCCTGCGACACACCCGCCGCCGGCTGGACCACCGGCACCCCGACCGGCGACACCACACCCGCCCTGCCCGCCGGCGTCGACGCCGGCGACGTCAGGGGCCTGCGCTTCACCTTCACCGGATCCGGCGGCGGCCACGTGCTCACCCCCGGCGCCGGCTACCACCCCGACGGCCCCTGCCCGCAGGCCACCGTCTGCCTCAAGGTCGCCGCCCGCGCGACCCTGCGCTCCGACCCGGCCACCCAGGTGCCCGGGACCCTCCGGGACACGGCCCGCGCCGCCGGCGAGAGCAGCCTCCAGCAGCCCGGCACCCTCTTCCCCTTCGGCGACAGCACCGCCACCCTCACCCTCGAGGAGGGCACGGCCAGGATCGCCGTCACCAAGACCCCCGACAGCCGGATCGGCCCCGGCGAGAGCGCGCCCTTCACCATCACCGTCCGCAACACCGGCACCGGCCCGCTGCCCGACCCGGTCGTCGCCGACCCCGTCCCCGCGCTGCTGCGCTTCGACGAGACCTACGCCGGCGCCGGTGGACTGCCCTTCCGGATCACCGCGAGCGGACCGGGCACCAACCCGCCCCCCGCACCCGCCTACCAGCCGCAGCGCGACGCCACCGGCCGCATCACCAAGGCCGTCTGGGACTTCAGCGGATTCACGCTGCTCCCCGGCGCCGAGATCAGGATCACCTTCCAGGTTCGGCTCGCCCCCGGCGTCCCGGGCGACACCGTCGTCCAGAACACCGCCGGGGCCGGCTCCAGAGCCCGGCCCGACCTCGACTGCCGACACGACTCCGACCGCGACGGCAAGGCGGTCGACGACACCGCCGACTTCGGGCCGGGCACCTACTGCACGTCCCGCGCCGAGATCAGCACCCTGGCCGGCACCGCGTTCGAAGCCGCCAAGTGGGTCACCGGCGATCCCGGCCTCGGCTTCTACAACGCGGCCACCCGCAGCTACGCGGCCACCGACTCACCCGGCTGCCCCGTCCTCCGGCAGGGCGGTCGGACCTACACCCAGTACCCCTGCACCGCGCTCGTGCTGCCCGGCCAGAAGTACGAATACCTGATCCACGCGGTCAACACCGGGACCGAGCCGGCCGAACGGATCAGGCTGCTCGACGTCCTCCCGCACCAGGGCGACACCGGGGTCCTCCTCGGCGACCAGCAGCGCGGCACCGAGTGGCAGCCCCGCCCGGCCCTCGCCGGCGCCCCCGTCCTCACCGGCCCCGGCGCCCTCACCACCCGGTACTCCACCGTGACCAGCCCCTGCGGCGCCACCGTCCGGACGCCCGGCCGTGCGTGCGAGCCCGGCAACTGGCAGGACGCGTTCACCCCCGACGCCACCGGGATCGAGCTGGGCATCGGCTTCGACCCGCTGCTCAAGCCCGGCGCGGAGGTGTTCATCAGCCTGCCGATGTCCGCGCCGGTCGACCTCACCCAGCCGCACGACCCGTCGATCGCCTGGAACTCCTTCGCGCACTCCGAGACCGTCGTGCGCGACGGCGCCCCCGAGGACCTCCCCACCACGGAGCCGCCCAAGGTCGGCATCGGCATGCGCTTCGGCAACCTGCGCGTCGACAAGGCCGTCACCGGCCTGCCCGAGGGCCTGCCGCCCGGCCCCTACACCCTCGCCTACCGGTGCACCGTCACCCCCGAGGGCGGCCCGGCCCGGACCGTCCGCGAAGGCACCTGGGACATCACCCCGTACACGCCCATGGCGCTGGTCGGCGTGCCCGCCGGAGCGACCTGCCGGGTCTGGGAGACCGACCCCGCCGGAGCCACCAGCCCCAGCCTCGGCGAGGCCAACGCCCAGCAGGTGGTGATCACCCCGGCCACCCCCGACCAGGAGGGGCAGCACCTGGTCATCAGCAACGAGTACCGCACCGCGAGCCTGCGGATCCGCAAGGCCGTCACCGGTGCGGCCGCCAAGGACGTCGGCAAGGGCCCCTTCACCGTCCGGGTCGACTGCACCCTCGCCGGACAGCCCCTGACGGGCTTCCCCAAGGACCTGGTCTTCGCGGGCGAGGGCCTCCAGTCCCTCGACCACGTCCCCGGCGGAGCGCGCTGCACCGCCACCGAACCCGCCGCCGGCGGCGCCACCACCGTCACCGTCAGCGCCACCGACTCCGCGGGCGGCGGCACCGGCACCGCCGTCGTCGACTCCGTCCCCGGCAAGGCCGCCGGCCTCACCGTCACCAACGACTTCCCGACCGGATCCCTGCGCGTCACCAAGAAGCTGGACGGCCCCGGCACCCGGTACGCCGACCGCACGTTCCGCTTCCGCATCGCCTGCTCCTTCGACGGGAAGCCGGACGCGGTCGTCCGCGGCCTGGCCCTCAAGGCCCCCGGCCTCACCGGGACCGTCGACGACCTGCCCGCCGGCGCCGAGTGCACCGTCACCGAGACCGACACCGCGGGTGCCGACAGCACTCCGCCCCCGGTCGGCCCGGTGACCGTCCGGCCCGGCGGCGGCCCGGTCGACACCGTGGTCGTCGACGTCACCAACACCTTCTCGCTCGGCACCCTGACCGTCACCAAGGAGGTCACCGGCGCCCCTGCCGACGCCCCGTACGTGCGGGACGCCGTCTTCAGCCTCCGCGTCACCTGCGTCCGCGAGGCGGAGGGGACCGACGGCGCACCGGCCGTCGCCTTCGTCGTCCGCAAGCGCTACGACCTCAAGGCGGGCGGGAGCATCCGCATCCCGGACCTGCCCATCGGGGCGCGCTGTTGGGCGGAGGAGCCGGACAAGGCGGGTGCGACCGATGCCGCGGTCGACCACGGCGGCTTCGCCGACGCGGCGGTCGTCACCACCGCGAACCCCGACATCACCGTCACCGCGACCAACACCTTCACCACCGGCGGCCTCAAGCTGGTCAAGCAGGTCACCGGCGACGCGGCCGAGTTCGCCCGGGACCGCAGCTTCACCCTGCTCCTGACCTGCACCGTCGCCTCCGGGAACGGCTCCGTCCGCACCCTCGTGGACCGGCGCCCGTACACGCTCGACGGCGCGGGCGAGCGCGAGATCGACGACCTCGGGTACCCGTTGCCGGCCGGGGCCCGCTGCTGGGCCACCGAGAGCCGCACCGGCGGAGCCACGACGCACGTCGTCGACCACCACTCGCCGGACACGGCGGTCGTCATCGGCACCGGCCGGACCGTCGCCGTCACCGCCGTCAACACCTTCCGCCGGGCCCGGTTGACCGTCGACAAGAAGGTGAAGGGCACCGGCTCCGGCCCGTACGCCTTCGCGGTCACCTGCGTGCTCCTCGACGCCGACGGCCGGGAACTGCCCGTCACCCTGCCGCCGGAGGACGCCCGGTTCACCCTCGACGCGGACGGACACCGCACCATCGGGGTGCCCGCCGGGGCGCGGTGCACGGTGACCGAGGTCGACCCGCCGGCGAACGCCGTCGTCACCGTCGAGGACACCGACCCGGGGACACCCGCGGGAACGGTCCAGGTGGGTGACCAGGGGGCGGTGACCTTCACCAACGAGTTCCCCGTGAACCCGCCGTCGCCGAGTCCGTCGCCGTCGCCGTCGCCGTCGCCGAGCCCGTCGCCGTCGCCGACGCACTCACATTCGCCGAGCCCGTCGCCGACGCACTCGCACTCGCCGAGCCCGTCGCCGAGCCCGTCGCCCAGCCCCTCGCCCCACCCGACTCCGACGCACTCCCACTCCGGTTCACACCCGGCGCACCCCAGCACGTCCCCGCACCCGGGACCGCTGCCCGGGACGGGGACGACCACCGACGGGACCCGGCTGGCCGTCATCGCGCTGGTCACCGCGGCTCTCGGCCTCGGACTCGTGGTGTTCAGGAGGAGGTCGCGGTAGCGGCGGCACCGCGGCAACAGCCCTCCGGCTCCCGGCGCTCGCGCCGGGAGCCGGAGGGCTGTTCGGCCCCGGAGTGGGAGGGCCCGCTTCACGCAGAGCGTTCAGTCTTCATCCATTGCAATGAATCGCCAGCTGTCGTTGCGTTAGATTTAGAGCCTCTGCAACGATTTCACGGCTATGACTTGCGTGTATGTCAGTTTTGCGCAACGAGTGGGTTGTTGGCATCTGGAAAGCAACGTAGCTTTTCCGTTGTCAGAAACACGAAGCGCAAAGCACGGGAGAAGCATCATGCAGACGATCGACCCCCGCCCCGAACTGCAGCAGGCGATCCAGGAAGCGGTCGACGCCGGCTTCGCCGGGGTGCAGCTGAGGGTGCACGACGAGCGCGGCGAGTGGGTCGGCAGCGCCGGGGTGCGCGAGCTCGGCGAGAGTGCCGAACCGCCGACGGACGGCCGGTTCTGGACGGGCAGCGTCGTCAAGACCTTCACCGCGACCGCGGTGCTGCAGCTGGTGGCCGAGGGGAGGATCGGCCTGGACGACCCGGTGGCCGACCACCTGTCCGAGTTCGGGCTGGACGGGCGGATCACGGTCCGGATGCTGCTGCAGCACACCAGCGGGCTGTTCAACTACACCGGCGAGTACTACGAGGACGGCACGATCGTGCTGGGCGTCCCCGCCACCGGCAAGGAGTGGGTGGACACCCGGTTGCGCAGCTACCGGCCGCAGGAGCTGATAGCGCTCGCCCTCTCCAAGCCTGCGCGGTTCGAGCCGGGGGCGGGCTTCAGCTACTCCAACACCAACTACACGCTGGCCGCGCTGCTGATCGAGCGGCTCGCGGGCCGCCCCTACGGCGAGGAGATGCAGCGGCGGATCCTCGGGCCGCTCGGACTGCGGGACACCGTGCTGTCGGGCGACGTCACGGACCTCCCGGAGCCGCACGCCCACGGCTACTACCGTTACCAGGACGGCGAGGAGTGGAAGGTCGCCGACGTCTCCCGCCAGAACCTCTCCCTCCTGTTCGGCGCCGGCGGCATGTACTCGACCACCCGGGACCTCCAGACCTTCATCTCCGCGCTGAACGGCGGCACGCTGCTGCCGGCGCCGCTGCTGGCCGAGATGCGCACGCCGCACGGGCCGCTCGGCTACGGCCTCGGGCTGTTCGTCCAGGACCTGGGCCCGGACACCGGCGGCACCGTCTACCACCACAACGGCGGCGCCCCGGGCGGGTACGGCGCGCTGATGTACAGCAGCCCCGACGGCAGCAGGACGCTGACCGCCGGGGTGACGACCGGGGACGCCGAGCTGAACCCGGCGGAGGTGTTCCCGAAGGTGATGGACAAGCTCGTCAAGGCGGTGTTCCAGGACGGGCCGAAGGCGAGCTGACGGGAGCGTCGCCCGCGGTCCGCCCGGGTGCGGCGGACGGGGTCCACCGCACCCGAACGCAAGACGCCTCCCCGTACGGTTCGTCCACACCGTGTTGTCCCGGGCGGCGCACGACGGGCCCGCCCGGGCCCGCCTACCTTCGCCGCAACCCGCACCACCGGACGCCGCAGGGAGCGCCGCACGTGAACTGGCTGATCCACGACTACCGCGAGGACGACCTGGCCGCCGTCGTCCACCTGATCGACAGCACCGCCGCCCTCGGGCAGGAATCCGTCTTCTCGCTCGCCGAGTGCATCACCGCGCTCACCGCGCGCCAGCCCGCCGTCGTCGCCGTCCACGACGGCACGCCGATCGGGGCCGCCCTCGCCCAGCTGGCCGGGACGGGCGAGCGGGCCTGGGTGATGCGCGTGGCGATCGCCCCGCCCTGGCGCGGCCGGGGCCTGGCCAGCGCACTCCTGCGCGAACTGGAGCGACGGCTGGTCGAGGCCCGCGTCCGGCGCATCGCCTACGTGCTGCCCGAGGACGAACTGCTCGGCGAAGGACTGCACAACGCCGGCTACCAACGACGGCCCGCCGCCGCCTACTTCGAGAAGACCGAACCCGCCGCCGGCCCCGCGGCCGGCACCCTCGACGAACTCGGCGGCCGGCTCCTGGGCGGAGACCTGTGGGAGCGCGTCGCCGGGATGACCGCCGAGAAGGAGCTCATCGAACGCCGGATCGTGCTCCCCCTCGCCGAACCCGAGCGCGCGGCCCGCCACGGCGTCCGGCCCCCGCGCGCGATCACCCTCTTCGGCCCGCCCGGCACCGGCAAGACCACCTTCGCCCGGGCCATCGCCTCCCGCCTGGGCTGGCCGTTCGTCGAACTGCTGCCCTCCCGCCTCGCCGACGAAGGCAACCTCGCCGCCGCCCTGCGCAGCGCGTTCGCGCGCATCGGCGAGCTGGAACGGGTGCTGGTCTTCATCGACGAGGTCGAGGAGATCGCCCCCGTCCGCGGCGAGGCCGGGCAGGCCGGCGCGATGCACGGGGTGACCAACGAACTGCTCAAGCTCATCCCGGGCTTCCGCGAACGCGACGGCCGCCTGCTGGTCTGCGCCACCAACTCCGTCCGCTCGCTCGACCCGGCCTTCCTGCGCACCGGCCGCTTCGACTACGTCATCCCGATCGGCCCGCCCGACCCGGACGCCCGCGCCGCCATCTGGTCGCGCTACGCGCTCGACACCGACCGCGCCGACGTGGACGTCCCCGCGCTGGTCGCCGCGAGCGACCGCTTCTCACCCGCCGACATCGAGCACGCCGCGCGCATGGCGGCACAGACCGCCTTCGAACGGGACGACGCCGTCCCGGGGGCGACCACCGCCGACCACCTCGCCGCCATCGGCGCCAGCCGCCCGACGGTCACCGCCGCGATGGTCGAGGCCTTCCGCGCCGACATCGGCGCCCACGCGAGGCTGTGACCCGGGGCCGTGAGGCTGTGACCCGGGGCTCGTCCGGCCGCGGCGGGCCTGGGCGGCCCTGGGCGGGCTCGGGTGGGCCTGGGTGGGCTCGGGTGGGCCGGGGCGGGTGCTGATGTCGGCCCACCCCGGCCGAGGTCCTAACGCCGCCGGGCGGGCCAGGGGACGACCGCCTCCGCCTCGACGGAGTAGTCGACGCCGGGCACGTCCCAGCCGTACAGCTGCCGGAACTGGTTGTAGAACCAGGCCGGGGCGTCCGGATCGGCGGCCAGCGCCGCCGCGGGGTCGGCCCACAGCTTCCGCACCCCGTCCTGCACGTCGGCGTCGAGCTCCCAGCCGTCCAGCCGGATCCGGCCCCGCTCGTCCAGCACCGGCGCCTTCGCCCCGCTCAGCTGCTCCCACAGGTCCACGGCCTGGTCGGCGGTCGTCCGCCAGCCGTCCGCACCGAGCACGCTGCGCAGCAGGGAGGTGTAGAGGGCGATGGACGGGATGGCGGTGGACGCCTGGGTGACGGCCGCCCCGGCGACGACGGTGAACGCCCGGCCCCGGTCGCCCAGCACGTCGCGCTGCAGCCGCCCGGCGGTGTCCTCCAGGTGTTCCTTGGCGGCGCCGATGGTGCCCTGCCGGTACACCGGCGCGGTGATCTCCGAGCCGACGTAGGACAGCGCGGCGGTGGTGAAGCCCTCGGCCAGGAGGTCCGCGTCGGCGAGGGCCTGCACCCAGAGCCGCCAGTCCTCACCTCCCATCACCTTCACCGTCGCGGCGCGCTCCGCCTCGTCGGCCGGGGCGAGGTCGACCGCTCCGACCTCGGGGAGGCCGTCCGGGAAGAGCAGCGAGGGGGAGGTGTAGGCCGCGCCGACGGGCTTGATCACCGAGTGGTGGACCTCACCGGTCGCCGGGTCCGTGCGCCGCGGCGAGGCGAGCGAGTAGACGAGGTAGTCGACCGGGCCGTAGTGCTCGGCCAGCACCCCGAGCACCTCCGCCCGGGTGGCGTCCGCGTAGGCGTCGGCGTTGACGAAGGTGAAGTCGCCGCCGGCCTGCTCGACCAGCCCGGCGGTCGCGGCGGTGCGGTACCAGCCGGCGGTCGCGGTGCGCCGCTCGTTGGCGGCCGCCTCGAAGCCGACACCGACACCGCGGACGCCGAGACGCCGCAGCCCCGCCACCAGGATGGCCAGCCCGTACCCGGCGCTCGAACCGAGCACCAGGACGACCGGTGCCCGCCCGGCGGGAGCGGCCGGGGCGATGGACCCCCAGAGCTCCTCGACACCGGCCGCGCTGCCGGTGGGGTGGGAGTTGACGATCAGGTAGCCCCGCTGCTTCGGGGTGATCTGCTGCATGCTCACGCGGTGGTGCCCTCTCCAGTGGGGTGCGGCCGTGCCGATCGAACAGGCCCGCCGGGCCGCCGGCGGGGCGCCGGTGGCCGACCTGCTCGCCCGGGACGGGCGACGTCCGGGCGCATGACGGGGCGCCGTGGGCCGCACGCGGGGCGCGGCCGGCGACCCCGTGACCGTGCCCGGGGTGTGCGTCGTCGGTGATCGTATTTCGCCCCGCCGACCGCCGCCCGTGCCAGAGCACGACGGAGGATCCCCGCCGCGGTTGTAGGGTCCGCCCTTGCCACCGGAGTCCTTCGTGGGCTATCCGGCTCCCACCGGAAGCCGCCCCGCGGCCGGTCGGCGCCGGACTCGGCCCGGGCGCGGCGTGGCGCAGGTTCTCCTTGGGTTCTCCTCTTCGGCATGCGGATGGTGGGGCGGGAAGAACCGCCAGGGCGGTGGGGAGCGTCTGCGGGCGTATGAGTGTTCCTGTGAGCGCAAGGTCCGGGCCGGCGCCGGGGGTTCGGGGGCCGTGGGTGCTGCGGGGGGCCGCGGTGGTCGGGGTCGTGGTCCTGGGGCTGGCCGGTGGGTACGGGGCGGCCGTCCTCGTGGTGTCGGCGCGGAGCTTCTGCGACGCGGCCTGGGAGCCGCAGCACCGGTTCGCGTTCTCGACCGTCGAGTGGCCGGCGATGGAACTGCTCTTCCTGGCCGGGGCGGTGGCGGCCTGGGCGGGTGCGAGGCGGCTGACGGCCGGGTGGCCCCTCGTCTGGCGGGGGGTCGTTCCGGCGGCTCTGGTGCTGCTCTCGCTCGCGGTGCTGACGGACGGGTGCTTCGCGCTGCTCGGGACGCCGAGCGGGTACCACGGCGATTCGGGGCTCTGCCCGGACAGCAACGTCCCGCCGTGGTGGCCGTCCTGGCTGCCGGCCTGACGCGGACGGCACCGGGCGGCGGGCGCCCGGCGCCGGAGCGGCCGACGCCGCCGTGCGTTCAGGCCGCCGGTGTCGGGGCGGGGGTGGGGCGGGTGCGCTCGAAGGCGTGGCCGACGCGCAGGAGGGTGTGCTCCCCGAGGGGGCGGCCGAGGAGTTGCAGGCCGATCGGCAGGTCCGCCGCGTCCTGGCCGGCCGGGACGGTCAGGGCCGGTACCCCGGTGATGTTGGCGGGTGCCGAGAGGCGCACCAGGGCGTCGGAGACGCCTTCGGTGGTGCCGTCCGGCCAGGTGACCGTCTCCTCACCCGCCCGCACCGCGGTCAGCGGGACGGCCGGGGCGGCGATCACGTCCACCGTCTCCCACAGGCGGGCCCACTCCTGCCGCATCAGGGTCCGGGAGCGCTGGGCCCGCAGGTAGTCCCCGGCGGTCAGCAGCTCGCCGGCCTCCAGGAGGACGCGGACGTCGGCCTGGTAGAGCTCGGGCACCGTGCGCAGGGTGCGTTCGTGGTAGGCGGTGGCCTCGGGCACCATCAGGCCCCACTGGGTCGCCTGGAGGTAGCGGGTCATCGGGACGTCGACCTCGACCAGCCGCGCGCCGAGGGCCTCCAGGTGCCCGACGGCGTGCCGGACGGCGCTCTCCACCTCCGGGTCGACGTGGTCGAAGTAGTGGGTCCGGGGCAGGCCGATGCGCAGGCCCGTCAGGTCCGGGTCGTCCGCCGGCCGGTAGTCCGCGGCGGGCACGTCCAGCGAGGCCGGGTCGCGCGGGTCGTGCCCGGCGAGGGCGGTCAGGACGGTGGCGGCGTCCTCGACGGTGCGGGTGATCGGGCCGACGTGGTCCAACGACCAGGACAGCGACGTGACGCCGTGTCGGGGCACCAGCCCGTAGGTCGGCTTGAGGCCGACGACCCCGTTGAGCGCGGCGGGCACCCGGATCGACCCGCCGGTGTCGGTGCCCAGGGCGAAGGTCGCGGTTCCCGAGGCGACGGCCACCGCGGACCCGCCGCTCGAACCGCCGGCGATCCGGTCGTGGGCCCGGGCGTTGCGGGTCTGCGGGGTGGTGAGGCCGTACGCGAACTCGTGGGTGTGCGTCTTGCCGACCAGGACCGCGCCGGCGTCCGCCAGCCGGGCGGCGACCGCGCTGTCGGCCCGGGCACGGTGGCCGGCACGGACCCGGGAGCTGGCGGTGGTGGGCGTTCCCGCGATGTCGATCAGGTCCTTGAGCCCCATCGGGACGCCGTGCAGCGGCCCCCGGTACCGGCCGTGCGCCACCTCGTGCTCGGCCGCGCGGGCGGCCCGGCGCGCCCGGTCCGCGGTGACGGCGACGTAGGCGCCGAGCTGCGGCTCGACCTGGTCGACGCGGGCGAGGACCGATTCCACCAGCTCGACGGGGGACAGCCGCCGGGAGCGGATCGCGTCCGAGGCGGCGGTGAGGGAGAGCTCATACGGCTGCACGGCGGCCTCCTCCTTCCGCGCGGTAGGCGGCGGCGGGCGGGGTGTCCTCGAAGTCCAGCTCGCGCAGGACGGCGACGACGGACCGGATGTGGTTCGCGGTGGTCGCGACGGCGGTGTGCCGGTCGGCGGCGAGCGGGAGACCGGCGAGGGCGGCCCAGCGGGCCGCCTCCGGCGGTGTGAGTCCGGCGGTGGACATGGCGGGTCGTTCCTTTCGGTCGAGGCGGGAGCAGCGGAGCCCTCTCGCCACAAAAGCGAAATGTTTGCGTTAGTGGACTGTAGGGTCCGCTGGGCTCTTAAAGCAAATCTTTTGCTTTTACCTCCCTCGGGCGGCCCGGGTGCGGCCGGGTGCGGCCAGGGCGCGGCCCGGGGCCGGGCCGTAGGGTGCGGGGCATGACCGATGACTTTCCGGGGGACGGCGCGGGCCGTGAAGGCGGGGCTACGGGTGGGCGGTTGGCCGATCCGGGGTGGTTGGTGAACGGCGATCCGGAGCAGGTGGTGGCGGCGCTGGACGGGGCCGTCGGGCCGGAGGAGCTGGCGGCCGCCGCCGTGTACCGGGCGTCTGGGCACGTGCACCGGGAGTCCGGGGCGCGGGTGCGGCGGCAGCTGCTGGCGCTGGACGCCGCCCGGTACGGACGACGGGAGTTGGCGAGGAGCCTGGCCGCGGTGACGGCCGGCGGGGAGCCCGGCGGGCCCGGCGAGGCCTGGGGCGTGCGGTGGGCGACCGGTACCGATCTGGACTCCCGGTTGCGGTACGCGGTGCCCGCGCCGGCCGGGGTGGTCGCGGTGGCGGGCGTGGTCGCGGCGGATCGAGCCCTCGCCGTCGTCGGCTGCGAGGACGGCACGCTGGCCTGGTGGGACGTGGTGACCGGCGGGAAGGCCGGGGCGGTCACGACCGGCTCCATGGGCGCGGTCCGCGCGCTGGCCACGGCGGTGGTGGACGGCCGCCCCGTGGCGGTCACCGGCCACTCCCGGGGGACGGTCCTGGTCTGGGACCTCGCCGGGGGCGAACTGGTCGCCACCCACCGGGGCGCGGACGACTCGTGGGTGAACGCGCTCGCCACCGGACTGGTCGACGGCCGGCCGGTCGTGGTGAGCGGCGGCACCGACCGAATGCTGCGGGTGTGGGACCTGGCCGACCGCACCGGCGGCGGTGCGCTCCTGACCGTGCGGACCGGAAGCGTGCACGCGCTGGCCCTGGCGGTGCTGGAGGGCCGCCCCGTCGCCGTCACCGGTCACGACGAGGGGGTCGTCCGGCGGTGGGACCTGCTGTCCGGGCGGGAGTTGAGCGCCGGCGGCGACCACGTCGAGGCGCCCGAGGGTGACCGGGAGGACCACGCGGACGACGAGGACGACGAGGGCGACGGCGGGGGGTACCGCCGCTGCGTCACCATGGAGCTCAACGCCAGGACGCACCTGCTGGCGACGGACCCTGAGGCCGCCGTCCCGCTGGCCGTCAGCGCCACCACCTTCGACTCCGCCGTCCGGGACCTGGCCACGGGCGAGCCGGTGGGCGAGCCCGGCCCGGCGTACGTGGCGGCGGCGGCCGTGACGACGCTCGGGAGCCGCCCCGCCGCCGTGGTGGCCTTCGAGGGCAGGGGGCCGGTCCAGGTCTGGGACCTGTCTGCCCGCACGCACCTGCGCCTGCCGCTGATCGGCCACCAGGGCGCGGTGCGGGGAGTGGCGACGGCGGTGGCGAAGGGGCGCCACCTCGCCCTTACCGGCGGTGAGGACCGATCGGTCCGGGTCTGGGACCTCGACGGCGACCAGCGGGCGGGTGCCTGGTCGACCGGTCACGCGGGCCCCGTGCACGCGGTCACCACGGCCGTCGTGGACGGCCGCCCCGTCGTCCTCAGCGGCGGTGCGGACGCCCGGGTGCGGTGCTGGGACCTGGACGGCGGGGAGCCGGGGGAGCCGCTCGCCGCCGGGGACACCGCGGTGGGGCTGCTGGCGGTGGGCGCGGTGGACGGGCGGCCCGCCCTCCTGGCCCGCGATTCCGTGGAGACGGTGCGGATCTGGGACCTCGCCACCCGGGAACCGCTGCACGGGCGGTCGACGAGCGAGTACACCAGCCCGTCCATCACCTTCTTCGCCGTGGTGGAGGGGCGCTTCGTCGGCGTCACCTGGGAAGGGCGGGTGTGGGACCTGGTGGAGAGCCGGTGGGTCGGGGAGCGGCCGAAGCAGTCCGGGGCCATGGCCCTGGAGTCGCTCGGGGGCCGCTCCGTCCTGCTGACCGGGCGCAGGACGGAGGCGGTCCGGCTGTGGGACGTGGCCACGGGCGAGCCGGCGGGCCCGTCCTTCGCGGTGCCCGGCGGTGACGTGCGGGCGGGGGCGGTGGGCCTGCTGGACGGCCGCCCCGTCGTCGCGGCGGGAGGGGACGACGGGACCGTGCGGGTGTGGGACGCCGGCACGGGCCGGCAGATCGGCGGGTACGCCTTCCCCGCCGGGATCCGCGGGCTGGCCGTCGCCCCGGACGGGCGGCTCGCCGTCGGCTTCGGCGCGGACCTCGCCGTCCTGGCCCACCACTGACCGCCGGCGTTCGCCGACGGCCCGCCCCCGGAAGGGCTTTACCTCGACGGGAGGAAGGGTCGTGGGCCCGGTGCCGCCGCCGGGCCCACCTGCCGCGGTGGGGCGTCGACCGTTCGTGGCCGGAGCGCGTGGCCGCGGCACCGGGTTCGCGCCGAGTCCGCCCGGGCTGCCCGGAGTCGGCGCCGGGGCCCGCCGGTCGCGGCCGCGCGCGGCGGTGTGTGGGGGCGTTGTGCGGGCGCTAGAGGGCCGCTGGAGAGCGGGTGGAACACGGTGGTTCGTGGCGGGTCGGCTGTGTTCTGGTGGGTGGCGGAGGGGCGGTGGCCTCGGACTTCGGGGCTGCGGAAGGGACGTAGACGCTCGCGCATGGACGTGAGTGCGGGGGCTATGGCTCGCCGGCCCGCGGTGGAATTGACTGGTGGACACGAGGACGGACGCACGGGACGCACGGACGGGCCCGGGTCCGCAGGTTGATTCGACGTCTCCGAGGGGAGTGGTCACCGTGGTTGCCAAGGATGTTGTGGACCTTCCGGTCGATGCCGGTGTGGTGCTGGTGGTGGGTGGTACGGGTAAGACGGGTCGGCGGGTGGCGGAGCGGTTGTCGGCGCTGGGGTACGGGGTGCGGGTGGGGTCGCGGTCGGGGGCGGTGGCGTTCGACTGGCATGACGAGGGGACGTGGGAGGGGGCGTTGGAGGGGGTGAGTGCGGCGTATCTGACGTACTACCCGGATCTGGCGTTCCCGGGTGCGGTGGAGGCGGTGGGGGCGTTCGCGCGGTTGGCGGCGTCGCGTGGGGTGGGTCGGCTGGTGTTGCTGTCGGGGCGTGGTGAGGAGGCCGCGGAGGCGGGGGAGAAGGCGGTGATGGAGTCGGGGGCCGCGTGGACGGTGGTGCGGTGTGCGTGGTTCGACCAGAACTTCAGTGAGAGCTTCTTCCTGGAGCCGGTGCGGGCGGGGGTGTTGGCGTTGCCGGTGGGGGGTGCGGTGGAGCCGTTCGTGGACGTGGAGGACATCGCGGAGGTGGCGGTGGCGGCGTTGACGCGGGCGGGGCACGCGGGGCAGGTGTACGAGTTGACGGGGCCGCGGTTGCTGTCGTTCGCGGAGGTGGCGGGGGAGTTGTCGCGGGCGACGGGTCGGGTGGTGCGGTTCGAGGCGGTGTCGGAGGCGGCGTACCGGGGGGTGTTGGCGCAGGCGGGGTTGCCGGAGGACTTCGCGGAGCTGTTCTCGGTGATCCTGGACGGGCGCAACGCCTCGTTGGGGGACGGGGTGCGGCGGGCGCTGGGGCGGGAGCCGCGGGACTTCGCGGACTACGCGCGGGAGGCCGCCGCCACCGGAGTCTGGGACGTGTGAGCCGGCGGCAGCGGCCGATCCGCCTGCCCGTCATGTCCGTTGATCGTCGGTACCGGGCCTCGCCGGCCTCCTGACCACCCACCCGGGCCGGAACCGGGCGGGGTGGCGGAGGTCGCGGCCCGGGACCGGGGTGGCCCCCGCGCAGGGCGGGGGCCGGGGAGAGAACCGAAGGATTACCGATGCGCTCGAACCAGACCGCGACCACTTCCTCCACCGCTCCACCGGCCTTCGGCGGCCTCGGCGCGGGTGCCGCGGCCCAGGCCGCCCCCGCCGTGCGGAGCAAGGCAGCCGGGCCCGTCCTCGTGGGCGCGACCGTCGCCATGGGCCTGATGGCGGGCCTCTTCTTCGCCTTCGACGTGTCCGTGATGCCGGGCCTGGCGGCCGGCGACGACCGGACGTACGTGACGGCGATGCAGCACATCAACAAGTCGATCGAGAACGGCATGTTCGGCCTGGTCTTCGTCGGCGCCTTCGTGGCGACGGGCGTGGCGGCCTGGCTGCAGCACAAGGCCGGCCGGCGCCAGGCGGCGCTGTGGGCGGGCGCCGCCACGCTGCTGTACGTGGTGGCGCTGATGGTGACGATGGGCGTCAACATCCCGCTCAACAACCAGCTCGCGGCGGCCGGTGACCCGTCGCAGATCAGCGACTTCGCCGCGGTGCGCGCCAAGTTCGAGGGCACCTGGGTGGCCACCAACATGGTCCGCACGCTGCTCTGCACGGCGGGGCTGGGTGCGCTGGCCCGGGCGCTGGTCCTGCACGGGCGTTCCGAGCGCTGAACGACCGTGTCCTGTCAGGGGGTCGGGGCCGGAAGGCCCCGCCCCGGGCAGGGCCCGCCGCGCCGCCCCCGGTGGCACGCGCCGCACCGGGGGCGGTGCGGCGCGCGCCGGGGCCCGTCGGTCGTGCCGCGCGCCGCGGGTGCGCCGTGCCCGCCGGCCGGTCGACCCGCCGGTCGGCTGGCCGGATCCGCCCCCGGGCGGTCGCGCCGGTGCGCCGGTCGGGCGCAGACTGCACGCAGGCAGGCAGCGGAGTTCCGACGGCAGGGGGCGGGCATGGCAGCACGTACCGGCAGGCGCACGGCAGTTGGACGAGTCCGGACGGCGGTCGGCGTGCTGGCCGCCGCCCTGACGGCCGCGGCGGCGGTCGCGGTGCCGGCCGCTCCGGCGGAGGCGGCGGGCGGACAGGGCGGCAAGGTCGTGTACCTGACCTTCGACGACGGCCCCAGCCCCGCCTACACGCCGAGGATCCTCGGGATCCTCTCGCGCTACGGCGTGCGCGCGACCTTCTTCGAGATCGGGCAGAACGTCGCCGCCAACCCGGGGCTCACCCGGCAGGTCGCCCGGCAGGGCCACAGCGTGCAGAACCACTCCTGGTCGCACCCGGACCTGCGCAGGCTCTCCGGGGCGGCCGTCAGCGCCCAGGTGGCCGACACCGACAAGGCGATCCGGGCGCAGACCGGCCGCACCCCGACCTGCCTGCGCCCGCCGTACGGCGCGGTCAACGGCACGGTGCGCTCGCGGGCGGCCGCGCTCGGCAAGCAGGTGGTGCTCTGGTCGGTGGACCCGGCGGACTGGTCCCGGCCGGGCGCGGCGGCCATCCGGTCGCGGGTGCTGGGCACCGTCCGCCCGGGCTCGGTGATCCTGCTGCACGACGGGGGCGGGGACCGCAGCCAGACCGCGGCCGCGCTGCCGGACATCCTGTCCACCCTGAAGGCCCGCGGCTACGGCTTCGCCACCCTCTGCGGCTGACCCCGGAGGGTGGCGGCGGCCCCGGCGGGAGGCGGGTGGCGGGAGGCAGGTTCCGTGCGGCGTGCGGAGGGTGGCGGCGGACGGTCACGGTGCCCGGCGCACCACCGCCGGGGCACACGGCACGACGCGGCGCCGGCCCGGGCGGACGGAGTCCCGGGCCGGCGCCGCGTGCGGCGGGTGCGTCAGGCCTGGCCGTGCAGGATCAGCGCCCAGCCGAGGCAGGCCAGTGCGGCGGTGCACAGCAGGGTGCGCAGCACGTTGAAGCGCGCCCAGCGGGCCTCGAAGCGGCTGCGGACGGCGGCCGGGTCGGCGATCCGCCGGGGGTCGCCGGCTGCTTCGAGCTCGTCGTTCAGCGGGATGTTCACCGAACGGGTGACGCCGATCGCCGCCACGTACAGGACGAGCGCGGCCACCGTGGCGGGCAGCGCGTGGTGGCCGTCCGAGGGCAGGTGCAGGGCGACCGCGGCCCCGGTGGTGAGGAGGGCGCCGACGAAGCCGAGGACGAACCAGCCGTTCAGGATCGCCACGTTGACACGCTGCATCACCTCGATGAACGTGCGGTCCTCGACCTGCGCGAGCGCGGGCATGACCGAGCACGAGTAGGCGTAGAACAGCCCGGCGGTCAGGCCGCAGGTGACGGTGGCCGCCACCAGTACGAGTGTGCGTGCCAGTTCCATCTTCGTAGCCCCTCACTGTCTCTGCACTGCATCTGCTTGTCGGTCCGTCCCCCGTGTACCGATCATCCGGCATCCGGGGCGCCCGGGCCACCTCGATCGCTCAAGACTCTCTCAAATGACGAGCCGTCAAATAATGTCCCTCCGTCTACACTTGGCGGCATGGACACTCTGACAGGTCTCCTCGACGGGCCCAAGGCCCGCGGCGCGTTCCTGCTGCGCTCGATCCTCACCCCGCCGTGGTCGCTGCGGATCGAGGACCGGGCGCCGCTGTCGGTGGTGACGATGGTCCGCGGCGAAGCCTGGATCCTGCCCGAGCGCGGCACGCCCCTGCTGCTGCACCCGGGCGACGTGGCCATCGTGCGCGGCCCGGAGCCGTACACCGTGGCGGACGACCCCGACACCCCGGTGGACGTGATCGTCGGGCCGGGCCAGGTCTGCACCCGCGACGGGGTGGACGTCTCCGAGGTGATGTCGCTGGGCGTCCGCACCTGGGGACAGGGCCGGGAGGGCGACCAGGCCTCCTCGGTGGTGCTGTCCGGCACCTACCAGGCCGAGCACGAGATCGGCCAGCGCCTGCTCGGCTGCCTGCCCGCGCTGCTGGTCCGGCCGGTCGGCACCGGCGCGGACGACACCCTTGTCCACCTGCTCTCCGCCGAGATAGGGCGCAACGAGCCCGGCCAGGAGCTCGTCCTGGACCGCATCCTCGACCTCCTGGTCGTCTCCGTCCTGCGGGCCTGGCTCGCCGCCCCCGATTCCGGCGCCCCCGCCTGGTACCGGGCCCAGCATGACCCGGTGGTCGGGCCGGTGCTGCGGCTGATGCACGACGACCCCGCCACCGCCTGGACGGTCGCCGACCTGGCGCAGAAGGTCGGGGTCTCGCGGGCGGGTCTGGCCCGCCGGTTCACCGCCCTGGTCGGCGAACCGCCCATGGCCTACCTGGCGGGCTGGCGCCTGGCCGTCGCCGCCGACCTGCTGCGCGAACCCGAGTGCACCATCGCCTTCGCGGCCCGCAAGGTCGGCTACAGCAACGCCTTCGCCCTGTCCGCGGCGTTCAAGCGGGTGCGCGGCATCAGCCCGCAGGAGCACCGCCGGCTGGCCGCCAGCGGCGCCCCGGCGCAGCAGCCCGGCTTCTCTGGCCCGGCGGAGACGGTGATCCTGGCGGGTTGAGGGCGGCCCGGCCCGCCGCGGCGGCCCGCGGGCGCCGGTGGTCGCCGCGGCCCGTCGCCCGCCACCACCGACATCCGGTGGAAGGCCGGCGGCTTGGCGCGGCGAAGCCATTTGCCTAAATGGTGTAGGTAATTCCATACTGGGTTCAGCCGGTACGGGAGGAACGCCATGGCACGAGCAGGACTCAGCACACAGCGGTTGGTCGTCGCGGGCGCGGAGCTCGCCGACGAGGTCGGCTTCGAGCAGGTGACCGTCGCGGCCCTGGCCCGGCGCTTCTCCGTCCAGACCGCCAGCCTCTACTCGCACCTCAAGAGCTCCCAGGACCTCAAGACCCGGATCGCCCTGTACGCGCTCGAGGAGCTGGCCGACCTCGTCGCCGACGCCCTCGCCGGCCGGGCCGGCCGGGACGCCCTCGCGGCCTTCGCCGACGCCTACCGCGACTACGCGGCCCGGCACCCCGGCCGCTACGACGCCACCCGGCTGCGCCTGGACGCCGCGACCGCCGCCGCCAGCGCCGGTGTCCGGCACGCCCAGATGGCCCGGGCGCTGCTGCGCGGTTACGACCTCGCCGAACCCGAGCAGACCCACGCCGTGCGCATGCTCGGCAGCGTCTTCCACGGCTACATCAGCCTCGAGGCGGCCGGCGGATTCAGCCACACCGCCGTCGACGCGCAGCAGTCCTGGGACTGGATCATCGACTCCCTCGACGCCCTGCTGCGCTCGGGCGGCGCCCCGCGGACCTCGTGAACGCCGGACCCCGCGAGCGCCGGATCCGGCGAGCGTCGGGATCCGGCGAGCCCCGGGACGCGGTGAACGCCCCGCCCACCCGAACGCCTGACGCCCCGTGAGCGCCGGGCCCTGTGAACAGCACCGAGGAAACGGCCATGAGCGCCCCCCGCACCACCGCCACCACCACGACCCCCGTCACCGAGGAGCTGCTCCGCGGCCACCTCGACGTCGAGCACACCGGGCGCGGGCTGCTGCCGCACCGCCTGCCCGCCCGGGCCCGCCGGCAGATCCCCGACGACCAGCTCGCGATGGCCGAGTCCCAGCCCTCCGGCGTCCGGCTGGTGTTCCGCACCCGCGCCACCGCGATCACCCTGCACACCGTCCCGACCAAGCGCGCCTACCCGGGCGTGCCGACCCCGCCGGACGGCGTGTACGACCTCCTCGTGGACGGTCGCCTCGCGGCCCAGGCCACCGCCGCCGGCGGGAACCTGCGCACCGTCGACCTGGCCACCGGCCGCGTGGAGCTGCGCCAGGGCCCGCCCGGCGCCGCCGAGTTCACCGGTCTGCCCGGTCGTGACAAGACCGTCGAGATCTGGCTGCCGCACACCGAGACCACCGAACTGATCGCCCTGGACACCGACGCCCCCGTCACCCCGGAGCCGGAGACCACCCGGCGGCGCTGGCTGCACCACGGCAGTTCGATCAGCCACGGCTCCAACGCCGCCCACCCGACCGGCACCTGGCCCGCCATGGTGGCGGCCGGGGCGGGAGTCGACCTGGTCAACCTCGGCTTCGGCGGCGGCGCCCTGCTCGACCCGTTCACCGCCCGGGCCATCCGCGACACCCCCGCCGACCTGATCAGCCTCAAGATCGGCATCAACCTCGTCAACGCCGACGCGATGCGGCTGCGCGCCTTCGGCCCCGCCGTCCACGGCTTCCTCGACACCGTCCGCGAGGGCCACCCGACCACCCCGCTGCTGCTGGTCTCGCCGGTGTTCTGCCCGACCCACGAGGAGACCCCGGGCCCGCTGGCCCCGGACTTCAGCACCGGCGCGCTGCGCTTCCGGGCCACCGGCGACCCGGCCGAGACCGCCGCGGGCCGCCTGACGCTCGAGGTGATCCGCACCGAGCTCGCCCGTCTCGCCGCAGCCCGCACCGAGGCGGGTGCCGATCCCAACCTCCACTACCTGGACGGACGTTCGCTCTACGGCCGGGCCGACCACGACGAGCACCCGCTGCCCGACGGGCTGCACCCCGACCCGGCCGGCCACCGCCGGATCGCCGAGCACTTCGCCGACCTGGCGTTCGGGCCCGCGGGCGCCTTCGCGGGCTGACCCGCAGGAGACCCCGCGGCGGCGGTGTACGACAATCGACCCGGCCGGTGTGCGGACGCACGGCCCGGCCGGGGAGACCGAGGGGCGAGGGGGAACGCCGATGCGGCGCGCAGGGGCGGGAGTCCGGTTCGGGACGGGCGCGGCGGCGGTGGCCGTGGCGTTGGCGTCGGCCGCGTGCGGCTCGGTGCACGCGGGCGGCTCGCCCGGGAACGCGGCCACCTCCGTGACCTCCGCCGCCGGCGGGACCGCCACCGGGACGCCCTCGCCCACCCCCACCCCGCCGCCCGGTCCGGCGGAGGCCCGGGCCCGGCACGACCGGCTCTTCCCGCAGGTCGCGGCGGAGTGCGCGGGCGTGGCCGCCACCCCGCTGCCCACGCCGATCGCCCCGCCCACCGGAGCGCGCGACCCCTGGGCCGACAAGTACGCGGAGAACCACGGCTTCAGGACGACCGCGACGCTGCTCGCCGACGGCAGGTGCCGGGGCGAGGCGCACCGGGCCCGGATCGCGGACGCCCTCCGGCGTGACGGACGGACGGCCGGCCTCGACCGGGCCGGCCTGCGGGCGCTGCTGGAGGGCCTCGGCTACCGGGCCGAGGAGACCAACGTGTCCACCGACGGCGGCTCCCTCGGCTTCTCGCTCTGGATCCCGGAGGCCGGCCCGTGCGTGACCGGGGTGCTCACCACGCCCCCCACGATCGAGGCCCACGGGCCCTACCTGGAGGGCGGCTGCACCGAGCCCAAGGGCGGCCACTGACCGGCACGGGCCGACACCCGCACCCGATGGGCACCCGGCCTCGCGCCGGCTCAGTGCGGCCCCGGCTCAGTGCGGCCCCGGCTCAGTGCGGCGCCGGTTCAGTGCGGCGCCGACGGCTCCCGCAGCAGCGTCCGGACCGCCTCGAGCTCGGCCGCCGCGGCCTCCCCGGCCGCCGACACGAACGCGAGGCTGTCCGGGCCGACGGGTATCCGCACCGGCAGCGGGCCGGGCTCGGCGACGATCCGCAGCAGCAGCCTCGCGAAGTCCTCGGGCCGCCCGACGCCGGGGAGTTCGGCGAGCACCCGGAGCTGGTCGCGCATCGGCTCGGTGAGCTCGCGGTAGTGCGCGGAGCGGTCGGCGGCGTCGGTGAGCGAGGAGCCGTAACGGGTGGCGTAGCCGCCGGGCTCCACCGCGGTGACCCGGATCCCGAACGGCGCCGCCTCGACGGCCAGGGCCTGCGTCATGCCCTCCAGCGCGTACTTGCCGGTGACGTACGCGGCGAGCCCGGGGAAGGCCATCCGCCCGGCCAGTGAGGAGACGTTGACGATGTGGCCGCCGCCCTGGCCGCGCATCACCGGCAGGGCGAGCCGGGCCAGCCGCCACGGGCCGACGACCAGCGTCTCCAGCTGGTCCCGAAGTTCCGCGTCGCCGACCTCCTCCACCGCGCCGAACAGGCCGTTGCCGGCGTTGTTGACCAGGACGTCCAGCCCGTCGAGCAGCTCCACCGCGGCGCCGACGGCGGCCTCGCAGTGCGCCGGCTCCCGGACGTCCAGGACGACCGGCACGATCCGGTCCGGGTACCTGTCGGCCAGGTCCGCCAGCGCCTCCGGTCTGCGGACGCCCGCGATCACCGTGTCCCCGGCGGCGGCCGCGGCCTCCGCCACCGCCCGTCCCAGCCCGGACGAACACCCCGTCACCAGCCAGCCGCGTGCCATCCCGCGCCCCCGTCCCCGCCTGCCGTCCTCGGAGCCCACACGGTCCCAGAGCACCGCCCGCCCGCCCAGCCCCACGGTCACGCTCCATCGGGCGCACAGGAGTGCGAGGGGTGGTGAGGCGGCCCTGGTGCGCCCCCGTCCCACCACCGCGCCCCGCGTGCCCGAGTCCCTGCGTCCCCGCCTCCCCGGGCTCATCCGACGGCTCGGCCGGCCCGGCCCCGCCGGTCCGGTGCCCCGGGGGCGCCCGGCCCCGGTCAGCCCCCGGCCGTCGCCCCGCCCAGCCGCAGGTTCCACCGCCCGGCGCGTCCGGTGATCACCGTGAACGCCAGCGGCGGGACGTCGAGGCGCCAGAACACCGGCGCGGGCAGATCGAGGGCGTGCACCACGGCCGCCCGGACCACGTCCGGTTCCACCACGGCCACCACCCGGCCGCTCTCCGCGGCCAGGCCGTCGAGCCATCCGCCGACACGCCCGCCCAGCTGCTGCAGCGACTCCCCGCCGTGCGGGGCGGCAGCGGGGTCGGCCAGCCAGGCGGCGACCTGCTCGGGGCGCTCGGCGGCGACCTCGTCCAGGCGCAGCCCGCGCCAGGAGCCCATGGCGCAGCCGCGCAGCGCCTCGTGCGGGGCGGCGGTGAGGCCGAGGGCGGCGGCGGTCTGCCGGCAGCGCGCCGACGGCGAGCTGAGGGCCGTGCCCGGCGCCGGCAGGGTGCCCGCCGCGGACCGGGCGGCGGCGAGTCCGGAGGCGTCCAGGGGTGCGTCGTCGTCGAACCGCGCCTCGCGGACCGCGCTGCTCATCGCGGGTGAGACCAAGGTCACTCGTACCGTCATCGCCTGCCGCTCCGCTCCACGGTGAACGCCAACTCCTCTGCCTGGCAGTCGGTTTCGGGCCACCCGCCGGTGCGGGGCGTACGTGGCCGGAATTCGCGCCCCACGCACGCCCTTGGCCGGTCCGTCACCAGGCGGTACGGTCCTCGGCGATGTGACGACGGTGCGAGGAAGCCGGTGAGACTCCGGCACGGTCGCGCCACTGTATGCCGGAACGGTTCCGTGCGCTCCCCCCGGGGTGCGCGGGCCGGGTGAGTCAGACCCCGAGCCGTCGTCGATGCTCCAACGACCGGGACGCGTACTTTCCCCCAGGAGGTTCCCAGCCATGGCTTCGTCCGTCGCTTCCCCGATTTCCTCTCCCGAGGAGGGTGGCCTCGCCACCATTCCCGTCCGGGCCGTCCTGCCCTGGGCGGTCTTCTTCGGTGTCCTGATGCTGCTGGCGATCTACTTCGTCGGTGCCGAGCAGGGTGCCACCTCGCTGATCTCCGGCGAGGACGTCCACGAATGGGTGCACGACGGTCGTCACCTGCTCGGCTTCCCCTGCCACTGAGGACGGGGAAGACCGCACAGTGAACTCCGCAACCGTCAGAACCCTGCTCGTGCGCGGGATGATCGCCGGCCTCGCGGCCGGCGTTCTCGCGCTCGTCACCGCCTACCTGCTCGGTGAGTCCAAGGTGGACGCCGCCATCGAGTTCGAGGAGGCGCACTCCGCCGAGCACGGCATGGAGGTGGTCAGCCGCTCCCTGCAGTCCACGGCGGGTCTGGCCACCGGCATCCTGCTGTTCGCCGTGGCCATGGGCGGCATCGCCGCCCTCGCGTACTGCTTCGCCCTCGGGCGGATCGGCCGCTTCGGCGCCCGGGCGACGGCGCTGGTCGTCTCGCTCGCCGCGCTGGTGACCGTGTACGTGGTGCCGTTCCTCAAGTACCCGGCCAACCCGCCGTCCATCGGCAACCCCGACACCATCGGCAAGCGCACCGTCCTGTACTTCCTGATGATGGTGCTCAGCGTCCTGCTCGCGGTCGCGGCGGTCATCATCGGCAAGCGCCTGGCCCCGCGCCTGGGCAACTGGTACGCCGCGGTCGCGGCCGGGGGCGGCTTCGTCGTCGCCGTCGGCCTGGCCTACGCCCTCCTGCCGGTGATCAACGAGGTGCCCGAGGAGTTCCCGGCCACCCTGCTCTGGCAGTTCCGCCTCGCGGCGCTCGCCATCCAGCTCGTGCTGTGGACCTCCTTCGGGCTGGTCTTCGGCGAGCTCGCCAAGCGCGTGCTCGAGCCCGAGCCCGCCGCGGTGAAGGCCCCGGCCCAGGCCGTCGCCGCCCGGTAGCGCCCGCGCCGCCGACCCGCAGCCCGCTCCCCGCACGGGGGGCGGGCTGCGCGTCGTCCTGCGCCGGTCGGGGGAGGGCGCGGTGACGGTTCGTCACGGGACCTGGACTTACTAGGACGTCCGACTATATGGTCGACGGCAGGTCCGCGGTGTCAGGGAAGCCGCGGCGTCGGCGTCTCCGCCCACGGGAGCGTCCGGATCGTCACCGGGAACACGCGCGTCGCCATGCCGGAGGCCGGCATCGGCGTCGTCCCCGACGTCGGCGGCACCTACCTGCTCGCCCTCGCGCCGGGCGAGCTGGGCACCCACCTCGCCCTCACCGCGGGCTCCGTCGGTGCCGCCGACGCGCTGCTCTGCGGGCTCGCCGACCACTACGTCCCCGCCGAGCGGCTGCCCGTGCTGCTCGACGACCTCGCCGAACTGCCCGTCCACGAGGCCCTGGAACGGCATGTCGAGCCCACGCCGGCCGGTCTGCTGGACGGCCGGCGGGCGTGGATCGACAGCTGCTACGCGGCGGGCACCGTCGAGGAGATCCTCGCGCGGCTGGGCGACAGCGGTGAACCCGAGGCCGAGAAGGCCGCCGAGCGCATCGCCGCCAACTCCCCGACGGTGGTCAAGGCCACCCTGGCGGCCCTGCGCCGGGCCCGCGCCCTGGG
The DNA here is from genome assembly GCF_044453265.1 of Kitasatospora sp. NPDC051705. NCBI lineage: Bacteria > Bacillati > Actinomycetota > Actinomycetes > Kitasatosporales > Streptomycetaceae > Kitasatospora > Kitasatospora sp. NPDC051705. The sequence goes on along the minus strand of NZ_JBITCO010000001.1, from coordinate 85,454 downwards.
CCCGCTGGAGGCCGTGCTCGACCAGGAGTACCGGACCTCCTGCGCGGCGCTCGCCACTCCGGACCTCGCCGAGGGGATCCGGGCCCAGGTGATCGACAAGGACCGGTCACCGCGCTGGACGCCGGCCTCCCTGGGAGCCGTCGAACCCGCCACCGTGGCCCGCTACTTCGCCCCGCTCGGCGACGGAGAACTCGGCCTCGCCGCCACCACACCCCTGGAGCGCTGGTGACCCACCGCATCGGATTCGTCGGACTGGGCAACATGGGCGGCCCGATGGCCGCCAACCTCGTCGCCGCCGGACACCGGGTGACCGGCTACGACCTCTCGGCGGAGGCCCGGGAACGGGCTGCGGCCCGGGGAGTGAAGATCGCGGTTTCCGCCGCCGAAGCGGTCGGCGAGGCCGAGGTGGTGCTCACCATGCTGCCGACCGGACGCCATGTCCTCGATTCCTACGGCGAGTTGACGGAGGCGGCAGCGGGAGCGCTGTTCGTCGACTGCTCCACCATCGCGGTCGGGGACGCCCGGGTCGCCGCCGACCTCGCCCGGGTCGCGGGGCACCGGGCCGTCGACGCGCCGGTCTCCGGCGGCGTGCCCGGCGCCGAGGCCGCGAGCCTGACCTTCATGGTCGGCGCGGACGGGCCCGACTTCGCCGAGGCCGAGCCGGTGCTCGCCGCCATGGGCCGCCGGGTCGTGCACTGCGGGACGTCCGGGGCGGGGCAGGCCGCGAAGATCTGCAACAACATGATCCTCGGCATCTCGATGATCGCGGTCAGCGAGGCCTTCGTGCTCGGGGAGAGCCTCGGGCTCAGCCACCAGGCCCTGTTCGACGTGGCCTCCGCCGCCTCCGGGCAGTGCTGGGCACTGACCAGCAACTGCCCCGTCCCCGGGCCCGTCCCGGCCAGCCCGGCCAACCGCGGGTACGCCGGAGGCTTCGCCGCCGCCCTGATGGCCAAGGACCTCGGACTCGCGGCCGCGGCGGCGACATCCTCCGACGTCCCCGCCGAACTGGGCGGCAGGGCAGCCGAGTTGTACGCGGCGTTCGCCGAGGAGGTGGGCGCCGGGCTGGACTTCTCGGCCATCATCACGACCCTCAGGAAGGACGACGCATGACGTTCGAGACGATCCTGGTCGAGCGCAGGGGCCGGGTGGGCGTGATCACGCTCGACCGCCCCAAGGCGCTGAACGCCCTCAACACCACGCTGATGAACGAAGTCGTGGCGGCCGCGGAGGAGTTCGACCGCGACCGGGAGGTCGGCGCGCTGGTGGTCACCGGCTCGGAGAAGGCCTTCGCGGCCGGCGCCGACATCAAGGAGATGCAGTCCCTGGACTTCGTGGACGCCTACCTCGGCGACTGGTTCGCCGCGTGGGACCGCTTCGGAGCCCTGCGCAAGCCCGTCGTCGCGGCCGTCGCCGGGTACGCGCTGGGCGGCGGCTGCGAGCTGGCGATGCTCTGCGACGTCCTGCTGGCGGCCGACACCGCGAAGTTCGGGCAGCCGGAGATCAAGCTCGGGGTGATCCCGGGCATAGGCGGCTCGCAGCGGCTCACCCGGGCCGTCGGCAAGGCCAAGGCGATGGAGCTGTGCCTGACCGGCCGGATGATGGGCGCCGAGGAGGCCGAGCGGGCCGGCCTGGTCTCCCGGATCGTCCCCGCGGACCAGCTGCTGACCGAGGCGCTGGCCACCGCCGAGGCCGTCGCGGCGATGTCCGCCCCGGCGGTGGCGATGCTCAAGGAGAGCGTCAACCGCGCCTTCGAGACCACCCTGGCCGAGGGCGTGCGCTTCGAACGGCGGCTGTTCCACGCGACGTTCGCGACGGCCGACCAGAAGGAGGGCATGGCCGCCTTCGCCGAGAAGCGCCTGCCGGAGTTCCGCCACCGCTGACCCGTACGGTTCCGGCACCTTGCGCGCGGCCCGCGGTGCCGTGTTCCGGTGCCGGAACCGTGACGTGGCGCACCGTCCCTTGACCGGATCTTCGCGTCTTCGCCATGATGGGCCGTCATGTTGTGACTCCGCCGACGGGGGAAGTCCGGTTCGAATCCGGCGCTGACCCGCAACGGTAGGCCGCCGACGTCCCGTCGGCGGCGAGCCCGAGTACCCGGCGGCGGAGGTGTGTCACCCCCTCCTCCCGTCGTGGTCTGCGGGCCGGAGCTCCGAGGGCTGCCCGGCGTGCCGCCGGCGCCCTCCGGGCCCCTGCGTCCAGGCCCGGAAAGGCAGCCATGCCCGCCCTCCGCCGCACTCTCGGTCTGCTCGCGATACCCGCCCTCGCCCTCGCCACCGCGCTCCCGGCGGCCACCGCCGCCCAGGCCGCGCCCGCCGCCGCACCCGCCGCGACCGCGGCCCCGACGATCCGCCCCGACGCCGCCGCGGGCGGCTGGCTGGCCCGCCAGCTCGTCGACGGCGACCACTTCGAGTCCGTGTTCAACGGCACCGCCTACCCCGACCAGGGCCTGACCGTCGACGCCGTGCTGGCCTTCGCCGCCTCCCACGGCTCCGACGAGGCCGCCGCCCGGGCCACCGCCTGGCTGGCCAAGCCCGAGATCCTCGGCGGCTACCTCGGCGACGGCACCACCGAGGCCTACGCCGGTGCCACCGCCAAGCTGCTGCTCGCCGCCGAGGTCCGCGGCGCGAACCCGACCGCCTTCGGAGGCGTCGACCTGCCGGCCCGGCTGCGCTCCCTGCAGACCGCCGAGGGCCGCTTCTCCGACCGCTCCCAGTGGGGCGACTACAGCAACGCCTTCGGCCAGTCGCTCGCCCTGATCGCCCTGCACCGCACCCCCGGCGGCGCCCCCGCCGCGGCCGTCGACTTCCTGGCGAACAGCCAGTGCGCGGACGGCGGTTACCCGGTCTCCTTCGGCCAGACCACCTGCACCAGCGACCCGGACGCCACCGCGCTGGCCGCCCAGGCCCTCGCCGCCACCGGCCGCACCGCCAAGGCGAACGCCGGCCTCGGCTGGCTCACCGCCCACCAGAACGCCGACGGCGGCTTCGCGGCCGCCGGGGCGACCGCCTCCAACGCCAACACCACGGGCCTGGCCACCCAGGCGCTGCTGGCCGGCGGACGCCTCGGCGCCGGCCTCAAGGGCTGGAGCCGGCTGGTGAAGTTCCAGCAGGGCTGCTCCGCCGACCCGGCGGTCCGCGGCGCCGTCGCCTACGACGCGACCGGATTCGACCCGGCCAACGGCGCCCGGGCCACCGCGCAGGCCGCGCTCGGCCTCGCCGGCACCCCGCTGGCCACCCTCTCCGCCGCCGGCGCGCGTCCGGCCGCCCCGACCCTGGCCTGCCCGGCGCCCGCCGCCCGCTGAGCCACCGAACTCCTGAGCCACCGAACCCCTGAGCCCACGAGGAGAGTTCCGATGACCGACACCCTCACCCCGGCCAGACCGGCCCGCCGCGCGCTCGGCTCGATCGCCGCGGCCGCGGCCCTCACCGCCGGCCTGCTCGGCGCCTCCGCCGTCCAGGCCCCCGCGGCCCACGCGGCCGCCTGCAGCGGCACCACCGGCGTCACCGTCGTGGTCGACTTCACCGCCGTCGGCGGCGGCGTCGAGACCGGCTGCGCACCCGGCGATCCGGCCACCGGGCTCGCCGCGCTGACCGGCGCCGGATTCACGTACGCCTTCCACCCGCGGTTCCCCGGCTTCGTCTGCAAGATCAACGCGCTGCCGGCTACCTGCACCAACCCGACCGGCAGCGCCTACTGGTCCTACTGGCACGCCCAGCACGGCGGGCCCTGGTCGTACAGCAGCCTGGGCGCGGGCAGCTACAACCCGGCCCCCGGCGACGTCGAGGGCTGGTCCTTCGGCGCCGGCGCCCAGCCGGGCATCACGGCGCCCTGACGTCCGGAGGCACCTGCCGGCACCCCGGAGCCCCGCGGGGAGGGGTGCCGGCAGCTCCGGCACGCCCTGCGGTGCGGCAGGAGGCACCCGGCCGTCCTGATCCGCGCGGCCCGTCCCGTCAGGGTGAGCGGACCATCTGACGGGCCGTTGACTCCCACTCCGCTGACGTGGTCTGATGAACCGGTTTTTCACCTCGGTCCTCAGGGGAAGCCGGTCCAACTCCGGCGCTGACCCGCAACCGTAGATCCGCCCAGGGCGGATGAGCCGGAATGCCTGAACCGGGGTCTGTTCAGAGAGCACTCGCGTCGTCGCGGACTACGACGCAGTTCCGACGGCCACGCGCTCCACCGGCAGCCGTCGGCTGCGCCGTTGCGCCCCGCGTCGACCGACCAGGGAGACGCCGGTGAGGGTCAGCAGCAGTCGTACGCGCCACAGGAGCCGGGGCACCACGTCCCTGCTGGCCGCCGCAGCACTCGCGGTCACCGCCTGCGGCACGGCGCTTGTCGGCCGGCCCGCCGTCTCGCTCGCCGGGGCGGCCGTCCCCGCCGCGGGCCGGACGCCGGACGTCGCCAGGGGCGCCGCCTACCTCGCCGACCCGTCCCGCCTGATCGACGGTCACTACTACGAGGGCTTCCCGGCCTTCGCCGACTTCGGACTCACCATCGACGGCGCCTACGCGCTCGCCGCCACCGGCACCGACGACGCCGCGCTGCGCCGGATCGTCGACTTCCTGGACCAGCGGGGCAAGGACGCCAGCGAGCGCACCGTCGACGACTGGACCGCGATCGGCACCGAGTACGCCGGCGGCGGGTCGATCGGCAAGGAGGCGCTGCTCGCCGAGGTCGTCGGCCGTGACCCGCGGAACTTCGGCGGCCACGACCTGATCGCCGCCCTCGCCGCGATGGTGTGCACCAAGGCCGACACCAACACCGGCTGCGACGCCGCCGGGAACTACGGCTACGCCACCTCCGTCTTCTCCCAGGCGCTCGCCGTCATGGCCCAGCTCCGCGCCGGGGACGCCGCCAACGCCGCCCCCGCGGTCGCCTACCTGAAGGGCCTCCAGCACCCGGACGGCTCCTGGCCGAGCCTGATCCCGGCCACCGGCGACTCCGACGTCGACAGCACGGCGATCGCCGCCATGGCCCTCGCGCTCGTCCCCGGCGACGACGCCGCAGCGCAGGCGGTCGACAAGGGCCTCGGGTGGCTCGCCGCGCGGCAGTTGCCCGACGGTGGCTTCCCCGGTGCGGCCGGTGACTCGACCAACTCGGCCGCGCTGGCCGTCCAGGGCATGACGCTGCGCAAGGCCGACTACGGTGCGCAGATCGCCAAGGCGCTCGACTTCCTCGCCGGTCAGCAGAACGGCGACGGCGGGTTCAACGTCGCCTCCGCCGGGCAGCAGGGTTCGGACGTCCGTGCCTCGACCCAGGTGGTCGGCGGCGCCACCGGGATCTCCTTCGGCACGCTGAGCCGCCCCCTCGGGGGCACACCGACGCCGACGCCGACGGGGACGCCGACCGGAACTCCCACGGGGACGCCGACGGGGACGCCGACCGGAACTCCCACGGGGACGCCGACGGGGACGCCGACCGGTACGCCGACGGGCACGCCCACCGGAACCCCGACCGGTACGCCGACGGGCACGCCCACCGGAACCCCCACCGGAACCCCGACGGGCACGCCGACCACCCCGGCCGGCACCCCGACAGGCTCGCCGACCACGACCGCACCGGCCCCGGTCACCGACACCCCCGCGGCCGGCGGCGGCCCGACCGTCCGTCCGGCCGGAGGCGTCGACGCCCCGGCGGGTGCCGGTGTCGCCCCGTCCGGGGGCGTGCCGGTGTCGACCGGCTCCGGCAGCCTGGCCGGCACCGGTAGCCAGGCGCTGACGCTGACGGCAGGGGCCGGTGCGCTGACCGCGCTCGGCGCCGCCGCCGTCCTCGTCGCCCGCCGCCGCCGGACCGCGGCCCCTGGACGTCACCGATGACCGGGGGACCGGGCGCCCGCCTCGGCCGGCTGTTCGCGGCGACGGCGCTGACCGCGGCCCTCGCCCTCGGCGGCGTCGCCGTGGACACCGCCCCGGCCGCCGCGGCGCCGTTGCCGATGGACCAGTGCACCACCACCTCCGGCGTCGTGCTCGCCGTGGACTTCAGCAGGTGGGGCGGCCCGCTGTTGCGCTCCTGCGGGAGCACCCCCACCACCGGGTACGCCCTGCTCAACCAGGGCGGCTGGAAGACCGCCGGCACCGGGCACGACGGCCCGGCGTTCATCTGCCGGATCGGCTACAGCGGCTACCAGGGCGGCAAGCAGTTCCCGACCCCGGACCAGGAGAAGTGTGTCCTCACGCCGCCGGCCACCGCCTACTGGTCGTACTGGCACGCCGATCCGGGCCAGAACGAGTGGTCCTACAGCCAGCTCGGCGCGATGAGCTACCACCCGAAGCCGGGCAGCGTCGACCTGTGGATCTTCGGTGGCACCGACATCGAGGGCACCGAGGGGCGTCCGAGCTTCTCGCCGGACACCGTCCGGGCGCACAGCGCCGACCCGGGTGGGCAGCCGGCCGACCCGGGCCAGGGCTCCGCGGGTGCTTCCGGCGGCGCCGCGGGCGGGTCGAGCGGTGGTTCCGGTGCCGCGGGCGGCTCGGGTGCCTCGGGCGCTTCGGGCGGCTCCGGCGGCGGGTCGACGGGTGCCGGCGGTGCGACCGGCGGTGGCGGCGCCGCTGCGGCTTCGGGAAGCACCGGGGCCACCGGCAGCACCGGGGCCACCGGCGGTACCGGCGGGACCGGCGGCACCGGCCGTGCCCCGGCCCCCGCCCGGCCCCCGGCGGGCGGGGCCCGTCCGCCCGCGCCCGCCACACCCCCGACGGGTGGCACGGCCGGTACCCCGCAGGACGGCATCACCCCGCCGGGCGCCCCCGAGCCGGTGCCGGTGCCCGCCACGCCGGTGCCGGTCGAGCCGTCCACCCCGGCACCGACGGACACCCCGACCGACCGGTCGGCCCCGCCGGCCGTGGAGCCCGCGGTGGCCGCACCGACGGCCACCCCCGCCGTGCCCGGCGGCGTGGTGAACGCCGACCCGGTGGCCGACGCCCCGCACGACTCCGGCTCGATGCTCCCCGCCGTGGTCGGATCCGTCCTCGTCGTGGCCCTGGGCGTGGCGACGGTGGTCACCGCACGGCGCCGCCGCCGACGGGCCGAGTGATCGCGTGACCGTGCTCGACGAACGCGTCGCGGCCCCGCCCGCCGTCCGCGGGCCGGGCCCGGGCGGCCGGCGCGCCCCGCGGAACCTGCACCCGCTGGCGTGGTGGGCGTGGGCGCTGGCCCTGGCGACGGCGGCCAGCCGCACCACCAACCCGCTGCTGCTCCTGCTCGTCCTCGCCGTGCTCGGCTACGTGGTGACCGCCCGCCGCACCGAGGCCCCGTGGGCCCGCGGGTTCACCTACTACCTGTGGGTGGCCCTGACGGTGGTGGCGATCCGGGTGGTCTTCCGGTGCGTCTTCGCCACCGGCATCACCCCGCACGACCACCTGCTCTTCTCGCTGCCGCACATCCCCACGCCCGCCTGGTACGCGGGCATCGAGATCGGCGGCCCGGTCTCGCTGGAGGCGACGCTCTCGGCGGCCTTCGACGGGCTGCGGCTGGCCTGCCTGATCTGCTGCATCGGCGCGGCGAACACCCTCGCCAACCCCAAGCGGGCCCTGCGGGTGCTGCCGGGCGCCCTCTACGAGCTGGGCGTCGCCGTGACGGTCTCGCTGAGCGTCGCGCCGCAGCTGGTGCAGAGCGTCCAACGCGTCGCCCGGGCGCGGCGCCTGCGCGCCGGACGGACCAAGGGCGTCCGCGCGTTGCGCAGCATCGTCGTGCCGGTCCTGGAGGACGCGCTGGAACGCTCGCTCAGTCTGGCCGCGGCCATGGACTCGCGCGGCTACGGGCGCTCCGGCACGGCCTCGCGCCGCTCCCGCCGGCTCACCGGCGCCCTGATGCTGCTCGGCATGTGCGGCCTGTGCGCCGGGGTGTACGGGCTCCTGGACGGCACGGCTCCCGCCGCGCTCGGGCTGCCGGCCTTCCTCGCGGGTGCCGTTCTCTGCGTGGCCGGCCTGCTGCTCGGCGGCCGGCGGGTGCGGCGCACCACGTACCGGCCGGATCGGTGGCGGGCCGCCGAATGGGGCGTCGCCGGCTGCGGGGTGACGGCCGCCGTCCTGCTGTTCGCCACGGTGGGCTACGACGCCACCGACCTCAACCCCTCCCTCTACCCGCTGACCTGGCCGACGCTGCCGCTCGTCCCGGTGCTCGCCCTGCTGCTGGCGGGCGCCGCCGGGATCGTCTCGCCGCCGCCCGGCCGGACGCCCGAGCCGGCCGGCGACCGGCGCGGGGCCGGCACCACCCGCGGCACCGGTACCGACCGCACGACCCCCGAGGTGAGCACGTGATCCGATTCGACCAGGTCGGCGTGGTGTACGACGGCGGGAGCGAGCCCGTCCTGCGCGACGTCGACCTGCACGTCCCGGAGGGCGAGCTCTGCCTGGTGGTCGGGCGCACCGGCGCCGGCAAGTCCACCCTGCTCGGCGCCGTCAACGGTCTCGTGCCGCACTTCACCGGCGGCACCCTGCGCGGCCGGGTCACGGTGGACGGCCGGGACACCGCGCACCACCCGCCGCGCGAACTCGCCGACGTGGTCGGTGTGGTCGGGCAGGATCCGCTGGCCGGCTTCACCACCGACACGGTGGAGGAGGAACTCGCCTACGTCATGGAGCAGTTGGCGATTCCGCCGGAGGTCATGCGCAAACGCGTCGAGGAGACCCTCGACCTGCTCGGTCTGGCCGACCTGCGCCACCGCGCCCTGTACGAGCTGTCCGGCGGGCAGCAGCAGCGCGTCGCCATCGGCTCCGTGCTCACCGCGCACCCGCGCGTCCTGGTGCTGGACGAACCGACCTCCGCGCTGGACCCGACCGCCGCCGAGGAGGTGCTCGCCGCGATCACCCGGCTGGTGCACGACCTCGGCGTCACCGTCCTGCTCGCCGAGCACCGCCTGGAACGGGTCGTCCAGTACGCCGACCGGGTCGCCTACCTGCCCGGCGACGGCACCGTCGTGCACGGCCCGCCCGCCGAGGTGTTCCGGGCGACGGCGATCGCGCCGCCCGTCGTCGACCTCGGCCGACTGGCCGGCTGGCGGCCGCTGCCGCTGTCGGTGCGGGACGCCCGCCGAGCCGCCGCGCCGCTGCGCGAGCGGCTCACCGATCGACCGGTTCCCCCGCCGCGCCGGGCAGCGGTGGCGGGGGAGCCGGTTCTGGAAGCCCGCGGGGTCGTCGTCCGGTACGGTCCGGTGGCCGCCGTGCGGGAGGTCGACCTGACGCTGCGCGCGGGCGAGGTGACGGCGCTGATGGGCCGCAACGGCTCCGGCAAGTCCTCCCTCCTGTGGGCCCTGCAGGGCTCCGGCCCCCGCCAGGGCGGCAGCGTCCGGGTCGCCGGAGCCGGGGGCGGGAAGGCCGAGGACCCCAAGCGCCTGTCCGCGGCCCGGGCCCGGCAGTTGGTCGGACTCGTCCCGCAGACCCCCACCGACCTGCTCTACCTGGAGACGGTCGCCCAGGAGCTCGCCCAGAGCGACCTCGAGGCCGATGGCGCGGGCGGGCCGACCGCGCGGCGGATCCTCGACCGCCTGGCCCCGGGGATCCCGGACGAGACCCACCCCAGGGACCTGTCGGAGGGGCAGAAGCTGGCGCTCGTCCTGGCGATCCAACTGGCCGCCGCACCGCGGGTGGTGCTGCTGGACGAACCCACCCGGGGGCTGGACTACCAGGCGAAGGAGGCGCTCACCGGCATCGTGGACGCCCTCGCCGCCGAGGGGCGGACCGTCGTCGTCTCCACCCACGACGTCGAGTTCGTCGCCCGCGCCGCCGACCGCGTCGTGGTGATGGCGGAGGGCGAGGTCGTCGCCGACGGACCGACCGCCGAGGTCATCGTCGCCTCTCCCACCTTCGCCCCCCAGACCGCCAAGATCCTGGCGCCCCTGGTCTATCTGACGACACGTCAGGTCGCCGAGGCGCTCGCACCCGCGGAGTCCGCCCGATGACCGCCCTGCGGATCCCCGGCCGGGCCCGGATCGTCATCGCCCTGGCCGCCTTCATCGGCCTGGTCGCCTTCACCTGGCCGTTCGTCGTCGCCCCCGGAACGTTCGGCTCCACCTACGCGCCGCCGCTCATCTTCGGCGCCCTGCTCGTGCTGGTGCTCGCCGTCGTCATCGCCGAGATCTCGGCCGGCGGCATCGACGCCAAGGCGCTCGCCATGCTCGGCGTGCTGTCCGCCGTCAACGCCGGGCTGCGCCCGCTCGGCGCCGGGACGGCCGGCGTGGAGACGGTGTTCTTCGTGCTCGTCCTGGCCGGCCGGGTCTTCGGCCCCGGCTTCGGCTTCACCCTCGGCTGCACCTCGCTGTTCGCCTCCGCCCTGCTCACCGGCGGGGTCGGCCCCTGGATGCCGTACCAGATGTTCGGCTGCGCCTTCGTCGGCATGCTCGCCGGACTGCTGCCGAGGGCCCGGCGGCGCTGGGAGGTCCCGGTGCTGGCCGCGTACGGGGCCTTCTCCGGCTACCTGTTCGGGTTCCTGCTCAACCTCTCCTTCTGGCCGTTCTCCACCGACCCGAACAGCTCCATCGCCTACCTGCCGGGCCTGCCCTTCACCGAGCAGTGGCACCGCTACCTGCTGTTCGACCTGGCCACCTCGCTCGGCTGGGACACCGGCCGCGCCGTGACCACCTTCACCGCCGTCCTCGTCGTCGGCCCGGCCGTCCTGACCGTCTTCCGCCGCGCCGCCCGCCGCGCCAACTTCGAACCCACCGTGCGCTTCGAGGCCCCGGCCGCCCCCGGGACTCCGGCCGGGGCGCCCGCCGGGGTGCCGCCCTCCTGAGACGGCCGAGCCGGTGCTCCGGAACGGCCGGACGCCCCGGGGACGCGCGGGCGGCGCGTTTCCCGGGGCGGTGGGCGTGCGGGCCGGTCAGGCGGCCCGATGGGTGTGGAACCCGCGGCCGGTCTTGCGGCCGAGCAGACCGGCCTCGACCATGCGGGAGAGCAGCGGCGGCGGCGCGTACAGCGGCTCCTTGTACTCCTCGTACATGGAGCGGGCGATCGCCTCGACGGTGTCCAGGCCGATCAGGTCGGCGAGGGCGAGGGGGCCCATGGGGTGGGCGCAGCCGTGCACCATGCCGGCGTCGATGTCCTCGGGGCTGGCGTGCCCGGCCTCGGCCATGCGGATCGCGGAGAGCAGGTAGGGCACCAGCAGGGCGTTGACGACGAAGCCGGCGCGGTCCCGGGAGTGGACGATGCGCTTGCCGAGGACGTCCGTGGCGAAGGCCTCCACCCGGCCGACCACGGCGGGGTCGGTGTGCAGGGAGGTGACCAGCTCGACGAGCGGCATCACCGGCGCCGGGTTGAAGAAGTGCAGGCCCAGGACGTGGGAGGCCCGCCCGGTGGTGATGCCCAGCCGGGTGACCGGGATGGCGGAGGTGTTGGTGGCCAGGACGGCGCCCTCGTCGACGAGGACCTTGTCCAGGGTGTGGAGCACCTCGGCCTTGACGTCCTCGTGCTCGACGACCGCCTCGATGACCAGCTGACGGTCGGCCAGGGTCTCCAGGTCGTCGGCGAACAGCAGGTGCGCCCAGGCGTCGGTGCGCTGCTGCTCGCTGATCCGGCCGCGGTCGACGGCGCGGTGCAGGGAGCGGTCGATGCGGGTGCGGGCGGCGCGCAGTGCGGCCGGGCCGTTCTCACAGACGATGGTGTCGAGCCCGGCGCGGGCGAGGACCTCGGCGATGCCGGAGCCCATCTGCCCGGCGCCGACCACGGCGACCCGTCGGATCTCGTTCATGTCAGTGCCTCCGTGCTGGGGCGGTTCAGGCCGCCGTGCGGATTCGGACGAGGTGGCGGGCGTAGGCGTCGGTGGTGAGGAAGGGCGGCAGCTCGGCGCCGAGGGCGGTCTCCTCCAGGATCCGCACGGCGTCGTCCACCGGCGCCGGGTCGGCGCCCTCGGCGAGCAGCGTGCTGCGCTCCCGGTCGATGAGCCGCCGCACCAGGTCGGGGGTGGCGAGGGAGCCGCCGGTGAGGCGGGTGCAGTGGTGCTGCCACTGCCAGAGCTGGCAGCGGGCGATCTCGGCGGTGGCGACGTCCTCCATCAGCCCGAACACGGCGACGGCGCCGGAGCCGTTCAGCCAGGCGACCAGGTAGCGCAGGGCGACGGCGACGTTGGAGCGCAGGCCCTGTTCGGTGGGCAGGCCGGCCGTGAGCCGCTGGACGCCGAGCAGGTCGGCGGCGCTGACCTCGACGTCCTCGCGGGTGCGGTCGAGCTGGTTCGGGCGGTCGCCGAGGACGGCGTCGAAGGCGCTCCGGCAGGTGTCGACCAGGCCGGGGTGGGCGACCCAGGAGCCGTCGAAGCCGTCCCCGGCCTCGCGCTCCTTGTCGGCGCGGACCTTGGTCAGCGCCGTCTCGTTGGCGGCGGGGTCGCGCTGGGGGATCGCGGCGGCCATGCCGCCGATGGCGTGGGCGCCGCGCCGGTGGCAGGTGCGCACCAGCAGGTCGGTGTAGGCGCGCATGAACGGCTGGGTCATGGTGAGGGTGGCGCGGTCGGGCAGGACGTAGCGCGGGCCGTGCTGGGCGAAGTTCTTGATCAGGCTGAACAGGTAGTCCCACCGGCCGGCGTTCAACCCGGCGGCGTGCTCGCGCAGTTCGTGGAGGATCTCGTCCATCTCGAAGGCGGCGGTGATGGTCTCGATCAGGACGGTGGCCCGGACCGTCCCGTGCGGGATGCCCAACTCGGCCTGGGCGAGGGTGAAGACGTCGTTCCAGAGCCGGGCTTCGACGTGGTTCTCCAGCTTCGGCAGGTAGAAGTAGGGGCCGCTGCCGCGCTCGATCTGCCGCTTTCCGCAGTGGAAGAGGTAGAGGCCGAAGTCGACCAGGGCGCCGACCGCGGGGCGGCCGTCGATCAGCAGGTGCTGCTCGTCCAGGTGCCAGCCGCGCGGGCGGACCACGATGGTGGCGGGCGCGGCGCCGATCCGGTACCGCCGGCCGTCGGGGGTGGTCTCGTCGATCCGGCGCTCGATCGCGTCGATCAGGTTGAGCTGCCCGGAGACCAGGTTGTGCCAGGTGGGCGAGGTGGCGTCCTCGAAGTCGGCCAGCCACACCTTCGCGCCGGAGTTGAGCGCGTTGACGGTCATCCGGCGCTCGGGCGGGCCGGTGATCTCCACCCGGCGGTCTTCGAGGCCGGGCCCGGCGCCGGCCACCCGCCAGCCGAGGTCCTCGCGGACGGCGCGGGTCTCGGGGAGGAAGTCCAGGGTGCCGCCGGCGGCCAGCGCGGCGGCGCGGCGCCCGCGCTCGGCGAGCAGTTCGGCGCGGCGGCCGGCGAACCGGTCGTGCAGGCGGGCGAGGAAGGCGAGCGCCTCGGGGGTGAGGACCTCCTCGAAGCGGTCCTCGTGGGCGCCGAGGATCTCGATGCGGCTGGGCAGGCTCATCCGGTTCTCCAGGAAGGTGGGCCCGGGGCCTCGTCCCTCAACGAGGCCCCGGGCGGGGGGTGGAAGGCGGCCCGTCCCCAACGGGACCACCGGGGTGGCTCAGTGGAACTGCTCGGCCTCGGTGGAGCCGGTCAGCGCGAGGGTCTCGGCGTTCGGGTTGAGCGCGGTGGACACCAGGTCGAAGTACCCGGTGCCGACCTCGCGCTGGTGCTTGACCGCGGTGTAGCCGTCCGGCACGGCCGCGAACTCGGCCTCCTGCAGGTCGACGTAGGCCGTCATGCCGTGTTCGGCGTAGCCGCGGGCGAGCTGGAACATCGAGTGGTTGAGCGCGTGGAAGCCGGCCAGCGTGATGAACTGGAAGCGGTAGCCCATCGCGCCCAGCTCCCGCTGGAACTTGGCGATCTGGTCGTCGTCCAGGGCCGCCTTCCAGTTGAAGGACGGCGAGCAGTTGTAGGCCAGCATCTTGTCCGGGTACTCGGCCTTGAGCGCCTCGGCGAACTCGCGGGCCTGGGCGAGGTCCGGGGTGCCGGTCTCCACCCAGATGAGGTCCGCGTACGGGGCGAAGGCGAGGCCGCGGGAGATCACCGGCGCCATGCCGGGCTCGACCCGGTAGAAGCCCTCGGCGGTCCGCTCGCCGGTGCAGAAGCGGGCGTCGCGCTCGTCCACGTCGCTGGTGAGCAGGTTGGCGGCGAGGGCGTCGGTGCGGGCCACGATGACGGTGGGCACGTCGGCGATGTCCGCGGCCAGCCGGGCCGAGTTGAGGGTGCGGACGTGCTGGGCGGTGGGCACGAGCACCTTGCCGCCGAGGTGGCCGCACTTCTTCTCGGAGGCGAGCTGGTCCTCGTAGTGGATGCCGGCGGCGCCGGACTCGATCATGCCCTTGGTGAGCTCGAAGGCGTTCAGCGGGCCGCCGAACCCGGCCTCCGCGTCGGCGACGATCGGCACCAGCCAGTCCGGGCCGTCGTTGCCCTCGGCGGCGTCGATCCCGTCGGCGCGCAGCAGCGCGTTGTTGATCCTGCGCACCACCTGCGGCACCGAGTCGGCCGGGTAGAGGCTCTGGTCGGGGTAGGTCTGCCCGGCCTGGTTGGCGTCGGCCGCGACCTGCCATCCGGACAGGTAGATCGCCTGCAGCCCGGCCTTCACCATCTGCACGGCCTGACCGCCGGTCAGCGCGCCGAGCGCGTGGACGTAGTCCTGCTCGTGCAGCTGCTTCCACAGGCGCTCGGCGCCGCGCCGGGCCAGCGTGTGCTCCTCGCGGACGGTGCCCGACAGGCGCACCACGTCGGCCGCCGTGTAGGTGCGCTCGATGCCGGCCCACCGCGGGTCGGACGCCCACCGGGCGGTCAGCGCCGCCGCCTGCTGCTCCTGCTGCTGCCGGACGGACGTCGTCATGGTCTGCTCCCGAGAGTGCTCGTTGCGAAGGGTGTGAGGCACCTCACCGCACGGGGTGGGTGGGCGGCCGGGTGGTGCCGGGCGGCGGTGTGACACCGCGGGACGTGGTCGCCCGGACAGCGGCGGGAACCAGGCTGACCTGGCCGTTCACCGCTGTCCTGTGCGCCTCCCGGCCGCACCACCGACTCTGGCAGCTCGCGCCGCGGCCGTCACCGCTGGACGGGTGCCACGTTCTGCGAACCTTCCACGGCGAATCCGCGAAGTCTGCGAAGGCCCGGGCGGAGGCTCCCGGGCTAGGCTGCCCCCACCCGGTCCGCGCCCCACGCGGTCGGCGGGCGGGTTCGTGGAGGGAGAGCGGCACCATGGGAAAGGCCTTCGCCGGCGCCCGGCTCCGCCGGCTGCGGGAGGAGCGCGGACTCAGCCAGGCCGCGACGGCCCGGCTGATCGACCTGTCGCCCAGCTACCTCAACCAGCTGGAGCACGACGCCCGCCCGCTCACCGTCCCCGTCCTGCTGCGGCTCACCGAGGCGTTCGGCGTCGAGGTCGGCTACTTCGCCCCACCGGACAGCGCCCGGCTCACCGCGGAACTCCGCGACGCCCTGGGGGAGGAGCTCACGGCCGGGCGGGTCACCGCCGGGGACCTCGACGAACTGGCCGCCCGACTGCCCTCCGTGGCACGGCTGTTGACGGACCTGGGGCGCGGCCGCCGGGCCGTCGCCGAGCAGCTCGCCGTCCTCGCGGGGGAGCGCGGCCCGGCGCCCGACGGGCTGACGCCGCACGAGCAGGTCCGCGAGTTCTTCTACCGCCGCCAGAACTACGTCCACGAACTCGACGTCGCCGCGGAGGAGTTGGCGGCCGGGATCCGGCTGCGGCGCGGCGGCGTGCGGGAGGTGCTGGCAGAGCGACTGGCCGGCGGGCACGGCGTACGGATCGCCACCGGCGGCGAGCAGCTCCACCAGTACGACCCGGACGCCCGGATCCTGCGGCTGTCGGACCGGCTGCGCCCCGGCCAGCAGGCCTTCCGGATGGCCACCCAGCTCGCCTACCTGGAACACGACCCGCTGCTGTCCGAACTGGCCGCCCAGGACAGCCCGGAGGCCTCCACCGCCTGGTCGCTCACCCGGATCGGCCTGGCCAACTACTTCGCCGCCGCGCTGGTCCTGCCGTACGCCGCCTTCCACGCCGAGGCGGAGTCGGCCCGGTACGACATCGAGCACCTCGCCGACCACTTCGGGGTCGGCTACGAGACCGTCTGCCACCGGCTCAGCACCCTCCAGCGGCCGCGGCTGCGCGGGGTGCCGTTCTCCTTCGTCCGGGTCGACCGGGCCGGGAACGTCTCGAAGCGGCAGTCCGCGACGCCCTTCCACTTCTCCCGCACCGGCGGCACCTGCCCGCTGTGGAACGTCTACGAGGCCTTCGCGGCGCCCGGCCGGGTACACGTCCAGGTCGCCGCGATGCCCGACGGCCGGCGCTACCTGTGGACGGCCCGGGCCGTCACCCGCTCGCCCGCGGGCTGGGGCCGGCCCGGCAAGACCTTCGCCATCGGCCTCGGCTGCGAGATCCGGCACGCCTCCCGGCTGGTCTACTCGACCGGCCTCGACCTCACCGACGAGAGCGCCGCGACCCCGATCGGCCTGGGCTGCAAGGTCTGCGAACGCCCGGCCTGCCCGCAGCGCGCCGCGCCCGCCATCGGGCGGCCGCTGGCGGTCGACGAGCACACCAGCAGCTTCGTGCCGTACCGCGCCGTGACGCCGTGAGGCGGCGCGCCCTGCCCGCGGGGTCTAGGGCGTGTCTTTCGGATCACGTCGGATCAGCGGGCGTCGTTGGGGTGCGTGCATCGGCGGCGCCGAGGAGGGAGTCCATGCGGAGCATCGGCGACTGACGAGAAGCCGGCGAGGTGCGTGCCCCGGCGGCGATCGCCTGGCGTGATCCGAAAGACACGCCCTACACCCCGGCCTGGATCCCCGTCCGGCGTCCGAGCGCGAGGCGGAGGATCAGCCGCCAGTCCGCGGGGGCGGCGGGCGGCGGGGCCCCGGGGCGGTGCCGCGGCACCCGTACGCGCAGGGCGCCGGGGCGGATCTCGCAGACCACCGGGGTCGGCAGCACCACCGCCTCCCCGTCGACGCCCACCGGGACGGTCGCGGCGTCGGCGGTGACGGTGACCCGCCCGGCCGTCAGCAGGCTCACCGCCGGGGACCGGGCCCCGCGCAGCGCGAGGTCCGCGGCCTGGGCGGCGCCGTCCACCCGCAGGCCGAGGACGCCCAGCGCCCCGCCGTCGAGCCGGGGCCGGCGGCCCGCGCCGAGGGGGTCCGCGCCCGCGTACGGGTTGTTGCTCACCAGCAGTGCCTGCGGGTTGTCCAGCCGGGTGCCGCCGGCGACGGCCGCCAGCCGCGGCCCGGTGCTGCCGAGCAGCAGGTCGGGCAGCGCGCCCAGTGCGGTGCTCGCCTTGGCGTCGCGGTACTCCGGGCTCTGCACGATCTGTGCGTAGACCCCGAACGAGACGGTGTTGACGAAGGGCCGGTCCGCCACCCGGCCGAGGTCCACCGTCAGCTCGACCCCGTCCGTCAGCGCGTCGAGGCAGGTCGACGGGTCGTCGCGGTCGAGGAGCAGGTCCATCGCGAAGTGGTTGCGGGTGCCGGCGGAGACCACCATGAACGGCACTCCGCGCTCCGCCGCGACGTCGGCCACCAGCGCCTGGGTGCCGTCGCCGCCCGCGACGCCCAGCAGGTCCGCCCCGTCGGCGACCGCCCGGCGGG
Organism: Kitasatospora sp. NPDC051705; assembly: GCF_044453265.1. Classification (NCBI taxonomy): domain Bacteria; kingdom Bacillati; phylum Actinomycetota; class Actinomycetes; order Kitasatosporales; family Streptomycetaceae; genus Kitasatospora; species Kitasatospora sp. NPDC051705. Next base: position 67,991 of record NZ_JBITCO010000001.1, on the reverse strand, counting down.
CCAGCGCGGCGACGTCCTGGTGCTGCGCGGTGTCCAGGAGCACCACCCGTGCACCGAGCGCCTCCGCCTTCCGCACCAGGTCGAAGCGGCCGACCTTGCCGCCGCCGGACTTCGGGTTCATGATCAGCACCGGGTGCGCCGGCGGCGGGCTCTCCCGGGTCCGCATGCCGTGCGCGGGCCGCACCTCGCGCATCACGCCCCGCGCGCAGAGCAGCGCGGCGCCCCACAGCACCAGCCCGCCGAAGGCGTCGAGCCACAGGCCGTGCGCCGTGTAGAGGGCGAACACGCAGAGCGGCGCGGCGACGGCCAGCACCAGACCGAGCATCCGCAGCGCCCGCCGGTGCGCGACCGCCCACCACACGCCCACCGCCGCCAGGGCCAGCCCCACCACGCCGGTCGCCAGCACGACCAGACCCCCGGCCGGTGTCGCGACGAGCACGACCAGGGCCGCGACCGCCGCGAGCACCGCGATCCGGGCGAGGAGCGTGGCCCGTGCCTGCCTGCTGCTCATGCCGACCTCCTGCGCGCCATCCCCCCATCCTCCCGACCCGTCGCCGTCCCGGCGCGCCGGGCCCACCCGAACGTGCTACCGGGTGCCGACCGCCGGGGTGCCGATCGCCGGGTCCCGGGTGCCGGGTGCCGACCGCCGGGGTGCCGCGGACGGGAGGGCGCGGCCGTGGTGCCCCGTGGGGCCGGCACCCGCCCCGGTCCGCCCCCGGTCGTGTCCGGGCGGCGCCGGCGGGGCGCCTATGCTGGCGGCCGTGATCGAGTTCCCCGGCTTCGCCACCCTGCTGGCCCGCCTGCTGGACCACCGCGGTCTGGCGCCCGCCGACCTGGCCGGGCAGGCCGGGGCCGCCGAGCCCGAGGTGGCCGCGCTCCTCGCCGGCGCCGGGCCCGATCCGGTGCTGCTGCGCCGGCTCGCGCCCGCGCTCGGCCTGGACGCCGCCGACCTCTTCGAGCTCGCCGCCCTCCCGCTGCCGGAGGACCTCGCCCCGGCCGGCGGCATGGCCACCACGTCGATCACCGGCGTGATGCGCTTCGCCCTCGCGCTGCCGCCCGAGGCGCGGGCCGAACTCCGTTCCCACGTGGCGGGGTTGCCGTCCGCCCGGCAGCGCGGACGGATCGAGGGCCTGCCCGCCTCCGTGCCGTACCGGCACACGCCGGGGAACGTACTGATGCGGATGGTCGCCACCCGCAACCTCGGCTGGAACGGCACGGCGAAGGCCGTCCAGCTGCTGACCGGGCGGTCCCGGATGGCCACCGTCTACGGCCGGATCGCCGCCGACCAGACCGAGTTGACCCCGGACCTCGTCGCCGACCTCGCGGTCGTCCTGGCCCTGCCCGCGGCGGACCTCGCCGCGCTCCTCGGCCTCCCGCTGCCCGAGGACGCGCCGGCGCCGGGCGAGGCCGTCCGGGACACCGCCCTGCTGCTCCGGGACCTCCGGCGGCTGGGCGTCGAGCAGTTGCGCGAGGCCGAGGACCTGGCCAGGTCCCTGCCGCCCGCCTGAGCCCCGGGCGCAGGGGCCGGGCGGCGGTCAGAGGCCGAAGCGGGCGCGGTGGGTGGCGGGGACGAGGTCGGCGTACTCGGGGTGCTTGGTGATCCACCCGCGGATGAAGGGGCAGTAGGGCAGGACGGCGAGCTGCTGGTCGCGGGCGGCGTCGAGGGCGGCGCGGGCGAGTCGGCTGCCGAGTCCGCGGCCCTCGAAGCGGGGGTCGATCTCGGTGTGGATGAAGGCGATCTCGTCGCCGGAGCGGTGGTACTCGGCGAAGCCGGCGAGCTCGCCGTCGTCGGTGATCTCGAACCGGGACTGCGCGGCGTTGTCGTTGACGGACTGCTCCATGGTTCCTCCTCGGGTGCGGCTGACCGCCTGGTCGGTGCCCCTTGATCATAGTTGAAGAATCAACATTTGTCGCCGTCGACCAGCCGGAAGGCCAGACAGACCACCTCGGTGTCGTCCTCGACCACGCTGCCCAGGCGGCCCCAGTAGCGGCGGTGACCGGCGCGCCAGTCGTCCAGCGAGGTGAAGCCCTCGCCCTCGGCCCGGGCGTGCTCCCAGGCCACCGCCGCGAAGGACGTCACCTCGATGCCGGTGATCTCGATGACGGCGACGAGCCGCCCCCGGACGTCCAGCAGCGCCAGCCGCTCACCAGGGTGCTCCAGGTCCTCGGCCTGCGCGGCGTAGTCCGCCAGCAGCCCGGTGGTGGTCGTCTTCCTCCCCTCCAGCACCAGCGCGTTCAGCTCGACCCGCATCCCGTCCGGCGTACCCAGCTCCATCGAACGCATGCCGTTCACCCGCGGCCACATCGTCGATCCACTCCTCTCCGGCGACCCTGCGGACGGATCGTCACGCCCCGACGATAGGAGCAGCGGACCACCGCGACCGGCAGGATCCGCCGGACGGGCCGTCGCCCGCCGCGGCGCGGCTCAGCGCTACCACCCGCCCGCGCCGGGCCGCAGCACCATGAAGCCGTCGAGCGGGGTGAATCCGAGAGCCCCGACCTCACGGACGGAGCACCTGGGCTCCGCCGACCGTGCCGGGGTACTCGCGAAATGGCCACGTACCGCCTGCCCGTTGGCCTAGCGTGGGCGTCGGGGAGGGAGTACTCATGGACAACCACATCAGTGGCGGGATCTTCTTCGGTACGGTCGTGCAGGGTCGGCGAGTGAAGATCACCCTTCCGCGTGTGATCACCCCTTCGCTGCAGGGGCTGCCCAGGCGTGGCCAGCTGTTCTCCGGGCGAAGTGACGAACTTGCTGAGGTCGTCCAAGAGTTGCAACGCGTTCCGGTGACGTCGATCGTCGGGATGCCCGGGGTAGGCAAGACCGCGTTGGCAGTGGAGGCCGCGTGGCGGGCCTGGAAGGACAAGGGCCTGTTCTCCGGTGGAGTGCTCTTCGTCGAACTGCACGGCTACGACGACCATCACCGGGTTTCGACCCACCAGGCGCTGGTGCAGTTGCTCCATGCGCTGAGCATTCCGGACGAGCACATCTCGAAGGACCCGAAGAGCGAACAGGAGTTGACCAGGCTCTACCGCTCGGTGCTAGCGGCCTACGCCGAACAGGAACGGCGCCTGCTGGTCGTGGTGGACGACGCCTCGGACGATGACCAGGTCGGTCCGCTGCTGCCCAACGACGACTACCATGGCGCATTGGTTACCTCACGGCACAAGCTGGTGCTCAGCGGGACACGTCTGCACCTGCGGCCACTCGACACGGATTCGGCGGTCGAGCTGATCCGTCGTGTCCTGCAGGAGATCAAACCGGTCGACCGGAGGGTGGACGGTGACCGTGCCTCGGCCGAAAGGATCGCCGACCTGTGCGGCTACCTGCCGCTTGCACTCTGGATCTCGGCGGCCCTGCTGGCCGATATCTCCGACAGGCCACTCGCGGAGTTCGCCGCCCAACTCGCCGAGGCCCACCAGCGACTCAACGCGCTGGCGCGCGACGAGCGCACTGTCAGGGCCGCCTTCGACCTCTCGTACCAGCGCTTGGACCGCGAACAGGCCCGGCTGTTCGGGCTGTTGGCGCTCAATCCGGGCCCGGACATATCCACTGAGGCGGCCGGGCAACTGGCGGGCACGCGAGCTGACCGGACGCTCGAGTCGCTTGCCCGGGCGCACCTGATCGAGGCTCCACGGTGGGGTCGCTGGGCCTTCCACGACCTGGTCCGGCTCTTCGCGGAGGAACGAGCCGTCAACGCTCCCGCTGGAGAACTCTCCGAGGCGCGGAACCGGCTGAACTCCTACTACGTGGAAACGGCCCTGGCGGCCGCGCTCAACCTCAATGACACCGTCGCGACCAGTAACGACGGCCCGTTTACACGCTTCCTGGGCGCACCGGACCGGGGCATTGCCTGGCTGGACGATGAGTACCTCAACCTGTTGGCCGCGGCCGTCCGTGCCAACGCGGACAGACACGCTGGGCTCTCCCTGATCCTGCCGGTCGCGTTGGGCGGCTACCTTCGGCTTCGTCGAGTCCTGCCCCAGTGGACCGAACTCCTGGAACGGGCAGTTCGGGCCGGGAAGTCACTCGGCGAGGTGGACACCACCGGCATCGCACTCGATCTTCTTGCCCTCGCCTTACAGCAGGAGGGGCGTCTGGAGGAAGCAGCCGTCGCGGCACGTCGCGCCGTGAAGTCGCTCCGCAAGGCGCGCGAGAAATTCCGGGAGAACGCCGCACTGAGCCACCTCGCCGCGATTCTGGCGGATCAGGGCCAGTACGAGGAAGCCGCCCGGATCCTTCGGAACACCGTGGACCGGTTGAAGGAGGAAGGCGGCGGAGGGATGACCAATAGGGCCCACGCTCTGAAGGACCTCGGTGAGGTCTTGTTGCGGTTGGGACGGTATGAGGAAGCAGAGAAGTTCAGTGCGGAGGCCGCGGACTGTTTCGATCGGGTGGTGAGGGACGAGGTCTCGGAGGCCGAGGCACTGCTGTGTCGCGGTTCGGCCATGTTCACTCTGGGCAATCCGGCAGCCCCCCTCTACCTTCACCGGGCGAGTGAGCACTTCCGCAAGCACGGGAATCTGGTGGGTCTGGCTGCGACGCTGAACGTGTACGGTTGTGCCACTTGGAGCTTTGGTCATCACGATCAGGCAGTTGAGATTCTGTGCGAGGCCGCCGACTGCGCCGCGGAGGCCGGCAACGACGCCATCCGGGCCCAGGTGGTCGACAACCTGGTATCGGCTTACACGGCTCTCGGCCGGCCGGAGCAGGCGGCCCGGCTGGCTCTGGTGCACGGAGCGCGAGCCCTGACAGCGGAGCCTCGTCCCCCAACGCCGCGCGCTCCGGACGGTGGCAGACGGTGGCGCTTCGGGTGGCTTTCCAGACACCGCTGAGCGGTCCTCCCGGATGGAACCCGCGGCTGGCCCGAACCGACGTCATGGTCCGCCGACCGCTGCGAGCCATGAGTGGTCCCACGTGATCGGGGCGATCGTCAACCTCCCGACCGACGTGCAGACGCCCGCGCCGGAATCGGCCCGGGGAGGGGCGGCCCGGTTGTTCGGCGTTTTTGTTCAATGACCGAGGGCCGAACCAGAACAACCCCGGTGCGCTACATCTGTAGCGCACGCCCCACCCGTGACGTGCGACGGACCAGGGCCGCAACAGCGCCGAACCCCGGGAGAGTTCACCAGATGACGACGCTCTGCATCGCGAACAACCGCACCGAGGAAATGGTCGGCGACCTCACCGGGATGGAGCGGCTGGAGCAGCTGTTCGCCGGTTGCGGGGCCCAGCGGATGCTCTGGTGGGCCGAGGACGGCGACGTGCTGGTGCTGCCCTGGGGGCCCGACCCCGAGTACCTGGCGTACGTCACGGGGCTGACCGGCGTGCGCGCCGGGAGCCTGACCTTCGTGGTGCCGCCGCCGGGCGCCCAGGGGGACCAGGTGCTCACCACGGACCGCCTGACCCACCCGGACTTCCGGGCCGAGCTGCGCCGGGCCCTGGACGGGCGCACCCTCGACCGGGTGCTGGCGATCTCTCCGAACGGGGCCGTGGCCGAGCTGGCGGCGGCGCTCGGCGCGGCGCACGCGATGCCGGGGCAGGCCTTCGCCCTGCAGGGCGGCAACGCCATCGTCAACAGCAAGGCCGGGTTCCGGGCGCTGGCCGCCGGCGCCGGGGTGCCGATCCCGCCCGGGACGGTCGCCGGCTCGCCGGCCGAGGTCGAGGCCGCCGTCGAGGGCCTGCTGGCGCAGGGGCACAGCGTGATGGTGAAGGTCGAGTACCAGGCGGGCGGCTTCGGCAACGAGATCCTCAGCCGGGACGAACGGGTCGACCCGGCGGGCGCGGAGCGGGTCGTGCCGCTGCCGGACCGGGCCGCGGTGGCCGGCTACGTCGCGCAGCGCTGGGAGTGGCTCACCGGCGGGCGCGGGCAGCGGGTCGTGGTGGAACGGTTCTTCGCCGACTCCGCGCCGCTGTACGCCCAGTTCGACCTCGACGACGAGGCCGTGGTGCTGGCCGGCTGCGGCGAGATGGTGATGCAGCCGGTGGTGATCGGCGAGATCACCCCGCCGGTCACCCCGGACCCCGCGACGCTGGCCGAACTGGTCGACCAGGGAGCCCGGTTGTGCGAGTCGCTGCGGACGATCGGCTACCGGGGCACGGTCAGCGCGGACGCCGTGCTGACGCCCAAGGGCGAGATCTACTTCCACGAGACCAACGGGCGGCTCACCGGCTCCAGCCACCTGCACGACGCCTACGTCGGCCGCCTGCTGCGCCCGGAGCACCGCGGCTCGCGCTACCTGCTGGAGCTGGCGGGCCTGAAGGTGCCGTCCTTCGCCGGGGCGGTGGCCGCGATCGGGGACGCCGGGCTGGCCTTCGACGCGCGGACCGGCACCGGCGTGGTGTACAGCTGCGACTTCTCCCCGGCGGACGGCTCGGTGATGTACTGCGTGATCGCCGAGGACCCGGAGGCCGCCCGCACCCTCGAGGCGCGGCTGCTCGCGCTGTTCGCGGCGTGAGCCGGGTGGACGGGGTGGACGGGGTGGACGGGGCGGACCGCGTGGACCGGGTGAGCCCCGACGGCCCCGTGAGCCCAGGGAGCGCCGAGAGCACCGCGAGCGGCGAGCACGATGAGCACGACGGGCACGACGCACGCCCCGCGGCCCCCGGTGGGATGCGTGCGGCGGTGATCCACCGCTACGGCGGGCCCGAGGAGTTCCGCACCGAGACCCTGCCGGAACCGGTGGCCGGCCCCGGTCAGGCGCTGGTCGACGTCACCCTGGCCGGGCTCAACTACGCCGACCTGCACTGCCGCACCGGCGAGTACGCGCGGTACCCGCTGCCGGCGGTGCTCGGCGCGGACGTGGTGGGCCGGCGGCGCCGGGACGGCCGGCGGGTCGCCGCACTGCTGCGCGAGGGCGGCGGGTACGCCCGCGTCGCCCGCGTCGAGGAGGCGTTCACCGTCGAGGTGCCGGACGCCGTCGGGGACGCGCAGGCGCTGGCCCTGCTGGAACAGGGCGCGACGGCCTACGGCGCGCTGACCCTGCTGGGCCGGCTGCGCCCGGGCGAGACCGTCGCCGTGACGGCGGCGGCCGGCGGGGTCGGGCACCTGGTGGTGCAGCTCGCGAAGGAGCTGGGGGCGGGCCGGGTCGTCGGTCTCGCCTCCACGCCGGCCAAGCGGGAGTTCGTCCGCTCGCTGGGCGCGGACCGGGCCCTGGACCCGGCGGACCCCGGGCTGCCCGAGCAGCTCGCCGAGTCGGGCGGGGTGGACCTGTTCGTGGACCTGGTCGGCGGGCCGCTGCTGCGCACCGGCTTCGACCGGCTGGCGCCGTTCGGCCGGGTGCTGTCCGTCGGTGCGCGGGGCGGCCCGGAGGAGAGCTTCGCGGTGGACGAGCTGGCGGACCGCTCGGCGGGGGTGCTGGCGTTCTGGCTCGAGCACGTCCTGGCGGACCGGGTGCTGTTCGCCGGCATCGCCGAGCGGCTGTTCGGGCTCGCCGAGCAGGGGCGCCTGGTGGCGCGGATCGACCGCACGGTGCCGCTGACCGGTGTCGCCGGGGCGCACCGGGCGCTGGCCGCGCGGGAGACGATGGGCAAGGTGCTGGTAAACGTGCACCGGGAGGGCTGAGGGCTCGGCGGCGCGTCCGCCGGGTCGCCGCGGGCCGGGCCCGGCACGGAGCTCCGTGCCGGGCCCGACGCCTCTGCGTCCGACCGCGTCCTACCGCGTCCGACCGCGAGCGGAAGGCCCGGCCCGTCGCCCTGCGGGGCTCAGTACCCGGCGACCTCGTCCAGGCCGTGGCCGCGCAGCGGCACCAGGAAGCTGCGCTCGAAGACCACCACGACCTCGCCGGTCGACTTCGTCCCGGTGGTGCGGCAGCTGACGATGCCCTGTCCGGGACGGCTGCCGGAGAGCCGGGTGGCGAGGGTCTCGGTCTCCGCGTAGAGGGTGTCGCCGGTGAACACCGGGTTGGTCATGCGGATGTTCTCCCAGCCGAGGTTGGCGATGGTGCGCCCGCTGGTGGAGCGGGCGGTCATCCCGCCGACGATGCTGAGCGTCACCAGGCTGGAGACGATCGGGCGCTTCCACGGCGTGTGCTCGCTGTAGGCGGCGTCGATGTGCAGCGGGGCGTCGTTCATGCTCAGCATGCTCATCAGGACGTTGTCCAGCTCGGTGACGGTCCGCCCGGGGCGGTGCTCGACCACCTCGCCGACCGTGAACTCCTCGTAGTAGCGCCCGACCACCTCGCGGTAGCGGTGCTCGCCGATCCGCCGGTACCCGGCGAACTCGGATCCGTCCATGGTGGGTCTCCCGGGTTCTAGAGGTCGGCGGTGAGTTCCTTGACGTGGCCGGCGAACTCGCGGATCAGCCGCTCGTCCATGTCGGCGCGCATCATCAGGCGCAGGCCGGCCTCGCCCTTGGGCACGATCGGGAAGAAGACCGCCGAGCTGTAGAAGCCGCGCTCGAAGAGCTGGGCGGACAGCTTGACGGCCTGGTCGGCGTCGCCGACGTCGACCCGGCGCACCGGCAGGCCGTTGCCCGCGAAGGTGGTCGGCAGCAGCTCGTCGAAGAGGTCGATGTTGCGGTTCAACCGGGCCTGGAGATCGGCCAGTTCGGGAGAGCGGTGGATGGACGCGGCGCCCAGTGAGGCGCCGACCAGCGGCAGCGCGACGTTCTGCGACCACCCGACCGGTCCGGCGTGCCGGTGCAGGAACTCGAACTGCTGGCGGTTGCCGAGCATCGCGACGCCGCCGCCGGTGCCGAAGCCCTTGCCGAGGCTCGCCACGATCACCGTGAGCGGGTTCATCTCCAGCCGGGAGCGGACGAAGCCCTCACCGCGCTCGCCCATGATGGAGAGCGAGTGGGAGTCGTCGATGTAGAGGAAAAGCCCGTAGCGGTCCTGGAGTTCGAGCAGGCCGTCGAGGGCCGCGGCGCCGCCCATGGAGTAGGCGCCGTCGGCCACGTAGGCGACCCGTGGGTACTTGCGGCAGATGTCCTCGAGGTAGTTCAGGTCGTTGTGCGGGCAGGTCAGCACCATCGACTCGTCGGCGCAGATCGGCTTCACGTACGCCATGCAGAAGTGGCAGAAGCGGTCGAAGACCATCACCCGGGGGCCGCCGCCGCCCTGACAGGTGCCGTCCAGGTGGCCGGAGGCGATCAGCGGCAGGATGCCGGCGGTGAGCGAGGTGCAGGACGCGCCGGGCAGGATGTGCGCGCCGAACAGCTCGCCGAGCTCCTCCTCCAGGCGCACCAGCAGGTTGTGCCGGATCCGGGTGGTGGAGGTGACCAGCCACGTGCTGCGGGACTCGGCGAGCGCGTCCACCGCGCCGGCCGCGACGGTCGGGTGGTTGTTCAGGCCCAGGTAGGCGCAGGAGACCATGTTGGCGAACTCGTGGCCGGTCTCGCGGACGATCAGCCGGTTGTTGGACTCCGAGTCCACCGTGATGCCGATCAGGCCGTGGGCGGCGGCCGCCTGCCAGACCGGGTCGGCGGTGGCGAGCATGGCCTCGGCGTTGCGGTAGCGGCGCGGGCCCAGGATCGATTCTTCGGTCATCGTCACTTCTCCGTCGGGTGGTTCGGGTGGCTCGGGTGTCGGCCGCGCTCGGCGCGGTCCTGCGGATGGTGCGGTGAGCGGGGCCCGGCCGGGGGCGTCCGCCCGGTCGGGGCGCGTCGTGGGGTCGGGGCGGGCCGCCCGGTCGGGGCGCGTCGTGCGGTCAGGGTGAGTCGTCCGGTCGGAGCGGGCCGTCCGGCCGGGGCGGGTCGAACTCCTCGATCAGCCGCTGCGAGGCCTCGAAGAACGGCATGCCGACCATCACCCCGTCCACCACGGTGACCGAGCGGCCGTTCTCCAGGCCCGCCGCGACCACCCGGCGGGCGTGCGCGAGCAGTTCCTCGCCGGGGCTGAAGGTCTCGTTGATCAGCGGGAGCTGGCTCGGGTGCACGGCGATCTTTCCGCTGAAGCCGAAGTCCCGGGCCAGCCCGGCCTCCTGCCGCAGCCCGGCCAGGTCGGCGACGGCGAAGAACGGGGCGTCCATCGCCTCCACCCCGGCGGCTCGGGCACTGTTGACCACCCGGGCGCGGGCGTGCGCCAGGGCCGCCCAGGAACGGCTGGCACCGACCGCGAAGGCGTAGTCGGCCGATCCGAAGACCAGCCCGCGCAGCCGGTGCCCGGCGGCCGCGATGGCGGTGGCGTTCTCGATGCCCAGCGGCGTCTCCACGACGGCGAGGAACGCCGTGTCCGGGCAGTCCGCGCCGAGCGCGCCGGCCGCGATCTCGACGTCCCGGGCGGACTCCACCATCGGGATCAGCACGATGTCCGGCTTGACCCGGTACCGGGTGATGGCGATCAGGTCGCGCAGACCGTCGGGCCCGGAAAGGGTGTTGATGCGGACCGCGCTGCGCGCGAGCTTGGTGGACGGGAGGGTGAAGAACTCCTCGGCCAGCCGGCGGGCCTCCTCCTTCCGGGTGGGTGGGACCGAATCCTCCAGGTCGACCATGGCGATGTCGGCCCCGGACTGGTGGCTCTTGGTGTACCGCTCCACCGCCATCGCGGGTGTGGACAGGAGGGAACGGCAGTACCGCGTGAACTTCATGGATGTCTCCGAAGTCAGCGAAGGCTGCGGGTCCCGGTTCTATCCCACCGCCATTGTTCGGCGCCGCAGGGCTGGACATTGAACATCAACTCGGAACAACCGACCCGCAGGCACCATTGTTCGGCGCCAACCGCCCTGTGCATGATGAATCACGGGGGATGGACAGGAGACACGCGTGAGACGCGTGGGCGCGCAAATGTGGTCAGGACACCGCTTCAACGGAGAAGGGGGCCGTAGTGCCGCGTCGGGAGAGTCCACTGGACCCTGGGGACGGACCGCTGCTGCGGTTCGCGGGTGATCTGCGAGCCCTGCGGGAGCGGGCCGGGAGCCCGCCGTACCGTCAACTCGCCGTTCGGGCGCACTGTTCGGCGGCCAGTCTGTCGGTGGCCGCGGGAGGCCGCCGGCTGCCCAGTCTCGCCGTCACCCTCGCCTACGTGCAGGCCTGCGGCGGGGACGTGCGGGAGTGGCAGCACCGCTGGCAGCTGCTCGCCGCCGAGATCGCCGCCGACACGGCCGCCCGCCGGCGCGCCCAGGACGCCGGGCGGGCCCCCTATCCGGGCGCGGCGGCGTTCGAGGCGGCCGACGTCGAGCGGTTCTTCGGGCGCGAGGTGCTGCTCGACCGCCTGGTGGGGCTGCTCGACGAACGGCGGCTGGTGGTCGTCACCGGTCCGTCCGGCGTGGGCAAGTCTTCGCTGGTCAGGGCCGGCCTGCTGGCCCGGCTCGGGGTGCCGGCCGGGTCCGGCGCCGGGGCGGTCCGCGCCGGTGGCCCTGGGTCCGGCGGGCTCCCGGGCCAGGCGGCCGCGTCCGGCCGGGGCGGGGCGGCGGTCCGGCCGGTGCCCGGTACCGGGGCGCCGGTGGCGCTGCTGTCACCCGGCGACCGGCCGATGGAGGCGTTCGCGCTCGCGCTCGCCCGGCTCGGGCAGCGGGTCGGGGAGGCGGCGCGCGGCGGTTCCGGGCCGTCCGGCGGGGATCCGGTGCTGGTGGTCGACCAGGGGGAGCAGTTGCACACCCGGTGCCGGGACCCCCGCGAGCGGGCCCGGTTCCTGGACGCCCTGGTGGCGACGGCCGCGGGCGCCCCGTCGGAGGCGCTGACCGGTCTGCCGGTCGAGCCGCCGGCGCGCTGCCGGGTGGTGCTGGTGGTCCGCTCGGACCGCAGCGCCGCGCTGTTCGCCGAGCACCCCGGGCTGGCCGGCGCCGGTCGGCACGCGGTGCTGGCGGTCGGGCGTCCGGCACCGGACGAGCTGCGCCGGGCGATCACCGAACCGGCGTTACGGGCGGGCTGCACCGTCGAGGGCGCGCTGCTGGCCGTCCTGATCTCGGCCGCCGCTCAGCAGCCGGGTGCGCTCCCGCTGCTGTCGGCGGCCCTGCTGGAGACCTGGCGGCGGCGCAGCGGCAACGCCCTGACGCTGGCCGGGTTCCAGGCCACCGGGGGGTTCGAGGGCGCGCTGGCCCGGACGGCGGAGGCCCTGTTCAACGGGCTGGACGCGGCGGACCGGACGCGGGCGCGGGCGGTGTTCCTGCGGCTGGGGGTGGAGCTGCTGAGCGGGGTGGAGGCCGCGCCCGTCGGCGGAGCGGTGCAGACGGGGGCGCCGGCCCCGGTGGACGGGCTGCTCCCGGCGGGCGGGCCGGCCCTGGGCAGCGGGATCACCTCCGGCGGCGAGTTCGTGCCGGGCGGTGGGTTCGGCCCCGCTGGCGGGTTCACCGCGGGAAGCGGGTTCACCACCGGCGGATTCGCGTCAGGAGGCGGGTTCGCGCCAGGAGCAGGGGTCGGGTTCGCGCCAGGCGGCGGATTCGCCGGCACCGGCGGGTTCGTCTCCGGTGGGTTCGCCTCCGGCGGGTTCGGCTCCGGTGGCGAGACGACGAGCAGGCGGCCCGTCCGCCGGGCCGAGTTCGACGACCCCGGAGTGCCGGAGGTGCTGGAACGGCTGGTCCGCGCACGGCTCGTGGTGGTCGACCGGGACACCGTCGAGCTGTCCCACCACGCGCTCCCGCAGGCGTGGCCCAGGCTGCGCGGATGGCTGGCCGAGGGCCGGGAGGCGCTCGGCGAACAGCGCAGACTCACGGCGGCCGCGCGCGGGTGGGCGGCCGCCGACCGGGACCCGGAACTGCTCTACCGCGGCGTGCGCCTGGAGGAGGCCCGTCGGCGGATGGCGGCCGGCGAGCTGGCCCCGGCCGGGGTGGAACGCGCCTTCCTGGCGGCCTCGGCGCGGGCGGCGGCCGACGACCGGCGCCGGGCGCAGCGCCAGAACCTCGCGGTCGCCGGGTTCGCGGCGGCCGGTGGAGCGCTGCTGGCGCTGGCGGGTGGCAGCCGGATCCGGCGGGCCTGGCGGTGGTGACCGCGGCGGCGCACCCCGGCCCCGCCCGGGCCGGCTCCGGGCGGGCCCCGTCCGGGCGTTGATCGGCCTCGGGGCGGGGAGAGCTGAACAACCGCCCCGATCAAACGACGGGCGGTCGCGGCGGCGCGGGGGCGGCGATCACGTCCTTGCGCCGCCGTCGGCCCGGCCGGTAGCTTGACGGTCGATCCCGGGCCCGTCGAACGGTGAATTCGGCTGCCCGATCGACGATTTCCCGTTCCGCCGTGGTCGGCCGGAGGCGTTCCGGCGATCGGTCCGGACCGATTCCGCGACCGGCCCGACCGGTTCGGCTCCCTGCGCCGCGGCCGGCCCGCGACGTGCGGCGCCCGGCCGACTTCGCCGTCGCGCCGCCGGTGGTCGCGTCGCGTCGTCCACCGGCGGCGCGGAATCCCGCCGTTCTCCTCCGTACCCGCCGTATCCCGCTTTTTCGCACCGCATTCCGTGGTCCCCGCCGCTCGTCGCCGTTCCCGGCGTTCCCGCGTTCCCGCCGCTTTCGCCGCTTTCGTGCTGCTCGCCGTTCCGCCGTTTCCGCGTTCCGTTTCCCGAAACCCGTGTCAAGGGGGAGTCATGTCCAATTCGGCCCGTCCGGTCCACAGTTGGGACGAGTTCAGCACGCTGCGCGAGGTGGTGGTCGGCAGCGCGGTCGGCGCCCGGCTGCCCGAGCAGTCCGAGCCGTCCTCGTGGCTGTCCTGCTTCCCGAAGACCAGCGCCGCCGACCTCGCCTCGATCGAGGTCGGCCCCTACTCACAGCAGGTCGTCGAGGAGACCGAGGAGGACCTGGACGCCCTGGTGGCCACCCTGCGCGGTCTCGGCGTCACCGTCCACCAGCCCGAAGTCATCGACCACGCGGCCGCGTTCGCCTCCCCCTACTGGGCGGCCGACGGTGGCTTCCACTCCTACTGCCCGCGCGACCTGACGCTCGTGATCGGCGAGACGGTGATCGAGGTGGCCAGCCCGATGCGGCAGCGCTACTTCGAGGTGTTCGGACTGCGCGGCCTCTTCCAGGACTACCTGCGCCGCGGCGCCCGCTGGCTGGCCGCCCCCCGCCCGCAGCTCAGGGACGAGCTGTTCGAGTACGACGCCGACGGGCTGCCGCTGCTCGGTGAGGCCGAGCCGGTCTTCGACGCCGCGAACGTGCTGCGGCTCGGCCGGGACGTGTTCTACCAGGTCTCCCGCAGCGGCAACGAACTGGGCCTGCAGTGGCTGGAGTCGACGCTCGGACTGCTCGGTGACGGCGGCCTGCGGCTGCACCCGCTGCGCGACATCTACGGCTACACCCACATCGACAGCACCATCGCGCTGCTGCGCCCGGGGCTGGTGCTGCTCAACCCGGAGCGGGTCACCCCGGAGACCGTGCCGGCCCCGCTGCGGAACTGGGACATCCTGTGGTGCCCGCCGGCCGAGCCCACCGGGGAGGCGCCCGAGCACTCGCTGAGCGAGAGCTGGATCAGCATGAACCTGCTGATGGTCTCCCCGGACACGGCGATCGTGGAGTCGGGTCAGGAGAGCCTGATCAAGCTGCTGGAGCACGCGGGCATCACGGTGCTGCCGCACCGGCTGCGGCACTCGCGGGTGCTGGGCGGCGGCTTCCACTGCGTGACCCTGGACATCCGGCGGGACGGCGGGCTGGAGGACTACCTGTCCTGACCCGGACGGCACGGACGCCGGGGCGGGGGGTGAGCGGGCGGCGGGGTGCGGGCGGCGGGACCGCCACCCGCACCCCGACCGTAGATGTCCGTACAACTTCAGGCATTCGTCTGCCGTACAGCGGGCAGTCATGAACGGTCCGCCGGGCGGCACCCCGTACCCGCTGTTCTTGGGGGGCCCGTCCTCCACCCCTTCGTGACCCGCGGAGTCGTCCCCCATGGCTGAGCTGAACCGCCGCCGTTTCCTCCAACTGGCCGGCGCGACCGTCGCCTTCTCCTCCCTCTCGGAAAGCATCGCCCGTGCCGCCGCCATCGCCCCGGCGGGGAGCACCGGCACCATCCAGGACGTCGACCACATCGTCGTGCTGATGCAGGAGAACCGTTCGTTCGACCACTACTTCGGCGCGATGAAGGGCGTCCGCGGCTTCGGCGACCCGCGCCCGGTCACCCTGCCGAGCGGCAAGTCGGTGTGGCACCAGACGGACAGCGCCAAGAAGGAGGTGCTGCCGTTCCGCCCGCAGGTCAGCGACCTCGGCATGCAGTTCGTCCAGGACCTCAACCACGACTGGGCCGGCGGCCACAAGGCCTTCAACAACGGCAGGTACGACCAGTGGGTCCCCGCCAAGACGGCCACCACGATGGCCTACCTGACCCGCGACGACATCCCGTTCCACTACGCGCTCGCCGACGCCTTCACCCTCTGCGACGCCTACCACTGCTCCTTCATCGGCTCCACCGACCCGAACCGCTACTACATGTGGACGGGCTACACCGGCAACGACGGCACCGGCGGCGGCCCGGTCCTCGGCAACCAGGAGGCCGGCTACGGCTGGACGACCTACCCGGAGCGCCTGGAGAAGGCCGGGATCTCCTGGAAGGTCTACCAGGACATCGGCGACGGCCTGGACGCGGCCGGCTCCTGGGGCTGGATCGGCGACGCCTACCGCGGCAACTACGGCGACAACTCGCTGCTCTACTTCACCAACTACCGCAACGCCAAGCCGGGTTCCCCGCTCTACGACAGGGCCCGCACCGGTACGAACGCCAAGGCGGGCGACGGCCTGTTCGACCAGCTGAAGCGGGACGTCCAGGCCGGCACGCTGCCGCAGGTCTCCTGGATCGCGGCGCCCGAGGCGTTCACCGAGCACCCCAACTGGCCCGCGAACTACGGCGCCTGGTACGTCTCCCAGGTCCTGGACGCGCTGACCTCCAACCCCGCCGTGTGGGCCCGCACCGCGCTGTTCATCACCTACGACGAGAACGACGGCTTCTTCGACCACGTGGTGCCGCCGTTCCCGCCCTCCTCCGCCTCCCAGGGGCTGTCCACCGTGTCGACCACGGCGGACTACTTCGCCGGGAACGCCGGCAACGCGGCCGGCCCGTACGGCCTCGGCCAGCGCGTCCCGATGCTGGTCGTCTCGCCGTGGAGCACCGGCGGGTACACCTGCTCGGAGACCTTCGACCACACCTCGATCATCCGCTTCATGGAGCGCCGCTTCGGCGTGGCCGAGCCCAACATCTCGCCCTGGCGGCGGGCGATCTGCGGCGATCTGACCACCGCCTTCGACTTCACCGCCTCGAACCCGGCGCCGGCGGCGCTGCCGTCCACCGCCCGCTACCTCCCGCCGGACCGCAACCGGCACCCCGACTACGTCCCCACCCCGCCCGCCACCGGCACCATGCCGCGGCAGGAGGCCGGCACCAAGCCCACCCGCCCGCTCAAGTACGCGCCCTACGTGGACGGTTCGGCCGACACCGGCACGGGCAAGTACCGGCTCACGTTCAGTGCCGGCGCCGCGGCCGGCGGCCAGTTCCTGACGACCTCGGCCAACCGCACCGACGGCCCGTGGACGTACACCGCGGAGGCGGGCAAGACGATCGCGGACGCCTGGAACACCACGTACTCCAAGGGCGTCACCGACCTGACCGTCCACGGCCCCAACGGCTTCCTGCGCCGCTTCCGCAACCCCGGCAAGACCGCCGGGCCCGAGGTCACCGCGCGCCACAACCCGACCACCGGCAACCTCGACCTGACCCTGACCAACGCGGGCACGGCGGACGCGGTCCTCACCGTCACCAACGCCTACGGCGGCACGCCACGCACCGTCACCGTCCGCCCGGGCGCCACCGTCGCCCACACCGTCGACCTCGGCGGCTGCCGCAACTGGTACGACGTCACCGTCACCTCCAGCGCCACCGCGGACTTCGTGCGCCGGCTGGCCGGGCACGTGGAGACCGGGGCGCCGGGCCTGTCCGACCCGGGCATCATCACCTCCTGACACCGGGCGGCCGGAGCCTTCCCCGTTCCGCCGTCACTGTCCGTCAACCCCCCTCCGCCACTGTCCGTCAACGCCGGTGCGGGCCCCTCGGGCCCCGGCACGTCCCGCCCACGCGGCCGGACGTGCCGGGGCCCGAGGCCCGTCCTACCGTAGGAACATGGGCACGATCCGTACGGAAACCGTCTCCGGCGGTGCCCGGCGGTCCCGGATCGACGAGCCGTCGAGCGCATCGCGCACCGGGGGCGCGAGCCCGTTGGACCTGGTGACCCTCGGGGCCCTGATGGCCCGCTCCCGGGGGCGGCCGGAGACCGTGGTGGCCCTGCTGGACGGTCCGGTCGCCCTCGGGCACCCGGGCCTGCGCGGCGGAAGCCTGCGCCGACTCCCCGGCGGCACCCCGGTGGGGTGCGCCGAACCGGGGAGCGAGCAGTGCCGGCACGGCACCTTCGTCGCCGGCCTCCTGGCCGCACGACGCGGCACGGCGGCGCCCGGTATCTGCCCGGACTGCACCCTGCTGGTGCGGCCCGTCTTCGCCGAACCCGGGCAGCCGGGCGCCGCCGCGCCGCGGACCGACCCCGACCAGCTCGCCGAGGCGCTCGCGGCCGTCGTGGACGCCGGTGCCCGGGTGGTGAACATCAGCGCGGACCTCAGCTGGTCGGCGGTGCGGGACGGCCGGGCGCTGACCGGAGCCCTGGACCACGCGGCCCGGCGGGGAGTGATCGTGGTGGCCGCGGCCGGCAACCAGGGCGTGGTCGGCAGCTCGGTGCTCACCCGCCACCCCGCGGTGATCCCGGTCGCCGCCTGTGACCGCCACGGCCGCCCGGCGCCCTACTCCAACCTCGGCGCCACGATCGGGCGTTCGGGTCTGAGCGCCCCCGGCGAGGGCCTCCTCGGTCTGGCCACCGGCGAGCGCCAGCCGCCGATCAGGGGCACCAGCGTCGCCGCGCCCCTGGTGACGGGCGCCGTCGCCCTCCTGTGGTCCGAGTTCCCGCGGGCCGGCGCGGCCGACGTCCGCCGGGCGCTGTGCGACGCCGCCCGCTCCCGCCGGACCCTCTGGCCGGCCCTGCTGGACGCCTCGCGCGCCCTGGACCGGCTGGCGGCCCGGACCGGTGTGACGACCACCGCGAGGAGGCCCTCATGACCGACCGCGCACCGGCCGCCCCCGAGCCGGCCCGGAAGCAGGACCGGCCCAGGATGCGACTGCCCGGGTTCCTCACCGACGAGGACGTCGGCCTGGGGGACGTCATCAAACGCGCGACCTCGACGGTCGGCATCCGGCCCTGCGGAGGCTGCCGCCGGCGCGCCGAGACGCTCAACCGGTGGGTGGGCTTCCGCGGCCGCTCGCCGCGGTGAGCACCCGCCGGCGCAGGACCGAGGAACACAGCCGATTCCGCAGCAGACGGTTCCGCAGCAGAAGGGAGTGGACCGATGGAGGAGTCCAGCACCGAGCGCACGGCAACAGAGCTGATCGACGAACCCGCGGGAGCGGACGGTACGAGTGGCCCAGGGGCGCGGGCGGGCGAGACCGCCGAGGTGGTCCCCGTGTCCGTCGCCGCCGCGGAACCGACCCCGGCCGGCTGCCCCGGCTGCGGCGGAACGGACCCGTTCCGGGCCGGGTCCGCACACGTCTACGCGGTGGGGCGCATCGAACCGCGCTTCCCCACCCTGGGAGCGGAGAAGGAGTTCGCCCAGGTCACCGGCCGGTCCGAGGTCACCGGGCTGACCGACCGGGAGGCCCTGCAGGCCGTCCTCGCCCAGCCCGGGAACCGTTACCTGGCACGGCAGTTGTGCTGGGTGCTGACCATCCAGGGGCTGGAGACCTACCTGCTGTACCCCCGCGACCCGCTGGACCTCTCCCAGCTGGTCGAGGCCGTCCGCCCGAGGCCCGACCCGGGTGACCTCGACGTCGTCATCGGCACGGCCGGGCCGATCGCCCCGCCGGAGGCCTGCAACGGGCTGGCGGTGCCGGTGGTGGCCTTCGACCAGATCTACTCCTTCGACCGCCGGACGCTGCTCGGCAGCCTGCCGGTGCCGGACGGCCAGGACGAGGACCGCTACCGCTCGACCGCGGAGGAGGTGCTGGACCTGGTCCTGCAGCTCTCCGACAACGCGGGCGCCGCCGACGAGCACCGGGCCGTCAACTACCTGGCCGTCCGGTACCCGGCGGTCTACGCGCGCGCGGCCGAGGCGTTCGGCCGCAACCAGTCCCTGGCCGCGGTCGAGGTCCGGCCGTCGCGGATGGGCGGGGGCGGCCGGACGATCGTGGACGTGGTCTTCTCCTACACCGGTCGCGACACGGACGTCACGGAGAAGGCCTTCGTCCGGGTCGACGTGACCGAGCGGTTCCCCTTCCTGGTCACCCGGCTCCAGCCGTACTTCGAGCGCTGACGACGGTGAAGGAGGCCGCTGGGCGGAGCCAGGAGCCAGGAGCCAGGAACCAGGAGCGACGAGCGAGGAGCGAGGCACGAACGGGACAGAGGACGAACCGAACCAGTGAGAGGAGAAGCGTCATGCTTCCAGGTTTCACGGCTGACCGGGCGACGGCGGTGACGCGCGGTCACTACCGGGGGAGCGGCCGCAGCACCATCGCAACCGCCGGCACCGAGGTGCCCGCCGTCCACCGGGCGGCCGTGCAGGGCGCGTACGGCGGCACGTGGTGCATGGGTGGGGTGATCACCGTCGTCACCGTGGACCGGGACGACGAAGGGAGGGTCACCGGCTGGCACAACGTCGACGAGATCGGCAGCTGCGAGCCGTCGGACGGCAGTTTCCCGATGTAGACGGCGCTACGGGCGGCCCTCGGGCAGCCGGGCGCGCAGTACCGCGGGTCCCCCCTGACAGGAGGTGTCAGGGGGGACCCGCAGTACTGCCGGGCCCGGTCGTCGCTACACGACGCACGGGGCCTCGCCGTAGGAGACGCTGCCGTCGTCACAGCTCACCTCGACCGGTGCGTAGCCCGGGCCGACGCAGATCCCGCCGCCGCTCGCGCCGCGCATGCACGACACGTCGTCCGCAGGGGCGCAGCCGCCGTACGAGTAGCTGCAGCCCGCCGGACGGACCAGCCCCTGAGGGGCGGATCCCCACGAGCTCCGGCCGGGCGTGCCGCGACGGCGCCAGGGCGCGGCGACCTGGGTCCCGCGGGGCACGGCGTACCGCAGGGCGCCCTCGTCGACGGGGAACCCGCCCGAGTCGCAGCAGGGGCAGCCCTCGGCGGTGATGCAGACGCAGTTGGGGATGCAGCCGAGCCCGGAAGCATTCAGCCCGGATCCGAGGGCCCGGGCCGGGGCCACCCCCCGGCCCCCGGACGGCGGGCCCTGGCGACGGGCGCCGGTGCGGTAGTACCCGCCCGGTGGGCCGAGCGACGACTCGGCGGCAAAGCCTGGCATGTTCATCGTGATTGCCTCCTCCCGGAGTTGTCCTCCGAGCAGCGTGAAGCGCTACCGGCCGGGTCGGGGTCGGCCGGTTGCACGGGCGGGCCGGTCGCGCGGTCGGGCCGCGGAGGTCGCGAGGGGCGCGGAGGCCGCGACGGGATCCGGCGGCGCTCCGGTGGCGATTCGGTGGCCGGGGCTGACACGGCCGGGGCTGTCGGGTCCGCCCCCGGAACGCGAGCCCTCCACTCCTCACGATAGGGAGCCCGGCACCCCGCGGCATCCCGGCCGCCGACCCCGCGCGGGCGCCCGCCCCACGGAGAGTGACGGTGCGCCGGACGGCCCGGCGGAGCAGCCCGTCCGGGCCTCGCCCCGGCCCCGTCCGGGCCTCACCCCGACCCCGTCCGGCCCGTGGTCCGACCTCACCCGGAGCGCCGTCGCGGACGCCGGGCCGCCGCCCCGGGGCGGTCGGCGGATACTGGAACCCGTGTCCGCGCACTGGGTGCTCCACGTGGACCTCGACCAGTTCATCGCCGCCGTCGAGGTCGCCCGCCGGCCGGAACTGCGGGGTCGGCCGGTGGTGGTCGGCGGCACCGGCGACCCGACCGCCCGGGGCGTGGTGTCCACCGCCTCGTACGAGGCGCGCGCCCACGGCGTCCACTCCGGGATGCCGCTGCGGCTGGCCGCCCGGCGCTGCCCGGAGGCGGTGTTCCTGCCCGTCGACGCGCCGGTCTACCGGGAGGCCTCCGAGCGGTTCACCGACACCCTGCGCCGCTTCCCCGCCGTGGTGGAGGTACTCGGCTGGGACGAGGCCTTCCTCGGCGCGGACACCGACGACCCCGAGTCACTGGCCGCCCGGATCCGGGCCGCGGTGCACGCCGGGACGGGCCTCTGGTGCTCGGTGGGGATCGGGGACAACCGGCTGCGCGCCAAACTCGCCACCGGCTTCGCCAAACCGACCGCCCCGGACGGGCCGCCCCCCGGGCACAGCTTCCGGCTCACCCGGGAGAACTGGGTGCCCGTGATGGCCGGGCGCCCGACCGACGCCCTCTGGGGCATCGGGGCCAGGACGGCCCGGAAGCTGGCCGACGCCGGCATCGGCACGGTCGCCGAGCTGGCCGCCGCGGACCCGGAGGAGCTGGCCGCCCGGTTCGGCCCCGTCACGGGCCCGTGGTACCGCGCGCTCGCCCACGGCGTCGGCGACACCGAGGTCAGCGACGCCCCGCACCGCGCGCGCTCGCACAGCCGGGAGACCACCTTCCAGCACGACCTGGTGGACCGCGCGGAGATCGCCCGCAACGTCACCGTGCTGGCCGGGCGGGTGGCCAGGGACGTCGAGGACGAGGGCCGGCCGGCCGTCCGGGTCACCGTGAAGGTCCGCTTCGCGCCGTTCCACACCCACACCCACGGCCTCGCCCTGGAGGCACCGACCAGCGATCCCGCCGAGATCACCCGCGCCGCGCTGGAGGCCCTGGAGCGCTTCGACCGGGACCGCCCGGTCCGGCTGCTCGGCGTCCGCGCCGAGCTCGGCGAGCCGTAGCAGCCGCGAGCCGCCCCGTCCGGCCCACGGGCTCACCGGCCCACGGGTCTACCGGCCTACGGACGGTCTGGCCCACCGGCACCCACCGGCCCTCGCCGGCCCTGGGACCGTCCGACCGCGCGGCGCCCCGGCCCCGGGCGGTGCCTCACATCGACCCGGGACGCCGCCCGGCGCCGGCCGCGTCCGTCGCCTCCGCGGCCTCCGCCCCCTCGACGAGCAGGCGCGCTGCCACCGCCGCCCCGTCGGTGCGGATCGTGCAGGCCACCGCCAGCGCCCAGGTGCGGGCCTCGGGTGCCAGCGCCGTGGCGAGCGCGGCGGACAACGAGTCGACGGTCGGCGTCCGCCCCTCGTGCGCCACGCCGATCCGCAGCTCGGCCACCCGGGCCGCCCAGTACGGCTGGTCCGCGATCCGCGGGACCACCACCTGGGGCGCCCCGGCGACGGCCGCCGTCGTCGTGGTGCCCGCGCCGCCGTGGTGGACGACGGCGGCCACCCGCCGGAACAGCGCCTGCTGGTTCACCTCGCCGACGACGAAGCAGTCCTCGCCGTCGTCGACCGGGGCCAGCCCGGCCCAGCCGCGGGCGAGCACCACGCGCCGGCCCAGGGCGCGGCAGGCCGCCACGGCCACCCGGGCGATGTCCGCCGGGGCGTGCGCGGCCATGCTGCCGAATCCCACGTAGACCGGGGGCTCCCCGGCGTCCAGGAAGGCCTCCAGGTCGGCCGGGAGCGGCCGGTCGTCGGCCAGGATCCACGCCCCGGTCTGCACCAGGTCGAGCTCCGTCATGCCCTGCGCCGGGCAGAGCGTCGGGTCGGCCGCCAGCCACGGCCGGTCGCCGAAGACGTGGTCACGGACGTTCTCCACCGGCGGCAGGCCGATCGCCGCCCGGCGCGCGTTGAGCGCCGGCCCGTACAGGGCGTTCACCCGCTGGGCGTCCTGCTCCCAGAGCACCCGGTTGTCGGTCTCGCCCGCCGGGGACGGCGTGCCCGGCCGGGCACCCGGCGGGAAGTGCCGCGACGGCAGCCCGAGGACGTGGAAGCAGGCGAGCACGTACCGGATGCCCAGCTGCTCCGCCACGTCCCGCGCACCGGCCGGCATCAGGCCGGTGGCCAGCAGCACGTCGCACCCCTCGGCCGCCGCCGTGAGCGTGTCGAACCGGGCGGCGACCAGCTCCGGGGCCAGCCGGAAGGCGTCCTCCGCCGTCGGCGGCCGCGGGCCGGCGACGATCGAACGCACCGTCGGGCCGAGCGGTACCAGCGGCACTCCGACCCGCTCCAGCAGGGTCGCGAACTCCTCGTCCGGTGGCGCGGACACCCGCACTTCCGCGCCGAGCTCCCGCAGGGCCACCGCCAGCGCCGCCAGCGGCTCGACATCCCCGCGCGATCCCCATGTCGTCAACAGCACGCGCATTTCCGAGACTCCCGTTTCCGCAGGTCATGGCACTTCCGGCGGTCGATTGTGCGGCACGAGGGGGGCCTTGCCACAAGCCCCCGGGTGGGCTATAGCTTGGTAGTGGCGGGGAGATCCGTCGTTCCCCCGCCCCCTCCCGCACCCGGCCGGGTTCCGGCCCGCCCCACCCGCGCGTCGTACCATCACGGCCATGCCGCATCGGGAACTCCCCTGGACCGTCGCCCTGGTGAGCGATCAGACCAGGCCGGGCCCCGCGCCGGCCCGGCGCCGGGAGCGCCCGGACGGCCTGCTGGCCGCCAAGGACGGGCACCGGATCCACGCCCGCGAGCAGGCGGTGGCGTGCACCGCCGCCGACGGCCGCCACCTGTGGACGTGCCCGCTGGAGGGCCTGCGCTGCACCGGGGCGTACCTCTCCGGTGGCCGGGTCCTGGTCACCACCGACACCCTCGCCTACACGCCCTGGGGCTTCACCGGCCCGGCGCTGCTGCTCGACCTCGCCGACGGTGCGCCGCTCGCCGAGCAGCGGGCCGGGTCGGCCGCGGCGCTGAGCGGCGGCCGGTTCCTGGTCGGACTGCGCGGTTACGACGTCTTCGACACCTGGCAGTACGCGCCCGACGGCACCGTCGCCGACTCCTGGCGCAGCTGCGGCCACCTCGTCGTCGGCAGTGGCGTCCGGGTGGTCGAGACCCGGGGCTCCACCGCCGAACCGAGCCGGGTGGTCCGGCTGCACCCGGGCGGGGTCGTCGAGCCGGGCCCCGAGCTGACGGAGTCCCAGGTGGGCCGGCCGGTGGTCCTGGAGGACGGCACGGTGCTGGTCCTGGACGCCGGGGTGCTGCGCGCCGTGGACCGCGCCCTCGCCGGCACGGTGCTGGCCGAACTCCTCCCGGTGCCGGCGGGGGAGCACCACCGGTTCCTCGGCTCGCTGCGCCGCGAGGGCGAGCACCTGGTGGCCCGGATCGAGGCCCGCGACCCGGAGGACCCGCGCAGTTGCACCACCCGGACCTGGACCTTCGCGCTGCGGCGGCGGCCGGGGTCCTGACCGGCCCTGGTTCGTGTCTCCCGACCCGTGACTGCTGACCCCGACGCGTAGGGCCTCGTCCCGGCGCCGGGCCCGGTTCGCGCGGAGCCTGGCGGCCTACGCGCTGGTCGTCGGCCTGGCCGCGGCGCTGGCGCTCGCCCCGGCGATGCAGCGCTGGGCGTGGCTGTTCCCGATGCCGGAGACCCGCAGTGCGTGCGCCCACCTGTGCCGCTACGCCGAACTCGGAGCCCAGGCCACGCTGGGTGACCTGGCCGGCCAGGACGCCGCTGCCCTGGCGTACGCGCAGAGTGATCAGGCCCGGCACGCCGTGGACGACTGCCTGGCCGCCACGACGACCCGCTGGCTGCCGGTGTACGGTCTGGCAGCCGCGGTCCTGGTGGTGCTCGCGGTCCGGCTCGCAGACCGCTCCGGCACACGCCGCCGGGCCGCCGCACCCGAGGAACGGTGACGGAACGTCACTGGATCGGGCTGCTCCCGCACCCCCGCCCGGCCCGACCGGGAGTAGGTTCGGAACCGTCAGGGCCGGCGGCGCCCGGTGGCCGGGCAGGCGACGGGGCGGCGGCGGTACGGCTGCGAGGGCTCGGGAGGGCCGGATGAGTGGTGCCAGGGTGGCCGTCGTGACCAGCGGCGCCGGGATCGAGTTCGACGAGGACCTGCCGCCCATCGTGCGGGCGTTGCGCGCTGACGGCCTGTCGGCCGAGTCCGTGCGCTGGGACGACGGCTCGGTGGCCTGGGCGGAGTACGACCTGGCCGTCATCCGCTCGACCTGGGACTACGTGGAACACCTCGACGCGTTCCTGGCGTGGGCCGACGGCGTGTCGGCCGCCACCCGGCTCTGCAATCCGGCGCCGGTGGTGCGCTGGAACAGCGACAAGCACTACCTGAGGGAGCTCGCCGCGCGCGGGGTCGCCGTGGTGCCGACCCGGTTCCTCGAACCGGGGGAGCGGTTCACCGCCGCGGACCTCGACGGGATCGGCGGCGCGGACGGCGTGGTGGTCAAGCCCGCGGTCTCGGCGGGTGCGCAGGACACCGCGCGCTACCGGCCCGGAGGGTCGGCGGACGCCGCCCGGCACGTCGGGATGCTGCAGGAACGGGGACGCGCCGCGATGGTCCAGCCGTACCTGCCGCGGGTGGCGGAGGGGGAGCGTGCCCTGGTCTTCCTCGGCGGCGTCTTCAGCCACGCGATCCGCAAGGACCAGCTGCTCACCGAGCCCGGGCTGATCGACAACGACCGGATGCCGCACCTCGGCGTCACGCCGTACCGGCCGACCGGTGCCGAGATCCGCACCGCGCTGGCGGCGCTGGAGGCCGTCCCGTCGCCGGACGCGCCGCTGTTCGCCCGGGTGGACCTGGTCCTGGACGGGGCCGGGGAGCCGGTGGTGCTGGAGCTGGAACTGATCGAGCCGAACCTGTTCCTGGCGGCGAACCCGGACGGGCTGGGGCGTTTCGTCGCGGCGGTGGCGGCACGGGCCGCGGCGCCGCGCTGAGCGGGGACCGCTCCGGCCGGGCTCTTCGCGGGCCGGGTCCTGTTCGGGCCGGGCCGCTCGGGCCGGGTCCTGTGCGGGCCGGGCCGCTCGGGCCGGCGCCGACCCCGGGTGAGGCGAAGGGCCGCCCGGGGTCGGCGCGCGGGGCGGCTCAGGCGCGGTGGTACTGGATCGGCCTGGTGACCTCGCCGCCGAGCTCGGCGGCGGCACGGCGGGCCCAGGAGGGGTCGCGGAGCAGCTCGCGGCCGAGCAGGACGGCGTCGGCCCGGCCCTCGGCGAGGATGGCCTGGGCCTGGGCGGGCTCGGTGATCAGGCCGACGGTGGCGACGGGCATGCCGGTGCCGTTGCGCACCGCCTCGGCGAAGGGCACCTGGTAGTCCGGTCCGGCCACGATCCTGGCGTCGGGGGCGTTGCCGCCGGTGGAGACGTCCATCAGGTCCACGCCGTGCGCCAGCAGCTCCTTGGCCAGTCGGACGGTGTCCTCCGAGGTCCAGCCCTCGCGGTCGTCCTCGGGGTTCTCGGTCAGCCAGTCGGTGGCGGAGATGCGGAAGAACACCGGCAGGTCCTCGGGCCACACGGCGCGCACGGCGTCGACGACCTCCAGGGCGAGGCGGATCCGGCCCTCGAAGGAGCCGCCGTAGGCGTCGGTGCGGCGGTTGCTGTACGGGGAGAGGAACTGGTTGATCAGGTAGCCGTGGGCGCCGTGGATCTCGACCCCCTGGAAGCCGGCCTCGAGCGCGCGGCGGGCGGCGTCCCCGAACTGCCGGACGATCCCGGCGATCTGCTCGGTGGTCAGCTCCTCGGGCGTGGTGGACGCCGCGTCGAACGGGACGGCGCTGGGGCCGACCGGGGTCCACCCGTGCGGCTCGTCCGGGGCGAGCGCGCGGCCGCGCTCGATCCAGGGGCGCTCGGTGGACGCCTTGCGGCCGGCGTGGGCGAGCTGGACGACCGGAACGGTGCCCTGCTCCTTCAGGAAGGAGGTGATCCGCCGGAACGCCGTGGTCTGGGTGTCGTTCCAGAGCCCGAGGTCGTACGGGGAGATGCGGCCCTCGGGGCTCACGGCCGTCGCCTCGGTGATGATCAGCCCGGTGCCGCCGGCGGCGCGGGCCGCGAGGTGGGTGAAGTGCCAGTCGTGCGGGACACCGGCCGCGTCGCCGTCGGGGGCCGCGCTGTACTGGCACATCGCCGCCATCCAGATGCGGTTGGGGACGGTGAGTTCCCGCAGGGTGTACGGGGCGAAGAGTGAGGTGCTCATGTCGGACTCCCGGTGAGGCTGTCGGCGCGGTGGTTGCGGCCGATCTTTGCGCGTGAACACAATAATTGTGCACGCGCGTAAGTTGCAAGCGCTGCCTATTTTTCCCGTCAGGCGACGTCTGGTTCGTTCCCGGGGCCGGTGCCCGTCTCGCCGGGCAGCAGGGCGAGCAGGCTGCGGCGGGCCGAGTCGACGTGCTCGCCGGCCAACCGGTCGAGCTCCTCCGGCGCGCCGCCGCCCCGCAGCAGTCGGGCCAGCTCGCGGTGCTCGTCGACGACCAGGGCGCGGTACTGTCCGCGGGCGAGCGCGACCCGCTGCAGCTGGAACAGGAACACCTGGGAGCGCACCGCCTGCCAGGCGTCCGTGAGGCGCCGGTTCCCGGCGGTCGCGTACACCTGGTCGTGGAAGGCCATGTCCAGTGCCAGCAGGTGCGGCACCCCGGCGCCGTCGGCCAGTGCGGCCGCCATCGACTCGACCAGTCGGTCGAGCTCGTCCAGCTGTGCCGGTGTCGCCCGCCGGGCGGCGGTCACGGCGGCCAGCCGGTCGAGCGCGGCACGCACCCGGTAGACCTCCTCCACGTCGTCGGCGGTCGTCGCCACCACGGTGGTCGGGCGGTGCCAGCCCGTCCGGACCAGCCCCTCCCGCTCGAGCCGGGCGATGCCCTCGCGCACGGCGCCGCGGCTGACGCCCAGCGAGTCGGCCAGCTCGGTCTCCCGCAGCGGGGAGCCGGGCGGGAAGTGCCCGTCGAAGATCGCCTCGCGGACCCGGTCCGCGACCTCGTCGGCCAGCCCTCTGCGGGTGGCCTTCATCAGGGGTAGGTCACTCATGCCCGAATGTTGACATTCGGACGCTGTCGGGATCAAGGTGGAACCGCCGCCGTGTCGTGCACGGTGCGTCCCGCTCGCGACCCCCAGGGAGCGTCACCCATGACCCGTCCAGCCCCCGCGGCGACTGTGCCGACCGCGGAGCCGGAAACGACCGTGGTTCCCGCGGAGCCGGAAACGACCGCGGACGTGACGGCGTCCGCAGCGACCCCGGCGTCCCGTCCGGTCCGGGGCGTCCTGGTCACGGGAGCCTCCCGGGGCATCGGCCGCGCCGTCGCGCACGCCTTCGCCGCCGCCGGCGACCGCGTCGCCGTGCACTACGGCTCGAATGCCGCACAGGCCGAGGCCACCCTGCTCGCACTCCCCGGCGACGGCCACGTACTGGTGGGCGGTGACCTGAGCGACCCCGCGACCGCGCAGCGCGTCGCCGACACCGCGCACGCGGAGCTCGGCGGGGTGGACGTCCTGGTCAACAACGCCGCCGTCGCCACCTCGGAGGCCAACGCGCACCCCGTGGCCACGGTCCCCTACGAGGACTGGCAGCGGATCTGGCGGCAGATGGTCGACGTCAACCTGCTCGCCGCGGCCAACCTCAGCCACTGCGTCGCCCGCCACCTCATCGCCCGCGGCGCACCCGGCCGGATCGTGAACATCGGCTCCCGCGGGGCCTTCCGCGGCGAACCGGACCACCCCGCCTACGGTGCGACCAAGGCCGCCCTGCACGCACTCGGCCAGTCCCTCGCCGTCGCCCTGGCCCCGCACGGCATCTCGGTGACCTCCGTCGCCCCCGGCTTCACCGCCACCGAACGCGTCGCCGACCGGCTGACCGGCCCCTCCGGCGACACCCTGCGCGGCCAGAGCCCCTTCGGCCGGGTCGGCACCCCCGAGGAGGTCGCCGCCGCCGTCCGCTACCTCGCCTCGCCCGAGGCCACCTGGGCCTCCGGCACCGTCCTCGACCTCAACGGCGCCTCCCACCTGCGGCTCTGAGCGGCCCGGGCCGCCGCAGTCCGACGGCGGCCGCCCGGTCGTCCGCGCGCGGTCGAACGGGTGGGTAGCCTTCCCTGCGGCAGGGGTTCCACCCGAACCGCCCCGGAGCGATCCGGGTCGTGCCGCGGTGACCCGGGGGAGGCGTCGTGCCGATCGAGTTCGTCCGTCGCGTGGACGGCCTGGTGTACCGCTTCCGGGAGGACGGGACGTTCAACGGCCGACCGTCCTACCGGCGGCTGGACCTGGACGTCCGGTGCCGGTGGCTGCCGGAGCGGGGCTGGTGCACCGTCGACGCCGACGGAACCGCCAACTCCTGGCCGCTGCACGGCCGGAGCGGCGAGGAGGAGGTGCCGCCGCGCGGCCCGTGGCGCAGCTGGAAGGCCGGCAGGTCGTACCTGTACGACCTACGGCACCTCGACGAGCCGCGCTGAGGGCCCCGTGCGCCGCGGCGCGGGCCGCGTGCGTAAATCGGTTGGGCGGACGACATCCGGCTGGTAACGTCTGCGCAGCCGTGAACGAACGCGAGGAGGTGAGACCCATGAAGGCTGTCAGCAGGTGGGTGCTCCCCCTTGTCGTCACGGCGGGCGATTGACGAAGGTGTCGCCGGGAGCGCCTCGGAACAGGCACTCCCGAAAGGCCACACCCATGAACCCTTCCCATCCCGCCTCGAACCAGGTCGACCGCGAGGTCGCGGTGACGAGGATCTCGGACACCCAGTGGCAGGCCGTCGCGGACGACCAGGTGGTCGGCTGCGGCGACGCCTCGCGCCGACCCGACGGCCGGCTCTTCGTCAGCGTCGACGTCTGGCAGGACGCGGACTTCGACCTCGTCGCCACCGCCATGCTGGCGGACCTGGCGGTCCCGCTGTACACCGTGGTCGACGAGGCCGACCCCGCGTCGACGGCCGCCTGGCAGCGGGTCGGCTTCGCGGTCGAACGCCGCGAGTGGGGCTACGTCGTGCCCACCGACCCGCAGGTCACCGGACTCGGCGAGGTGCAGCCGCCCGCCGGCGTCACCGTCCTGCCCGCCGGCGAGGCACAGGAGGCCCCGCTGCTCGCCCTGGACCGCGTCGTCCGCGACGAGGTCGAGGCCTCCGTCGGCTGGTGCTCGATGCCGGCCGAGGTCCTGCCGCGACCGGCGGGGACGACCGTCGTCGACTCGTCGCAGTACGCTGTGGCTCGGCAGGGCGACGAGTACGTCGGCCTGATCCGGGTGAAGCGGCTGCCGAGGCAGCCGCGGATCGGACTGGTCGCCGTCCGCGCCGACCAGCACCGCCGCGGGGTCGCCCGGGCGCTGCTCGCCCACGCACTGGGCGAGCTGCACCGCTCCGGCACCGCCACGGCCTGGGCCGAGGTCACGGAGACCAACACGGCCGCCACCGCCCTGTTCGAGGGCATCGGAGCCCGTCGCTCGGGCAGCACCCTCGAGCTCGTCCGCCGCTGACGCCCTGTCACGCGTTCGGCGTCTCGTCGCACGACCGTATGACCGCACGATCGCCACACCGCCAAGCCGTATCCGCACCCACCGTACGTCGACGAACGAAGAAATGAGACTCATGACCAAAGCAGCAGGAAGCAGCATCGAGGTCGAAGGCACCGTCACCGAGTGCCTGCGCAACGCCACCTTCAGGGTGGAGCTCAAGAACGGGCACACCGTGCTCGCCCACATCAGTGGGAAGATCCGGAAGAACTACATCAAGATCCTCCCGGAGGACCGGGTCCTAGTGGAGCTCAGCACCTACGACCTGACCCGCGGCCGCATCCGCTACCGCTACAGGTAGGACCGCAGCGACGCCGGCGCCACCCCACGGTGGCGCCGGCGTCGCCGTGTCCGGGCCCGTGCCGCCCGCCCGTTCGGCCGAGGGCCCGTCCTGCCGAACCCGTGGGGCGGGGGCGCAGGATATATCGCGCGCCGGTCGGGCGCCTCGCCCGCCGGGGCGCCGCGGCCGGTTCCACTCATCCGGCGGACGGTTGCCGCCACGGCCGCTGCCCCGCGCCACCGGCGGCCCGGCGGACGGACCGGGGATGAGCCCGTCGGCCCAGGTCAGGACGGGGGCGATCACCGCGGGGCCGGCTGCTGGCGGCCACCGCCGCGTCCGCGTGTCGCTCCGTCGCACGCGCCCCACCCGCCCGACGAGCCCCGCCACGCACGGGCGAGGCGGATGGATCTGGCCGATAAGCCGTCAGTCCGTGGTCGATGAGATTGACTGCGAACGAAGGGGCTGGGGATGCTGATCGGGCACGATGCAATCGCCAATCGGTTGCGCGGTGGATTCCGGGCTCCGGGCTCCGGATTCCGGGTTCTGATTCGGAATTCGATTCCATTCGAATGAGGAGAATTCGTGATCTCGAAGACGAAGAAGATCGTCGGCTCGCTGACCGCCGCGTTCGCCGCGGCGGCGGCGTTCACGGTGGCGGTGCCGTCCGGCACCGCGTTCGCCATCGACCACATCGAGTGCCGGGGCGGGGAGGACTTCCTGAAGATCTGGTCGCACAGCGGCGGCAGCCAGAGCGTCGACTGTTACGCGAACGCCGGCCGGACGTCCTTCGGCGGCTGGTGGGTCGACCGGATCTCCACCGGGAACAACGACCTCATCTACTACGATGCCAACGGCGACTCCGTCAAGATCCCGCGCTGGACCGACATCTCGTTCCCGAACCGACCGCCGCAGGTGAACTCGATCGAAATCCTCTGACGGACCGCCGGTTGAAGGCCGGGCGCAGGCTCTCAGCCGAGTTCCGGAACGGCTGAGCGCTCGCGTCCGCCGACCCGACTCCGGGTGGATACCGAATTCCCCTGCCAAAGGAATGCGCCCACCCGGCTCCGTCCCCGCGGCCGTCCCCGGATCCGTCCCCGGGGCCGGCCGCGGAGGGCGTCCTGGCCTCGGTGGTACGCCGCCTCACCGCGGTGACGCTGGGTGACCCGGGGCCCAGGACAGATGACGGACCGCCACCACTAGACTCCCCGCGTGTCTTCCCATCAGCTGATAAGCCTGGCCTCCGGTCTGAGCCTCGTCACAGCACTCGTCGTCCTGGTCAGTCGCTGGAGCGCCGGCGCCCGGGCACCGGAACGGCCGTCGGTCGCGCTACCGACCTTCGAGTACCGGGCGCACGGCGGTTCCGGCTGGATCGACCAGACCCTCGCCATCACCAACCCGAACGCCGTCGACGTGGCCCCGGTCCTCGCCTTCACCCCCGTGGACGCCGACGGGCGCGCCCTGCGCAAGGTCCGCGTCGCCACGGCGTACGGCAGCGACCGGGGCGAGCTCGTGGTCCACCCCGACGGCGGCTTCGACGTACTGAACTTCTCCGGCCCGGACGCGGACCGGGTGGCCGACGTCCGGGTGACCGTCACCAAGCTCCTGGTGCTGCCCGCCGCCGGCCCGTCCGGCTACATCGAGGCCAAGCCGACCCGCGGCGGCGAGGCGGTCAGCCGCTTCGCCACCTTCGACGCCGTCGTCCTGGAGAACCCGCATCCGGAACCGGTCACCCGACGCGTGGTGCACCTGGTCTACGACTCCCCGCGGCCCGGGGCCTCCCAACAGGTCGTCCACGTGACCCCGATCGGAGACCTGGCGGTGGTGCCCCCCGAGGGCCACCTGGTCGTCCCGGTCACACCCCCCGTCGCCGCCCTGATCCGCGACCGCGGCGCCGGCCAAGCCGTCAGTCTCAAGACCTACCCCTCCCGCTGACCCACCGGCCCCTCGGGCCCCCGGGAACCGGCCGCCCCACGGCCCAGGGACACTCTGATCGCCGTTGCTGCGCGCCGGCCCGGTCGGGTGCAGCCCCGCTGCCCGCGTTCCCGCGGCCGGCGCCGGGCCGGCGGCACAGCCGCGTACGGGACCGAGGGCAGGACGAGGCCAGCCCGTTCCGGGCTCTGCCGTCCGGTCGTCCTGTCGTGCCTCCGGCTCGCCGACGGCTCCCACCGGGAGCGCCCGGAATCGCCCCGCAGACGGGGTTGACGACGGTGCAAGCCCTAGCGGACGGGAACCGTGATGCTGATGCGCTTGCCGCCGGTGGGCAGCGGCCGGACGGTGCAGCTGGCGGAGATCCGGCGGACGATCATCCAGCCGCGGCCGCCGAGCCGGCTCGGGTCCCGGCCGTCGGGCTCGGGCTCCCGGGGGCACTGGCTGGTGGCGTCCTCGACCTCGATGCAGAGCACCGTGGCGTCCGCGGCCAGCCGGGCGCGGAACGCGGTGAGGCCTCCGCCGTGGCGTAGGGCGTTGGTGACGAGTTCGGTCGCCGCCAGGTGGGCGTCCCGACGGGCGGCGCCGGTGTCACCGGGGACGTGGTCGAGCAGGCCGGTGATGACTGCCCGGGCCTGCGCGGCCGTGGTCACCGCGCGGCCGGCGTCGACCGGCCCGGACAGCGGCTCGTCCGCGAGCTCTCCCGCGGGGGCCGGTACGTGTGCGGACACGGGGCTCGCCGTGCGGTCGGGGCGGGGGGACGGTTCCGGCATGCGAGGACCTCGAATGAGTGGAGTCGCAGGGCGTCCGGCGGCGTGCGGGGCCCCCGAGGCGTCGGCTGCCGCGTGCCCCGGAGGTCGGGCACGCCGCCGCACCGCACCGGCCGCGGTCATCGGCGGTCGCCCCTGCGCGGCTTCGTGACGTCCGCGCCGGCAGCCGCCTCCCTGGCCGAGGCTGCGAAGTGGAAGTAGCCGGCGGTGGCGGAAACGTCGAACAGTCGCTGCACCACCGGGTCCAGCGGACCGGCGATGACGAGTCGCCCGCCGGCTGCGGCGAGGCCCCGGTGCGCCTCGAACAGGGTGTGCAGGGTGGAGGAGTCGGCGAAGGTCACCCCGGACAGGTCCGCGATCAGCAGGGCCGGACGGCGCCCACGGGCGCAGCGGATCCTCTCGGCGAAGTCCTGGGCGCTCTCCCAGTCGAGATCGCCCCGGGCGCACACCACTTGATGGCCATCCGGCTCGCGGGCTTCGCGGCTGCCCGCCTCGGCGTTCTCCGTCACAGCGGGATGCTACGGCATCCCGCTGTGACGGTGCCGGGCGGGTCCCCCGTCCCTGTGCAGGACGTTACGATCGCCCGGTACGGGGCGTACTGTCGACTCTGTCGGCCT
This sequence comes from Kitasatospora sp. NPDC051705, assembly GCF_044453265.1. Classification (NCBI taxonomy): domain Bacteria; kingdom Bacillati; phylum Actinomycetota; class Actinomycetes; order Kitasatosporales; family Streptomycetaceae; genus Kitasatospora; species Kitasatospora sp. NPDC051705. The sequence goes on along the minus strand of NZ_JBITCO010000001.1, from coordinate 34,213 downwards.
TGGACGGACATCGGGCCACCGGCGTGGTTCGTCCCCGTCCGCGCCGCATCCGCGGTGGTCTCCGGCCGCTGACAGCACGAGTGACGAGGTGATGGTCCGACAGGGCCGACGCGATGGTACCCCTTCCGACGGACACCCCCCGCACGACGGCCGAACCCGGGCTGACCTTCCTCGGTGATGCCCCTTATCCGGTCCTGGTCCTGGCGGCCGACGGATCGGTCGTACACGGCAGCGACGCTGCCTGGGAGCTGATCGGCGGCCCCGCCGGAGCGGAGGGCGGGACGATCGCACCGTGGCTGCTCGACGCGCACCTGCGGATCTCGGCCGACCGCGACGGCCGCGACCACGACCCCCGACCGGCGGCGGTGCCGGTGCGCGGGCTCCTCGCCGGTGGCGAGGTGGAGGCCCATCCGTCGGTCCGGGCGGACGGCACCGTCGTGTGGTGGCTGGTGGACGGCGCCGACCGTGGTCTCGCACTCGCGGTCGAACGCGAACGTTGGTCACTCCTGGCCCAGTTGTCGAGCCTGCTGCTCTCCTCGCTGAACGTCCAGCGGTGCCTGGAAACCACCGCGCAGCAGGCGGCCGCCCACCTCGCGGACGCGGCGGTGGTCATCTCGCCGACCAGCGGCCGGGTCTTGCGCTTCGTGTCCTGTGTACGCGGCGGCCGACCGGTGCACGGCGGCGTACGGGCGGACCCGGCGGAGGTTCCCGGCCTGGCGGAGGCCCTGCGCGGCTTCCCGCCGGTTCCGTCGCGCTGGATCGACCCGGATGCGGCGCCGGACTGGCTGCTGCCCGACGGTCTGGACGCCCTCGGCGCGGTGTCCGTCACCCCGCTGCCGGGTCACGGCGTGCCCGCAGGGGCGCTCGTGCTGCTGCGCGGCCCCGGGCACGGCGCGTTCGCGCCGTCGGAGGAGGTCTTCGCCCGGCTGTTCGCCGCCCGGGCGGGCGCCGCCGTCTCCGCCGCGGTGATGTACTCGGAGCAGGCCGCCGTCACCGACCTGCTGATGCGCGAGCTGCTGCCGCCGCGGCTGGAGCAGGTCAACGGAACGGACTACGCGGGCGGTTACCGGGCCTCCGTCGACCGGGACCGGATCGGGGGCGACTTCTACGACGTCCACCCCGCCGCGGATCCCGATGGTGAGACGCTGGCGGTGCTCGGCGACGTCTGCGGAAAGGGGCTCGAAGCCGCCGTGCTCACCGGCAAGATCCGCAACACCCTGCACGCGCTGCTGCCGATGGCGGACGACCACCCGCGGTTGCTGACGCTGCTCAACCGAGCCCTGCTGACCTCGCACCACACCCGGTTCGCCACGATGGTGCTGGCCTCGGTCCGCCGCCGGGAGGAGCGGGTGACGGTCCGGCTGTCGGCGGCCGGCCACCCGGCTCCGCTCATCGTCCGTGCCGACGGGCGGGTGGAGGCGGCCCGCACCTCAGGGAGCCTGGTGGGCGCGCTCCCGGAGACCACCGTCGAGTCGGACACCGTCGTCCTGGCACCGGGCGAGGCGTGCGTGCTGTACAGCGACGGCGTCACCGAGGCCCGCGGCGGCCCCCTCGGCGACGCGATGTTCGGCGAGGAGCGTCTGCGCCGGGTACTCGGCGAGTGCGGGTCCATGCCCGCGGAGGCGATCGTCGAACGCGTCCTGATGCTCGCCTCCCAGTGGGTCGGCAGTGGCCGCCACGACGACATGGCCGTCATGGTCGTCGCCGCGCCGCGCAGCGGCGGGCTGCCCGGGGACGGCGGGCGCGGCATCGACGGGTTCGCCGCGTGACGGCCCTCGACATCACCGTCACGACACCGTCGGCGGGCGCGGCGGACCACTGGGCCGACGAGCTGTGGGCCGCGGTCGCCGCCGGCAGCGAGTCGGCGGCTCGTGCCGTCGCCTTCGGAGCACTGAACGCGGGCGTGAGCCCCGAGTCCGTCCTCCTGGACGTGATCGCCGAAGTCCAGGCCAGGGTCGGCCACGCCTGGGCGGCGAACCGGATGACGGTGGCGCAGGAACACGCGGCCACGGCTGTCAACGACCGGGTCGTCACCGCGCTTGCGCACCACCCGGCCGTCCTCGACGCCACGCCCCGGGATTCCCGGGGGCGGGTCACCGTGTCGTGCGTCGACGGTGAGTGGCACGCCTTTCCCGCCCGGTTGCTCGCCCAGGTGCTGAGTCTGCACGGCTGGGAGGTCGACCACCTCGGCGCCCAGGTGCCGACTCCGCACCTGATCGGCCGACTGCACCGCAGCGCCCCCGTCGCCCTGGCGCTGTCCGCCTCGCTCGCCCCGCGCCTGCCCGCCGCCCACACGGCGATCACCGCCGCCCAAGCCGCGGGCGTCCCCGTACTGGCGGGCGGGGCGGCCTTCGGCCCCGACGGCTGCTACGCCCGTCTGCTCGGCGCCGACGGCTGGGCGGGGCACGCCCGGGGCGCGGCCGAGTGGCTCGCCGACGGCCCGCCCGCCCCCGTGCGGCACCAGCCCCTGGACGACCTGCCCCACCTCGCCGACCAGGAGTACACCCTGGTCAGCCGGAGCGCGCCACGCCTGGTCGGCGCCGTCATGTCCGGCCTGGCCGAGCGGGTCCCCGCCGTGCGCGGCTACGCCGAGGTCCAGTTGCAGCGCACCGCCGAGGACATCGCCCACATCGTGGACTTCCTCGCCGCGGCCCTCTACACCGACGATCGGGACCTGTTCGGTCGGTTCCTGACGTGGACCGCCGGCGTCCTCACGGTCCGCGCGGTCCCGGCCGCCTCCCTGCTGCCCGCCCTGGACGTCCTCCGCCACGAGCTACGGGACCTGCCGCGCTCCGTCACGATCCTCGATCACGGCCGCACGGTCGTCGACCTCCTGACCGACCCACCGAACGTCCTCCACCAGCACCAGCACCACGGAAACCCGGCATGACCGCGACCCCCGAACCCGTTCCCGACGTCCTCACCCCCGAGCCGTCCGCGACGCTCACCGTCGAGGTCGAGGGGGACCTCGACCACGAGACCTGCGACGCGCTCCTCACCGACGTCACCACCGGGCTGTCCGCCCGGCCGTCCGTGACGACCGTCCACCTGGACTGCAGCGCCATGACCATGTGCGACTCCATGGGCCTGTCGACCCTGCTCCAGATCCGCCGGCACGCCGACGCCGCCGGGTTGAGCCTGCTGATCGAACCCCGTCCGGCGCTCCTGGACCGCGTCCTCCAGCTCACCGGCACCTCCGACTACCTGCTCCGCCGGTCCCCAGGGAGCGGCTCCCCGGGCCTCTGACCCCCGCACGCCTCACCCGAACGAGCGGCCTTTCCACCGTCGCCCGACACGATCGGCATGCTCCGCGGTTCCCGGGGCAGTCGAGCGGGAGCCTCCGGCAGAACGCCGGACGGACCGCCCGAAGGGGGACGAGGGTGACGGTCACGGAGCGGACGCGGGCGGAGCAGCGGCAGGTCGCCGCGGCGGGCGAGGTGCCGGAACGCCTCGGGTACCGGGTCAAGCGGCTACTGCTGGGGCCGCCCCTGGTGACGGCGCAGCTGCGCGAGGAGACGCTCTCCAAGCCGGTGGCGCTGGGCGTGCTCGCACCGGACTGCATCAGCTCCAGCGCCTACGGCACGGAGCAGATGCTGACGCAGCTCCTCCCCGTGGCCGGCATGGCGGGCTTCGCCCTCGTCATGCCGGTGACCGGGGTCATCCTCGCCCTGCTGCTCCTGCTCACCCTGTCGTACCGCGACGTGGTGACCACCTACACCCGGGCCGGGGGTTCCTACGTGGTGGCGCGGGAGAACTTCGGCCCGCGCACCGCCCAGATCGCGGCGGTGGCCCTGCTGATCGACTACGTCGTCACCGTCGCGGTGCAGACCGCCGCGGGTACGGACGCCCTGGCCTCCATGGCACAGCTGCTCCTCCACACCGACATCGGCCCGGACAAACTGTGGATCTCCGTGGGGGTGCTGGGCCTCCTGTGCTACGGGAACCTGCGCGGCATCAGGGAGGCGGGCAAGGCGTTCTCGGTCCCCACGTACCTGTTCGTCGCCGCCGCCGGCCTGACCGTCGTGGTGGGGCTGGTCCGGTTGGCGGCGGGCAGCCTGCCGAGGCTGGGCACGGCCGAGCTGCACGCCGTCGGTGCCGTGCCGGTGGGCACGCCGGGCGACGGCCTGCTGATGGGCGCCTCGCTGTTCGTCCTGCTGCGGGCCTTCGCCAACGGCGGGTCCTCGCTCACCGGCCTCGAGGCCATCTCCAACGGGGTCGGCGCCTTCCGCGAACCGCGGGGCGTCAACGCGCGCCGCACCCTCGTGGTCATGAGCGCGGTCCTCGGCGGCCTGGTGCTCGGGATCTCCGCGCTCGCCTGGTGGACACACGCGATCCCGTACACCTCCGGCAGCCCGACCGTGCTGGCCCAGGAGGCGCACCTGGTCTTCGGCGGGAGTGCCCCGGGACAGGCGATGTTCGCACTGGTCCAGGTCGCCACCGCGCTGATCCTCTACACCGGCGCGAACACCTCCTTCAACGGCTTCCCGTTCCTGGCCGGCTTCGTCGCCGAGGACTCCTTCCTGCCGCGCCAGCTCACCCAGCGCGGCCACCGGCTCGCGTTCTCCAACGGCATCCTGGTGCTCACCGCCGTCTCCCTGGCCCTGCTGCTCGTCTCGCGCGGCAACCTCACCCACCTCGTCTCGCTGTACGCGATCGGGGTCTTCACCGGCTTCCTCATGGCGACCGCCGGCCTGGCCAAGCACCACTGGCAGCGCCGGGGGAGGCACCGCACCGTCAAGACCGCCGTCAACGCGGCCGCCGCGGCCGCCTCCGCCGCCGTGGTCGTCGTCTTCGTCGTCACCAAGTTCACCGAGGGCGCTTGGCTCGTGGTGGTCGTCTTCCCGGTCGGCGTGTGGGCCCTGATCCGCACCAACGAGCGGTACCGCAACGAGGCCGAGGCCCTGGAGGCGGCGCCCGCCACCGCCACCGGCGCGACCCGCCCGCGCCACGTCGTGCTGGTGCTGGTCGACCGGCTCGACCTCGCGGTCCTCACCGCGCTGCGCTACGCGCACACCCTGCGCCCCGACGGGCTGCGCGCCGTGCACGTCGCCCTCGACACGGCGCACGCCGAGCACCTGCGGCGTTGCTGGGAGGCCAGCCGGGCCGCCGACGTCCCGCTCGACCTGGTGGAGTGCCCGGACCGCCGGCTGCACCGCGCGATCGCCCGGCTCGCGGGCCGCACCACCGCCGACGGCCGCACCCAGGTCACCCTGCTGATCCCGCGCCGCTCGTACGGCCCGGTCCTGGGACGCCTGCTGCACGCCCGCAGCGGGGACTCGATCGCCCACGCGGTGAGCCGGCTGCCGCACACCGCCGCCACCATCGTGCCCTTCGACGTCTCGGCGGCCGTCCGGGAGCACCGGCACGGCGGACCACCGGCGGCGTCGTCGCGGTGCCCCTGAGCGCACGGGTCGTCGCCGGGTGCCTGCTGCTCAACGGGTCCGGATGGTCCGCAGGGAGGGCGGCCTCCCGGCCGACCCGCTCGCGCTGCCGGCCGGGCTCGCCGTCCTGGGCACACCCGGACGGCCGGTCGCGGCGACCCCCGCCGGGACGGGCCCGTCGCGGCCGTGATCCGGGCCGATCGGAAATCGGCGGGCCCGAACGTGCATGGGATCCGGATCGCGGGGCAGACGGGGCCCGGTTGACCCGGGGCGACGGGTCGGGCCCCGGCCCGGGTCTCCCGGGACCGGTATGCCTGTGATGGAAGGGTGCGCCTGATGGCGGTAGAGGAATCGTCCGAACGGCTCGTCGAGCTCCTGACGCGAAACGACGCGGTGCTGGACCAATGGGTGGAGGCCGTGTCGGCCATCCTGCGCGGCCGGATCAGCCGGGCCGAGCTCGAGAAGGAACTGACGGACCTGTACCAGGCCCTGGCCCAGGCCCTGCGCCAGGGCGGCCTGGAGTGGCAGGAGGAGGGGTACTCCGAGGTGCGGGCGCTGCTGGTGGAGCTCTCGCGCAGCCGGGCCCGGCACGGGTTCACACCCACCGAGACCGCGATGAGCGTCTTCGCCTGCAAGGACGTGCTGGAGCCCACCACCGCCAGTTCCGCCGAGGACATCACCGCCTACCTCCAACTCGCACGCTTGCTGGACGCGTTGGGCCTGTTCACCATCGAGGTGTACGCCCGCACCCGCGAGGAGATCATCAGCGCCCAGGCCGAGCAGCTGCTCGAACTCTCCACCCCGGTGGTGAAGCTGTGGGAGGGCGTACTGGCCGTGCCGCTGGTCGGAACCCTGGACTCGGCTCGCACCCAGATCGTCATGGAGACGCTGCTCCAGAGCCTGGTGGACTCCGAGGCCGAGCACGCCATCATCGACATCACGGGTGTACCGGCGGTGGACACCGAGGTCGCCCAGCACCTGCTCAAGACGGTCGTGGCCGCCCGGCTGATGGGTGCGGAGTGCACCATCTCCGGCATCCGGCCGCAGATCGCCCAGACTCTCGTGGCGCTGGGCGTCCAGTTCGGGGACATCGTCACCAAGGCGACCCTGGCCGACGCGTTGCGGTACGTGCTCCAGCGCATCGGTGGCGACCACGCCGTGACCGGCGGTCACCAGTGACCGAGCGCGTCCCCATCCTCAAGCTCGGCCGGGTCCTGCTGGTGTCGATCCAGATCGACCTGGAGGACCAGACCGTGGTCGACCTGCAGGACGACCTCGCCGCACGGATCGTGGCGACCGGTGCCATCGGGGTCGTCATCGACATCACCGCGCTGGAGATCGTCGACTCCTTCGTCGGCCGGATGCTGGCCAACACCGCGGCGATCTCCCGGATGCTCGACGCCGAGACGGTCGTCGTGGGCATGCGGCCCGCGGTGGCGATCACCCTGGTCGAACTCGGCCTGTCCCTGGGCGGGGTGCGCACCGCCCTGACCCTGGACAAGGGCCTCGCCCTCCTGGACCGCGACCGCACCGCACGTGCGGACCGCGCATGACAGGGTCAGCCGGAGAAACGGAGCAGACGGTCCCGATCATGTCCAACGACGACGTCGTCCGGGCCCGGCAACTGGTGCGCACCCTCGCGCAGCAGGCCGGGCTCTCCCTGGTGGACCAGACCAAACTCGTCACCGCCGCGAGCGAACTGGCCCGCAACACCCTGGTCTACGGCGGCGGTGGAGCGATGCACTGCGGCACGGTGCGCCGGGACGGACGGAAGGGCGTGCACGCGGTGTTCGAGGACAGTGGCCCGGGCATCCCCGACATCCACCTCGCCCTGACCGACGGTTGGACCTCCGGCGGGGGCCTCGGGCTCGGCCTGAGCGGTGCGCGCCGTCTGGTGGACGACTTCGCCCTGGAGAGCGCGGCCGGGGCCGGCACGAAGGTGTCGGTGACCAAGTGGCGACGCTGACGGTCCCGTTGCTCGAGTGCGAGGACGCGGTCTGGTTCCGGGACGCCGAATCGTTGCCCGCCGCCGCGCGCAGTGCGGCGCGGGCCATCGCGCACCGCGCCGGGCTGCTGCCGGAGAGGGTCGCCGAGGTCGGGCTGGCGGTCAGCGAGGCGGCGACCAACCTGCGTCGCCACGCGGTGGACGGCTCGCTCCTCCTGCGGGTGGTGCGCACCGACAGCGAGGCGGCCGTGGAGTTCGTCGCTCTGGACAGTGGCCCCGGGATGGCAGACGTCCCCCGCTCGCTCACCGACGGAGTCTCGTCCGGAGGGACGCTCGGCATCGGCCTGGGCGCCATCGTCCGGCTCGCCGACACCTTCGACGTGCACTCGCTGCCGGGCAGGGGCACCGCGATGACCGCGCGGTTCTGGAACCACACGCCCGGCGGCCGCCGCGCGGCGGCCGGCAGGGAGGCGGTGGTGGCGGGCGTCACCCGGCCGATGAGCGGCCAGGAGCTCTGCGGGGACGCCTGGGCCGCACGGCCCGTGCTCGTGGCACCGCCGGCCGGACCGGACCGGGCGCCCGCGGGGGCCGGAGCAGGACGGTCACGCCGCCAGACCGCCGATGGAACCGTCCTGGACTGGTCGGTGCTCACGGGCGCGGCCCGGCGCCCGGCTCAGCCCCCCCTTCAGGACCACGGCACGCCGGTCTCCTCACCCGGCGGGCCGACCCGGTCGACCGGGCCCGTGGGGTCGACGGCCGACCCCACCACCGGGGCGTTCCTCGTCATGTTCGTCGACGGGTTGGGCCACGGGCCGCTGGCCGCCAAAGCCGCGCTGGACGCCGTCGCGGCCTTCCGCCGCAGCGCGGCGCGAACCCCGGAGGCCGTGTTGTCCGACGTCCACGGCGCCCTGCGCGCCGGACGCGGCGGAGCGGTCGCGGTCGCGCTCGTCGAGCCCGCAGCGCAGCGGATCGGCTTCTGCGGCGTCGGGAACATCAGTACCTTCGTGGTGGCCCCGTCGACCGGGACCCGCCGCTCACTGCCGTCCGCGCCCGGCATCGTCGGACACCAGATGCCCGCCCTGCACACGGTCCGTCATCGGCTCGCCCCCGGCAGCGCGGTGGTCATGCACTCCGACGGCCTGACCGACCGCTGGCAGGCCCAGGCCTTCGCCGGCGTGCTCGAGCACCTGCCGGTCACCGCCGCCGCGCTCCTGCTGCGCGAGGCCGGCGTGCGCCGGGACGACGCGGGCGTCCTCGTGGCGAAGGGCCCGTGGTGACGGGCCCCGAGGAACCGCAGGTGGTCCGGCTGGGGACGGTCCCGGTCGCGTCTGCGCAGGACGGCTTCGCTCTGCGCCGCATCGGCAAGTCCGTCGCCGAACTGCTCGGCTCGGACGGCCAGGACGCGATCCGGCTGGCCACCGCCCTGAGCGAAATCAGCCGCGACATGCTCGGATCCGGCCGGCTCACCACACACTTCGACCTGTGCACGGCACCCGGGAGGGTACTGAGCGTGACCGTGGACTGGCACGGCTCCGACGGCCCGTCCGCCGACGCCCTGAACGCCTCCGCCCGCCTGCTCCCGACCAGCCACGGACCGGCCGACGGCGGCGGCTGGGTGCGCCTGGACCACCGGCTCCCCGCACCGACCGGCGAGCAACCGGACGGCGCGGAGGAGGCCCGCCGGCTGTTGGACGCGCACGGCGGCCCGGCCGACCCGGACGACTTCCAGGCGCAGACCCAGGACCTGATAGCCGCGCTCGAACGGACCAGGGCCCAGAGCGAGGAACTGAAACGGCTCAACGACGAACTGGCCGAGACCAACCGCGGCGTCGTCGCGCTCTACGCCGAACTCTCCGAGGAACTGGAGGAGACCAACCGCGGCGTCGTCGCCCTCTACGCCGAGCTGGACGAGAAGTCGCGGCAACTGCGCGAGGCCAGCGAGGCCAAGACCCGGTTCTGGGCCAACGTCAGCCACGAGCTGCGCACCCCCGTCAACTCCGTCGTGGGACTGGCCGAGCTGCTCCTCGCGGACGCGGACGCGCCGGCGACGGAGCGCGGACACCGGCTCTCACTGATCGCGGACTCCGGCCGCACCCTGCTCGCACTCGTCGACGAGCTCCTGGACGTCGCCAAGGCAGAGTCCGGGAACCTCGAACCCAGCTGGGCACCGATGGACCTGCACGCCGTGCTCGCCCAACTGGACGGCACACTGCGCGGTCTCGCCCGGCCCGGCGTCACGCTGTCCGTGACCGCCGACGCCGACCCCGGCCCGATCCTCGGCGACGAGACCATGCTGGCCAGGATCCTGCGCAACCTGCTGTCCAACGCCCTGAAGTTCACCGAGGCCGGGTCGGTCCGCCTGACGGCACACCTGGACGGTACCGGAGGCGCGGCCGGCCCGGGCGAGCTGGTGCTGACCGTCTCCGACACCGGCATCGGCATCCCGGCGGACCAGCACGCGCGCGTGTTCGAGGAGTTCTACCAGGTCAAGGGCCCCCACCAGCGCGGCCGCCACGGCACCGGGCTCGGCCTGCCGTACGCCCGGCGGCTGGTCGGACTGCTCGGCGGGACGATGCACCTGGAGAGCAGCCCGGGCAGCGGCACCACCATCACCGTCCGGCTGCCGGCCGCGCCCGCGCCCGGCCCGGGCGTGCTCCCCCGCGCAGCCCGCCTGGTCGTGGTGGACGACGACGCGGCGTTCCGGGCCGTCCTGCGGCCGCTGCTGCGAGACCTCACCGACCACGTCGTGGAGGTCCCGGACAGCGGCGACGCCCTCGCCACCCTCCGGCGCGAGCGCCCGGACGCCCTGATCCTCGACCTGCACATGAGCGGCCTCGACGGCTACGCGGTCCTCGCACGACTGCGGGGCGACCCGGACCTGCACGGGCTCCCGGTCGTCGTCCTGACCTCGGCCGACCCCTCCTCCCTCGATCGCGACCGGCTGACGCACGCCCGGTCGGTGCTGCAGAAGTCCGGCCTGACCGCCGGGCGGCTGTCCACTGCCCTGTCCACCGCGATCGCGCCCCCGAACGGACCGCTGGGCCGTCCCCTCCGGGACGCGTCCGCGGCCCCCGAGGGCGCACCGCCCGAGCACCACGTTGAAACGGAGGGCGGACCGTGACCACCGCAGCCCCCGACGCAGGCCCCGCCACCGTCCTCGTCCTGGACGACAACCCCACCACCCGCTACATCGTGGGCAGCTGGCTGCGCCGCTCCGGACACACCGTCGTCGAGGCCGTCGACGGCACCCAGGCGCTGGCCCTGCTCACCGGCGCCCCGACGCACGAACTGCCGGAACTCGCCATCGTGGACGTGAAACTGCCCGACATGACCGGCTTCGAGGTGTGCGAGCGGATCAAGGGCCGGCCGCGCACAGCCGACCTGCCGGTCGTCCACATCTCCGCCACCGCCATCGAAGCCAGCGATCGCACCCAGGGCCTGCACCGGGGCGCGGACGCCTACCTGACCGAACCCATCGACCCCGCAGAACTCCAGGCGACCGTCACCGCCGTGCTGCGCTACACCCGGGCGCGCCGCAGGGCCGAACGGCTCGCCGACCGGGTCGCCGCACTGCACCGCAGCACGCTGGCGCTCTACGACGCCGCCGACGCCGACACCCTGGTCACCGCCGCCGCGCTGGGCGCGACCGAGCTCGGTGCGGCCCAGGCCACCGTCGTCGTCCTGGGGCCCCACTCGGAGACGCTCCACCTCGCCCACTGCTCCCCGGCGGCGGCCCCGGACGGCGGGCCCGACGGACCCGTGCCGGACACGGGCCCGTCGGTCCGGCTGCGCACCGCCCCGCCGGTCCTGCTCGACACCCTCGCGCACCACACCCTCGGCGACGCCACCGGAACCGACTCGGCGCTGCTCACCGCCGTCGAGTGGCGGACCGCCCTGGCCGGCGCGGCCGCGCCGCAGGACGTGACACCCGACGGACCGGTCACCCTGGTCGTGGCCCGGACGAAGCCGGGCCGCCCCCTGGTGGCGCTGGCGGTCGATCCGCAGGCCGCCGCGGGTCTGGACCAGCACCGGTTGCTCTCCCAGCTCACCCAGGCCGCCGCCCTGGCCCTGGAGGCCCTGCGGAGCCAGGCGGAGGAGCACGCCCTGGCCCTCACCCTCCAGCGCAGCTTCCTGCCCGACCGACTACCCTCCGTCACCGGCGTGGACCTCGCCGTCCGCTACGAGCCCGCCTCCGACCGAAGCGAGATCGGCGGGGACTTCTACGAGGCCATCGACACCCCGGCCGGGCTGCTCCTCGCCATCGGCGACGTGGCCGGCCACTCCCTCGAAGCCGCGATGGTGATGGGCGAACTGCGCCACGCGCTGCGTGCCTACGCCATCGAGGGACATGATCCGCAGACGCTGCTGCGCCGGCTGGACACCCTGATGGTCCGGCTGCGCCCTGGCGTCACGGCGACCGTCTGCCTCGTGCTCATCGAGCCCGGCGGCCGCCGGATCCACGTCGCCAACGCCGGCCACCTGCCGCCACTGCTCCGGCTGGCCGACGGCTCCACCCGCTACCTCACCGAGCACGGCATCCTGCTCGGACTCGACCTGCCGCAGCCGCCCGCGACGACCCACGACACTCCTGCGGGAAGCACCCTCCTGCTGGTCACCGACGGCCTGGTGGAGGTTCCGGGCGAGCACCTCGAAGTAGGCCTGGGCGCGCTCAGGGAGTCCTTCGCCGAGGCGCCAGCCGACCTCGACGCGGCGGGCGACCTGCTGCTCGGCGCGTTCGCCAAGGCGCAGGCCGACGACGTGGCCCTGCTGCTCGCCCACCTCCAGTGACCGGATCGCCCGACCGCCGACCGCCGACCGCCGACCGCCGACCGCCCCGGAGCCCAGGTGCCCGCCTACGCCCTCACCATCCACGTCAGCGCCCACGCGGCAGGCGCGACCGTCGTCGTCCTCGCCGGCGAGCTCGACTACCACACCGCCCCACGACTGCGCAGGGCCATCGAGGGGACTCCCACCGTCCTCCCGCTGGTCCTGGACATCGCCGGCCTGCGCTTCTGCGACTCGATGGGCATCGCCGAGCTGGTCTTCGCCTCCCTGCGTGCCGGGACACCGGGAACCCCGCTCCCGCTGGTCGGCGCCCCGGCCGACCTGCGGCACCTGCTCACGTTGACCGGGGTGGACCAGCTGGTGTCCCACCACGCACACGTCGACCAAGCCGTCGGCTCCCCTTGCTTCCCCGCTCCCGGCCCCCCGGACCGGACGGACAGGAGCTGAGCCGGGTCGAGCCGCTGGACGGCGCCACCGTCCCGGAACGCGACCCGCTCGTCCGGTACCCGGTTGCTCCACCTCCCGGTGTGCAGTCAGCCGAGCCGCTGTTCCGCCGCCGGGTGTCCGTGGCGGTGGGTGCCCCAGTCGAGACGGAGGACTGCCAGGTCGTCGGTGTGGCGGCCGGCGTTGAGGGTGTGGGTCTGCGTGATGAGCTGGTCGATGTGCGCGGCGGGGTCGGCCGGTGGGAGGGCCTCGATCAGTGCGAGCAGCCCGTCGACGCCCAGCCGCCTTCCCGAGTTTCCGTTGTGCCCCTCGGTGAGGCCGTCGGTGTAGAGCGTGAGCGCACCTCCGGGCGGCAGCGGGGTGACGGTGGCGGGCCACCTGCGAAGGCCGGGCACGATGCCGAGGGCGATGCCGTGGGCGGCGGTCGGCTCGCGGGTTCCTTCGGTGGTGGTGAGGAGCGGCTCGTGGTGGCCGGCCAGGTGGAGGGTCGCGGTGGAGACGTTCTGGTCGAGGGTGAGGAGGGTACAGGTGGCGAACTGCGACGGGCTGACCCGTTCGGCGACCAGGATGCGTTCCATCAGGCCGAGCAGGTCCTCGCCCCGGTGTCCGCCGAGGACGAGGGAGCGCCAGGCGATCCGCAGGCAGACGCCGAGGGCGGCCGCGTCGGGGCCGTGCCCGCTGACGTCACCGACGACGGCGTGCAGCAGCCCGTCGTCGCCCTCCACGACGTCGAGGAAGTCCCCACCGAGCAGTGCCATGGCGGTGCCGGGCAGGTAGCGGGTGGTGACCCGCACCGACGACGCGTCGAGGATGGGAGGGGGCAGCAGGCCACGTTCGAGGCGCGCGTTCTCCTCGGCCCGCAGCCGGGCCGCCTGGGCTTCGATTCCGGCGCGTTCGGTCTCGCTGCGGTACACGGCGTAACGGACTGTGCGGTGCAGCAACTCCGCCTCCACCTTGCCCTTGACGAGGTAGTCCTGGGCGCCGGCGGCCATCGCGTCGGTGCCGGCCTGCGCCTCCGACAGACCGGTGAGGACGATGACCGCCGTGTGCGGGGCGAGTGCGCGGACGGCCGTGACCGCGGATGTGCCGGAGGCGTCGGGCAGGTGCAGGTCGAGGAGGATGCAGTCGGTGACACCGGAGGACAACGTGCTGCTGGCGTCGGCGAGCGTGGCACAGGTGGTCAGCTCGAAGCGCAAGCCGGTGTCGTGGAGGAGTTCCTCGACCAGGAGGGCGTCGCCCGGGTCGTCCTCGATCAGGAGGATGCGGTACGACGGCCCCCCGGTGGCCGCCCCCGCGGAGGACACCATGGTCGTGGTCATCGTGCGTGCTCCTGGTGGGTGCGGGAGGTCTCGGGCATGGCCGGAAGGCCGGGGGCTTCGGCGGTTCGGCTGCCAGGGTGAAGGTGATGCGGGTACCGGCCCGGTAGTCGGGGTCGACGGTGATGGTGCCGCCGTGGAACTCGACGATCTTCTTGCACATGGCCAGGCCGATGCCGCTGCCGGAGTACGCGTCCTTGGTGTGCAGCCGTTGGAAGATCAGGAAGACCTTCTCGGTGAACTCGGGTGCGATGCCGATGCCGTCGTCGGTGACCGAGAACCGCCACAGCGCGCCGTCGCGCTCGGCCGAGACGTCGATGTGCGGACGGGTTCCGGGCCTGCGGAACTTCACGGCGTTGCCGATCAGGTTCTGCCAGAGCATGCCCATCTGGGTGGGGTCGGCGACCAGCGTCGGCAGCGGGTCGTGGGTGATCTCCGCCCCGGCTTCCTCGATGCCCACGCTCAGCGCGGCCAGGGTCTGCTCCAACGCCTCGTCCATGTCGACTTCCTGGTGGGCGTGGTGGAGACGCCCGACCCGGGAGAAGTCGAGGAGGTCGTTGATGAGGGTCTGCATGCGGTTGGCGCCGTCGACCGCGAAACCGATGTACTGGTCGGCCTTGGCGTCGAGTTGACCGCCGTAGCGGCGCTGGAGGAGCTGGGTGAAGCTGGAGACCTTGCGCAGCGGTTCCTGGAGGTCGTGGGAGGCGACGTAGGCGAACTGCTCCAGCTCGGTGTTGGAACGCTGGAGGTCGGCGGCCTGCGCGTCCAGGCGCAGCCGGGCCTGCTCGCTGAAGCCGAGCTCCCGCACGAGGCGAACGCGCATGCGGTCGATCTCACCGCTGAGCCGGCGCAGGTCGGCGGGGCCGGTCGTGGTGATGGGGTGGTCGAACTCGCCGCCGGCGATGACGCGGGCATCGGCTCCGAGTTGTTCGAGCGGGCGGTTGATGCCGCGCCGCAGTCCTTCGAACACCAGGGCGGCGAGGATCAGGATGAGGCCCGCGATGGCGCCGAACACCCAGTTCCGCAGCGTCAGTGTGGAAGCGAGCTCATCCCTCGCCCTGGTGCGCTCCGCGCGCAAACGGTCCTGCTGCTCGGCCAGTCGGGCCCGGACGCCGTCGAAGGAGGCCTTGCCCGGCGCGGCGAGGGCGGCGGCCGCCGGCGCCGGCGCGCCGGGCGGGGAATCGGCCACCGGTCGGGCCAGCTCCGACTGCCACGCCGAGATCGCGCGCCCGACGCCGGCCAGGTCCTCGAGCGCGGAGGCGTCGTCCTTCAGCAGGTCCGCGAGGCGCGCTGTCTGGGTCTCCTCGTCGGACAGACCCTGCTGGTACGGAGCCTGGGTCCGGTCGAGGACCCAGAAGCCCGTCGCCCCGAGCACGGTCAGGACGACGAGCGCGGCCGTCGCGCCGGCGCGAAGCCACCGACGGGTCGTCCAGGCGGCGAACCACCGAGTCCGCACCAGCCGCTCTTCGCCGGTCATACTCCACCCCTCCACGGTGACGGCTGCCGCACGACTGGACGCGGACCCGGCCGTGCTGTGCATCGAGGTCGAGGACGCCACGGAAGACCGTCCACGGCAGCACGCGCTGCACGGCGGGGACCCGGCCCGCCCCGGCGGCCGCGGCTGGACGATCGTCCGTCGGGTGGCCCTCACATGCACCGTCCAGCTGCTGCCCGGCGGCGGGAAGCGCATCACCGTCACGCTTCCCGTGTGCTGAGGGCGCTCAGGGGTGAACGTTCCGCCACCCGGCCGGCCCCCGTTCGCGGACGCCGTCCAGACATGCACAGAACCTTCACACGCGGCGGTGGCATGCATGTCGCCCCGAGGGGTAACCGCGGACGGCCCGCGCCGTGGTGACGGAGGAAAAGGATCGACATGACCATGACCAGTAGCGAGCTGCTCCCGTGCGCGTCCCGGCCTGCGCCGTCGTCGCCCGGCGCCCCCGTCGTCACCCGCGGCCCCGATCCCGATCTCGCATCGTTGCTCGCCGACGTCGGCGACCCGTGCGACGTCGCCCCGGCCGACGCGCGGGAGTTGACCCGAACGCTCCTGGCTCGACTCGCGGCCCTGGATGAGGGCACCATGGAGTACTCCTACGTACGGGGCACGCTGATCGAACTCAACATGTCCCTCGTGCAGTTCGTGCTCCGCCGCTTCGCACCTCACCACGAGAGCCGGGACGACCTGCTCCAGGTCGGTGCCATCGGCCTGATCAAGGCGATCGACCGCTTCGATCCGGATCACGGGGTCGAGTTCAGCAGCTTCGCCATCCCGACCGTGATGGGCGAGATCCGCCGCCACTTCCGTGACAACACCTGGGCCGTCCACGTGCCCAGGCGGCTGCAGGAGCTGCGGCTGGCCCTGGCGAAGGCCCAGGACGCACTCTCCCAGCAGCTCGACCGAGAGCCCACGGTCGCCGAACTGGCCCGTCACCTCGAACTGCCCGAGGAGTCGATCACCGAGGGCCTTGCCGCCGCCCGTGCCCGCAGTGCCGGCTCGCTGGACCTCCCGGCCGGTCCCCAGCAGGACGGTGCGGCCCGGTCAGCCGACCGCCTCCTCGGCCCGGATGCGGACCACGCCGAGTTGGTGACCGACCTGGTGGCGCTCAAGCCCCTGATCGCGGCCCTGCCGCCCCGCGAGCGACTCATCCTGTCGATGAGGTTCACCGAGGACCTGACGCAGTCC
The DNA here is from genome assembly GCF_044453265.1 of Kitasatospora sp. NPDC051705. Taxonomy (NCBI): domain Bacteria; kingdom Bacillati; phylum Actinomycetota; class Actinomycetes; order Kitasatosporales; family Streptomycetaceae; genus Kitasatospora; species Kitasatospora sp. NPDC051705. Next base: position 17,659 of record NZ_JBITCO010000001.1, on the reverse strand, counting down.
CAGATCGGCGGCCGGCTCGGTCTGTCCCAGATGCACGTATCACGCCTGCTCAGCCGTACGCTGAGGACGTTGCGCGAAGGCCTCGTGGGTGACGGGGAACCGTCGGTGCGGGCCGGGAAGCGGGACGGGCAGGAGCAGGGGGTCACGCGCCGGGGTGGAGGGGACGAATGACGAGCGAGTCCGGGAGCACGAATGCCGCAGAGGCATGGGGGCCACCCACGAGTGGTCTCGCGGTACGCGTACGCCGCACCGCCACACGTGCGTCCGTCTGCGAGATCGCCGGGGACCTGGACGCCGAGACCCGGGCGCCCGTCATCTCGGCGCTCGACGGCCTGACGGCGGAGCGCCCCTCGTCGATCGTCGTCGACCTCCAGCACGTGGCGTTCTGTGACTCGTCAGGCCTCAACCTGCTCCTGCAGGCCCGCATGAACGCCGTGGCGGCCGGCATCGACTTCCGGATCGCCCGCCCTTCACCCGCTGTCGCGCGGGTCTTCGAGCTCACGGGCACCGACGCGGTCTTCTCCATCCACCTGGACGACACGGCCGTACCCCGACCGTCGGGCTGACGTGCCGGTGGGGCGGGCGGCCACACCGACACCGTGCTCGACGCGGCTCGCCGGGGAAGCCGGTTCAGGAAGGGACCACTGGACTGGAAGGGGGACAGGTGCAGATGACCGGCAGCGGCGGGGCCCTGGAGGACGGGCGGACTGCTGCCGGTCCGGCGCGGCCGCCCGTCGCGCAGCTCCGGCGGCTCCGGCTGGCGGGAGTCCCGAAGCCGGTCGCCCGTGCGAGGGAGTTCACCTCGCGGGCGCTCGCGGACTGGGCCGGTCCCGGCAGTTCCGCGGAGGCTGAGCGGGACGTCGTCCTCCTGGTGGCCGAGCTGGTCTCGAACGCCGTGATGCACGCCGGAGGGGCTTTGGAACTCGCGCTGTCGGCGCGTACGGGCAGGCTGCGGATCGAGGTCGGCGACGGCTCTCCGGCACTGCCCGCCCTGTGCACTCCCCGGCCACCCGCGAGCCCCGGCGGTCACGGGCTGCTCATCGTCGAGCGGCTGGCCTGTCGGTGGGGCGTCGAGCCCCGGGGCCCCGGCAAGACCGTGTGGGCCGAGACCGGCATCCCCGGCCGTCCACCCGCTGCCGACTACGCGTAGGGTCGGCTACTGGCCCGGGGGCCCCGGGGCTTCCAAGCCCCGGAGACCTGGTGGACCGGCCGAGCGGCCCCGCGGCCGAGCCGGTGAGGTGACGCGGGCGACGGACACGGCGGGGCCGACCGCCGGGACGCGTCGGCCTTCGCCGCAGCGTCCCGGCGGTAAGAGCAGCCGGCCCCACAGGCAGGCGTCGGGTCGCCCGGAGCCGAGTGCCGGGCGACCCGGGCAAAGGCCCTCCGCACCCGGGGGGAGTGTCAGCCGTCGTGGCTGCGGAGGGTCTCCTTGATCCTGGCGATGGCGAAACCCCATCCCTGCTCGACGGTCGGCTTGCCCGGGACCGCCAGCTCTCCGGGGTTGGTGAGGACGTCGAGCAGCACCGGCCCGGGCGTGCCGAAGGCCCGCCGTACGCCGTCCTGCAGGTCGGAGGGGTCGGTGACGCGGATGCCGGTCAGCCCGAGGGCGGTGGCGACCGCGGCGAAGTCGGGATTGTCGAGCTCCGTTCCGTACTCCGGCAGGCCCGACTGCTCCTGTTCGAGCTTGACCATGCCGAGCCGTCGGTTGTCGAAGACCACGAGCTTCACCGGCAGCCGGTAGGCCCTGATCGTCATCAGATCGCCGAGCAGCATGCTCAGACCACCGTCGCCGCAGAACGCCACGATTTGGCGGTCCGGGGCCCAGAGCTGTGCACCGAGGGCCTGGGGCATGGCGTTGGCCATCGAGCCGAGGTCGTAGGAGCCCAGCAGCCGGCGCCGGCCGCGCATGGTCACGAAGCGCGAGAGCCACACGGTGGCCATGCCGGTGTCGGAGGTGAAGATGGCGTCGTCGTCCGCGAAGGCGTCCACGGCGGCGGCCAGTGCCTCGGGGCGGACGTCGTGGCCCCGGTTGTCCAGGGCGCTGCGCATGCGGCCGAGCAGGGAGTGCTGGTCGCGGCGTGGTTCGGCGAGCTTCCGCTGGCCGGCGAGCCAGTCGTCGAAGCGTGCGCGTGCCCGGTCGAGGTGCGCGCTCCCCTCGACCGCGTCCACGTGGGGGAGCAGCGCGCGCAGGGTGGCCGCGGTGTCCCCGACCAGACCGACGTCCACCGGTGTGCGACGGCCGAGGTGGCGTGGGTGGAGGTCGATCTGCACGGTCCTGCAGCCGGTGGGGTACCAGTCCCGGTACGGGAAGTCCGTGCCGAGCATGATCAGCGTGTCACAGCCCTCGAGCGCGTGGACCGCGGCGGGGTTGCCGATCAGGCCGGTCTGACCGACCTGGTACGGATTGTCGTGCTCGAAGCCTTCCTTGGCCTTCAGGGTGAGCACCATCGGTGCCGACAACCGCTCGGCGAGGGCCAGCACCTCCGCGCGGGCCTCCCGGGCGCCGCGTCCGACCAACAGGGTGGTCCGGCCGCCGGCGTTGATCAGGTCGGAGGCCGCCCGGATCCCCGTGTCGTCCGGTCGGATGACCGGGCCGGAACGCGGGAAGCGGGCCGGGCGGTCGTCCGGTACCTCGCGCTCACCCAGGTCGGCGGGGACGGTGAGGACCGCCACGCCCCGCTCGCCGGTCGCCGCGCGGACGGCGGCCTCGAGCATCCGGGGCAGTTGTCCGGGGGAGGTCAGGGTGGCCCGGTAGACCGCGACGTCGCGGAACAGCAGGTCGTTGTCGACCTCCTGGAAGTAGTCGCCGCCCATCTCCGCGGTGGGCACCTGCCCGGCGATGGCCAGTACCGGGGTGCGGCTCTTGGCCGCGTCGTACAGGCCGTTGAGCAGGTGTACCGAGCCGGGGCCGACGGTGCCCATGCACACGCCCAGCCGTCCGGAGAGCTGCGACTGGGCACCGGCGGCGAACGCTGCGGCCTCCTCGTGGCGGCAGCCGACCCAGGAGAGGCCGTCGGTGGTGCGGATGGCGTCGGTCAACGGGTTCAGGGCGTCGCCGACGACGCCGAAGACATGGCGCACGCCCAGTTCCTGCAGGGCGTCGACGATCAGACGGGCGACGGTACGCGGCACGGGGACTCCCCTTCGCAGGAGCGGTCACGGGGTCAGAGGGTGAAGCGGTCGGGGCCGGCGGCCTTCCCGGTCCTGCTCCCAGGACGGGGGCGCCTCGTGGAGGATCCGGCCCGGCGCCGGCCGGGGCTGGAGGTGCGCGGGGCTGCGCAGGGTCTGCGGGTCGACCCGGCGGTGCAGCATGTGCGGGGTTCCGTCGGGGCGGGTGGTCGACGCCCGTCGCGGCCACGATCTGCCGGGCGCTCCGCAGAGTCGGCTGCCGGGGGCGGTGAACCCGTGCGGACTCGTCACCGCCGTGCCGTGCACGTGCCCGGTCGCGGTCCTGCGTGGACACGCCGGGACAGGATGGCGGCCGTCGCCGGGAGGGCGACGGCCGCCACCGTGAGGCCGGTGACCTGCGGGAGCCTCACGACGGCCACCGGCCGGCCCCGTTCGTCGGCGCCGTGCCGGGGGCCGCCCCGTGCGCCGGGCAGTCGGCGACCGGTTCGGGGACGTGACGGGTCACCAGCGGTACCACCGTCCGCGGGTGCCCGAGACGCCGGTGCTCCGGGCGACGAAGCCCAGCAGCCAGACGACGAAGACCGCGATGGCGATCCACCAGAGGATCTTGACGGCGAAGCCGGCGCCGAACAGGAGCAGTGCCAGCAGGAGGACGAGCAGCAGGGGAACCATGGTCAGTGGCCTTTCGGTTGGTGATGGGTCCCCGCATGCCCCGCTTCCGCAGACGTATGCACATGGCTGCTTCACACGGCGGCGAGGGTCTCGGCGCGGCCCGGTCGGCCGGGCGCTGCGAGTCCTTCCGGGCCCGCGGACCGCCGCCGGCAGGTGCGGCGGCATCCCGTGCCGTCGAGACGGGCCGTTCCTCCCCGACATGGCCAGGGGAGATCGGGGAAGCCGGTACAGATCCTGCTCGTCACCCGAGGGGCGTCCATGATCATGGCCGTGGTCCTGCTGCCGGTTCCGTTCGCGCTCGCGGCGATCCTCACCGCGCTCGTTCCCCCGTCGGCCCGGGCGGACCGGTGTCCGCGGCCCGGCCCGGCAGCCGGAACCACCGCCGCGGGCCGACCGTGTCGACGTCCCGGCCGGTGACGTGACCGGGGCCTCACCGGCGTCACCGGGAGCCCCGGGAACCCGGCAGCCCCGAACGGCCGGCCACGGCTCCGGACCTCGCGGGCCTCCAGCCCTCAGCCGCCTTCGTCACCGGATGAGGGCCGAGCCGTGGATCGCCGCGTGATACCGCGCGGCGCCGGGTCACGGCGTGGCGGGGTGCTCGGGGCGGTACACCGTCAGGCTCCTGACACCGGTGCGCAGACCACGTGAGTGGCGCTGCCCCAGCAGGTGGGCGCTGCCCCAGCAGGTGCGCCACCTCGTCAAGGTGTCGGGATCACACGGGCGGTGCTTCAAGATGATGATCGCGGGTAGCCGACGTGCTGTCGGGCGCACAGCGCGAACCGGCCGTCCCCGATAGCCCGGCGACCCGTCTCGTGTCGACCGCCCGATCGGTCGGCCGGCCGGCCGAAGAGAGCGACAGGGGGCGGGGCCGCATGATGGGACATTCGCACGCGGTGGGTGGGGCGCTGCTGTTCGCGGCCGCTTCACCCCATCTCCCGCCCGTACTCGTCGGCCGACCTCTCGGGCCGGCCGACGTCCTGATGGGCACGATCCTGTGTGCTGGTGCTGCCCTCCTGCCCGACCTGGACCACCACGACAGCACGTTCGCGCACTGGCTCGGGCCGGTCTCCAGAGCGCTCTGCCGACTGGTCGGTTGGATCTCCGGCGGTCACCGCCGCGCCACCCACTCGCTGCTGTTCGTCGTGCTGGCGGGCGGTGGCACCTGGACCGGCATCAGCTGTCTCGGGCGCGGCTTCACCCTCGGCCTGACGTTCTGCCTCCTGACGCTGGCCGTCCGGGCGTTGCACCTGCATCCGCCCGGCAGCGGTCCGGCGACCTGGGTCTACCCCACCGGCCTGGCCGCGCTCGGGGCGGCCGGGCTGGACTCCTGGCTGCCGAACACCCCGCAGTGGCTGCCTTGCGCGGTGGCCCTGGGCGTATCGGCGCACCTGCTCGGTGACCTTCTGACCAGGCGGGGAATACCCTTGTTCTGGCCTCTCGGGCGGCACTACGAAATCGCCCTGATCAAGCGCACCGGCAACAGGGTGGAGACGAGGTTCCTCGTCCCGCTCATGACGATCGCGACCTTCGTGGTGCTCTGGTTCGCGGCCTTCCCGGCCTTCACGCCGGCCACCTGAGGACGGCGACCCGGTAGACCGGCCGGATCCGGCAGGCCACCCGGTGTGGCCCCGTTCGACGGCGGCCGCCGCCGGGCGGATCTGCGGCGGTCACTGGCCGCGGGTCACGGTCCGGGTGGGGCGGCCGGATGCGGTGAGCTCCACGACCTGCGTCCGGGTGTCGCCGGTGGTGAGGCGGATGTGGTCGGGGCCGTCCCAGGCGGCGCCCGTCAGGGCGTTCGTGCCCGCGTCGCCGTTGAAGTAGCCGACCCTCCACCGGCGTTCGGTGAGGCCGGTGCCTTGGTCGACGTAGACCCACCAGAGCGGGTCGATCATCGCGGACCCCTCCTCGACGACGAGGTGGCGGTCGTCCCGGCCGGGTGCGGCCTCGTTCATCGATGTTCTGGTCCCGTCGCCGGCCAGGATGTAGAACGGCGAGGCGAGCAGGCCGAGGAGGACGGCCATGACGGTGGTGAGGGCCCGGACGACGATGTCGCGGACGCCGATCAGGACCGCGGCGAGCAGCGCGCCCGCGATCAACGTGCCGAACAGCAGCGGGCGGTGGAACAGCTCGGCGGGGGTGAGCAGACCGCCGTCCTCACTGCACCGGTCGCCCACCAGCCCGAGGGCCGCCAGCACCACTGCGCCGCCGACGAGCCCCTGGACGGTGCGGCGTCGCCATCGGACGGCTGTGGTCGTGGTCATCTCGGCCCCCCCCGGGCGCTCGGTGATCGTTCTTCGGTCCCACCCTAGGGACAGTCCGGTCGATCACGCGACTCGCTAAACTCTCCGCGTCCTGGAGGGAGTGGTCGGAGCAGTGATGACGTTTGAGTCGGCCGTTGCGATGGTGCAGAAGATCATGGATGGGGACTGCTACAACGACGCCGAGATCGACCGCACGCTGGAGGCGCTGGACAGGGGCCTTGGCTGTCCGACTGGCTATGTCAGCGACCTGATCTACTCGATCTACCCGCCCGGCGAGCCGGAGCCGACAGCCGCCGAGGTGGTCGAACTGGCCCTCGCCTACCGGCCGTTCGCGCCGTGAGAGCAGCAGCCGTTCCTCGTCGGCCGGCCGGGGCCGCGCTGCTCGGGGGCGGCCCGCCGGTTGCGGGCGAAGCCGGCCCGCACCGCCCGCTCCGGGTGCGCGATCACCGCCTCGACGACGTCGGCGGGCAGGCGCGCTCCTGACAGAGCGGCGCCCGGGCGGCGCGGGCCTGCGGGCTCAGCGGCCGCAGCAGCACCTCGGGCGGTGCGGCCGGATTGGCGGCGACCCCGCGCAGGCGGGCTTCCGTGAGGGCGCGGGAGGACACCGGGACATCCTGGCAGCGGTCAGCGCGGCGCGTCGACCCCGGGCAGGGGGCGCTGACCTGCCGGTTCTTCCGTCCGGGGGATGACGAGGGCGGTGATGAGCACGTTCTGCACCATCGTCCAGCGGCCCCGGTGGGCGTCGGGGAGATCGGGGTGGTGCGCGGTGAAGCCGTGGCCCCGGTCGAGGGTGACGGTGATGGCGGCGAGCGGGATCCAGCGCCGGGTGAGCGGGTAGCCGGCCTTGTACACGGCCTCCTTGGCGCTGAAGAGGAGGCGGTCCCAGGGCACGCGGCCGGCCGGCAGTCCGGCGAGGTGGTGGCGCTCCGCCTCGCTGGTGACGAGCTGCAGGGGGCCGTGGGGGAGCGGCTGCGCCGGCTCGGCGTCGATGCCCAGGGAGGCGAGGCGCGCGGTGGGGGCCGTGGCGCAGGCCGTGTAGCCGTGGGTGTGCGTGATGCTGCCGGTCACGCCTTCGGGCCACTGGGGGGCGCCGCCGGGGCCGGGCACGAGCGGGACGGGCGGGTGGCCGAGGGCGGTGAGGGTGGTGCGGGCGAGGGTGCGGGCGGCGGTGAACTGGCGCCGCCGGCGGGGGGTCCGGCCCTTGATGTGCTCGGCCTCCGGCCCGAGGAGCGGGCCCTCGGGCGGGGGCCCGAAGGCCTCGGCGCACTCGACGCCGGGCGGGAGGAGGGTGCCGAGGACGGTGGCGACGCCGAGGCGTCGGATGCCACCGGGGGCGGCGGGCCCACCGGGGATGGTGTGGACGGTCGTCGGGGCGGGGTGGGTTGTGGTCATCTCCGGCCTCCGCTGGTGGCCTCGACGAGGCGTGGTGAGGTGGGTTCCGGGCGGTCTGGAGCTCCGGGCGGTCCGCGGGCGGTGCGGGCCCTGGACCCGGTCGTTCGGTGACGCGGTTGGTCGGGGAGGGGAAGTAACCGGGGTCGCGTCAACGGGCGGTGCGGCGCGGCGCCTCAGCCGAAGATGTTCTGGCCCGGCGTGAGGATGCGAGCCGGGTCGTAGCGGAACTTCTGGGCGGTCAGGGTGGCCCACTGGGAACCGTAGTGGCGCTGCCAGTCCGTCTGGGTCATCCGCGGTACGGCGCCGACCAGGTAGCGCTTGGCGCCGAGCGTGGTGGCGTAGTCGTACAGGGTGCGGTTGCGCTGCAGCTGGGGGGCCGGGTCGGTGCCGGGGTGGGGGAAGGTCAGCAGGTCGAAGAGGTAGGTGACCGGCTCGTTGGGCGTGATCGCGTTGGGCCGGGTGATCTTGTTGGTCGGGAAGGGGTAGAAGAGCAGCAGGCCGCCGCCGATGGCGTCCGGGGTGAGCGCGGGCAGGGCGTAGTTGACGAAGGTGGCGGCCTTGGAAGCGGGGAGGAAGAGGCTCAGCCACGGCTTGGGCTCGTTCCAGTAGCCCAGGTTCTTCAGGTTGTCGGCGAAGGCGTCGGCACGGAACGTGTACTCGCGGTACGTCTGGTCGGCGATGAGCGTGTCGGCGGCGACGGGCGACAGACCGGCCAGGTAACGCGCCGGGTCGGGCGCGGTGGTGCCGTTGTAGTAGACGACGGTCTCGATCTTGTACCGGGGGGCGGCCCCGTTCGGCTGCGGGACGATCTCGCCGACCTGGCTGGGGAAACGGCCGTCCCGGAGGATGGTCTCCTGGTCGGCGAGGTACGTGGCGAGGTTGTCGTAGAAGAGGTTGAAGACGAGGGCGCGCTGCGGGGCGGGCACCAGCTTGACCGTCGCGCGCAGGATGATGCCGAACTGCCCGGCGCCGGCCAGCGCGGCGTTGAACAGGTCGCGGTTGCGGGTGGCGGTGGCCGTGACGAGCTGCCCGGTGCCGGTCACGATGTCGATCGACTCCACGGTGTCCGCCTGGAGGCCGTACTTCTGGACGGTGGAGCCGATGCCGCCGACGCTGATGGTGCCGCCGACGGACAGGTGGAGGTAGTCGGTCAGGCACGGCGGCGTCAGACCCTTGGCGAGCGCGGCATCGGTGAGCTGGGCCCAGGTGACGCCGGCGTCGACGGTCGCACTGGTCGCCGAGATGGAGTGGATGCGGTTCAGCGAACGGGCATCGATGCTGATCCCGCCGGCGACCCCGGCCTGGCCGTAGTTGGAGTGCGACTCGAGCTCGGTCCCGGTGCCGCTGCGACCGTTCATGGCGACCTTGAGGCCGTTGCAGCGCGCGTAGTTGACGATCTTGACGACGTCCTGGTCGGAGCCGGGCCGCAGGACGGCGTACGGGGTGCTGGTCGTCAGCCGCCCGAAGTCCTGGCTGAACTCGGCCACGGTGGCCGCGCTCGAGGTCAGCGTGCCGTCCAGGGTCGGGACGGGGACGAGGCGCCCGGCCGGGACTGCGTCCTGGGTGGTCGCCCAGGCGCGCGTGGCCGAGTCGAAGCCGATGACCATCGCGGTGGCGGTCGCGGCGGTGCCGGCGAGCACGGAGCGTCGGGACAGGGGCGGGCGGGTCATGGGAGGTCCTTCTCTCGGTCGGATTCGGTGTTTCGCATGTCCGTACTTCGGCGTTCGGTGGGTCTGAGCCTGGGGCTGGGTGCGGCGGTCGGGCGTGTGCCCGCCGGTCCGTGGGGGTGGCCGGCGGGCGTGGGGGGCGTCGTCACCGGTGAATCCCGGCGGTGATTTCCGGTTGTTTGGTTTTGGTGGTTTTGGTGTGTGGGGTGGTTAGGGGTGGGTGTGGGTGGTGGTTTGGTAGTTGGTGAGGTCGAGGTGGCGGGTTTGGTTTTTGAAGCGGTAGGTGTAGGTGGGCCAGATGTTGGGGTTGTTGCCGTGTTTGTCGGTGTACCAGCTGGTGCAGCCGCCGGTGTTCCAGACGGTGTTTTTGAGGCGTTTGTTGAGGGTGTTGTTGTAGGTGGTTTGGGCTTCGGGGCGGGGTTGGATGCTGGTGATGTTGCGGGTGGTGAGGGTTTTGATGGCTTGGGTGATGTAGGTGATCTGGGATTCGATGATGACGGTTTGGCTGGAGTGGCCGAGGGTGGTGTTGGGGCCGAGGATCATGAAGAGGTTGGGGAAGCCGTGGATGGTGGTTCCGCGGTGGGCGGTCATGCCGTGGGTGGTCCAGTGGTGGGCGAGGGTGGTGCCGTTGGTGCCGTGGATGCGGTGGGCGATGGGGCGGGTGGTGGTGGTGAAGCCGGTGGCGAGGATGATGGTGTCGATGGGGCGGGTGGTGCCGTCTTGGGTGGTGATGTGGGTGGGGCCGATGTGGGTGATGGTGTCGGGGATGATGGTGACGTTGGGTTGTTGGATGGCGGGGTACCAGGTGTTGGAGAAGAGGAGGCGTTTGCAGCCGACGGTGTAGTCGGGGGTGAGGAGTTTGCGGAGTTCGGGGTCGGGGACGGATTTTTTGAGGTGGCCGGCGGCCATGTTTTTCATGCCGGTGGTGCGGCTGGGGCGGGACATGAAGAACGCGACGATTTCGCGGCCGTGTTTGTTGAAGTTGCGGCGGAATTTCTGGTAGCCGGGGAGGTGGCGGAGGAGCCAGGTGTGGCGGGGGGTGTTGGGTTTGTCGGGTTTGTGGGCGACCCAGGGGGGTGTGCGTTGGTAGAGGTCGAGGTGGGCGACGGTGGGTTGGATCTGGGGGACGAATTGGATGGCGGAGGCGCCGGTGCCGATGACGGCGACGTTGCGGCCGGTGAGGTCGTGGTCGTGGCGCCATTGGGCGGAGTGGAAGAGGGTGCCGGTGAAGGTGGAGAGGCCGGGGATGTCGGGCAGGGCGGGTTCGGAGAGGTAGCCGGTGCCGGTGATGAGGATCTGGGCGGTGTAGTGGCCCTGGGTGGTGTGGATGTGCCAGTGCTGGCGGGTGGGGTTCCAGCGGGCGGTGAGGAGTTCGTGGTCGTAGCGCAGGTGGGGTTCGACGCCGAAGCGGCGGGCGGTGTCTTTGAGGTAGGTGTGGACTTCGGCTTGGGTGGCGAAGGTGGATTTCCAGTCGGGGTTACGGGCGAAGGAGTAGGAGTAGAGGTGGGCTTGGACGTCGCAGGCGCAGCCGGGGTAGGTGTTGTCGCGCCAGGTGCCGCCGAGGTCGTGGGCGCGTTCGAAGACGAGGAAGTCGTCGGTGCCGGTTTGGAGGAGGCGGATGGCGGCGCCGAGGCCGGAGATGCCGGCGCCGATGACGGCGACTTTGAGGTGGCGTAGGGGGGTGGTGTCGGCGCCGGCCGTGTCCGCGGTCGTGGCTGTTGCCGTGCCTGTGTCGGTGGCTGTGCCGGTGTTTGTTGCCGGGGTGGTGGGGTGGTTGTGGGCGGGGCCGGTGGGGGGTGGGGCGGTGGTGGTCATGGTGGTGTCCCTCCGGGGTCAGGCGCGGCGGGTGAGGGTGACGCGGAAGTTGTTGAAGATGTGGTCTTCGAGGGTGTAGGCGAAGATGTCGAGGTAGCGTTCGAAGCGCTTGACGGTGGTTTCGTCGGACATGGTGACGGCTTCGTCGCGGCGGGCGGCGAGGAGTTCGAGCCAGGCGCGGCAGGCGCGGGCGAAGGATTCGGGTTCGTTGCGGATTTCGGTGACTTCGAAGAGTCCGTCGAGGCCGGCGGCGAGTTCGGGCAGGCGGGGGATGTGGCAGCCTTCGAATTCTTCGCGCTGGAGGAACTTGAGGTCGTCGAGGAGCTGGCGGCGCAGTGGGGGGTTTTCGACGGTCATGGTGTGGAGGACGAAGCGGGCGCCGGGCTTGAGGAGGGAGTGGACCTGCTTGAAGAAGACGCGGTAGCGCTGGGTGCGCTCTTTGGGGGTGAGGGAGGACAGGACGAAGTGTTCGAGGGCGTTGATGCAGAACGCGGCGTCGTAGGGGTCGCCGTCGGCCTTGTGGTCTTCCCAGCTTTCGACGCGGGCTTCGATGGCGGGGTTGCCGAGGGCGTGGACGAAGTCGGCTTGGGTGCGGGAGAGGGTGACGCCGACGGCGTGCTTGACGCCGTGGACGGTGGTGAGGCGGTTGAGCATGGTGCCCCAGCCGCAGCCGATGTCGAGGACCTTGGCGGTGCCGGTGGCGTGGGCGAGGTCGGTGAAGACGTCGAGCTTGCGTTCCTGGGCTTCGTCGAGGGTGGCGACGAGGTCTTCGCCGTCCTCCCAGTAGCCGCCGGAGTACATCATGGTGGGGCCGAGGATGAGGCGGTACAGGTCGTTGCCGACCTCGTAGTGGTGGCGGATGGCTTCGACGTCGGGGTTGATGGTGCGGGCGTCGATGGTGGTCATGGGGTGGGTCCTCACGTGGTGGTGGTGGGTGGGCGGTGGTGCCCGGTGGTCGCGGCCGCGGGCCGGGCCCCTGTGGGGCCGCGGCCGTGGGCCTGAGGGGCCGCGGGCCTGTGGGTCCTGGAGCCGTGTGGCCGTGGGGCGTTGAGTCTGTGCGGCCCTGAAGCCGTGTGGCCGTTGGCCTGTGGGGCCGTGGAGCCGTGTGGCCGTTGGGCGTTGAGGCTGTGGGGCCTCGAGCTCGCGGGACCGTGGGGCGTCGAGTCTGTGCGGCCCTGAGGTCGTTGGGCCCTGAGGTCGTTGGGCCCTGAGGTTGTGTGGTCTTGGGGGCGTGGTGGCCGGCGGTGATCGCCGGTGCCATCGGCGCCCGGTGGTGCCCCGGTGCCCCGGTGTCCCGGTGTCCCGGTGTCCCGGTGTCCCGGTCCCTCAGTGCCTTGTTGCCTCAGTGCTGTGGTGCCTCAATGCCTCGGGCCGCTGTGGTGCTTTGGTGCGGTGGTGCTGGGGTGTGTTGTTGGGTGGGGCTTTGGGTGTCTGCAGGGGTGTTGGCGGTGGTCGCCGGGAGCAGACGCCGGGTGGTGCGGTGGGCCTGGTGGGCCTGGTGGCCGTTGGTGGTGCGGGGGCCGGCTTTGGGTGGGCTGGTCCGGGGGTGGCGTTGTTCGGCGCTGGGTGGCACGCCCGGGTCGTGCTGGGTGGCGCCGGGGTGGCGTCGGCGTGGCTTGCGGGGGTGTGTAGGTGAACTGCGGTGTTTCCGTGGTTGGTTGACGTCGCCGTCGGGTGTGGGTGCCGGGCTGTGTCGCGTTTCGTGTGCGGCTTGTGGCCTGGCGGGGTTGCGCTGTGTGGCTGGTTGCGCTGTGCGGTGGTGGGTGGTGCGGCCTGGTGCCGGGTGGTGGGCCGCCTTCCATTGGGTTGGTGCTGCCCCGGAGGGTGTGGGTTGGCCGTTGTGTGTGGGCTGGTGCTGTCCGTGGGGCGGCCTGGTGCCGTCCGGTGGGAGGGGTGCCCGGGTGCTGGTGGCCTGCCTGCGTGAACGGCCGTGTGGTGGTGGCCGGTTGGTGTGGTGGTGTCCCGCGCTGAGTGGGGTGGGGCTGTTCGTCGCCCGGTGCGGGCCGGGTGTGTGGTGCGGTCCGCGTCCTGTTGGCCCGTGGAGGGGCTTGTGGTTGCGGGGTGGGACGGGGGTGGCGGCCCGGGTTGTGCCGGTGGGCGGCGTGGTCGCTCTTGGTGTGGCTGTGAGCGCGGTTGCTGCCGCCGTCCCGTGACCCCCCGTGTCGGCCTGTCGGTCGTTGCCGGGTGCGGTCCCTGCCGTTGGGGGCAGGGGCGGCGGTGTACCCGGGGTGTGGGTGGCGGGTACCCGGGGGCTGCCGGTCCCGGTGCGGGTCCCGGTGCGGGCCCGGTTCCGTTCCCGTTCCCGGTGCGGGCCCGGTTCCGTTCCCGTTCCCGGTGCGGGTGCGGGTGCGGGTGCGGGTGCGGGTGCGGGTGTTGGCGGAGGTGGGGTGCTGTCCGGCCGGGGGTGTTGCCGTGGTGGTGACGGTGCGGGGTGGTGGCCGGTGCGCGGTGGTGGGTGGCGTGGTCGTCGGGGGTGGGGGTGGTGTGCGTTGTTGGTGGTGGTTGCACGTGGTCCCTTCCCTTCGCGTCCTGGTGCCGGTGCCCCGGTGTCTGAAGTGCTGCCGGTTGGTGGCCGGCTGCCTGTTGTCCGCGGTTCGGCTTCCCGCTGTCCCGCTGTCCCGTTGTTCGGGCGCCTGGTGGCCTGGTGGCCTTGCCCGGCTGCCCGGCTGCCCGGCTGCCCGGCTGCCCGGTTGCCCGGCTGCCCGGCTGTTCTGGTGCCTGGTTGCCCGGTTGTTCTGGTGCCTGGTTGCCTGGTTGCCTGGCTGCCTGGCTGTTCTGGTGCCTGGTTGCCCGGTGTCTGGCTGTTCTGCCGGTTGCCGGTTGCCGGTTGGTGTGTGGTTGTCGGGGTGTTGGGCTTGGGTGTTCGTGCGTGTGGGTGCGGTGTGTTGTGGGGTGGGTCAGGTGGTCAGGTAAGCGTGCTTGTCGCAAGCGGTGCGCAAGCGTGGTGGCTGGTGGGGGGTTGCGGGTTGTTTGCGTGGGGGCGGGTTTCATGCGGTTTCGGTAAGGCAGACGGCTTCGGGTCTCGCGGTGTCGTGTCGCGGGGTGCGGGCTGACCGTTCCTGTTGCTTGTTCGTGTGTCGTCTCGTTCGTCTTTCGTCGCGTTCGTTCTTGTCTCCGGTGAGTCGGGGGTGGGGGCGGGGCGGGGCGGGGGTGCGGGGTGGTGTGCGGGCGGGGGTGGGGGTGGTTTCCCGCGGGTCTGTCCGGCCCGGGCTTGCCTCGGTTCCCTCGTTCGCGGGGGCCGGCCGTTGCAGGGTCCGTGGGTGAGGGTCTCGTTCGCGGGGCCGGCGTCGGGTGTCCTGCTTCGCGGGGGCCGGTCGCGGGCCGGTTCTGCCGTGGGTGGGGCTCTCGCTGTGGGGTCCGGTCCGGGTTCGCGGGTCGGGTCTCGTGTGGGCTGTGCGGGTGGCGTCGTCGCCCTGGGCCGGTGGCCTGTGGGGTGCGGTGTCTGTCCCGGCCGTGCGGCCCACGAAGCCCGTTCCGTTCCGGCCCGGTCCTGTCCGGCCTTGTCCGGCCGGGTCTGGTCGGGTCCGTTTCGGGCCTGTCGGGTCGGGTGTCGTCCAGCCTGCTCCGGCGCGGCCTGCTCCAGGTCGTGCAGCCAGGTGCAGTCCGGCCTGGTCTGGCCCGTGCCGTCCGGTTCACCTGGCCCGGTCCGTCCGGTCCGTCCGGTCCGTCCGGTTCACCTGGCCCGGTCCGTCCGGTCCGCCGGGTCCGGTCTGTCCGGTCCGTCCGTCCGAGCGTTGCCCGGTCCGGTCATTTTCGGTCCGGCCTGTTGGAGTCCGGGGTGGTCCAGCCCTGTTGTGTCCGGTTCGTTCGGGCCTGGCCCGGGATGGTCTGGCTCGTTCGAGCTCGGCCTGGTCCGGTTCCTCTGGTCTGGTTCCTCCGGTCCGGTCCGTGCGGCCTGTTCGGCCTGTTCGGCCTGTTCGGTCCGTGTGGCCTGTTGGTTCGGGTTGTGCGGGTTCGGTTGTGTTGTGGCTCTGCCTGGTGGTTGTGGGTGGGGTCTGTCTGTCAGGGATCGTCTGAGTGAAAGGGAAGATGGTTATGTCCGAGGTTCCGAGTGTCGAGGATCTGGCCGCGCAGTTGCAGGCGGTGTCGGGTGCTCAGGAGATCGATGCGGATGCGGCGTTGCAGCACATCGCGGATGTGGATTCGCTGGATCTGATGGAGTGGTTGTACGGGTTCCAGAACCGGTACCCGCACATTCCGGCGGATGAGTCGTTGTTCGCGGACATCGATGACACGACGACGTTGCGGGTGGTGCACGGGCGGATTCTGGCGCTCGTGGGCCAGGCCGGCGTCTGATCCGCAGGGAAGGGTCGGTCGATGAGCGGCTTCGACATCACGGGGTGGGGGATTTCGGTCCCTGAGCGTGTGGTGACCAGTGTGGAGCTGGCCGAGCGGTTCGGTGTGGATGAGCACTGGATCGTGTCGCGGTGCGGGATCCGTGAGCGGCGGGCGGTCGGGGCGGGGCAGTCGACCGCGTCGATGGCTGTCGAGGCCGGTCGGCGGGCGTTGGAGCGGGCGGGGCTGTCGGGTGCGGACATCGCGCATCTGATCGTGGCGACGGCCACGCCCGAGCAGCCTTCGCCGGCGACGTCGGCGTTCGTGCACGAGGCGCTGGAGATCGCGGGCAGTGCGCATGACGTGAATTCGGAGTGCGCGGGGTTCGTGTACGGGTTGGTGACGGCGGCGGGGTTGTTGCGGATGGATCCGCGGCCGGTGCTGCTGATCGGTTCGGACACGCACACGCTGACGGCGAATCCGCAGGACCGGGATCTGTCGATCCTGGTGGGTGACGGTGCTGGTGCGGTGGTGTTGCAGCCGGGTTCGGTGGAGCGGATCCTGGCGTGGAACCTGGGTGCGGACGGCTCGTGCAAGGACAGTCTGAAGGTCCTGGCGGGTGGTTCGCGGTTGCCGACCAGTGAGGAGACGGTCCGTCGGGGTCTGCATTACGCGCAGATCAACGGGAACGAGATCTATCTGAACGCGGTGCGGTACACGGTGCGCACGATCCGCGAGACGCTGGAGCAGGCGAAGCTGACGCCGGCGGATGTGGATCATGTGGTGCCGCATCAGGCGAACATCCGGATCATCAACTCGGTTCTCGCGCACACGGGTATTCCCTCCGATCGGTTGGTGACGAATCTGGAGCGGTACGGGAACACGGCGTCGGCGTCGATTCCGATCGCGTTGGCGGAGGCGTTGGACGCGGGCCGGATCCAGGACGGTGACACGGTGTTGCTGGCCGGGTTCGGGGCGGGGATGACGTGGGGTTCGGTGCTGTTGACGTGGGGAGGGGCGCGGTGAGCGGGGCTCAGGTGTTCGGTGTGCGTCCGGATGCGCCGGTGGCGTTGGTGACGGGTGCCTCCGGTGGGCTGGGGCGTGAGCTGGCGTTGGAGCTGGACGCGGCCGGGTGTCGGGTGGCGGTGCACTACAACAGTGCCCGTGAGGCGGCCGAGGACGTGGCGGGCAAGCTGGTGAACGCGCATGTGGTGGTCACCGGTGACGTGGCGGACTTCGCGGCGGTCACGGCGATGTACGAGCGCATCGGTGAGGTGTTGGGGCCGGTGGACGTGCTGGTCAACAACGGTGCGGTGCGCAAGGACGCGTTGATGGCGATGCAGGATCCGGTGCAGTGGCGGCAGGTGATCGACACGAATCTGGTGGGTGCGTTCCACACGGCGCGGGTGTGTGTGCCGGCGATGCTGCGGGCGCGGTGGGGGCGGGTGGTGAACATCGTGTCGCCGTCGGCGCTGATCGCGACCGCCGGGCAGACCGCGTACGCGGCGTCCAAGGCCGGTCTGGTGGGGCTGACCCGTACGCTGGCCGCGGAGTGCGGGCGGCGGGGGGTGACGGTCAACGCGTTGTCGCCGGGGTTCATGATCACGGGGATGACGGACACGCTGCCCGAGCACGTGGTCACGGGGATGCTGCAGAAGGTCCCGGTGCCGCGGTTCGTGACCCCGCGGGAGGTGGCCCGTTCGATCGGGCTCTTCCTCGATCAGGACTGTATGACCGGGCAGGTCATCAGCATCGACTCGGGCGCCTCCATCACCTGACCCGCGCCGGGGGGCCGCCCCACCCCCCGGGGAGCCCCCGGGCGGCCCCCCGGGCGCCCAAGCCCCGGGGGAGCCAACCCCCGGGGGGAGCCAACCCCCGGGGCGGCCAACCCCCGGGGCGGCCCGCCGGTGCGGGCGTCTCATCCTCCCGGGCAGGCCCGCCCTCCCCGGGGCGGCCTGCCGGTCCGGGGAGCCCGCCGTCCGCAGGCGCCCGGGGCCGGCCCGGGCCGGCCGCCTCCCGGCCCGCTCGGCCGGCCTGTTGGGCTTGTCGGGCCGGTCGGGGTCCGGCCGCTGTGGCCGGCTCCCCGCCGGCCCGCCCGGTTCGGCGTGGCCCGCCCGGTCGGGCCGGTTCCTGTCCCGTCCGGGCTGCCGGGTCTGGTCCGTCCCGTCCCGTGCGGGCTGCCGGGTCTGGTCCGTGCGGTCGGTCCGCCCTCGGTGGCCCCGGCCGGGTCCGTCCGTTCGGCGGGGTGGGGGCTGGTCTGTCTGGTCTGTCTGTTCTCCTGTCCCGCCGAGGCGGTGGCCCCTCGTTCCTGGGGTTTGCCGCCTTGGTGGGGTCCCGTCGCGGGCCGCCCCCTGTCCCCGGGGGGCGGGGCGCGGCCGGGGGGGTGGGGGGTGGACCGGTTTCCCCCCGGGGGGGGGCCCCGTGGGGTGGGGCGGGGGGCGGGCGGGC